>NZ_JBIAZA010000001.1:0-557115 GCF_042898655.1 Streptosporangium sp. NPDC000396
CGGCGGCCGCCGGCAGACCCAGGCGCCTGGCCACCCCGGGCGCCCACGCCCGCGGGCCGTCCACCGACCCGGCGGCGGCCTCGGCCAGGGACTCCGTCAACCGGTCACCGGGACGTCCACACCGATCGGCGAGCGCAGAGAAAGCCTCGAAACGCCTGAATGTGCTCATAGCCTCAGGATGGATCCGCTTCACGCCTTCGCTCAGGGACCATCGACCTGGCACAGAGGGCCTTTGGGCCTTCGCCGCCCAGGTGCGACGCGGCGCCGGATCAGCCGCCGACGGTCGCCGGGCGCGTCCCGCGGCCTCGTGCGCCGCGGGGTCCCCCGTGCCCGTGTCAGTCGGCGGCCTTCAGGTCGTAGGCGATGTCACGGGCCCAGGCCTCTATCCGCTCGGGGTCGCGGAAGTCGCCGGCGGCCGTCCTGGCCATGATCGCGGCGGGGAAACCCCGGGCGTCGTCGCGCAGGCACCCGCCGAAGACCACGCTCTCCCGGGCGCCGATCCTGCGCCTGGCCCGCTCCGCGCCGGCGGGCGGCGTCGCCTCCCGGTCGCCGATCGCCTGCAGCGGTCCGCTGCTGAACAGCCACACGGGCCGCTCCGCCAGCCGCCGGGCACATCGCCGGACCAGCGCGCGTGCGTGGCGGTGCCAGCGGCCGAAGTAAACCGCACCGCCCAGGACCACCGCGTCGTAGGCGTCGACGTCCCTGACCTCGGCGGCGGACCTGACCTCGGCCTCCAGTCCCTGCTCGATGAGGGTCCGGCCGATCCACCCGGCGATCTCTCTGGTGGAGCCGCGCGCGGAACCGTAGGCCACCAGCACCTTCGTCATCGTGAGGTCTCCTTCCCGCTGTCAGCTCACCAGCGGCGGCCCCGTCACCGCAGGTGCCCTTGGACCCGGATACCACCGACCTTGGTCCCCGACGCGGGTCACGGTGACCCCTCGCGTTCCCCGGCGTGACCAGCACGACCGGCGCGCCCCGGCCCGGAATCACACAGCCGGCTCGCCCCGCCCCGACCGGCACGGGCCTTACTTGATGGATCCGGCCGTGAGACCGCCGACGACCTTCCGCTCGATCAGCCCGAACAGGATGATGACCGGGATCGTGGCGATCACCGAACCGGCGAACAGGTTCTGCCAGTCGACCTCGTACTGGCCGATGAAGGAGTTGAGAGCCACGGTCAGCGGCTGCTTGTCCGGCGTGGTGGTCAGCGTCAGGGCGACCACGAACTCGTTCCAGGCGGCGATGAACGTGAAGATCAGCGCGGTGACCACGCCGGGCGCCGCCAGCGGCAGCGTGATCCGGAACAACGCGCCGAAGCGGCCGTTGCCGTCGATGAACGCCGCCTCCTCCAGCTCGCGCGGGATCGAGGAGAAGTAGGCGTTGAGGATCCAGACCGCGAAGGCCAGGTTGAAGCCTCCGTTGACCAGGATCAGCGACCAGACCGAGTCGACCATGCCGAACTGGAAGAACTCGCGGTAGATGCCGACCAGCATCGCGGTCGGCTGGAACATCTGGGTGATCAGCACCAGCACCAGGAACGCCGTACGGCCCCGGAACCGGTGCCGGGCGGTGTAGTAGGCCGCCGGCAGTGCCACCAGCAGGACCAGGATCGTCGACCCGGCGGCCACCTCCAGAGTGACCAGCAGGTTCCCCGCCAATCCCCCGGACCAGAAGCCGGTGAAGTTCTCCCAGGCGAAGGACTTGGGCAGGTAGGCCGCCGTGCGCAGGTCCTCCTGCGGTCGCAGCGCGGTGAGGACCATCACCAGGTACGGGAAGAGGAAGACGAACGCGATCAGGTAGGCGCTCGCCGCGACGATCACCGTCTTGATCGACGGCAGCCTCCGCGCCGGGGCCGGAGACGTGGTGCGGCCGGTGGTCCGGGCCGCGGGCGCGGTCTGGGTGACGGTCATCAGGACACCTCGGTCTTCCACTTGCTCACCTTGAGGAAGATCGCCACCAGGACGATCACCATGCCGAAGTTCACGACGGACATGGCGGCCGACTCTCCGATGTCGGAGCCCTTGAGGATGTACATGAAGATCGTGGAGGTGGCCGTCGAGTAGCCCGGCTGGCCGTGCGTCATCGCCCAGATGATCGGGAAGCTGTTGAAGACGTTCATCACGTTGATGAGCGTCGCCACGGTCAGCGCCGGGCGCAGCATCGGCAGCGTGATCGACCAGTAGGTCCGCAGCCTGCCCGCGCCGTCCATCCTGGCCGCCTCGTAGACATCCGCCGGGATCGTGGCCAGGCCGGCCAGCAAGGCGTAGGTCGTGAACGGCAGCGAGACGAACACCGCCACGGCGATCAGCCACGGCATCGCGGTCGAGGCGTTGCCGAGCGGGTCGGCGTCCGTGCCGCCCAGCGCGTCGAGCAGCCCCAGGTCGCGCAGGATCATGTTGATCAGGCCGACCTCGGGGTCGAGCATCCACTTGAAGATGATCGCGGTCATCAGCACCGAGGCCGCCCACGGGGCGATCATCGCCCAGCGCGCGATCCGGCGGCCGGGGAACTTCTGGTTGAACAGCTGGGCGAGGCCGAGGGACAGCAGGACCGTGAGGGCGACCACGGCCACCACCCAGATCAGGCTGCGGAACATCACGCCGCCGAAGTCGGGCTCGTCGAACAGCTTGCCGTAGTTGTCCAGCCCGTTCGTCCCCTGGACCACACCGAACCTGCTGATCTTCAGGAACGACGACTGGATCATCGTGACGACCGGCCACACGACCACCACGCCGATCAGCACCACCGCCGGGCCGATCCAGGCGAGAGGTCCCAGCGCTCGGACCACCCTCTTCAGGGTGAAGCCCCGGACCACCCTCTTCAGGATGAAGCCTCGGACCACCCTCTTCAGGGTGGAGATCTGCTGCATAACTCCTGCTTCCTGCAAGGGGGTACGGCTTGCGCCACGGGATGCGGGCGCAAGCCGTACCGCTGGATCAGCCGGCCTCGGCGACCTTCTGGATCGAGCCGAGCACCGCCGCGGGGTCGGAGGTGACGGCGTTGCCGATGGTCTGCTTGATCTGGGTGTTCACCTCGGACCACTTGGGGTCGGTGAACGGGTAGAAGGTGGCGTTGGGCAGCGCGTCCAGGAACGGCTTGAGCTTCTCGTCCGAGGAGAGCTTCTGGACGCCCGAGGTGGTCACCGGCAGCAGCTTGTAGGTGTCGCTGATCTTCTGCGCGGCGGAGGAGGAGTAGAAGAAGTCGAAGAACTTCTTGACCTCCTCCTTGTGACCGTTCTTGTTGAAGGCCATGATCCAGTCCATGACACCGAGAGTGGTGTCGAGCGGGCCGGTCTTGCCGGGGATCGGGGCGACGCCGAAGTTGGTCAGGCCGCCCTTCTCGAAGATCGGGATGGACATGGGGCCGCCGTTGACCATGCCGACCTTGCCGGCCGCGAAGTCCTCCCACACCTTCTTGCGGTCCTTGGTGCCCGGGTTCGGGGTGGTCAGACCGGCGTCGACCATGCCCTTGAGGAACGTGAACGCCTCGACGTTCTTCGGCGAGTTGATCGTCCACTTGCCCCCGGCGTCCTTGTAGCCGCCGCCGTTGCCCATGAACCACAGGAACGACTCGGCCTGCGCCTCCTCCTGGCCGAGCGGCAGGCCGAACGGCTGGGAGACCCCGGCCTTCTTCAGCTTCTCCGCCGCGGCCTTGACCTCGTCCCAGGTCTTGGGCGCCTCGGTGATCCCGGCCTTGCCGAACAGGTCCTTGTTGTAGAACAGGGCGCGAGCGGAGGAGACGAACGGGATGCCGTACGACGTGCCCTCCACCTTGCCGAACTCCGCGAACTTCGCCAGCAGGTCCGACTGGGTGGCGGAGGAGAGCACCTCGTCGGTCTTGTAGAGCAGGCCGTCCTTGACGAAGCCCGAGTAGTCGCCGGTCTGCAGGATGTCGGGCATCTGCCCGTTCTGCACCATGGTGGCGACCTGCTTGTCGATGTCGTTCCAGTTGATGACCTGGACCTCGACGTTGATCTTCGGGTTGACTTCCTTGAACTCGTCGACGACGCCCTTCCAGAACTTCTCGCCGCTGTCCGGCGCGGTGGGGCCGGCGCCGTAGTCGGCCGCGACCAGCTTCAGCGTCACCGAGCCGTCGGCGGCCTTCTCGCCGCCACCGCCGACACCGGCGCTGTCACCGCCTGAGCCGCAGGCGGACAGGGCCAGCAAGGCGGCCACGCCGAGGGTGGTCGCGCCGGCGATCTTCTTGTTCATCGTGATTACCACCTTGCTCCGGGGAGTGCTGGTCCGTACCGGTGCCGGGGATGGGAGTGGGGAATCCCCGCGTACGGTTCCGTCAGCGTAAGGAGACAATGAATGGTCGGTCTATACCAGTAGATATCGGATTCACAACGACCCGATGGCGAATGGAAGTACTGGTCTATACCGGGAGAGCGATGCCGTGCGGTCCGGGCGGCGCGCCCGCCCGGACCGCACGGGGTCACGGAGCGCAGGCGAACTTCGCGTCGGCCCAGTCGGCGTGGTCGCCGCCGTTACCGTCGCCGGAGTCGTTGACCTCCAGGTCCACGACCCGGGCCCCGGTCACGTCCACGTCCAGCGTCTCCGGCGGGGTGGTGCCGGTGAGCCGCCCGGAGGTGTGAACGACCTTGCCGTCGGCGATGACCTTGAACGTCACCGAGCCGTAGTCCGCGATCTCGTCGTCCACCCCGACCCTGGCGGTGAACCGGGTGCAGCCGCCACCGAGGTGATAGGTGACCTTGGAGTAGGCGTGGGCGCCCAGTCCCTTGGCGTACGTCGTCCCGGCCAGGCTGAGGGTCGTGCCGTCGTTCGCGTCGTCCTCGCCGTTGCTGCGGTCCTTCTCCACCGGACCCCAGCCGTTGGCGCTCTCCAGCGGGGTCAGGTCCGAGGCGTACACCGTGCCCTTGGGAGCCGGCGGCAGCGGCTTGTCGCCCAGCGCCATGGCGAAGACGTGGATCGCCGCGGCGTCCGGCAGCCTGACCGCGACCACCTGCTTGCCGGGGTTGACGCGCACCGAGTTGAAGAAGATCCGGTAGTCCGTGGTCGGATACTGGTTCGGGCCTGCCGCGGTGTTCTTGCCCTTCACCCCGAAGGCCACCTTCGCCCCGAACCTGTCGGTCGCCGCGCAGCACCAGTTCGGGAATCCGAGCGTGGCCGTGTCCGTGCTGCCGTCGGCGTAGATCACGGTCACCGGCCCCGAGGACGACCCGGTCTCGGTGCCCAGGAAGGCCAGGCCGCTCGCCTTGCCGGTCAGCGCGACGGTCTGGCCCGAGGCGGCCACGTTGTCCGGCGTGCCGGGCGCCGAGGCCGGCCAGGTGAACTCCACGCCCTCGACGGTCCGCCTGGCCCCCGGGGTGACCCCGATCGCGGCCAGCTTCTGCGCCGAGAAGCTGGAGCCGGCGCCGTCCAGGTTCCCGGCCGTGGTCTTCGCGTCGTCGGAGATCCCGACGTTGTCGAACGCGGCCGCGAGCGAGCCGTACGGCACCTCGGTGGCGAAGGCCGCGGGGCTGGTGCGCCGGTCTCCGTGCGCCCTGTAGGCGGCGGTCGCGGTCAGCGTGGCCTTCCCCGGCGCCGCCTGCTCCGGTACGGCGAGCCGCACCTTCGCGGTCGCGCTCTCGCCCTGTTCAAGCCGCCTGGCCCTCCAGGGGGACACCGGGGCCCAGCCCTCGGGCACCGCGACGGTGAGCTCGACGTCCTTCACCGGCGCTCCGGTGGCGTTGGCGACGGTGAACGACACCTCGGCCTCCTGGCCGGGCAGGAGCATCCGCGGCGCCGTGGCGGTGACGAGGACACCGGTGTCGGACGGGTGCCGGCCGCCCACCGCCGACGCCCCGGCGAGCTTGACGGCGATCTCCTCGCCGGTCGGCACGGTGGCGGTGCGGATCCGGGTCACGCCGTCCTCGTGGTACCAGCCGATCGCGCCGCCCGCGTAGGCGTCCTTGCCGACCTCCGCGGCCTTCCGGCCGCCCGCGAACACCCCGCCGGGCTTCTTGTCACCGTGCACGACCAGCTCGTACGGCCGGGCCGTGGCCTTGCCCTCGTACTGCCCGGTGAGCGTCCCGATCGTCACGACGACGTCGCCGCGGCCCTGCTCGGGAGCGGTCACGGTGAACTTCTGCGTGGCCGACCTCCCCTGGGCGTACTGCCGGGTGGTGCCGTCGTCCTCGTACAGCTCGAACGTGGAGTTCCCCTTGGGGTAGACGTCGAGCGTGATCGGGTCGCCCGACTTGACGTCGGCGTGGTTGTTGATCCCGTCCTTCCACATCGGGACGATCGCGCCGCCGCGGACGAACAGCGGAAGCCGGTCCAGCGGCGCGTGGTAGCCGTTGACCGTGACCGGTCCCTCGTAGGTCCGGCCGGTCCAGTAGTCGACCCAGGTGCCCTTCGGCAGGTAGATCCCGTCGCGCACCTCGCCCGTGGTATAGACCGGGGCGACCAGGAAGTCCTTGCCGGCCAGGAACTGGTATCGGGCGGCGTCTCCCCAGGTCGTGGCGTCGCCGGGATACTCCAGCACCAGCGGCCGGGCGATCGGCGCGCCGGTCCGGTGCGCCTGCGCGGCGTAGGTGTAGAAGTACGGCAGCAGCCGCTCGCGCAGCCGCAGGTAGGCGCGGTTGATCGAGGTGTACGGCTCGCCGCGCACCCAGGGCTGCTTGTCCTTGCCCGCCCAGCCCGACATCGTCATGAGCGCCGGGGTGAAGACCTTCCACTGCAGGTCGCGCACGTAGGACTCGTCCGAGCCGCCGAAGATGCCGTCGATGTCGCCGGCGGTGTAGGTGATGCCCGACATGCCGGACCCGGCGATCGCCGGGATCTGCCAGCGGATGGCGTCCAGCGACCCGGCGTGGTCGCCGGTCCACTGCACCGCGCAGCGCTGCGCCCCGGCCCAGCCCTCGACCATCCAGACGAAACCGCGCGCGTCGGAATGCTTCTCGATGCCCTGGTGGGCGTCCTCGCAGCCGGTCAGCGCGTGCCGGTATCCCGGCCCGACCCAGGCCACGTCCAGCTTGCGCACCCGCACGCCGGCCTGCTTGACCTCGTACTCCTGGTCGGTCAGCGCCGCCTGGGTCCACAGGCCGAGCTGGATGCCGCGCTTGCGCAGCTCGTCGCCGACCCACGGCAGCCTGTCGTAACCGCAGCCGTAGCCGTCGTTGACCAGCATCCAGCCGCGCGGCATGTCGTGGTCCGCGTAGCCCTGCGCCACCTTCACCGCGTCCTCGGGCGTGCGCTCGCCCCGGTTGGCGTTGTGCAGGTAGCAGTCGGCGTCGCCGACCTCCAGGCCGTAGATCGGCGGCATGAACGGCCGGCCGGTCAGCTCGGTGTAGCGGTCGATCGGCGTGTAGAGGTCGGAGGGTTTCGGCGAGACGAAGTAGTAGGCGTCGAAGCGCCGCTCCTTCTGGGTGGCGGTGACCTGCGGGCCGAAGGAGTAGCTGCCGGCCGTGAAGGTGTTGCGCAGCACGCCGTACCCGGCCGTGGTCAGGTAGAACGGCGAGGAGTTGGGGTATCCGCCGTCCTCCCAGTTGTAGTTCGCTCCCACGTTGATCGTCTGGTCGCGGTGCGAGAAGCGGCCGTTCTGCATGCCGCCGCCGAAGAACTGCTCGGCCGTGCCCCGGGCGAGGGTCTGCGTGGTTTCGGCCGCGTTCCAGGTCAGCGGCTTGCTCTCGCGCCAGACGAGGCTGCCGTCGGCTCGCCGTACCTCGAACAGCGCCGGGTCCTTGCCCACCCGCACGGTGACGCCGGCGGTGGCGACCTCGTAGGCGTCGCCGGTCTCCCTGCTCGTGGTCGCGGGCGGCGGGAAGTCGGACTTGGTCACGATCTTGGCGCTCGGCTCGTTCGGGTTGGACGGAGGAGTGCCGGCCGGGTCGGCGAAGTTCCCGTCGGGGGCCATCCAGATCCGGAACTCGTCGTCCTTCAGGAAGGAGAGCCGGATCTTCGCCCCGCCTTCCGTGCCGATCGTGTAGGTCGCGCCGTCGGTCTTCTCGAAGGAGGTGACCTTGCTGAGGGTGGTGTCGGCTGTGGTGTCGGTTATGGCCTCGGCGCCCTGCGGCAGCCCGGTCAGAAGGGTCGCGGCCAGCACGGTGGCCACCGCTCCGATCCTGACGGGGGATTCGAGCTGCGCGATTCTGCGCATAAGGTCTCCATTTCGCTCTAATTTGAGCTGTTATGGAGGGTATAGCGCACCAAAGGTCACATGTCACTACTTGAAAATCACGCCAAAACGCGGGCGGCGGAGGCTCACGCGCCCGTGATCCAGCGGCTCCCGGACACCGCCAGGAGGACGTGGCCGACGGGCGGCGGCTGCGGCACCCCGATCAGGGATGATCTCCCTCTGCCCGGTGACTTCCCGGTCTTCGCATGCCGCGAATCTCGCGGCTCAGATGCATGCGGATCGTGAGGACGGCCGTGATTCCGGCGAAGACCAGAAAGGCCGGGATGCTCCCGGCCCGATCGAGCAGCAGTCCCGCCAGCGGGGGGCCGAGGGGCGCGGCGCAACTTGCCAGGAGCATGACGGCGCTGAGCACTCGCCCCTGGAGCTCTGGCGGAGTGATGTTGATCTGCACGGCCATGAGCATGGCGTTGGCCGGGGTCGCGATGAGGTAGACGAGGGCCAGGAGCGCGCCCACGGCATAGGTGTTCCCGATCCACCCCATCGCGGCCAGCGCGACGGTGGCCGTCCAGCCGAAACCGAACACCAGCGTCGACGGCTTGAGCATGGACTGTATCCGACCGGCGGCCCAGGCCCCGGCGATCCCGCCGATGCCGCCGAGTGTGAAAGCCATTCCGACGTGCACGGCGGCGTTCCCCTGAGCCTTGGCCGAGGCGATGATGGCCAGCGTCAGCCCGGTGAAGACGAGCTGGAATCCCGCGGCGCAGAGCATGGTGATCCGCAGATACGGCTGGTTCCAGACGTACCGCAGGCCGGTGCCCAGGTCATGCCGCAGGGCTGTACGGGGAAGGGAGGACGGCGCGTCGCGCAGCGGATTCCTGATCAGAGCGGTCATGGCGCCGCTGACCAGGTAGGAGACCGCGTCCGCGAGCACGGGGACAACCGCGCCGATCCCGAACAGGTAGCCGCCCAGCGGCTGGCTCACGAGGCCGGCGATGTGGCCTCGCGCCTCGTTCTGCGCCACGGCCTGCGGTAGCTGATCGCTGGTCACCACGTGGCGGACCACCACCGTCTGGGCGGAGTCGAACATCACGTCGCAGATTCCGGTGACGATCGCCGCGATGACGAGATGAAGCAGCGTCAACTCGTCAGCGACGATGCCTGCCACGATCGAGGCCGCCGTCAGTGCCCTGGCCACATCGCTGCAGATCATGATCCTCTTACGTGGCCAGCGGTCGGCGAGCACGCCGGACGGCAGGCGCACGACCGCTCCCGCCCCCACGCCCGCGAACCTAGCTTGATGTGACTCGAAAATAGGACCTCAGCTGGGCAGGCGGCAGCGAACCTCAGCCGGTGATCGTCGGATGAGGCCGTGCGCGCGAGGTGGTCAGGCGGCAGGCTGCTGGTCGAGTTACCGGCGGAGTTCTTGTCGATGGGGGCGAACGTGGCCCAGGACACCAGATGACCGGCCGTGGGGAAGCCGGCCATGTTCACGCCGATCTCGGCGATCAACTCTTGGACGGAGGTCACTCCGACTCTCGTCCAGGCGTTCGGCCGCCGCGGCGAACGGGGCGATCAGCTCTTCGACGCTAGCGGTGACCTCGGCGATGTCGCCGCTCAGCGCGTCGATGCGGCCGAGCATCTTGGCGCACAGGAAGGCATGGTGGTCATCGAAGTGACCGCGCAGTGCCTCTTTCAGCAGGGGAATCTTGTTGCGCATCGAACCCAGGGCCGGTTCGGCCAGGGCGTTCGGACTGCGTTCTCCCTCGATCATCGCCTGGAGCATCGTGCGCCCGGAGACACCGAAGATGTCATTGATCACCATGGCGGCTCTGTCGGCTCTTCGGTGAGCTCATTCATGGGGGCGGTCCCTGTTCGGCTCGGGGGTGGGAGGCCGCCCGCGGGAGCTGCGGGGCAAGAGAGAATCGGACTCTCGCGCTCGAAGCGACAATGCGGGGCCCCTGATCCAGCTCCCGGCGTCAGACTTTAACGCGGCCCCAGCCAGGCACCAAGATCAAACCGATGGCGGCGGGCGACCGTCCCCTGTTTTCACGCCCAGCCGGGCGTCACAGCAGAGACACAGGGGACTTTAACCTGCGCCCTCGCCCTGGGGCTCCCGCCGACCGCCGGCGGCCACGATCGTCAGCGGGCGGACGTCATGGCACGGGCACCGGCGCCGGCGCGGATGAGCAGGCCCAGGGAGATCGCCCCGGAGGCGGCCGCCGCGTGGGCTCCGCCGCCCCGCCGATCGGCCACCGTTACCCGCACATGGGTTGACATCCCACAGACCGGCTGGCAGCAGCCTGGTTTGAGGGGGCCCGGCTTCTCCGAGTAGTCACTAAGCCCAGGTGACGCGACCAGGGTTCATCCGGTACGGCGGGCAGGTGAAACCCCGGCACCGGCCGTCGATTTCATGAAATCTAAAAAAGACGGTTGTTTTTCGATAACTAAATGAAAGCTTATAAAAACATTGCCGCCATAGCTTTTGGATTGTCGCCGCGAAGGCGCGGCGACGGAGGAGATTAATAACCTCTCCTATTAAGGGGCCTGACGATCGGGTCCGCAAAAGAAAGGAAGAAAAAATGCGGAAGAACGACGCGATCATGGAACTGGTGGCGGGCTACGACGCTTACGCCGGTGCCGAAGACCTGAGCGTCTCCGCGGCCGGCGACGCCCCCGCCAGCTCCCCGCTGTGCGTCAGCGCCATCATCAGCTTCATCACCGGCGTCACCGTCACCCGCTAGTAATTCGGGTAGCGGATTCCCGGGAAGCGGAGATGCGAATCCCCCGCTTCCCGGAAACGTCGCACATCCCGTGGTGTCACCGTCACCGCTCGGTGAAGCGAGTGGCGTGGCCTCCGGGAAGCGGGGCGGGAGACCCTCGCTTCCCGGGGAGTGCCGGAACCTCACGGTCCCCAGCGATTCCACGGACGGGTGGAGCCCCCACACGCACAAGTCTGTCACGACCATGCGCCTGCGGGGGCTTTGATGTTTCCCGCCGTCCCGCTGTCACCTCTAGCCGATTTCTCCGGCGGGCCACATAAAAGGCACAAGCGCCTGATATACAAGCCCACATAACCAGATGAAATCCCAGGAAAACACGGCACTCCTAAATTTCCACCGCTACCGCCACCGCAAGGCGCGGAGAGCGGGAGCGAAAACACCGCCCCCTCATAAAAAAGCAGGTCAGGAAAGGAAGAAAATGCGGAAGAACGACGCGATCATGGAACTGGTGGCGGGCTACGACGCCTATGTCGGCGCGGAAGACCTGAGCGTCTCCGCGGCCGGCGACGCCCCCGCCAGCACCCCGTATTGCGTCATTAGCGTCAGCGTCAGCTTCGTCACCGCCATTACCCTCTCCATCGTAACGAAGTAGAGCGGTTCTGTCGCCCGGGGGTGCAGCGATCCCGACAGCGGACATGAAAGGAACAAAGATGCGGAAGAACGACGCGATCACAGAGCTGGTGGCGGGCTACAACACTTATGTCGGCGCGGAAGACCTGAACGTCTCCGCGGCCGGCGACGCCCCCGCCAGCGGCCGGGCGTGTATCACGTTCCCCACCACCATGACCACGACCATCAGCACCGTCACCGCGCAGTAGAGCGGGCAGTGACTCCCTCGGGGGCGGAAATACGGATTCCCCGTCTCCCGGAGACATCATCCGCTCCCCAGTGTCACGGTCACCGCGCCTCCTCCGGCCGGACCGTGTCGAACGTTCACGGGTGAAGCCCTCGCACGCGTGGGTCTGTCACGACCATGCGTCCGCGGGGGCTTTGATGTTTCCCACCGGTCCGCGGCCGCTCCGGGCTGGTTTCTCCCGGTGGGCCCCATAAAAGGCACAAGCGCCCGATATACGGACCCGGATAACCGGATGAAAACCCAGGGAAACATGACGCCCTTAGATTTCTCACCGTCACCGCAAGATGCGGAGGGCGGGAGCGGAAACACCGCTCCACTGCAGCGGTCCCGACAGCGAATGCAAAAGGAACAAAGATGCGGAAGAACGACGCGATCACAGAGCTGGTGGCGGGCTACAACACTTATGTCGGTGCGGAAGACCTGAGCGTCTCCGCGGCCACCGCCGCCCCCGCCACCACCCCGATATGCGTCAAAACCACCTTCAGCGTAGTCAGCGACATCAACACCATCGTCACGAGATAGAACGGCGGGTTCCTCAGGGGCGGGGTAACACTTCCCCGCCCCCGGGGCACAGGGTCGCGGACCATGAGAGGTTCCCTGTCCGGAGGAGCTCTCGATGCCGCGCAACGGGCGTTTGGGCGGCCGGCGACGCCGATCTCCGCTCACAGCTTCCGAACGAAGTCGCGCCTTCTTCGGGAAACCGATAATCAAAGGAACCGAACATGCAGGAATCGATTGCCCATCCCCTGAGGATTTCCCGTGAATTGGTGCGGGGACACAGCCTTCACTTCGTCGCGATCGCACTGCTGGCCCTCGTGTCGACAGCGGGGACGCTGGTCCTGCCCATGGCCGTCGCGGCTCTGGTCGAAGCCCTCCAGAAAGGCGGCGGACTACTGTCGTCCGCGGTGACGCTGGTGGCCGTGGGAGCGGGTTCCGCCATTTCCGCGGCCCTTTCCTCCTATCTGCTCGCAAAACGGGGGCAGCACCTGCTCCACCGCCTGCGAATCCAGACCATGACCCACACGCTGGAGCTCCCCTTGCGTGACGTCCGCCGCCAGGGGGCCGGCGACCTCTCCGCGCGGCTGACGGCGGACGCCATGCAGGTCAAGTCGGCGATCGACATCGGGCCCGTCCAGCTCCCCATGGCCGCCGCCACCGTCGCCGGGACACTCGTGATCATGGGGATCCTGGACTGGGTCCTGCTGCTGGTGACCCTTGCCGCCTTCCTCGTCGCCGGTGGGATCATCGTCGGCGTGACGATCGCGCTACGGCGCACGTACTTCGCGACGCAGACCGAGCTCGGGGACATGACCCAGCGGTTCGTCGCGGTGCTCGAAGCGCTGCCGACCGTCAAGGCATGCCGCGCGCAGCGGCAGGTCACCGGCGGTCTCGCCGAGTCCGCTCGCCGGGTCGCCGTGCTCGGAACCTCGACCGCCCGGATGGAATCCCTGGTGGTACCGGCGATCAATCTGAGCCAGCAGATAGCCCTGGTCAGCGTGCTCCTCGGTGGAGGCGCCCGGCTCGCCACCGGGAGCCTGACGATCGCCGAGTTCGCCGCGTTCCTGCTGTACCTGCTGCAGCTCACCGCCCCGCTGGTGATGGCCGCGTCCGGGCTGAGCACGCTGCAGGCCGGACTGGCCGCGCGGGAGCGCTTCAACGAGCTCTTCGCCATGCCCACGGAGACCGCCGGGGAGCCGGCGGAAGGCGCCGTCGACGTCGAGGACCTCGCCCCCGCCATTCGCTTCGAGCAGGTGACGTTCTCCTACGACGAGCAGCCCGTGCTGCGTGAGGTCGGCTTCACCGTGCCCAGGCGCGGTATGACCGCGATGGTGGGGCTTTCCGGCTCGGGCAAGAGCACGGTGCTGGCACTCACCGAGCGGTTCGTCCTCCCCGACGAGGGCCGGGTGGAGGTCCTCGGGCGGGACGCGTCCACGTGGCCGCTGCACGAGCTGCGTGGCCGGCTCGCCTATGTGGATCAGGGATGCACCCTGCTGCGCGACACGGTGCGCGGCAACCTCACCCTGGGATGCGCGGAACCGGTCTCCGACGAGCGGTTGATGGAGGCGCTCGCGGAGGTCGGCCTCGCCGAGGTCGTCATGGCGCTGCCCCAGGGGCTGGAAACCGTCATCGGGGACGACACCGACATGTCGGGTGGGCAGCGGCAGCGGCTCGCGCTCGCCAGGGCGGTCGTCTCCGACGCCTCGGTCGTTCTTCTCGACGAACCGTCCTCTCACCTGGACAGCGTGAACGAGGAACGTCTGAGGGAGGTGGTGGACCGCCTCGCCCGAGATCGGGCGGTCCTGGTGGTCGCCCACCGCATCTCGACGGTGCAGCACGCCGATCATGTGATCGTCATGGATGACGGCCGCGTGGTCGCGGAAGGCGTCCATGACGTGCTGGTCGACGACTGTCCCGAGTACGCGCGGCTGGTGCGCGGCCAGGTGTTGAAGGCCGTTCTTCCCGCGGCCGTCTGAGCTCACGCAGGAGAGATCATGTCCAAGTTCTCAGTGCTGACCCCTTTCATGCCAATGAGAAGCGAGCAGGTGGTGTCATACGCCGCCCTCGTGCAGGCGAGCACCGCCCACCGGCTCTGGCAGGGCCAGTCCATGCTGGCCGAGCCGCACCAGTCGTTCGCCTACGCCGCGGCGATGGGGCTTCGGATCCCGGTGGGGACCGGCGTCACCCTGATGCCGTTCCGTCACCCGCTGGAGGCCGTCCTGCAGGCCAGATCGCTCGCCGCGGTGACGAGCAATCCCGTGGTGGCCGGGTTCGGACCCGGGGGAACGTCGGCACAGATGATGATGTACGGCAAGCCGTACAAAAGCCCGCTCACCGCCTGCCGGGAGTACCTCACAATCGTGCGCGGCCTGCTGGACGGGGACGACGTGGTCTTCTCCGGTGACTACTTCTCCTTCCACGGCAGCCTCCCCGTACTGCCCGGACCGCCGGTGGAGATCGGGCTCGGCGTGCTGCGCCCGGGGATGGCCCGCCTCGCCGGTGAGCTCGCCGACGTCGCGATCACCTGGCTCACTCCTCCGGGCTATCTGCGTGACTGCCTGCTGCCGGCGCTGCGGGAAGGCGCGGCCGCGGCGGGGCGCACGGCGCCCCGCGTGGCGGCGATCGTGCCGGTGGCTCTGGGCAAGCCCGGCCGGGATCCGGTCAAGACGGTGCTGGCGAGCAATCAGGGACATCTGCAGGGGCCGCACTACCAGGACATGCTGCGGCGGGCCGGGGTCGCGATCGATACCGGCGATCTCGCAACCGGGGCGCAGGCGCTGCTGGACGAGAACGTGTTCGTCAGCGGCGAGATGGAGGATCTCGCCAAGGGGCTTGACGCCTACCGCCAGGCGGGCGTGGACGAGATCGTGCTCAACGTGACCGGAGTGTTCAACACGGAGGGTGGCCCGGCGGCGCTGTCCGAACTGGCGACCATCCTCACCCAGGTCTCGTGACGATCCACCGGGTTCACGAGGCGGGCGAGGGCCCCTGGGTGAGCCATCCGGTGAGTTCGACGACCTCGACCTGGTTGTCGATCACCTCGTAGACGGCTCGCGCGGAACGCCACGCGTCATGGGCGGCGGCGGTGTCGCCGGCCGCCCACTGTGCCGAGCCGAGCCTCTTGAGGGTGAGCGCCATGGCGAGCGTCGCGCGTTGGGCCTGCAGCGACTCGAGCGCCTCGGTGATACGCGTGACCGCCCGGTCGAACCTCCCCTTGGCCAGGTCGAGTTCGCCGAACGCGCGGATGGCCACCGCGCGGGCGAATTCGGATCCGCTCTCCTCGCTGAGGGCGAGGGAACGCCGCAGGAGCTCTTCACCCTCGGGGCGTCCGCGGGCGATGTAATGCTCGCCCAGGACCACCAGTTCCAGAGCCTCCCTGCCACGTGCGCCCGAGGCGCGGGCCAGTGTCAGTGCTCGGCGCAGGCACCTCTCGCTCTCCTCGAGCCGCCCCTGGTAGTGATAGATCATGCCGAGCGAACGCCAGGCGGTGGACTGCGGCCAGCCGTTGGTGTCCTCTCCGGCCAGTTCCAGGCATCGCCGTAAGAGTTCGGCGGATTCGGAATACCGGCTCTGTTCCCGGTAGAGCCAGCCGAGACTGGCCGTGGCCACGATCTCCCCGGAGAGGTGACGGCATTCACGGGCGAGTTCCAAGGCGGCGTTCATGTATCTCACCGCGTCACCGGGACGGCCCATCGCGATCATGGCGACCCCCAGGAGGAGCAACGCCTCCGCCTCACCGGCCCGGTCGGAGACGACACGGAACCGGCTGAGCGCATGTCCGGAGTGGCGTCCCAGCGGTTCGGCGTTCACGCCGTACCGGGCCTCCAGATAGGCCAGGTTGCGAGACAGTACGGCTTCGCCGCGCTGGTCCTTCGTGGACCGGCAGGCGGAAAGGGCATGCTCGTGGGTGCTGCGCCAGTCGTCGCGGATGTCCCGCATCTCGTAGAAGCCGATGCTCGCGTCCGCGAGGTTCCAGGCCACGGCGGCGTCGTCCTCACGCGCCTGGCGGACCGCGTGGACGATGCCGGCCCGCTCGGATTCGAACCAGGCTGACGGGTCGGCGAGCAGGTCGTCCATGAACTCCGGCGGCTCCGGTGGGCGGAGAGTGTCGTCGGCGGAGTGGAGCAGGCAGCGATACGTCAGCCGCCGGTCGGCCTCCTCCGCGAGAACAAGCCACGTGCGAAAGGCCCGGGATAAGGCGGCATGCCGGCTTTCGGCGTTCTCCTCGCGGTCAGCCAACTCGCGGGCGTACACCCGTACGAGGTCATGGAAGCGGAACCGGATCTGACCGGTGGCGTCGGTTCCCATGATGTTCAGCAGGTGGGCGTCGACCAGGGCGTCGACGACCGCCTCGGCCTCGGGCAGTGACTGGCCGATCAGCGCGGCGACGGTCCAGCAGGCGAAGTCGGGCGCGGTGAGCAGCCCGAGGGCGCGGAACGCGCGCCGCGCCGGTTCCGGGAGATGCGAGTAGCTCAGCGCGAGGCTGGCCCGCACCGCGAGGTCGCCCACCACAAGCTGGTCCAGCCGACGGTGCTCGTCCCGCAGACGCTCGGCGAACCTCGCCAGCTTGAGATGCGGCCGCGTCGCCAGGCGCACGCCCGCGATGCGGATCGCGAGCGGCACGTGGCCGCACAGCCGGGCGATCTCGTCGGCCGCAGCCGGCTCGGCGGCGATCCGTTCGGAGCCCGCGATCCGGCCGAGCAGTTCGGCGGAGTGGCGCGGGGCGAGCGCTCCCAGCTCGACGGAGACCGAGCTCTCCAGCCCAGCGAGACGGGAACGGCTGGTGACCAGCACAGTACAGGCGTGCGTGCCGGGGAGGAGCGGGCGGACCTGCGCCTCGTCGGCGGCGTTGTCGAGGACGACGAGCAGCCTGCGGCCGGCCAGGCGGGACCGGTACAGGGCTGCCCGGTCGTCCAGGTTCTCGGGTATCGCGGAACCGTCCACACCGAGCGCGAACAGGAACATCCCGAGCACCTCGTCGGCTCTGGCCGTCTCGGAACTCTGGGATCCCAGATTCGCGTACAGCTGCCCATCAGGAAACCTCTCGGTGAGACGGTGGCCGACGTGGACGGCCAAGGTGGTCTTGCCGATGCCGCCCATCCCGGTGACCACCACGACTCTGGGTGCCCTGGGCCGTTCCTCGTTCTTCGAGGAGTCGAGCGCCGCCAGCACCTCTTCGACCTGCTCGGCGCGGCCGGCGAAGTCCCGGATACCGGCGGGCAACTGAGCCGGGACGGACACGGGCGCCGGCACGGACGCAGCGGCCCGCGGCCGCTCGTCGCGCAGGAGGGCGCTGTAGGCCGCCATAAGCTCCGGGCCGGGGTCCAGGCCAAGCTCTTCGCTGAGCCGCCGCCGGATCTCGTGGTAGATGCGGATGCCGTCGGAACGCCGTCCGACGGTGTGGTAGATGCGGATCAGGTGCGCGTGGACCCGCTCGTCCAGAGGCCTGGCCACAGCCGCGTCCTCGACCACGCTGAGCGCCTCCGTGGCGGAACCGCTCAGCAGGGCAGCTTCAGCGAACCAGTTGACGGCGGTCCATCGTTCGCTCTCGAGCGTGACCAGTCGCAGATGGTCGGCGACCACAGGCACGTCGCTCAACGGCCTGCCCGTCCACAGGCCGAGCGCCTCGGTGAGCACCGCCACGACACGGTCGTGGTCGGCGGCACGGCGGGCCTCGCGGGCCTCGCTCGTCAGCGCGCGGAACCGCCACAGGTCGACGGCGTCCTGATCGGCTTGGAGTGCGTACCCATCGCCCACCCTCGGCAGCAGGCCCGGGCTTCGAGCCGGACGATCCGGATCGAGGAGCCGCCGGAGCCGCTTGAGATAGGTCTGTACGATGTTCGCGGCGCTGGACGGCGAATTCGTCCTCCACAACGCCTCGATGATGTCCGGCACCGGCACTGGGCGGCCGCCCGCAACGGCGAGCAGGGCAAGGACGGCGCGTTGCTGAGGTGCGCCGAGAGGGATCTCCGTGTTGTCTCGCCAGGCGCGCACCGGTCCCAGAACCTCGATCCGGACCGGCATCACAAGCCTCCTGGCACCGATTTACGGCACTAATTCATGATCTTAAGTAACTTGGCAGACACAAAGCGATATGTCCAGTGATCGTCCAGTCGATGTCCACAGTCCAGCGGAAAGCTCGTCGCGTGCGGTCAGTAGCCGTCCTGATTCAATCCGGCGGCTTGGCTGAGACGGTGACGCCACCTTGCGGGTGCACCGTCGGCGAGGGGAGGAACGCGTGGGTCGACGAGTACGGATCAACGTTCTCGGTCAGGTGGAATCCTTCATCGACGTTGAAAGGGCGCCGCTAAGGAAAGGTCGCGAACAGATCGTAGTAGCGCTTCTGGGGCTGAACCTGGACATCGTTGTGACATCGGACCTTATGATCGATGCCATTTGGGGGGAGGATCCCCCCAGAACCGCCCAGAACCAGGTCGCGATCTGCGTCTCCAGCCTGCGTAAGCGTCTGGCGGGACCGGGAGACAGCCTGATCGCCACGGTTCGGTCCGGCTACATACTTCGCGCCGAGAACTGCGAGGTGGACTACGTCATCGCGCAGGAGCGCATCCGGCTGGCTCACACCGCCCGCGCGGACGGACGCGCCGAGGACGCCAGGCGGCTGCTGCGGGAGGCGATGGGACTGTGGCGTGGGGAGACGCTGGCGGGGATCGGCAGTGACCTGCTGCGTGCCCGGGCCGCCGGGGTCGAGCGCCAGAGAAGGTCGATCATCGAGGAGTGCCTGGAGCTCGAGATCGAGCTGGGCTACTACCGGGACGCCATCAACCAGCTGACGGCCCTGCTCGCCGTCTCCCCCCATGACGAGCGCTCCTGCGTGCTTCTGATGAAGGCGCTCTACGGTGCGGGCCACCAGGCCGAGGCAATGGACGTCTACCAGCGGATCCGGGTGCGGTTGCAGGACGATTTGGGAGTGGATCCGGGGGCCGACCTGCGCGCAGCCTACGCGGCGATCCTCAGCGGAGAACGGATGGCCGCGCCGCGCACCCCCCTTCCGCCGAGGCCGGCGTCCGATCCGGTTTCCGGACCGCTGGAGAGCGCCCTGGCCTCCGCCGAGGAGGGGCATGACGCCGGTCGCGAGCCGACCGCCGAGCCTTCCCGCCCCTCGGTGCCACGGCAACTCCCCGCCCGCCCGGTTTTCTTCTCCGGGCGAGACGCGGAGCTGGGCCACCTGGACAAGGAACTGGCTATCCGCCAGGCGAGTGGAGCCACGCCCTGCCTGGTGATCGTCGGCATGGGAGGTGTCGGCAAGACCACTCTGGCCGTGCACTGGGCGTATCAGGTGACCGATCGATTCCCCGATGGCCAGCTCTACTGCGACCTGCGGAGCAACGCGGGTGATCCGATGGCTCCCAGTAAGGTGCTGGACGACCTCCTGCGCGGGCTGGGCGTTCCCGGAAACGACATGCCAGACAGTCTCGATGGCCGGGCGGCGTTGTTCCGCACACTGCTCGCGGACAAGCGGATGCTGATCATCCTGGACAACGCCTGCGACTCGGAGCAGGTGCGCCCGCTGCTCCCAGGGGCGGCAGGCTGTGTGGTCGTGGTGACCAGCAGGGCCGCGATGAGCGGGCTGACCGTGGTCGAGGGAGCCGCCCTTCTCCGGCTGCGGGCCCTGAAGGAGGAGCAGGCCGAGCGGGTACTCGGCCTGGCGCTGGGAGGAGACTCCCGCGGCGGCGACGCGCGCGGGATCAGAGATCTGGCGAAACTCTGTGACGGGCTGCCGCTCGCCCTGCGGATTGTGGCGGCGAAGCTGACCGCGCGCCCGCACTGGACCGTCGCGGAGCTGGTGGAAAGACTGCGTGACGAGCGCCGCCGCCTGCGGGAGCTGAGCCACGACGAGACGGGGCTGCTTTCCGGGTTCGTCCTCAGCTACCAGGGGCTGGGCACCGGTGTGGCCCGTCTCTTCCGCCAGCTGGGACTGATCGACGCGCCCGACCTTCCGGGGTGGGTAGCCAGCCCGCTGACGGAGCTCGACATGGACAAGGCACAGGACATGCTGGAGGAGCTCGTCGCCGCCCACCTGCTCGACGTGACGGGCCGGGACGGCATCGGGCAGAACCGGTACCGCATGCATGACCTGGTGCGCCTGTTCGCGCGCCAGCGCGCGATGGAGGAGGATACGGAGGACGAGCGCAAGGCCGCGCTGGGCCGGGTGATGGGCGCCTGGATGGGACTCGTCGAGGAGGCGCACCGCCGGGTGCGAGGAGGAGACTACCTCGTCATGCACGGCATGGCGCCGCGCTGGCGGATCGAGCCGGCTCAGACGAACACGCTGCTCCGCCGGCCGCTGGAATGGCTGGAGGCCGAACGGCGCGGCATAGTGTCCGCGATCTTCCAGGCCGCCGACGCCGGGCTGGACGAGCTGTGCTGGGACCTGACGGCCACCGTGGCCACTCTTTTCGAGACACGAGGTTACGTCGACGACTGGCGCGCCACGCACGAGCGAGCCCTGGAGGCGGTCCGCCGCACGGGAAACCGTCATGGCGAGGCCGCCATGCTGTACGGACAGGCGGGGATAGAGATCACTCGTGACGGGAAGCACGCGGAGGACCTGCTCGAGCGGGCGCGGAGCCTCTTCGAGGAGATAGGCGACGAGCGTGGCATCGCGCACGTACTGCGGAGCCTCGCCGTGCTGGACCGCCTCGGCGGCCGGTTCGACGTCGCCATGGAGCGATACCGGCAGACGCTGAGCACGCTGCGGCGGGTCGGCGACCATGTGGCGCAGACGCACACGCTGATCGGGCTCGCGCTGATCTACCTGGAACGGCGGGATGCACACGCGGCGAGAGAGACGCTGACCGAGGCCCTCACTTTGGCGGAGAAGACCGGCGATTCGCGCAGCCGGGCCCAGGTGCTGTACCGGATCGGTGAACTCCGGCTCGCGGAGCAGGACTTCGAGGGGGCAGTGGGGGCGTTCGCCGTCGCGATTGACCTGGCACGCGCCCTCGACGACACCACGGGAGAGGCGTTCCTGCTGCGCGCGCTCGGCGAGGCCGCCCTGCTCCAGGGCGATCTCTCCACGGCGCGGCGATCGCTGGACCGGGCGGTGGAGCTCGCGAGCGGGCTCACCGACGCCTTCCTGAACGGCAGGGTCTGCCTCACCCTGGCCGAACTGCGCGTGGCGGACGGCGAGCCCTCAGAGGCCGAGGATCTGTTGCGTCGGGCAGCCACGGCTTTCGCCGAGGTACCCGCCGCTCATTGGGAACTACGCGCGAGAGAGCGACTGGGCGCCCTCAGAGGCCGAGGCTGAACTCGGCGCCGCCCAAGTGGTCTGCTGAACCGTCATCAGCGGCTCCGTTTCCACGATGCCGTCGTCCCATCCGGCGAGGTGATCGCCGAACCCGATTCCGAGGCCCGCTTCGGAAAGCGTCACGACGGTAACGAGGAAGAGAAAAGCCTTACGCATGAGATTTCCTGCCTTCTACACATCAGTGAATCAGTTACCGTTTATTCCACTTTGGGAAGGTCATCCGGGTTTATCGGGACGCGGCCAGCTCCTCAACCCCGCCGAGAAGCACGGTGGTGAAGGGTCCGCCGAACAGCTCCCGCGCGGCCTCGGTCACCCGTGAGGCGTCCACGTCTCGCAGGAGCCGCGGCAGCCGTACCAACCAGGTAGGATCCCTGCCGACGGCGACGCCGGAGAGGAGCTGGTCGGCCAGCGCGGCTGGGGAGTCGAAGACCATCAGGACCTGGCCCGCCCGGAACTCCCGCACGGGGCCCAGCTCGTCTTCGGCGAACTTCTCTCTCCGGAGCCGGCCGAACTCCTCGTGCACGGTGTCGAGAAGGGCGTCCACCAGTTCCGGCGGTGCGCCGCCGACGAGGCAGACCTGCGGGTGACCGAAGAACGTGTCGCGCACGGCCACCAGTTCGCATTCCGGCCCGCCGTACCCGGCGAAGCGGTGGGCCACCCGCTTGTTCAGGGACAGCCCGACGGCCGCGGAGGCCAGGTAGCGCGCCGGATCACCGGGATCGCCTGGGGGCTCCGGCGCGCACAACTTGATCTGAGTCGCCGGGATCCCGGGGGCGGGCAGCGAGAACCTCTCTTCGCCGATGGGTGGCGCGGGCCGGGACCGGCTGCTTCGGACAGGGCCCGGCCATTCCACGTGCGCCCGTACCTGGGCGATGAGATCCTCCGGGTCGAGCGCCCCCACGGCGATCAGAACAGCGCCGTCGGGTGCCAGGCGGGCGGTTGCCAACGCCTCGGAGGAGTCCGCGTGCCACGCCCCCCGGTAACGTGCCCGCAGCGCCTCGGTGAACAAACGGTCGGGAGAGCCCGCCATGACGCGTCGCGCCCTCAGCAGGGCGGCCTCGCCGGCCTCGCCGTCCAGGCCCGTCGTGGCGCCCGTCACGGTGAACAGGTCGGTCAGGATCGCGAGCCACCCCGCCACACCGTCCGGCGGGACATGGCCGCGCACGGTGAGGTTCTGTCCGTCGCTGCCCAGCCCGCAGTCTCCGCCGAGATCTCGCATTCGCCGTACGGCACCGGTGTGGGCCGCGGCCAGCGTCGCGAAGGCGTCGAGATGGGTGATGTGGGGTGGCAGGCTCGCGACGCGCGGAGCGTGGAGGCGGAACTCGACGGCCGGCGTCCGGGCGTCGGCCACCGCGATCACCCGTAGCCCATCGCCGACCACCTGGTCGCGGATCCCCGCGTAGCGTGGCGCGGCATCGCAGCGGATGCCCGGCACTGCCCTCGGGCCGCGGGAAGTACGGGCGAGCACGGTGGCGTCGCGGTACGGCTGGCCCGCGGCACCGGATCGGTCGTCCTGCGCGGGAGGTACGGTACGCGGCCGGGTGCGCTGCGGGCCCGGAACCATGACGAGCACCGCCCGGTGGCCGCCACGCAGCGTGCGGGCGGCGTGCGCGACCGCGTCGGTGGTCACGGCCGCCAGGTGGTCGGGAACCTCGTCGAGCAGTTCGGCTCGGCCGAACAGCAGTTCCATGCGACCCAGTCCTCGGCAGCGGCTCTGCAGATCACTGTGCGCCCGCCCGTGATCGATCGTCAGGCGCCGCCGGGCCCAGGAGGCCTGGCGAGCGGTGTCGTCAGGAGAGGCGAGCCTATCCAGAGCGTCGTCCAGCGCCCGCAGGGCGTCGGAGGGCGAGACCTCGTGCGGCAGCATGGAAGTCAGCACCAGAGTGTCGGGATCGCGTGCGTCCAGCATGCCGAAGAACCCGCAGCTCGTTGTCATCGGCAGCGCCGGGATGCCTCCGGCCGGGCGCAGTCCGGATTCGGTCAGCGCCATGGCCAGCACGGCATGTGCCAGGTAGGCGCCGAGATCGTGGCCGGGGTCGGGAAGCCGGTAGCCCACGGCCAGCGCGGTCCTGTTCACCCCCGGTTCGGCACAGTTCAGCAGGCTGTCCGCCGTCGGTGGCGATTCTTCGAGTTCCACCGCGGGCCCGGCGGGCCGGGCGGGGATGTCGCCGAAGTGGCGCTCGATCAGCTCGGACGCGTGCTCGGGTGAGAAGTCTCCGGCCACCGTCAGTACGGCGTTGCCCGGTGTGTAGTAGGTGTCGAAGAACCACGCGCAGTCGTCCAGAGTGATCTCTTTCAGCGCGTCCACATCGCCGTAACCGTCATGAGCGTTGGCGAAGTTCCGGTAGAGCAGGCCGGGCAGCAACGGCCAGGGGAGACCGCCGTAAGGCCGTTCCCGCGTGGCCTCCCTGACCTCCTTCTCGACCCCCTCCAACTGCTGGGCCAGGTTCTCGGCGGTGAACCGGGGGGCGCGCATGCGGTCCGCCTCGCTGAACAGCGCCTGTTCCAGGTAGCCGGAGGGAACCGCCTGATAGTAGTCGGTGTAGTCCTGATGGGTGGTGCCGTTCGCCTCTCCCCCGCAGCGAAGGATGTGGTCGTAGAAACGGCCGTCGGGCAGGCTCTCGCTGCCGCGGAACATCAAATGCTCAAAAAGGTGGGCGAAGCCAGCCTTGCCGGGAGGCTCCGATCGGTACCCCACCCCGTAGTGCACGCTGGCCGCGATCCGCGGTCCGCAGTCGTCGGGGGCCAGCACGACGCGAAGCCCGTTCTCCAGGGTCGTGCGCAGGATCCTCCCCGGTCGCGCCGCGCTCACGGCAGATCGGGGGAGCCGATGTTCCGGGCGGGGTTGACCGGGTCGACACCCGCCTCCCGCAGCCGTTCGCCGAGCGCCTCCTCCAGGGCCACCCCCGTCTGGGCACTGTCCAGCAGGGCTTGGGCGGTCACGGCGGCCCGGTGCTGGCCGAAGCTCATGCCTTGCCTGCTGCGGCGCGGGTCGGCGGGCTCCCAGGCGACGCCGACTCCCGGGACCAGCTGCTCGGCGAACGCCGACGTGGGGGATGGCACCTCATGGCGCTCGGACACCACGTCCGCGATCTCCTGGGCCAGTCCCGCTTCGGAGGCCGCCAGATAGACCACCAGAGCGTCGCGCCGGGGGAACAGCGGCGCGGCCGACAGCACCTTCGCCTGGTACGGCACGGCCCGGCTCTCCAGATGACCCAGCATGTCCGACCACACGCCGATGGCCTGGTCGGCCGAACCGAGATGCACGTAGACCCGCAGCAGCGGGCCCCTGCCCGCCGTCGTCTCCGGCGGGCGGATCACCGATCCGTGCACGAGGAAGAATCCGGGAGAGACAGCGGGGCGGCAGGCGGGCACCGTCAGCAGTGCGCCCTCGTCCGCCACGTTCACGATCGATTCGGGAACCCAGACACGCACCCCATCCCGTACCACCAAGACCTCGCGGCCTCTTTCGGTGTCACGCGCGGACTCCGGCAGTGCCGTGACCCGCACGGTGGTCCGCCGATGCGGCATCCCGTCGGCCAGGCGCCGTTCCATTTCCGGATCGCGCAGCCGGCGTGGCGGCGGGACGCTCTCCCGCTGGCCGGCGTGGTACACCTCGTACAGCGCCGCGGAGAGCTGGGCCTGCAGATCGCGGACGTCGGCCCCCTCGACGAGGCGGTCCTCGACCGTCGCCGACAGGTCGTCCAATCGGACGCGCACACGCCTGGCGACGTTCACGAGACGGCTCACGGCCGGTAGTTGCATGGTCATTCGGGGTCCTCCAGGCCGATGGTGGAGACGAAGGCGTGCGGGGTTATCAGCAGGGATCGGCCGATACCTGCCGCGGCGCGCTCGATCCCGGAGAGCGCAGAGCGCTGACCGGCTCCGGCGATCAGGCGGTCGATCATGTGCCAGCCGGCGAATGCCGCGGCGCGCTCCGCGAGGCCGGGATCGATCCACGGCCGTGCCTGGCGGTAACCCGCCCAAAAAGCGGTGATCCGGGGGCGCAGCCGCTCGATCTTCTCAATCCCCCGCGTGATCACTTCCTCGTGGGTGAGCGTGGCACCGTGGAAGTGCTCGTCCCCGCGCGAGGTCACGATGTCGAGCACGGCGCGATAGAGCCACTCGCCGGTGAAACCGCCCACGTCACGGGCCGGGTCGGCGAGCCGGAACTCCTCCCAGTCGGTCACCACGAACTCGTTCTCGGTGAGCAGGATCTGGTCCACGCGCAGGTCGCAGTGGGACGGCACCTTCTCCGCCGACCGTTCGCGATCGAGCAGCGCCTCGATCGCCTCGATCAGGGCGTCATCGGTCTGCAGCAGGCGCCATGCCTCGAGTTCGGCGAAACTGGCGTTGTCGAATGTGGACGACGGCAACCCGCGCAGCAGATCCACCGACGGCCAGGGAAAAGGTGAGTCGTCGACGGCGCCGGGATCGCTCACCGGCTTCCCGTGCAGCAGGCCGATGGCCCGCCCCACGGCATGGGAGAGATCTTCGTCGAAGATCTCGTCCACCATGAGTTCGGCCCCGCTGCGGGCGCCCTTCAGGTAGTCGAAGACCACCACCCCCGCGCCCTCGTCGTAGCCCAGCAGAGCGGGTCCGCGCAGCACCCCGGCGGGTGCGTCGGCGACGAAGCGTTCGTGGGCGAGGGTGCGGCGCAGCCTCGCGGCCGCGTCCTCGGGCGCCCCGATCAGGCGCTTGACGAACACCTCCCGTCCGCTCTCGGTACGGCCGGCCCAGATGTCGTTGCGGCCCAGCGCCCCCTGCAGCGAGTCACGGTCGAACCCTCCTAGATTCAAGCGGTGGAGCAGTTCTTCCACTGCCGGCACATGGCTCAGGTCGAGAGGAACGAAGTTGTTACGCCCTCTTGATGTCCGGCCATGTCCAGCCCGGCTTTTATGAGTCGCCTGGGTTGGCATGGTTACTCCCCTCACGCCGTTTTGATTGCTTTTCGATTTCGATGGCGAGGGTAAGAACTGTGGATTTTCTCCATGTTTTACGCGGTTATCAGACACCGGGGTTTTACGCGGTCATCAGACGCCGAGACCGGGCATGCCCGGCTGATTCGGTAGAGCGGCTCCGGGCGGCCAATCCTCCTCCCTCCGTCGCAGGGGCGCCGCCGACCGGCGGCGGCCACGATCGTCAGCGGGCGGAGGTCATGGCACGGACGCCGTTGCCGGCACGGATGAGCAGGCCCAGGGAGATCATCCCGAAGGCGGCCGCCGCCAGAGTGGAGAAGAACCAGAACCACACCCAGGTGGCCGGGATCGGCAGCAGCACCACCAGCCCCACGGGATAGGAGGCCAGCAGCAGCCTCAGCCTCCGCTCCGCCCTGGCCTGTTCGCGCAGCCGTACGGCGGCTCCGCGGGGCGCTGCCGCGGGCGAGTGACCGGTCAGCCGCAGCCCGCCGGCGATGACCAGCCGCCAGGTGTGCACGACGGCGCCGATCATCACCAGCAACAGGCACAGTCCCAGCAGCTGCACCCATTCGGGCACCTCGCTGTGACCGGGTGTGAGGGCGGGCAGGGTGAGCGCCGCGAACAGCAGGGTGCTCAGCGCCTCGGCGGTGATGAGGCGATTGGCCGGGGTGCTGCGCAACGCGGTGAACACGGGCGGCTCCTTGTACGGGATCATCGGCCGGCGTGAGCCGGGACCGGACGGCCGGGGAAAGCGGGGACCGCCGGGGATCACAGTGTCGCATTCAACGGATCTCGCAGTGGCCTCTCAGGAGACCGGTTCGTCCTGCGTGGCGGGGATCGGCGTGTGGTCGGCCGCGGTCAGCAGGTAGTGCCGGGGGTCGAAGGTGCGGGTCCGCCGGCGGAACCGCCAGGTCGGCTCGGGCCACAGGGTGGTGACGCGGCCCTTGCCGTCCTGATACCAGCTGGCGCAGCCCTCGCTCTTCCAGACGGTGAAGGCGAGCCTGCGCTGCAGGCCGGCGTTGTAGGCGTTCTGGACCGCGGCGCGCACCTCGACGGCGTCCAGGTCGCGGTCGCGCATCAGGTCGAGACAGCTGAGCAGATAATCGATCTGCGATTCGATCATGTAGATGATGCTGTTGTGACCGAGTCCGGTGTTGGGCCCGGCCATCATGAACAGGTTCGGGAAACCGGCGACGGTGGTGCCCAGGTAGGCCTGGGGGCTGCCGTCCCAGATCTGGTGCAGGGACCGGCCCGCGGCGCCGATGACCTGCCGCGGCTGGGTGGCGTCGTTCACGCGGAAGCCGGTGCCGAAGATGAGCGTGTCCACCCGGTGGGCGGGGGTCTGCGCGCGGGGGCCGCCTGTTGTGATCACCGCACCGGCGTCGACCCTGAGGATCCGGTCGGTGGTCACGGTGACGTTGGGCTGGGTGAGGGCCGGGTAGTAGTCGTTGGAGATCAGGATCCGCTTGCAGCCCATCTCGTAGTGCGGGGTGAGCTTGGCGCGCAGGGCCGGGTCGGAGACCTGGCGGTGCAGGTGGTCCAGGGCCTGCCGCTGAGCCAGGGCGCGCAGGGTCCGGTTGCCCAGCAGCGCCGGCAGGGTGGCCTCGCAGGCCAGATACTCGGCGCCGCGGATCAGGCGCTGCAGCAGCGGCGCACGACGCAGCAGCCGGCGCTGCCACGGCGGAATCTCCCGGTCGCCGCGAGGCACGATCCATGACGGTGTCCGCTGGAACACCGTGACGTGCCGGGCCACGCGCTGCAGGTGGGGAACGAACTGGATGGCGCTGGCCCCCGTCCCGACGACCCCCACGCGACGGCCGCGCAGGTCGTGCGCGTGGTTCCAGCGCGCGGAGTGGAACATCTCTCCGGTGAAGCGGTCCAGGCCGGGCAGTTCGGGGATCGCCGGCTCCGACAGCGGACCTTGGGCCAGCACGAGCACCCGGGCGGTCAGCGGCCCGTCGCTGGTCTCCAGCCGCCACAGCCGCGCCCCGGCGTCCCATTCGGCGCGCTCCATCTCGCAGTTCAGCCGCAGATGCGGCCGTACGCCGAACTCGTCGGCGCAGCGGCGCAGGTAGTCCCCGATCTCCGCCTGCGGGGCGAAGCGCCGGCTCCAGTCCGGGTTGGGCGCGAAGGAGAACGAGTACAGGTGCGAGGGAACGTCGCAGGCGCATCCGGGATAGGTGTTGTCGCGCCAGGTCCCGCCCACCTCGCCGGCTCGCTCCAGGATCAGCACGTCACGGTGGCCCTCCTGGAACAGCCGGATCGCCGTGCCCAGTCCGGCGAACCCGGCGCCGACGATCACCACGTGCGCGTGCCGCGCCCAGGGCCCCCTCTCCGGGCCGGTCTCCCGGCGGGTCACGGTTTCCGGGGTGGGCTGTGACGACTCCGCGGGCGGGGTCGGATGCTGGTCGTGAGTCATGGTGCTCCTCATTCGGTGCCGGTGGATCTCTTGAGACCTTATCTCTCATGTTAGATTCGATCGTATTAAATACGAACGATTTGAAAGTGATGAAGGGATCGCAGATGAAAGTTCTGGCTCTCGGCGGACCCGGCGCCATGGGAGCGGTAGCCGTCCGCGTGGCCGCCACGCTGCCCGGCGTGCGCGAGATCGTGGTGGCCGACCGCGATCTGACGGCGGCGCAGCAGCTGGTGCGCAAACTCGCCGGTACCGGTGCGCGGATGCGCCCTCTCCAAGTGGACGTGACCGACGCCGACGCCCTGCACGCCGCGCTCGCCCCGGCCGACGTCGTCCTCAACACCGTCGGCCCCTACTACCGGTTCGGCCTGACCGTGCTGCGCGCCGCGATCACCGCCCGCACTCACTACCTGGACATCTGCGACGACTGGGAGCCGACCCTGCAGATGCTCGACCTGGACGAGGCGGCCCGGTCGGCCGGAGTCTGCGCGGTGGTCGGCATGGGAGCCAGTCCCGGCGTCAGCAACCTGCTCGCCGCCCGCGCGGTCCGGGAACTCGACACCGTCCAGGACATCTACACTGCCTGGCCCGTCGACGTCCCCGACACCGGCGACGGCCAGGACGAGCAGCTGCTCGGCCCCGACGGACGCCCCTCCGCCGCCGCGGTGCACTGGATGCAGCAGATCAGCGGAGAGGTGGCCGTGGTCCACGACGGGAAGCTCGTGCGCCGTCCCCCGCTACGTCCGGTGTCCCTGACCCTGCCCGAGGGACGCTCCGGAACCGCCTACGTCGTCGGGCATCCCGAACCGGTCACCCTCCAGCGCAGCTACCAGCCCACCGGCCAGGCCGCCAACCTGATGGTCATCACCCCGGGAACCCTCGCCTACCTCGACATCCTGCGCACCGACATCGACGCGGGCCGCCTCACCAACGAGACCGCGGCCGCCGACCTGGCCAAGCCCTCCCTCAAGCGCGCTCTGCGCGCGGCCGCCCGCAGCGTCCGCTTCTCCGGCCCCAAAACGCTGCCGCCGTTCTTCGCCGCCGCCACCGGAACACGCCACGGCCGGCCTCTCACCGTGCTGGCCCACCTGGCGGCCGTGTCCGGCGACCATCGCGGCGACGCGACCTCGGCGCTGATCAGCGACATGGCCAAGGGCACCGGCATCCCGCTGGCCCTCGGGCTCGCCCAGATGCTCGACGGCACCGGCCTGCCCGGGGTTCACCCTCCCGAGATCGCCATCGACCCCGACCGGTTCTTCCTCGACCTCGCCCGCCACGAACCCAACCAGGCCATGCTGCTCCGCAACGGCGCCCCCCAGGACGGCGTCGTCATCGAGCGCGCCCCCGTCCACGCCCTGGCCCGCTCATGAGCCGGCCTCCGGCCCGCCGCCGGGCCCTCGGGCCGGCCCCATCCGATTCCCCCGTCCCAGCACCGGAGCCGAACAGTGACCGCAACACCGGATGACCATGTCTCACGTGAGGTCGACGTCGTCGTGGTGGGCGCCGGGCTGGCCGGGCTGGCCACCGCCTGGCGGCTGCACCAGGCCGGCGTCGACGTCGTCGTCCTCGAAGCCAAGGACCGGGTCGGCGGGCGGCTGCTCACCACGACCACGAGCCTGGGCGTGCCCGTCGACGCCGGCGGCTCCTGGGTGGGCCCCAGCCAGGACGCGGTCATGGCCCTCCTGAACGAGCTGGGCATCGATCTGGTGCCGCAGTACACCGACGGGCTGAACCTGATGCGGGTCGGCAACCGCACCCACCGGTACCACGGCGAGACCCCGCCGCTGGGGGCCGCGGAACTGCTCGACCTGGGGCAGGCCCAGTGGGCCCTGGACCGGATGGCCCGCCGTCTCGGCCCTCCGCCCTGGCACGACCGCTACGCCCACCGGCTGGACGCCCAGACCTTCGGGGGGTGGATGGATCGCTGCGTCCACACCGCCGTGGGACGGCTGATCCTGGATGGGGCGACCGCCGTCAGCTTCGGCTGCCGGCCCGAAGAGCTGTCGCTCCTGGCCTTCGTCGCCCATATCGGCGGCGCGGGCGGCCTGACCCCACTGCTCGATGTCCGTGAGGCGCTCAGGTTCCGGATCGCCGGCGGCGCGGCCACGCTGCCCGCCCATCTGGAGCGGAAACTCCGTGACCGGGTCCTGCTCGGCCATCCCGTCGACCGGATCCGGCGCACCGGCGACGCGGCGGTGGTGACCGTCCACGGCCGCGGATCCTTCCGCGCCAGACGTGTTGTCATCGCCGTCGACCCGGCCACCGCCCACACCATCGCCCACGACCCCCCGCTGCCCGCCGCGCGGGCCGAGTTGCAACGCCGCTGGCTGATGGGCTCCGCCGTCAAGGCGCATCTCGTCTACGACCTTCCGTGGTGGCGGGACCTCGGCCTCACCGGTGCCGCCAGCATCGACAGCGGAATCGCGCACCTCACCTTCGACGTCAGCCCGCCCGCCTCCCCCGGCGCCGACGGGCCAGGTGTCTTGATGGCCTTCCTTGAGCTTCCTGACGCCGGCGACCCGTGCCGGGACAGCGTCTCCCTGCGGCGGCAACGTGTCCTGGACGACCTCGCCGCGCTTTTCGGGCCGCAGGCCCGGTGCCCGGAGGACTACACCGAACAGGACTGGACGGCAGAACCCTGGCAGAGCGGATGTGTCCCCTGCCCTCCCCCCGGGGTGCTCGGCACCCGCCACCAGTGGCTGACCCACCCCGTCGGCCCGTTGCACTGGGCAGGCGCCGAAACCTCCTACGTCTGGGAGGGCCACATGGACGGCGCGGTCCGCTCCGCGCAGCGGGCCGGCGCGGAGGTCCTGACCGCCCTGGGACACCCCGCCGTGACCGCCCCGTAGGAGGGCCGCCCGGTCCGTGGAGCGGCCGGAAGACGGTGTGCCGCCCTGGGTGAGCGAGACGCGGCCGGTAAGCGAGACGCGGCCCGCACCGGAATGGCGCGGGCCGCGCGAACCATCAGGCCGTCATGTGATCCGTCAGGTCCTCACGCGAACCGTCAGGTCCTCACGCGAACCGTCAGGGGACGGTGACGGTCTTGGTGACCGAGCCCGTGGCGCCCTTGTCGTCGGTCACGGTGAGCTTGACGGTCTTGGCTCCGGCGGTGTTGTAGAAGTGGACGATCGTCGCGCCGGTGCCGGTCGTGCCGTCACCGAACTCCCAGGCGTACGAGGCGATCGTGCCGTCGGGGTCGGACGAGGCCGAGCCGTTGAAGTTGCAGTAGCGCCAGAACAACACCCGGGTGCAGGTCTGGGTGAAGTTGGCCCTCGGCGGCTGGTTGGTGGACGTGCCGACCGTCACCTGCTTGGAGGTGGACCCGGTCGCGCCCTTGTCGTCGGTCACGGTCAGCCTGACGGTGTAGACGCCGGCCGCGCCGTACGTGTGCGAGGCCGTGGCACCGGTTCCGGTCGAGCCGTCACCGAAGTCCCAGGCGTACGAGGCGATCGTGCCGTCGGGGTCGGACGAGGCCGAGCCGTTGAAGTTGCAGGCCAGCTGGGTGCACGACTCGGTGAACGACGCCGTCGGCGGCTGGTTGCCACCCGTGCCCGGCGGGTACTGCGTGGCGTCGTGCACGTCGAGCAGCGGCTCCTTGACGCCGTCGTTGGAGTCGTCGGTCCAGTTCGAGTTGCCGGTCGAGATCAGCTTCTGCCGTACGGCCAGCGCGGCCGCACGGGTGGTGGGCTTGTTGGCGCCGGAGGCGAGCACGCCCGCGGCTCCCGCCACGTGCGGGCTGGCCATCGAGGTGCCGCTGATGGTGTTGTAGCCGCCGTTCATCCAGGTCGAGTAGATGCAGGTGCCGGGCGCCGCGATCTCGACGGTCTGGCCGAAGTTGGAGTAGAAGGCGAGCGAGTCGTCGTTGTCGGTCTCGCTGCGGCACGGAAGCGTGCTGCCTCCGCTGCCGCCCGCCCTGCCGTCGATGTCGGTGACCGACGAGACGGTGACGACGTCGGGGTGGTTGGCGGGGAAGAACGTCGAGGCGTTCTTCGCGCTGTTGCCCGCCGCCACGACCACGACGACGCCGGCGTTGACCGCGTTCGTGATCGCGGTGCTGATGGCGCTGCTGGTGCAGCCGTCACAACCGAGGCTCATGTTTATCACCTCGATGGTGGACGCGCGGGCCGTCACCCAGTCGATGCCCGCCGCGATGGCCGAGAGCGTGCCCGAACCGGAGGAGTTGAGCACCTTCACGCCGTGGATGCGGGCGCCGGGTGCGACGCCGACCGCGCCCACGTTGTTGTCGAGCGCGCCGATGATGCCCGCCACGTGCGAACCGTGACCGTTGTCGTCGTCACCCGCGTTGTTCGCGCAGGATCCGCTTGAGCAGTCGGCGCGGGCGGCCACGTTCAGGTCGGGGTGGTCGAAGTCGACACCGGTGTCGATCACCGCGACGTCGACGTCGACCCGGGCGTCGTCGGTGCCGTCGATGTCGAGGTTCGGGTTGTCGGGGGCGAAGATGCGCCTGACTCCGGTCGGCACGGTCTGGTCGAACGCCACGACTTCGGCGTCGGCCTCGACGGTCAGCACGTTCGGGTCACGGCGCAGCGCCTCGGCCGCCGCGTCCGTCAGGTTGGCGGTGTAGCCCTTGAACGCGTGCTTGTAGACACCGATGAGCCGGCCGTCGAACTGGTCGACCTGGTCCTGGGCAACCGTCTCGGGGGCGACCCTGAGAGTCGGTTTGAGCTGGACGATGTAGTTGTGGGACTCCCCGGCCGGAGCGGAGGCGGAGGCCGGGGCCGGCACGGCGAGAAGCGCGAGCGCGGGAACGAGCAATGCGAGCAGGGGGTTTCGTCGTCGCATAGGGGCGTGGACCCTTCCACGGGTGACGGGTGGGAGACACCTGGCGGCCGCCACCTGAAACATGAGGCAGGATCACGCCGTGGACCATACGTAAAACACACGTATTGCGACTACGTAGTGCCTTTCGCCAGGTGCTCGCGGAACTGCCGGCGGGAGCTCAGGCCCAGCTTGCGCAGCGCGTTGGCCACGTGCACCTCGACGGTTCGCGGTGAGAGGAACAGGCTCTCGGCGATCTCCCTGTTCGTGAGACCGTCCGCGGCGAGGCGGATCACCTGGTCCTCCCGGGGCGAAACGGCTCCCTCCGGCGAGGCGGCCGGGGTGTCGACCCTGCGATGCAGGCGCCGCCGGATGGCGGGGGTGATCGATTCGTAGATGGCCTGCCGGGTCAGCGGGTGGCGCAGGCCGTACGTCCCGGGGGTCCGCTCGCGCAGCAGCGCGCGTCGCAACGCCTCGGCCAGCGCGCGCTCGCCCTGCTCGGGTGGCACGCCCGCGACGGCGATCAGCGCCCGTTCGGGGACGTGGGCGTCGAGTACGGCCGCCGCCTGCACGAGCCGCCGTGCCGCGGCGGACAGGGTGCCGAGCCGGAGGAGTACGGCGTCGCGCACCGCGGGAGGCGTGCGGAGCTCCCGCCCCGGACGCTCGGCCAGCATGCGGGCCAGCTCCTCGACCATGAACGGCACGCCCGTCGTGAGTTCCCACAGGTCGGGCGGGTCCGGCAGGAGGTGCTTGGCGAGCAGCGCGGTTTCCTCGGGGCTGAGCGGCGCCAGAGACATCTCGGCGTGGCCGACCCCCGGGGGCAGGTTCGCGAGCATGGCGGCGACGGGGTAGGAGACGGGCAAGTCCTCCGCGCGATAGGTGAGCACGAGGTTGACCGCGTCGGGCAGGCAGCGGGCCAGGAACGAGAGCAGTTCCCTGGTGTCCGAGTCCACCCAGTGCACGTCCTCCACGACCAGCGTGACCGGGCTCAGGGAGTCGAGCAGGGAGAGCACTGCCCGGAAAAGACGATGCCGCTCGACCTGCGGATCCTGGAGGGGAGGCGGGGCGAGCGGCAGCCGGTGGGCATACTCGGGCAGGAGCGGGCGTAACGCGCCGGTGACCGGGTTGAGGCCGCGTGGCGGGTCGGCGACCCGGAGCGCCTCCACGATGGGACCGTAGGGGAAGGGCTCGCACATCGGATGGCAGCAGCCGGTCAGCATGGGGTGCCGGAGCTCCCGCAGGAGCCTCGTCTTGCCGATTCCCGCCTCACCCTCGATCAGGACGACGACCGGCGGATGGCTGAGAACGGCTGAGAGCTGGCAGAGTTCGCGGTCTCGCCCCACGAAAGGCATGCTCACCGCCCTGCGTCCACGTTGACTTCAGATTGTCAGTGGATTTTTCATTATTTGTACGCCCCTGTCCATAGACAGGGAAAAGGGGGCAGGGCGATCGCTATGTTCGGCATTGCCGAACTGCGATACGGTATCGCCGTGGCGGAAACGATTCAGTCGGTGGAACGTGCCGCGGCGATCCTGCGGCTGCTCGCGGCCGGGCCCCGTCAGCTGGGAGTGGCCGAGCTCGCCAGGGCGATGGGGCTGCCCAAGGGCACGCTCCACGGCATCCTGCGCACACTCGTTCACGTCGGATTCGTCGAGCAGGACGACAACACCGGCAAATACCGGCTCGGCGCCACGCTCCTCCACCTGGGCAGCAGCTACCTCGACGTCAACGAACTGCGCACCCGCTCTCTGAACTGGGCCGACGCCCTGGCCGGCCGGAGCAGGGAGAGCGTGTGGATCGGCACCCTGCACGAGGGCCAGGTCCTCATCGTCCACCACGTCTTCCGGCCCGACGACAGCATGCAGGCCCTCCAGGTGGGCGCCATGCTGCCGGTCCACGCGACCGCGCTCGGCAAGGTCCTGCTCGCCTTCGACCCGTACGGCTCCGCCCCTGACACGCTCGAACGGTTCACGGAACACACCGTCACCACCGCGGGCGACCTGGAAGAGGAACTGGAGTCGGTGCGGCGGCGCGGATGGGCGGCCGACCTTGAAGAGCTCACCGAGGGCGAGGTCTCGATCGCGGCCCCCATCCGCGACCGCCAGGGCATCGTCGTCGGCGCGATCGGTGTCCACGGGGCCGTCGAACGCCTGGCCGGCGACGCCGGTCCGCGAATGGAACTGGTCTCCTACGTTCGTGACGCGGCCAGGGCGATCACCCGCGACTTGTCCCGGTAATTCACCACAAAACGGTTGACACACCCAAATAATCCCATAGCATTCATTTACCGTTCGGCAATGCCGAACGCTTCTGAGAACCTGTGAGGAGCCCGTGTCGCAATACGCCGCCATCGTCGACCAGGGCGCCTCCTCCAGCCGGCGCACCGCGTTCGGCCATGACGACCGGATCACCTCCACCGTCCGGTGCGAGCGGCGGCGGGTCCTCCCCCGGCCCGGCCGGGCGGAGCACGACGCCCCAGAGATCTGGACCGCGCGGCACGTGCCGCGCCTTCTCCCCTGGGCTGAGCCCGGGGTCTCCACGCTCAAGGAGTTTCGATGACCATCGCCACGCTCGGAAACCGCGCGCAGACCCGCGAGGAGCTGACTCGCGCCACCTATGACCTGCTGGTCATCGGCGGTGGCATCCTGGGCACCTCGGTCACGTGGATGGCCGCCCAGGCCGGGCTCCGCGTGGCGATGGTCGACGGCGGCGACTTCGCCGGGGCCACTTCCAGCGCCTCGTCCAAGCTGGTCCACGGCGGCCTGCGCTATCTGCAGACCGGCAACGTCAAGCTGGTCGCCGAGAACCACCGCGAGCGTCGCGCGCTGGCCGGGGACATCGCGCCCCACCTGGTCAAGCCGTTGAGCTTCCTCGTGCCGATCTACCAGGGCGGCCCGCACGGCGCGGCCAAGCTCGGCGCGGGGGTCTTCCTGTACTCGGCGCTGTCCGCCTTCGGCGACGGCGTCGGCCGGGTCATCACCCCCCGGCAGGCCCTGGCCCGCGTTCCCGGCCTCCGGTCCGAGGGGCTGCGCGCCGCCGCCGTCTACGGGGACCACCAGATGAACGACAGCCGGGTCGCCGTGATGACCGTCCGCGCGGCCGTGACCGCCGGGGCCGTCGTGCTGAACCACGCGGAGGTCGTCGGCCTGCGCCGCTCGGAGGGCCGGATCTGCGGCGCGGACCTGCGAGACCGGCTGGACGGCACCGAGTTCGGCGTCAACGCCCGGCTCGTCCTCAACGCGACCGGCCCGTGGGTGGACCATCTGCGCCGCATGGAGGACCCCGGCGCCGAACCGAGCATTCGCCTGTCGAAGGGCGCCCACGTGGTGGTCAGGCGGGAGGAGCCCTGGAAGGCGGCCCTGACCATCCCGGTCGACAAGTATCGCGTGTCGTTCGCGATCCCCTGGGAGGACCATCTGCTGCTCGGCACGACCGACGAGGCGTACGAAGGCGACCCCGCCGACGTGCGCGCGACCGAAGCCGACATCGAGCAGATCCTCGGCGAGGCCGGTCTCGCGGTGCGCGACTCGCAGCTCCGCCGCGAGGACATCACCTACTCCTTCGCCGGGCTGCGGGTGCTGCCGGGCGGCCCGGGCAACGTCGCCGAGGCCAAGCGGGAGACCGTCGTCACGCAAGGCAAGGGCGGCATGCTCTCGGTGGCGGGCGGCAAGTGGACCACCTACCGGCACATCGGCAGGGTCGTGCTCGACGCCCTCACCCACCTGCCGGGACAGCCCCTGGGCGACGACCTGGCCGACGCCCCGCGCAGCGTCCCCCTTCCCGGGGTGGCCAGCCCGGACGCGGTCGCCTACCGGCTGTGGGCGGACCGCGAACCGGGTGCGCGCATGGACCCGCTGGTGGCCAGGCATCTCGCCACGCACTACGGCTCGATCGCCTTCGACCTGGCCAAGCTGATCAACGAGGACCCCGCGCTCGGGGAGCGGATCCACCCGGACGGGCCGGACATCTGGGCGCAGGCCGTCTACGCCCGTGACGTCGAGTGGGCGGCGACCGTGGACGACATCGTGCGCCGCCGTACCACGCTGACCGTCCGCGGGCTCGACGTTCCCGAGGTCCGCGCCCGCGTCCAGGACATGCTCGGCTGACGGCCGGTACGGCTCGCGCGGCCGGAGGACGGCCAAAGGCGAATTGACAAAGCTAGCATTGGCTTTATGGCAGACTCCGACCACGCGGACCCCGACCAGGCGGACCCCGACCACACGGCGCGCGACCTCAGGATCACCATCGGCCGGATCGCCCGGCGGATCAGGCAGATCTACGCCATCACCGACACCGCGAGCGACATCACCTTCACCGAGCTCGCGGTGCTGTCCCGGTTGGAACGCCTGGGCCCCTCCACCTCCGCGGCCCTCGCGGACTCCGAGCAGGTGACCCCCCAGGCGATCGGCACCGCGCTCGGCACACTCGCCCGGCGCGGCCTGGTCGTCCGCGCCTCGGACCCGGCCGACCGGCGCCGGGTCGTCACCGACATCACCGAGGCCGGGCGGCGCGCCCTCGACGACCGGACCCACGCCGTCACCGAACAGATCGCGCGAGTGCTCGGCGACACCCTGGACGCCGGCGAACGGCGCCGCCTCGCCGAGACGCTCCCCCTGCTGGAACGCCTCGCCGACCGGCTGTGAGCCTCAGGCCGTCACGAGTAGGCCGCCACCATTCCGGTGATGACCCCGCAGAGCGCGACGACCGTGAGGACGGATCCGAAGATCACCGCGACACGGCGGCCCCGGCGCACCCTGAAGACGTAGAGGAACACATACGGCAGGAACGCCAGGACCCCCACGCTGAGGAAGGGCATGGTGAGCGCCGCCAGCAGGCCGGGGGTACCGGTGGGGACGGCGCGGTCGCGTTCGGAGGCGAGCCGGGCGCGCTTGACGTCTCCGGCGGTGGAATCGGGCGAGGCGGCCACCGCGATCGCGTCGCCGCCGCCGTCCGGCACGAAGCTGCCCTTGCAGTCGTAGCGACCCTGGCCCAGCGATTCGCAGGAGACGATCGTGAGCGTGCCCGGGGTGCCGGTCGACCCGGTCGCCAGCTTGAGATCGGGCACCGCGAACACGGCGGGCAGCAGCCCCAGGCCCACCCAGCAGACCAGCAGGATGGTCATGCCGACGGGCCCGGGTGTGCGCCCGGGGCCGGGGGCCGGTCCAGGCTCGAAGACGGCGGCGATGCTCTCCAGTGCGTCACTCATGAGAACAGCGTGGCGCACGCCACTTGCGTCTCACCTGTTCATGACTTGTGCCGGGCCGCCCGCGCCTCGGCCTCGGCGGCGTCCATCTTGGCGGCCTCGTCCGGGGTGGGGGCCGTACCGCCGAGATGGCGGGGCTGCCACCAGACCCCCGGGGGGATCTCCGGGTAGGTCCGCTGGGCCTGGTCGAGCATCGCGGCCATGCGCTCGCGCAGGTCGGCGGTGACGGCGTCGTAGTTGTCGCCGCGCTTGGGATGGAGCGGCTCGCCGACCAGGATGGTGATCGGAACGTGCCGCTGGAACAGCTTCTTGGGGTGACCCTTGGTCCACAGCCGCTGGGTGCCCCACAGGGAGACCGGGATCAACGGCACGTTCGCGCCGACGGCCATCCGGACCGCGCCGTTCTTGATCTCCTTGATCGTGAACGACCGGCTGATCGTGGCCTCGGCGAACACGCCCACGACCTCACCGGCCCTGAGCGACTTCAGCGCGGCGCCGAACGCCGCCGCGCCCGCCTCACGGTCCACCGGGATGTGGTGCATGCCGCGCATCAGCGGGCCGGAGATCTTGTGGTCGAAGACCTCCTTCTTGGCCATGAAGCGCACCAGGCGATTGGCGGGCAGCGCGGCCAGGCCGGCGAAGATGAAGTCGAGATAGCTGATGTGATTGCTGACCAGCACCGCTCCGCCGGTGCGCGGGATCCGCTCGGCGCCCTCGACGCGGATCTTTAGGTCAAGCGCGCGGAACAGGATCCGCGCGGCCCCGATGACCGGGGGGTACACGATCTCAGCCATGGCTGAACCGTACCTCAGCGCCCCACCCCGCTCAGCCCTGCCCCGGGGGTCGCGGCCACGCCTTTCCGCGCCGTTGCCACGACACCGCCACACCACCGCCGCACCACCGTGGCCTCGCGCCGGTCTCAATGCCCCCGGAAGGCCTCCTCCAGCCACCACGCGCCCCGGGCACGGCTGACCTTGGCGTGGACCGCCAACGGCCGCTCCCGCGGCCCGTCCAGCCATCGTGCCACCGCGTCAAGGTCGTCCCGGGTCCGTACGGTCACCGCCTCGCAACCGAACCCCCGGGCGATGGCGGCGATGTCGACGGGCGGGAAGGTGACGGTGTCCAGAGGGTGCCCGTCCGGGCCGAAGTGGTGCACCTCGGCGCCATACCCCTCGTCGTCGTAGACCACGATCACCATGGGGATGCCGAGCCGTACGACCGTCTCCATCTCGGCGACGCCCATCAGCGCGCCCCCGTCGCCGAGCGCCGCCACCGGCAGCCGATCCGGTCGCGCCAGGGCGGCACCGATCGCGGTCGCCAGACCGAGGCCGATCGACTGGAATGCCTGGGTGAAACAGAAACCACACTCATCGGGGACATTGATAAACATCGATGGATACCCCATGAAATTTCCGGAATCAATGGAGACGACACGCTCGATGGGCAGCAGGTCGTCCAGCCCGATCGTCAGGGTCCGGGGGTCGATGCGGCCGCCGCCGCTCTCATCGGTGTACGGCACGTCCCGCCAGCGGCTCTCACGAGCGATCCGCCCGGCCAGCGCCGCCGACCGGTAGCCGACGCCGTCGTCCGGCACCGCGTCGGCCGGGCGGGGACCGTGCTTCCCACCGCCGGACAGGTCCGGTACGGCGCGATCCGGGCGGGGACCGTACTCCCCGCCATCGAGCAGGCTCGTGACGGCCCGCGCGGTGAGGGCGGCGTCACCGATCACGCCGAGATCGACCGGCCGGTGCGCGCCGAGGGCGTCGGCGTCCAGATCGACCTGGACGACCTTGGCCCCCGGGCCGATGAGCGTGCCGTGGCGCGTGGTCCACATGTTGAGCGCGCAGCCCCAGCCGACGATCACGTCGGCGCCGCCGATGAGCTCGGCCGCCAGGGGCGAGGCGAAGCCGCCGCTCACGTCGAGGTCCCACGGGCTACCCCGGAAGAGCCCCTTGGCCACGGCGGAGGTGGCGAGCAGGGCGCCGACCCGCTCGGCGAGTTCCTCCAACTCCCGCCGGGCCGTACGCGCTCCCCGACCGGCCACGAACACCGGCCGCCGCGCGGCGGTGAGGAGCTCCGCCAGCCGCGCGGCCTGCTTCGCCTCGGGCTCGCCCGCTCCGGGACGCGCCTCACCGACAAGCCCCGCCGCCTCCCGAACGGCCCGGCTCCGCGCCTCCGGGAGGAGATCCACCTCCGGGACGGCCCGGCTCCGCGCCTCCCGGAGGAGATCCATCTCCGGAACGGCCTGAGCCTGCACCTCCAGCGGGAGGTTGAGCAGGACGGTGCGCCGCCCGTCGCGGGCCAGGCGGAAGGCCTCGGCCGTCTGCGCGACGGCGGCCTCGGCGGAGCCGGCCCGCAGCGGGACGGCACCCACCGCCGTGGCCAGGGCGGCCTGGTCGACGAAGAAGTTGGACCGGGGCGCGGTCACCTCACCGGCCAGCACGACGAGCGGCGTGCGGCTCTTGGCCGCCTCGGCGATGCCGGTCATCGCGTTGGTGAGGCCTGGTCCCTGGTGGACGCTGAGCACGCCGACCCGGCCGCTCATGCGCGCGTAGGCGTCGGCCATGGTCGCCGCGCCGCCCTCGTGACGCGCCGCGACGAACCGCACGCCATGCTCGACCAACGCGTTGGTCACGTGGAAGTTGCCGCTGCCGACGACCCCGAAGGCGGTGTCCACGCCGAGCGAGGCGAGGACCCTGCCGACGGCCTCGGCGACGTTCACCGCTCGACCAGGGAAGGCACTCGCGAGACGTCCTCACCGTCCCACCCGGTGACCCGGTGGATCGGCGCGTCGAAGCGCGCTCCTGTGCGCCCGGTCGGTGGCGGCACTCCCATGCGAGAACTCCTTGCCCCGTCGAGTCTGAGAGACCGGGAAATTGTGCCCCGATGGAGCTCGGTCAATCGTGTGAAGACCGCGTGGAAGGACTGCCCTGCAGCAGCGGTCCGCACCGGAGGCCGGCGCGGACCGCAGGAAGGCATCGGTGGACGCGGCCGGGATTTCCCTAAGCCAGGCTTGATCGCGTGACGGGGAAGCCGTGGGCGCGGGCACCGGCCACGACGAGCAGGACCGGCACGAGAAGGACCAGCACGCTCCAGGGAAGCGAGGTCGCGCCGAGAACGTCGAGCAGGACGCCGCCGGCGATGCCGCCACCGGCCATGGCCACGTTCCACAGGGTGACGAGCATCGCCTGCGCCGCGTCGGCCTGGTCACCGCCGGCCTGCCCGGCGGCTGTCTGCAGGAGTGTCGGCACGCCGCCCCAGCCCAGGCCCCACAGGAACACGGCGAGGTAGACGAGAGGGGTGCTGTCGGCCACGATCGCGAGGAGAGCTGCGGCCACGCCGACCAGCAGCGTGCCGGCGATGGTCAGACCGCGCAGGCGGTGGCTGATGAGAGCGCCGGTGAGCCAGATGCTCAGCAGCGAGGCTCCGCCGAAGACCAGCAGCACCAGGTCGGTGCTGTCGGCCATGTGGATCTGGGCGAGGAAGGTCGCGATGTAGGCGTACAGGATCGTGTGGGCAAGGACGAAGACCAGCGTCACGAACAGGACGGGAGCGACACCGGGAACGCGCAGCGCACGGAACATCGGGGCACGGTGCTCCTGGCGCTGACCGGCGTAGTCCGGCACGGCAGCCGTGATCCACAGGATCAGGGCGACTGTCAGGGCGCTCATGGCCAGGAAGGCCGCCTGCCAGCTGACCGCCTGGCCCAGGAAGGTGCCTGTGGGGACGCCCAGCGAGAGAGCGACGGGGATGCCGGCCATGGCGATGGCGATGGCTTTGCCCTCCTGCTCCGCCGTCACCATTCGGCGGGCGTACCCGGCCAGAAGAGCCCAGGCCAGGCCGGCGGCCACCCCCGCCACAAAGCGGGCGGCCATGGTCAGGGGGTAGTGGGTGGACAGGGCCGTGACGGTATTGGCCAGGGCGAATCCCACCAGGGCGGTCAGCAGCAGGTGTTTGCGGCGCCACCCGGCTGTGGCGGCGGTGAGCGGAATAGCGGTGAGCGCGGTGCCGATGGCGTAGATCGTGACGGTCTGGCCCGTGGCGGACTCGCTGACGTGCAGGGTGGCGCTCATTCCCGGCAGGAGACCGGCAGGCAGCGTCTCCGTCAGGCTGGTGATGAACACCGCTGTGGCCAGCGCGAGCAGGGCCGCCATGGGCAGTCTCTGCTTTTTGTTCTCTTCGACGGATTCCGCGGGTAGCTGCTGTGTCGTCATGCCGATAGGCTCAAACCCTCACATAGATGTGAAGGTCAACCCGACAGGGTGTGAGGTCGAGCACATGCGCATTGGCGAGCTCTCGGAGCAGACCAACACCAGCCGTAGATTGCTGCGTTACTACGAAGAGCAGGGACTCATCGTCTCGGAGCGCTCCCCGAACGGCTACCGCGAGTACGACGAGCGCTTCGTCGATCGCGTGCTGCAGATCCGGGGACTGCTTGATGCCGGGCTGCCGACCCGGATCATCAAGCAGATCCTGCCATGCCTGGACAAGCCACGGGTGATCTACTTCCCCGACGCCACCCCCGAGATGATCTCAACGCTGGAAGGGGAGCTGGAACGGATGAATCAACGCATCGAGTGCCTGACCCACAACCGCGACGCAGTGGCCGATTACCTGGACACCGTGCGGGACTACCGCGACTCCGAAGCCGTCTGAACACCTCTGAACACCTCTGAACACCACTGCCACGGCATCGCCGACCCGGCGCAAGGTGGGGGCACGCGGCCTTGCCTGGGCGCGAGCCGGCAGCAGGGCGTTGCGGTGCGCTGCCGGTGCATGAGGCATCCCGACGGCGGCGGCCCGGCCGCCGCGCAACGCCTACGCCGAGAGCAGATGCGGATGCGGGCGACCGGCCGCCAGGCGCCGGCCTCCCGCGCAGCCGAGAGGCCCGGACGGCTTCGACCGGTCCGGCCTCAAGCTTTCCGACTACCGGCCGGCCTCGTGGAAGTCGTACGGCAACTCGTCGAACACGTAGTAGGTGCAGTCAGCACCTGGCGCGCACCGGCCCCAGTGAACCGCCTTCGAGGGGTAGTACAGGAAGTCGCCGGCTCCGACACGATAGGGCTTCTTGCGCCCTTCGACGTGCCACAGCATCGTCCCCGAGACGCCTACCACGTGCTCGGGGCTGGTGTGCCAGTGCGGAGGGAACGGCGTGCCCGCCTTGAGCGTGAACACGGCCTCGGACGGGCCCTCCTTAGGGTCACCTTTCAGCTGGACATAGGTGCACCCCGCCAGCCCTTCGCACGGGGATCCCACCCCGGGGCGATGGTGGTGATAAATCACCTCGTCCGAAGCGATTGACGTACCACTCGCGGCGGCCGGCACAGCCGCCGAACTCGTCGATCCCGTCGCGATCACAGCCAGAACCGCGGCCGACGCGACCATAAACATCTTTTTCACCATGGAGGCCTCCCTGCACTCATACAAACGGACCGTGGTCCACTTACTTTATATGGACCACGGTCCGGTAATCAAGGGAACATCATGGTCGACCGGCGAACGGCTCCCCAGGGGTGGGCCGGAAGCGGCCCACCGGCACCTGCGAGACGTCCTCCCCGTCCCGGCCGGTGACCCAGTGGATGGCCCTCCACTCGGGTCCGCGTCACCAGGGGCAAAGTAGAGCGTTGCCGCAGGCCACAGCGGGTGACTGCCACGGTGCCCGGCTCCGGGTTCCGGTCTGGGCGTTCGGGAATGAGTCCGGCGCTCGCCGCCGAGATAGCGACAGCGGGGACGTTTCTGCAGGTCGCGTTGCTTGAAGTCGGCACCCCGCATCCGACCTTGATCGGTGCCGCCAGGACGACTAGCCTGATCGCCGTGCTGCCGGAAGGCGGGCCGAGGCGATCGCGTCACACGGGAAGAGCCCTGACCACGCCGAGCCGCTCGACCACACCACCATGGAGTTTGGGACCGACTGACGATGAGCGCGGAAGAGGATTTCAAGCAGGTCGGCGCCGAACTGGCCGACCTGGGTGTACGGATCTCCAGGATGATGGGGAGTCCCGCGCTCAAAGATCAGGCGGGGAAGGTGTTCGCGAGCCTGCAGCGCGACGGCGCGATGGTGTTCCGGCTGGTCAGGGACACCCCCGAACACACAGCCGCACTCCAGCTGGCAGGGGCGTCCCTGTTTGACCCCTCGGGGCAGGGCAGGGCGATAAAAGACTGGGTGGTCGTGCCCCACTCCTCGGCCGAGAAGTGGACGGATCTCGCCGAGGCCGCTCTCAGCCGGCCCCGCTAGTCAGTAGTACTGCAAGAGCGTCCCGTCTCATCGAAACCCCAGGCGCGTCTCCCTCAGTCGGGTCGCCCGGGGGAATCTCACCCCCGGGCTCCCACAGAACCAGACGTAAACCTCTCGGTTTATCCGGCTCCCATCGCCCGTCCTGACGGCTGGGCGATGGCGACAAGCGTGCCGCGATCTTGGCCCGCCGCCGGCGTGGGGAGTCCATCCGCACCATCGCCGCCGGCGTCAAGGTCTCGGTCGGCGTCATTCACAGGACCCTGGCCGAAGCCCAGCGGGAGGCTCGGGAGGACCGGGACGGTTAGCCGTATGAGGCCAGGACGTGGACGACGCGATGTTGGTTACGCCTGCGCGTAGTAGCCAGGCCGGCGGTTTCAGGCGATCAGCAGGCGAAGGCCGAGCTCTGCCGCGTCGAGATCGACGAGGTCTCGGTTGCGTTCGGCCCATCGACCGGATGCGAGGTCACCCCGGAGGCTGTCCACTGCGCGCCGCTCGGCGTCCGGCCCGACTCTCGCCCAGACCGACATCCCGCGACGGACATTCTCCTCCAGATATGCCTCGGGCCGGCGCCAGTAGGCCTCGAAGAAGCCGTCAGCGCAGTCCCACGGGATGAGCACCGGTTCCATCCGGGCTCCGATCGCGCGGGCCTGCTCGGTCACCGAAGGCCGGCCGACAAGGAGGTCCGCGACCTCAGGCAGGTAGTCGCGAGTAAGCCAGAACCGATGACGCCATCCGGTGTCACTGGTGTCGTGCGTGAACACCACCACGCGGCGAGCGACCCGCCGCATCTCGCGCAGGCCGGCAATCGGATCCTGCCAGTGATGAATGGAGGAAACAGCCATCGCGGCGTCGAAGGACTGGTCATCGAACGGCAGGTTCTCGGCAGATCCGACCAGGCACGGCGCCGCGTCCGGAAGGCGCTGCGAACGCATGAGCGCCGACGGTTCCACCGCGAGGACGTGGCGGTCGGAGGGCTCGTAGGACCCGGTGCCCGCCCCGACGTTCAGTATGGTCCGGGCATCGCCGAGCGCAGCCCAGATCCGCGCAGCGATGCGCGGTTCAGTGCGCCGTGTCACGGTGTAGGTGGCTCCGATGGTGTCGTACAACTGCGCACTGGACATTGACACTGCCTTTCCGGCTGTCGCCCGAGAAATGTCAAGGATTGCGGATGGTTGACGCTTCAACCGGCTGGTCCTGTGCTGCTTCAGGGTCCGATGGCCACCGTCTGCCGATGCCGCGCGATCCCTTGGATGCTCCAACCATTCCGAGGATGCTTGGAGTTGTCAAGCATTGGAATCTCCACGTAAAATCCGAAGCGTGGATGCGATGCCCGACAGTGCCGACGAACCGCTGACCCACGCCATCTTCAAGCAGATCTACGCACTGGCCGCGCAGACCAACCTCGCCTTCGCCGAACTGCTGACCGACCTCGACCTCACCGAGGCGCTCGCCAACGCCTTGTGGCACCTGGACCCCGATGCCCCCCCACCCTCGATGCGAGCCCTGGCCGTGACGCTGAACTGCGACCCGTCCACCGTCACCTTCCTCACCGACCGCCTTGAACAGCGCGGGCTCACTCAACGCCAGGCATCCTCCGCAGACCGCCGCATCAAAGTGATCACTTTGACGTCTCAGGGAGTTCGGGCACGGGCGAAACTCGTGCAGGCCGCGGCCACCCGTTCCCCGCTAGCCCGCCTGTCACCGCAGGAACAACAGCACCTTCACGAACTGCTCGCCAAGACCGGGGTCACCCCAGCCCCGTCCAGTGGAGTCGCGCCCATCGCCCCAACCTCACGCACGTCGTGAACCTCACGCCGCCGCTTCAGGGCGTTCGCGGATCCTGCGCGCGGGCAGGGTGACCTGGCAGACCATCACCACCTGGAAGGCCTCCAACGACCCGCACTTCATCGCCAAGATGCAGCGCGTAGCGATAGGCGTCGGCCAGATTGATTGACGCCGCGATCCGCCTGCCGCTCGTGTCCGCCAGGTCGAGCGCACGGTTGAGGTGATCGATCGCGTCGCCGTACTCGCCCAGAACCAGCAGCCCGACCCCCAGCGCGCGCAGCGTGGTGTAGTCGGTGGGGGCTTGAGCACGGGCCGAGTCGACGAGCGCGGTGAGCCTGTCGCGATCGCCGGGGACCATCCGTTGCCGCTCGTCGTAGGTGATGAGCTGGTTGATTTCTTGGAAGAGCACAGCCAAACATTAGAGCGCATCTTTGGCGAGCAGAGGCGGGGCAAAGGGGCAGGCCGCCTATACACACACGTCCTGGTCTGCTCGCGCAGCCTCACGCGCCCGATCGCAGCAATCGAATTCGCAAAGGGCTTCGCCATCTGGGATCTTGCGCCAGGGCACTACATCCTCAACGCCGCCGGAGGGGTAGTCCTTGATCTCCAGGGCCGCCCCATCTCGTTGGACTACGGGTTCGGCACCGTAGCCGACATCAGGAAGGCGATGAAACAGCCGCAGGAGTTCGTCGCCGCATCGAGCCTGTCTCTTGCTCAGGACGTCCTTGCCGCGATGGCGAAAGCATGAGGGTGGTCGGTCGTCCTCGCCTCGTTGCCGCTGCCGTTTTCGTGGTTCGGATGGACCCGGTCAGGCAGAGGGCTGGGCGGGCATCAGCCGCATCACCGAAGCACCCGCCCCACGGGTGGGCCGGAAGTGGCCCACCCGTGGGGCAACCCACCTTTCGGACCACTCATCCGGCTGCCTCGGCGGCGTTCATCGCTCGACCAGGGCCAGCACCCGCACCGGGCTGCCCGAGCCGCCGACGATGGGCAGCGGCGGGGCGACGATCACCGCTCCGGTGATCGGAAGCCGGTCGAGGTTGCGGAGCTGGGTGAGGCCGTACTTGCCCGCCCCGAGCAGGAACGAATGGCACGGGAAGGCCGGGTCGAAGCCGTGCGCGGCGCCCGCGTCGGTGCCCACGGTCTCCACCCCGACCCCGGCGATCGGGGTCTCCTCGGCCAGCCATCTGGCGCACTCCACCGAGATGCCGGGGCTGTGCGGGCCGGTCTCGTCGGCGTTGAGGAAACGCTCCTGGTCGTGGGAGCGGGCGTCCCAGCCGGTGCGATAGAGCAGCCACCCGCCCTCGGGCAGCGGCCCGTTGGTCTGCTGCCAGGCCTGGACGTGCTCGATCTCCATCAGGAAGTCCGGGTCCTTGCCCGCCTCGACGGACAGGTCGAGCACCACCGCCGGGGCGATGAGCCGCCCCACCGGCACCTGCGAGACGTCCTCACCGTCCCGGCCGGTGACCCAGTGGATCGGCGCGTCGAAGTGCGTGCCGGTGTGCTCGCCGGTCGAGATGTCGTTCCAGTACCAGGCGGGCCCGCGGTCGTCGTAGCGGCTGATCTCCTTCAGCGTGAACGGGACAGTGTTGCCGAACGGCTCGGGCAGCCGCAGGATCGGCGTCTGCGACGACAGCGGCGCGGTCAGGTCGATCACCTCGATCCCGCCGTTCCGGATGCTCTCCACCAGGTTCCCCAGCACCGACATGACGCCTCCGGGTTGTAGAAGACCTGGTCAGATCCTCCTACAAGAGAGTCCCTCCGTCAGCTCTCCTCCCCTGGCGAAAAAACGCGGCTTCAAGATGTGTCTTGCTTTCTCGCGTGGAAAGTCATCTTCCGGCCCGGCGTTTCGCGGCGGTCACCGGGCTCGCCCGGCGCCGAGGCGGTGTTCGAAGCCGGAGACCATCGCGTGGAGCCCGGCCTCGAACCAGCCGTCGTAGTAGGCGGCGGCCTCGGGTGAGTGTTCGGGCGCGGGAGCGCCGGGAGGCGTGCCCACCTGGGCCAGAGCGTGACCGAGGACGTACACGCCGACGGATTGGATGGCTGTCAGGGCGTCGGCCCGGTCGACTCCGGCGTCGGCGAACCGCTCCAGGAGGGGGGTCATCAGGGACAGGCCCGTGTCGATGTCGACGGGGTGGGTGGCCAGCAGGGGCACCGCGTGGGGGTGGGCCAGCAGCGTCCGGCGGTAGGCGCTGGCGAACCGGGTCAGGGCCGCGGGCCAGGGCTCGCCGGGGGGAAGCTCCACGAGCGCCTCGGCGAACAGGTGGTTGACCACCTCGGTCAGCAGGGCGTCGCGGTTGGGAACGTGCCGGTACAGCGACATCGCCGCGACGCCGAGCTGGGCGCCGACCCTGCGCATGGTGAGCGCGTCGAGACCGTCGGCGTCGAGAACCTCGACGGCTGCGGTGACGACGCGCTCCGGCGTGAGGATGGGGGGACGCCCTCCCCGGCGTGGCGATGCCTGGCTCACCCGGCCAGAGTAGCGGCGACGGTGGTGCCCAGCATCGCCACGGTCAGCACCCCCACCACCATGTGCTGCACGTCGATGACCACGTCGCGGCCCTCCGTCGGCAGGATCTTCAACGTCCGGGCGTATTCGCGTCTGGCCGCCTCGCGCTGCGCCTCGAAGCTGAATCCGAAGTACGGCAGCCACCAGCTGACGATGTGCCCGACGACGGTGAGCACGGCGAGGCCGGTGGCCACGGCGAGCGACCAGGTCTCGTGGAGCGCGACGCCTCCGGCGATGAGCAGCGGGATCGGGTAGTTGACGAGGGCCATCAGGGCTCGCTCCTTGACCGTGCTGGCCTCCAGGTCGTTGAGGGGGAACATCGGCACCCACTCGGTGAGGACCAGCCAGGCGAGCCAGATCAGGGGGACGATGACGGCGATCGAGATCATGCGTGCTCCTCTAGTTTGTGTACGACGTAAGCTTACGTCGTACACAAACTAGAGAGAAGAGGTTTCCCAGATCAGGCTTGCCGCAGCCCCTGAACGGGCAGAGCTTCTGACTGTGAAGAAGCTCATCAACGGCGTCGATTCGGTTGTCACGGACGCGCTGCGCGGACTGGCCGCCGCGCACCCCGGGCTCCAGGTCGACGTGGAGAACCAGATCGTGTTGCGCGCTTCGGGACCGCGTCCGGGCAAGGTCGGCCTGGTCTCCGGCGGCGGCTCCGGGCACGAGCCCCTGCATGCCGGTTTCGTCGGGTACGGCATGCTCGACGCCGCCTGCCCCGGCGAGATCTTTACCTCACCGGTGCCCGACCAGATGATCACGGCCACCCAGGCGGTGAACGGCGGCGCGGGCGTGCTGCACATCGTGAAGAACTACACGGGCGACGTCCTGAACTTCCAGATGGCCGCCGAACTCTGCGCCGACGAGGACGTGGAGGTGGCGAGCGTGCTGGTCGACGACGACGTGGCCGTGCGCGACTCCCTCTACACGGCGGGCCGCCGGGGCACCGGGGCCACGGTCTTCGTCGAGAAGATCGCCGGGGCCATGGCCGAGACCGGTGCGCCGCTGTCGGAGGTCCTGCGGGTGGCCGAGGACGTCAACGCCCGCAGCAGGTCCTTCGGCGTCGCGCTGACCGCCTGCACCACTCCCTCGGCTGGCAGGCCCACCTTCGACCTGGGCGACGACGAGATCGAGCTCGGCGTCGGCATCCACGGCGAACCCGGCCGGACCCGCTCGACCATGCGCGGCGCCCGCGAGCTGATCCACACCGCGCTGGACGCCATCAACGAGGACATGCCGCTCTCCGGCGACACCCTGGTCATGCTGAACGGCATGGGCGGCACCCCTCTGATCGAGCTCTACGTCGCCTTCGCCGACGTGGCCGACTACCTGGCGGAGAAAGGCGCGACAGCCGCGCGGAGCCTGGTGGGCAACTACATCACCAGCCTCGACATGCAGGGCTTCTCGGTCACGGTCTGCCGGCTGAACGACGAGCTCACCACCCTCTGGGACGCCCCGGTGGAGACCCCCGGCCTGCGCTGGGGCCGCTGACGTGAACGCCGCCATGGACACCGCCTTCTTCTCCGCGTGGGTCGGGGAGATCGCCCGGGCCGTCCAGTCCGACAAAGAGCGGCTGACCCGGCTGGACGCGGCTATCGGCGACGCCGATCACGGGATCAACCTCGACCGGGGTTTCACCGCGGTCGTCCAGGCACTGGCTGACAAGGACCCGGGCACTCCCGGGGCGCTGCTGACCCTGGTCGGGAGCACGCTGATCCGCAAGGTCGGCGGGGCCTCCGGGCCGCTGTACGGCATGGCGTTCCGGGAGGCCGGCAAGGCGCTGGGCGACGCCTCCGAGGTGTCCGCCGGAGAACTCGCCACCGCCCTGGAGGCCGGGCTGGCCGGGATCCAGAAACTGGGGTCCGCGGTCGAGGGCGACAAGACCATGGTGGACGCGCTCGCCCCGGCGGTCCGGGCGCTGGCGCAGGCCGTACGGAACGGGAAGGACGCGCCGGAGGCGATCGGCGAGGCGGCGTCGGCGGCTCTCGCCGGAACGGAGGCGACCATCCCGATGACGGCCCGCAAGGGCCGGGCCAGCTATCTCGGCCCGCGCAGCGTGGGCCACGAGGACCCCGGCGCCGCGTCCACCGCGCTCATCCTCACCGCCCTGCGCACGGTGGCGGCACGATGACCCCTCCCCCTGCCCGGCCGGAGCCCCGCCGGACCGGCGGGGCCGTCCCTCTCGCGGCGGGCGTCGCCGGCCCGCTTCCGACCCCGCCGAACGGATCTCCTCGATGGTAGGCATCGTTCTCATCTCTCACAGCGGCCCGCTTGCCGCCGAGGTCGCGACCCTGGCCTCGCAGATCGGCGGCGCGGACGTCCCGCTGGCCGCCGCCGGAGGCACCGAGGACGGCCGTCTCGGCACCAGCGCCGAGCTGGTGGCGGCGGCGATCGAGAAGGTGGACCGCGACGACGGGGTGATCCTGATCCCCGACCTGGGCAGCTCGGTGCTGACGGCCCGGCTGCTGGAGGGGCCGGGAGTCGTGATCGCCGACGTGCCGTTCGTGGAGGGCACGATCGCGGCCGTCGTCACGGCCGGCTCGGGCGCGCCCCTGGAGGCCGTGCTCGCCGCCGCCGAGGAGGCCAGGAACTACCGCAAGCTCTGACGGCGCGGTCACCCGCCCAGCCGACCCGCCGCTCCAGTGCTCCGGCCCGGCCACCGGCCCCGGTCGCCGTCGAGCCGGTCGTGAGCCGCCCCGCCGATCGCGAGCCGCCGCCGATCGCGGTCCGCCCCGCCGATCGCAAGCCATCGCCGGTCGCGAGCCGTCAGCGGACGAAGTCGCGCACCCGCTGGGAGACCGACGCGAAGACCAGCAGGGACAGGTGACCGATGCAGCCGACGTTGGTGTTGACCGCACCGTCCAGCCTCACGCTGCCGTCCGGATTGATGATCTCGTCGCACCACGACCAGAACGTGCCGTAGTTGACCGCGCCCGGCGTCTCGTCTCCGTCGTTGAGCCGCGTCAGGAAAGACGAGTGGTAGTTCATCTCGTCGCAGGAGGCGATGAGCAGGTCGCACAGATAGGAGGCGTTGGTGCCGTGGTTGGGGCCGCCGATGGAGACCCAGTCGTCGACGAAGTCGGTCCCGCCGAGGAACTTCAGATACCAGCGCGACGAGAGGCCGCCCATCGAGTGGGTGACGATGTCGACCTTCTCCGCCCCCGTCCGGGCACGGACCTGCTCCACGAAGGCCGCCAGCTCGTTCGCCGTGGTGACGTTCGACTGGGTGGAGCGGTAGTCCCACGAGAAAAGGCGGTCGGTCGGCCACCCGTCCCTTTCGAAATCCTCCCTCATGTCGGCCCAGTTCCAGCCCGCTCCGGCCCAGCCGTGCACGAACACCACGGGGTCGGGGAGGGCGGCATGGGCCGGGACGGGGGCGAGCGGGGCGCAGACCACCAGTGCGGCCAGCCAGGCGAGCCACAACCGTCGTCGCATAAATGTCTCCTTCGTACGGCCCGCCGTCGCGGCGGAGTCGACGAAAGAGTCCGCTCGCCGGTGCGCGAGGGCACCGGCGAGATCACCGGTCATCCCAAGACCGGTGACACCGGGGAGGTGGCGCCTCGCCCGCGTCTCCTATTCACACGGGCTTAACTCACGAGTAACTTATGGGTGTGACGGCCATCACCTCACGTGTTCTGCATGGCCGCGAGCAAGAGCAGTCCGAACTCGACTCCCTGCTCCAGGCCGCGGTGACGTCGCACAGTGGCGTGCGGGTGCTGATCGGGGAACCCGGCGCGGGCAAGACGGCGCTGCTCGAATACGCCATCGCCCACGCCGAGGATTTCACCGTGCTGTCGGCCCGGGGCGTCCCCTCGGAGTCCCGGCTGCCCTTCGCCGCGCTGCACCGGCTGGTCCGCCCGCTGACCCCGCTGATCGACGGACTGCCGGGACCGCAGTGCAAGGCCCTGGCGGTCGCGCTCGGCCGGGTGGAGGGCCCAGCCCCCGACCGGTTCCTGATCTCGGTGGCGGTGCTCAGCCTGCTGTCCGAGGCGGCCGAGCGCGGTCCCGTTCTGGCCGTGCTGGACGACGCGCACTGGATGGACGCCCCGTCCGTCGACGCGCTGGCGTTCGCCGCGGCGAGGCTCGAAGCGGAGGGCGTGGTCCTGCTGGCGGCCATCCGGCCCGGCCACCCCTCCGCGCTCCACGGGCTGCCGGTGACGCAGGTCGGCGGGCTCGCGCCGGACGCCGCCGGGCGGCTCATCCGGACCCGCGCCGAAGGACCCGTCACCGACGCGGTGCGCAACCGGCTGGTGGCCCACGCCCGCGGCAACCCGCTGGCCCTGCAGGAGATCGTCGACGGCCTCACCCCCGAGCAGCTCGCCGGCCGCGCGATGCTGCCCTGCCCACTGCCGATCGGCCCCGGCCTGGAGCGGGCCTATCTGGATCGGGTCTCGGCGCTTCCGGAGGAGACGCGGACGCTGCTCCTGCTCGCCGCGGTGGAGGCGGAGATCGACGCGGCGACCCTGCTGCGCGCCGCCTCCCGTGTCCGGATCGACGTGTCGGCCATCGAGGCCGCGGAGTCGGCGGGACTGGTCCAGCTGTCCGAGGCGGGGGTGCGTTTCCGCCATCCGCTCATGCGGTCGGCCGTCTATCAGGGAGCGGGGCTGACCCGCAGGCGGTGGGCGCACCAGGTGCTCGCCGAGGTCTCCGGGGCGGCGGACCGGCGTTCCTGGCATCGTGCCGCCGCCGCGCTCGAACCCGACGCCGATCTCGCCGCGGAACTCGAGGCGACCGCCGTACGGGCTCGTGTCCGCAGCGGTTACGCGGCCGCGGCCGTCGCGCTGGAACGAGCCGCCGAGCTGACGCCGACCGAGGCCCAGCGGGCCCGGCGGCTGGTCTCGGCGGCCTGGGACCGCTGGCTGGCCGGGCACACCGACCTCGCGACTCACCTGCTCGATCAGGCCAGGCGCTCGGCCGGGAACCGCGATCCCGGCGAGATCGACTTCCTCTCCGGTGTCATCGGACTGCGCGGCGGAGCCACCAGGGGTGCCTACGCGTCGCTGCTTTCGGCCGCCCATCTGCTCGATCCCGGCAGGGCGTTGCACGCTCTCATGGGCGCGGCGGAGGCCGCCCTGTACGCGGGCGACCATGTCCGGCTGACCTCCGCGGCGCGCCGGGCGGACTCCCTGGACGCGACCCCGGGGACGCGGGCCGTGCTGATGCGCACGTATCTGTCCGCGATGGCCGAAGCCGCCTCCGGCGACATCTCCCGGGTGCTCGGGCCGCTTCGCGAGGTCGTGAACGCGGCGGGTCTCATCGACGACCCCGAGACCCTCGGCTGGGCGAGCACCGCGGCGCTGATGCTGGGCGACGACACGGCCGCGCACGCGCTCTCCTCGCGCGCGGTCGCACTCGCCAGGGCCCGCGGCGCGGTGACGGCGGTCCCCCAGGCTCTCGAACTGCTGATCTACAGCGAGCTCTGGACCGGCAGGCTCGGCATCGCCGGCGCCAACGCGCTGGAAGGGCTGCGCCTGGCGACCGACACCGGGCAGCTCAACTGTGTCTGTCACCTGCGGGCCCTTCTCGCGTTGCACGCCGCCATCGAGGGGGACGAGCACACCTGCAGGGAGCGGGCGCAGGCGGCGCTGGCCCGCGCTCGCGAACACGACATCGGCCTGGCCGCCGCCGTGGCGATGTGGGCGCTGGCGTTCAGCGACCTGTCGGCCGGCAGGTACGGCCAGGCCGCCCAGCGGCTGACCCGGATGACCCGCGCGGGTGCCGGTCAGGGGCACGGCGCGATCACGCTGCTGTCGGCTCCGCATTTCGTGGAGGCGGCGGTGCGCAGTGACGACCGCGAGCGCGCCGCCCGCGCTCTGGGCATGTTCCAGGCCTGGGCCGACACGGTGGAGAGCACCTGGGCGCAGGCTCTGGTCGAGCGGTGCCGGGCGCTGCTCGCCGGCGGCCACGCCGCCGACGAGCACTACCGGATGGCGCTGGACCTGCACGCACGGAGCGAGCGGGACTTCGAACGGGCGCGTACGGCACTGCTCTACGGCACGTATCTGCGCAAGGAGCGCCGGCGCGCGCAGGCACGCGACCACCTGCGTGAGGCCCTTGAGGTCTTCGAGCGGCTCGGCGCGCTCGGCTGGCGGGAGAAGGCACGTGCCGAGCTGCGCGCGACCGGTGAGTCGGTGGCCGGGCCGGAGAATCCGATCGGGGACGTGCTCACCGCGCAGCAGCTGCAGATCGCCCGGTTCATCGCCGAGGGGGCGACGAACCGGGAGGTCGCGGCAAGACTGTTCGTCAGCCCCCGTACCGTCGACTACCACGTGCGCAACATCTTCGCCAAGCTCGGCATCGCCTCCCGCGCCGAGCTGATCCGCTCGGTCACGGCGCCCGGGGAAACAGGCCCCACGGCCGGCCGGGCACCGGCCCCGGGGCGAAGATCCTCGAACAGGTCCTAGCCGAGGGCGCGGTCGAGGTTGAACGCGGCGCTGATCAGCGCGAGATGGGTGAAGGCCTGCGGGAAGTTGCCGAGCTGCTCACCGGTCTGCCCGATCTCCTCGGCGTACAGGCCGAGGTGATTGGCGTAGGTGAGCATCTTCTCGAAGGCCAGCCGCGCCTCCTCCAGGCGTCCGGCGCGGGCGAGCGCCTCGACGTACCAGAACGAGCAGATCGAGAACGTGCCCTCCTCCCCCCGCAGCCCGTCCGGGCTGGCCTCCGGGTCGTAGCGGTACACCAGCGAGTCGGACACCAGGCTCCCGCCGAGCGCGTCGAGGGTGGACAGCCACTTCGGGTCGGTGGGGGCGATGAACTTGGCCAGCGGCATCATCAGCACGGAGGCGTCCAGCACTTCGTCGTCGAAGTGCTGGACGAACGCCCGCAGCCGGGGCGACCAGCCGTACCGCATGATCTGCCGGTAGATCGCGTCACGGGCCCGCTGCCAGCGCGGCGTGTCGGCGGGCAGGCCGCGGCGGGCGGCCATCCTCATGGCCCGTTCGATCGCCACCCAGCACATCAGCCGCGAGTAGACGAAGTTCTTGCGTCCGCCGCGTGTCTCCCAGACGCCCTCGTCGGGCTGGTCCCAGTTGTCGCACACCCAGTCCACCAGGGCGTGAACGTCCTCCCAGTAGTCGCTGGAGATCGGCTGGCTCATCTTGTCGTAGAGGTAGACGGAGTCGATGAGGGCCCCGTAGATGTCCAGCTGGAGCTGGCCGACGGCGCAGTTTCCGATGCGGACCGGGGCGGAGCCCTGGTAGCCCTCCAGGTGGGACAGCTCGACTTCGGGCAGCTCCGCGCGCCCGTCGATGCCGTACATGATCTGCAACGGCCCCGACCGGCCACGGTCGCCACGGCTGACGCGCTCGGACAGGAAGCGCATGAACGCCGCCGCCTCCTCGCTGAAGCCCAGCCTGAGCAGGGCGTACACGCAGAACGCCGAGTCGCGGATCCAGACGTACCGGTAGTCCCAGTTGCGCTCCCCGCCGATCTGCTCGGGCAGGCTGGTCGTCGCCGCGGCCACGATCCCGCCGGTCGGCGCGTAGGTGAGCAGCTTCAGCGTCAGCGCGGAGCGGTGCACCATCTCCCGCCACCGGCCACGGTAGCGCGACGCGGACAGCCAGTGCCGCCAGAACGCGACCGTGGCGGCGAACTCGTCCTTGGCCTCGGCGATCGGGCACGATCTCAGCTTCACGCTGTCGCCGAGCTTGTCGAGGGCGAACACCGCGCATTCGCCTTCCTGGAGCTTGAACTCCGAGCACACGTCCGGGCCGTCGGCCTCGATGGGCGTGCTGGCGCTCAGGGCCAGGGAGAGCGACGGCGACTCGAAGATCGCCAGGCCCTGCCGGACGTCCAGGGTGTGCGGCTGCCTCCCGTAGTCGAACCGGGGAGCCACCCGGGCCCGGAACAGCAGCGACCCCCGGACACACATCACCCGCCGGATCAGCCGGTGCCGTTCGGCTTCGCGCGCGTCCTCGGCGATCGGCATGAAGTCCTGGATCTCGCCCACCCCGTCGGCGGCGAAGAAACGGGTGATCAGCACGTTGGTGTCGGGGAAGTAGAACTGCTTGGTTCTCGCCGGCACGCTGGGGGCCAGCTCGAACGACCCGCCCCGGTCGGCGTCCAGGATCGAGGCGAAGACACTCGGCGCGTCGAAGCGGGGGCAGCAGTACCAGCTGATCGTGCCGGCCATGTCCACCAGCGCCACACTGCGCAGGTCGCCGATCAGCCCGTGGTCGGCGATCGGCGGGTATCGGGAAGCGCCCGTCGAGCCCGGGCGGTAAGCGGATTCCGCTGCCGTCATCTCAGCCTTCTCACCGTCAGCCGCGCACCCTATGTCCTCACGCTACGCCCACCGGGGTCTACGCTGTGTCAAGGAGCCGGCACGTTCGTCAAGGGCCGGCCGGATCCGCTGGGATCATGTCGGTATGACAGAGAAGATTGCGGATTCCGGCGGGAAACTGAGCCGGCAGGAGATCTCCGAGGCCGTCGGCGACCTGGGGTGGCGTTACGTCCTGGGCATCGTGCGCGCGTCGGTGCCCGTGGCGTCGCTGGCTCAGGCGGCCGACGTCGCCGCCCGCGTGGTGGCCGTGGCCGGTGACGACGGCGACGGGAGCCTGTGGATGGACGTCCGCCGGGATCGGATCGTCCTGTCGCTGCAGTCGCTCGCCGTCGGCTGGGTGACACCGATTGAGATCGAGCTCGCCCACCGGATCTCCGCCGCCGTGGGCGAGTCCGGGCTGCGCACCGACGCGGAGATCGGCGATCGGGGAGCACGGTCGATCCAGCTCCTCGAGATCGCGATCGACGCGATCGACATCGCCGCCATCCGCCCGTTCTGGAAGGCGGTGACGGGGTACGGCGACGAGGCGGGCGCGTCGGGTCCCGAGGACCCGCTCGTCGACCCCGTGGGCCAGGGCCCGGCGATCTGGTTCCAGCAGATGGACGCGCCCCGGCCCCAGCGCAATCGGATCCACCTCGACATCTCGGTCCCCCACGACGAGGCGCCCCACCGCATCAAGGCCGCGCTGGCCGCGGGCGGAGTGCTGCTGTCCGACGCCGAGGCGCCCTCTTTCTGGGTGCTGGCGGACGCGGAAGGCAACGAGGCGTGCGTGACGACATGGCAGGGCAGGGACTGATGCCTGTCCGGGGTTCGCTCTTTTGATGGATCGGAGACTCCGGATCCACGGGCCGGCACCGCGTAGGCAGAGCCCGGCCAGGTAGCTCTCCGGGGTCTTGTCGAAGCGGAAGGCCGGCCCGCGCCACTGTTTGATCCGGTTGATGCAGCGCTCCGCCGTGTTGCGCTCCTTGTACAGAACCTCATCTGTGGTGGATGGGACGGCCTTCGCGTGAGCCCCGCTTCGTGCGGTTGGCCGCCTGGTCCGCCTTCTCCGGGATCACCGCCCGGATGCCGCGTCTGCGCAGATAGGCGCGATTGGCGGCCGAGTAGGCCTTGCCGGCGGCCACCATCAGCCGGGCCTTGCCACCGTTGCCGCCGTTGCCGGCGTTCGGTCCGGGCCTCGGCTCCATCTTCTTCCTGCCCGCCTTCTTCCTGCCCGCCCGTGAGGTCACCACGCGCCATGCCCTGCGCTCTGCCAGGGCCTGAGGGTGCCGCGCAGGCGAACCCGCAACCTCATGATTCGAACCCCGAACAGGCCCCATTACTGGGAGGCCTCGTTCCGAACCAGCTCTCAAAGTCACGTACGCCCGGCTGCTGCTGTGGCTTCTCGGCGGGGCGCCATCTGTGGTCAGGGCGCTGAGCTGGAGAAGTCGGCGTCGATCCATGGCGCGGCTCCCGCGGTGGTGGTGTTGCCAGGACGCTACACCCCTGGTTGCAAGTTTTCAATGAAAGTTTTCACTCGATCGGTCAGATTGGCTCCACTCAAGCCGTTCCAGGGCACAGCCGTCCCGTCTCGGTCACTTTGCTGGAGCACGTGCCATCCGGTCGCATCGGGGCATCGAGCCGCCGACATGTGGATTCCGGCGTGTTGAGGCAGCGCGCCTGGACTTGCAGCGCCCGGCCCGCATCTGGTGCGGGCATAGATGAGCCAGGAGCGTAGTCAGCAATCGTCAAACTAAACAACTATTGACATAGATCATGGTGAAGTACTCAATAGGAAACACAGTTCAACTTCTTTCAACGCAATGTTCGGCGTACCGATGAAAGGACGTCACCCGTGCCCACCCGCCGCGTCCGGTGGCGGCTCACCCTCGCCCCCTCCCCCACGCCCCCCTGTGTCAACATCGCCGCGATGACCTCGTGCAGCACCACGCGGAACGCCCTCAATTCCGGCTAGCAGCTCCAGGCCGGTGACGAACGGCCGGAGGGCGACACTCCGGCCTCGCACCGATGGCCCGCACCATCACCTCGGAGGGCCGACTTCATCAACCGGGCGGCCCGTCGCCTTGATCCCCCCGACCCCGCCCCGCCGGTCGCGAAGCAGCGTCGGCAAGCAGACCTGAGCGACCGCACATACCACTCAGGTGACCCCGCCCGGCCGGAGGTACCCCGGCCGCACTTCGGCATCGACGCACTCGCGGGCGGTCGCACCCGCACTCACCGATGGCAGGGCCCTGGAGTCGCCCTGTACCACCCGGGTCGGCCGGCTTCCTCGGCAACGTGGCCGGCGGCATGCAAACGCAGGCCGTCGGGGCCGCCAACGGCTGCCGGCACCGCTCTGTCCCGGCACGTTTCACAGCAAACCAGATGGCGTGCGATGGCGCCCGTCTCGAAACTCGGAATACACCGAAAGGAATCGATCGCACATGCGTCGATTTACTTGTGCACTACTTGCCTTATTGGCATCGGCCCTCACTTTGGTTGCCCTTCCCGGCATACCCGCCGAGGCGGCGGGGCCGTACGTCATCGAAGCCGAGAGCATGACGCTGGCCAACTTCACGACAGCCACCGTCAACCACACCTATAACGGCGCGGCAATCGAGACCGTCACCTACGTCCAGGGCGTTTCAGGGCAGACGAGCACCGCTACCAAGCCCTACACCGGAGCCGCCGGAACCTACGACATCATCACGCGCTACAACGGCAAGACCGCAAGCGGAGTGAAATATACGATTTCCGTGAACTCCACCACCGTGGATTCATGGGAAACGTCGCAGCGGAACGGCAGCGACTACACCAATCCGGTGAACATCGACAACCATACGTCGAGCAAGGTCACACTCAACACCGGTGACACCGTCAAGCTGACGGCCGTGTCCGCCGGCGAGACACCGCGCGTCGACAAAATCACGATCCAGGAATACGTGGGGCCGCCGACCAGCACGCTGACCATCGATTCACCGAACGCGACGCTGAACGACGGTTTCAACTGGGGCAAGGATCGGGCCTTGGGTATGACGTTCTACCCGGGGAACCCGATGATGGGACACGAACCGGAGTGGTGGCGCCTCACGGATTCCACGCACACCACGATGACGCCCGGCTACTGGGGTTCCTACGTCAACCGGGAGGCCTTCTACAACCGGGACATCGCCCACCAGTCGGATGGCGCGCACGCGCTCGGCCTGGATGCCAAGACGTTCAACATGCTGAAGACGTTCGCCGGCGATGCCGACGATCCGGGCCAGAATGGTTGGCCGTTGTGGGCGCATAGCTCCTCCGGGATCATGTACTACATCGACGGCACGGGCTTCCGGGAATTGCCGTCGCCGTTCAACGTGATGGCCAAGGCCTACAAGCAGTACCTGTGGACGGGCGACTCGAACTGGATCAACGATCCGGCCCTTTCGGCGTACTACGACTCGACCATGGGTTCGTTCCTGACCAATCACGAGGTGAAGTGGAACGACGCGAGCCCGTCCAGCGAGCAGCCGGTGGCGAAAAAGCAGACCGGGGAATACACAGCGACATTCTTCGAGTTCCCGAATGAGAATCTCGTCTCCGCCGCCGACGCGCTCGGGTACCAATACCAGTCGATGCTGGCGTATGCGGCGATCCTGAAGGCGAAGGGCGACAACGCCAACAGCACGAAGTGGACCAATCGCGCTCAGCGGGTGCGCGACTACTTCGAGAAGAACTGGTGGGACGCGTCGAACAACCGGTACATCCGCGGCAAGGACGCCGGCGGCACGGGCTACAGCAGCTGGGGGCACGAGGCCAGCTTCCTGATGATGCTGACAGGGCTGGGCGACCACGGCACCAGGACCAGCAGTTACCTGGATTTCATCGCCGCCAACGATGACGACTTGAATGTCGAGGCGACCTCCTATCTGCCGGAGATGTACTACCAGTACAACCGGCCTTCAGAGGGCTGGTCGTGGCTCAAGAAGCTCATGACCGGCAGGAACGGTTACCCGGAGATCTCGTTCATGGTGGTCAGCAGCACCATCGACGGCATGATGGGCGTGCAACCGGATGCCCCGAACAACAAGGTGGCCACCATCCCGCGGTTGACGTCCGAGGTGCCCTGGGTGGAAATCAACCACCTCAAGGTCGGCGGCAACGACCTGAAGCTCAAGCACACCGGCACGACGAGTTCCACGCTGACCAACAACTCCGGCGGCACCGTCAACTGGGAAGCCCAGTTCTACGGAACCCTCTCCACGATCAACGTGAACGGCACCGCGCAGACGCCGCAGACCAAGTCGCTGTACGGCCGGACGGTGTCCTACGTGACCGTGCCGGTGGCCAGCGGTGCGTCCGTGACCGCGACCGCCGGAGCCACAGGGGGTGACACCACGGCTCCCACCGCGCCGACCAACCTCACATCCAGCAATGTGACGTCGAACAGCGTGGACCTGAAGTGGACGGCGTCGACCGACAACGTCGGCGTGACCGGCTACAGCATCTACCGCGGCACCACGCTGATCGGTTCGTCGACGGGCACGAGCTTCACGGCGACCGACCTTTCGGCCTCGACACCGTACACGTTCACGGTGAAGGCGAGGGACGCCGCCGAGAACGTCTCCGGGGCCAGCAACGCGGTCACCGTCACCACCGCCACCAGCGGGAACGGACAGACGGTCGATCTGAGCGATCTCACGTGGGCCAATGCCACGAGCGACTTCGGCACCATTCAGAAGAACAGGAGCGTCGATGGGAACCCCATCAGGCTGAACGGCACCACCTACGCCAAGGGCATCGGTACGCACGCCAACAGCACCATCACCTACACCTTGAACGGCGGGTACTCAAGGTTCCAATCGAATGTCGGCGTCGATGACGAGGTCAGCGCGAACGCGACGATCAAGTTCCAGGTCTGGGGCGACGGCGTCAAGCTGTACGAGAGCCCGGCGGCCATGACGCCGTCGAGCGCGACCCAGTCCATCGACGTCAGCATCGCCGGCGTGACCTCGCTGGTGCTGAAGGTGACGGACGCCGGCGACGGCATCAACAGCGACCACGCCGACTGGGCGAATGCAAAGATCATCGGGAACAGTGGCAGCGGTGGTGCGGTGTCCCTCAGCGATCTGAACTGGACCGGCACTCCCACGATCGAGTGGGGCACCATTCACAAGGACCAGAGTGTTGACGGGCACACCCTCACCCTGAACGGGACCACGTACACCAAGGGCATCGGTACGCACGCCAACAGCACCATCACCTACACCTTGAACGGCGGGTACTCAAGGTTCCAATCGGACGTCGGCGTCGATGACGAGGTCAGCGCGAACGCGACGATCAAGTTCCAGGTCTGGGGCGACGGCGTCAAGCTGTACGAGAGCCCGGCGGCCATGACGCCGTCGAGCGCGACCCAGTCCATCGACGTCAGCATCGCCGGCGTGACCTCGCTGGTGCTGAAGGTGACGGACGCCGGCGACGGCATCAACAGCGACCACGCCGACTGGGCCGGAGCAAAACTGGTGCGGTAACACCGGCACCGAAGCCTGCACCGAAGCCGGCGGGGAGCCCTCCGGGGCGACCCGCCGGCTTGTCACGCGTATGCCAGCCGCTTCCCGTCGCCGATCCTCGACTTCGCCGATTCCGTCGTCCCCCGAGCAGAATCAACGAAAAAGGGGGGCTGTCGTGAACATGGTGAGATGTTCACGGATGAAGGTGTCGAGTGTTCGGGCGGGGTGGCCGAGGACGGTCTCCACGGTGTTGTTCGGGGCCTCTGGACGCGCGATGGCCAGTTGCTGGATCTCCACGACGTGGCTCGCGAGCCAGTCCGGCATGTGCGCGGTTCGGATGAGATGGGCGTGGAAATCGTCCGGTGACAGGTCGATGTAGCGGACGGGGTGGCCCGTCAACTTGCCCAGGAGGTCGGCGAGTTCCGGTTGGCTGAAGGCCTGGGGGCCGGTCAGTGCGTACGTGGCGCCGGCAAGATCCGGACGGAGGAGGGTCTCCACGGCGACGTCGGCGATGTCCCGGACGTCGATGTAGTTGCAGGGCGCGTCGCGCATCGCCCCGATGAGAACGCCCTCGGCGACTGCCTGGGCATTCAGGAGCAACTTCTGCATGAACGCATACGGCCGAAGCACCGTGCCCACCATGCCGGTTGCTGCGAGGCGTTCCTCAACCTGCCAGTGCCCGCGTGAGATGGCGACCGGGGAGTCCGGCTCGGCGGCCGGGGCGGAGAGTTTGACGACGTGCCGTACCCCGCACGCGGCTGCGGCGTCTATCGCGTTGATCTCCAACTCGACCTGACTTGGGCTGTTGGCCATGGCGAGGAACAGTTGCGTGGATCCGGTGAACGCGGCACGGAGCGCGCGGGGATCCGCGGCGTCCGCACCGACGACCTCGACCGGCATTTCCGCACCGATCGCGACGCGCAGTTTGTCCGGAGTACGGCTGACGGCGCGGCAGGGGATGCCCCGTTCGACCAGTCGCCGGAGCAACGCGCCGCCGGTGGCACCGGTCGCGCCTATGATGGTGATCACAGTGTGTGCCTTTCATGGTTGATGGGTCCAGGGAAACGGGTGGAGACCGGCCGGATCATTTCTGCTTCCGGAACACGGTCACGCCTGCTGCCGGGATGCCATGCCGCGCCACCGCCAGGTGACGATTGCGGTGGCCAGGGCGGCCGACAACGGCAGGTCGATCCGCAGCCGTTTCAACCACCAGGCATCGGGCACCGACGTGTGCGACGGCAGCCAGTCGGACGCGAACAACCCGGCCAGGCCCGCGATTCCGGCGGCGGCAATGCCGAGTCCGATGGCGAGTACCGGCCGCGGCACCGACGTCGTCCACCGGCGCGGCCGGCCCCGGCGATGCAGCCACGCACCGATGATGAAGGCCACCACGGCCGACGTAGCCCCGATGGAGGTGAAGGCGGCCATGGTCAGTTCGGGCTGTCCGCTGAGGATTCCACCGAGCCCGCCTGTGAGCGCGGGCGACAGGTAGGCGACCGCGACTTCCTTCCAGAGTGTGAACGGGCGTGTGGCGGAACTGCGCTCGGCGGCCCTGCGGGTACGGCTCACCATCGGCTCCTCAACAAGATAATTAGGTAGCTAACTATATTCCCACAGAGAAGCGCCGCCCGATCAGGGTGGCGCTTCTCTGTGGGGGTGCGGGAGGCTACTCGGCGGCCAGCACGCCGATCCGCTGGGAGATCCGCTCCAGGAGGTCCAGGAACAGCCCGCGTTCGTCGGTGGTCAGTCCGCCGACCAGCGCCTGGATCCGCGCGAAGTGGTCCGCGGCCATATCGCGCAGTCGCTGGGCACCGCGCGCCGTAAGTACGACCACCGCACCCCGCCCGTCCTCCGCGGATGCGCGGCGAACCACAAGGCCCTCGCGCTCGAGCCCGTCCACCAGGCCGGTCACTGTGGCACGCGAGACACCAAGGCTCTTGGCAAGCTGTGACGGCGCCTTTTCTCCGTCGCTGTCCTCAAGGTTCGCCAGGAGGCGGTAACGCCCTGTCGACAGCCCAAAACGCGAGAAGTGCACTTCGGACGCGCGGTCCAGTCGCGCCCCGGCGTCCATCAGCCGCACCGCCACAAGCACCGCCTGCGGGTCGGCATCGAGCCCGTACCGCGCGATCTGCCGCTGCGCCTGATCAAGCGTGGGCACAGCGTCGGGGTTCGCGTCCTCGTTGCTCATGAAATTAATATGGCAGCTAACTATCTATCGGTCAAGTCATGCGACGGCGCCGACCGCATCACAGCCTGGTTCACCACTCGGTGGGGTGGCGCGGCATCCGGGCGGTGATCCCGGAGAAGGCGGACCAGGCGGCCAACCGCACGAAGCGAAGCTCACGCGAAGGCCGCCCCATCCACCACAGATGAGGTTCTGTACAAGGAGCGCAACACGGCGGAGCGCTGCATCAACCGGATCAAACAGTGGCGCGGGCCGGCCTTCCGCTTCGACAAGACCCCGGAGAGCCATCCGGCCGGGCTCTGCCTGCGCGGCGCCGTCCTGTGGATCCGGGGCCTCCGATCCATCTAAAGATCCGAACAGGCCTCAGTGCGGTGACCGCATACCTTCACCGGGTTCGTCGTCCGTCCAGGGCGCCGGTACGGCGAGCGGTAGGACGGTCTCGATCGGCGCGGGTGAGCGGTGCCTGGCCCGCTGAACGTTCCCGGTCACCGCATTAGACGACCGATTAGCCCGCTCGCTCCCGCGGGGATCCGCCTCCCTCGCGCGGGGGAGGCGGATCCCGCCCGGAGGTGAGGTGCGGGGGACTGCGTCCGGCCAGAGTGGACGCATGACAGAGCGTTTGGTCCCGTGGATCGCGGCGGTGTGGGCGCTGGCCTACGCGGCCGTGCGCGGCTATTGGGTGTTGGCGGGCGAGCCCGCCTGGGGCCGGGGCAGTGACCTCACGCTGCCGGGGTGGTCGGCGATCGGGCTGTGCGTGGCGGCGGCGGCCGTCGTGGTGGCGCTGAGGACGACGGGTGGCCGGGCGGTCCTCGTTCTCGCCGCCTGGGTGCTGAGCGTCGCGCTGACCGGTGCCGCGGCCATGGTCCTGCTCGACGTGGTGGGCGGCATCCTGCCTGACATGGGCATCCCGCAGGACGGGATGGGTTTCTTGAGCAGGATGGGCTGCCTGGCCGTGGCCGCGCTCACCGGGGCGACCGCGCTGGCCTACCAGCGCAGGCTGCGTGGCTGCGCCAGGTGCAGCGGGATCCCGAGGCTCGCGCGCACCCCGCGCTGGGCGTATCTGGGCGCCTACGCGGCCGTGACCGGGTTCGCGTTCAGGGTCTTCGCGCAGTTCGCGCTGTTCGACAGCGACGGCATCCCCAGCAGGGGCGGCCCCCAGCTTCTGATCTTCGAGGCCGGGTTCGTGCTCGGCGGCGTGCTGCTCCCGCTGGCCCTCGTCCACTCCTGGGGCAAGGTGTGGCCCCGGTGGGTGGTCCCGCTGGCCGGGCGCCGGGTGCCGCGCTGGCTGGTGGTGGGGCCCGGGTTCGCGGTCGCGGGGGCGCTGTGCGGATATTTCGGCATGGGCCTGGCACAGCTGGTCCTGGAGACCCTCAACGGCACGCTCCAGCAGCCGGTGTTCATGTGGGTGGCGGTGCCGGCGTACGTGATGTGGGGCGTCGGCGTCGCCACCGCATCGGTCGCCTACTACCGGATCACCCGGCCCGCATGCGCGGCCTGCGGGCGTTGACGGTCCGCGGGCATGGACGGTCTGGGGGGTGTGGATGGTCGGGGGCGTGGACGGTCCGGGGACGTTGACGGCCTGCGGGCATGGACGGCCCGGGGGCGTTGACGGATCACGGACGCCGGAGGCCGCGCGTTCGGAGCGCCGTCAGGTCACCTGTGGCGGAAGTAGACGAACAGGCGGCCGTGGTTCTTGGAGTCCTTGTCGATGCGGTGGTAGAGCGCTTTGATCTCCTTCTGCTCCAGGAAGCGCAGGACCTTCTTCTTGAGCTGTCCCGAGCCCTTGCCCGGGATGATCTCGACCTCGGTGGCCTTCTTCCTGATGGCCTCGTCGATGATGCCCCGCAGCGCCCTGTCGATCTCTTCACTCCGGTTGAAGATCGGGTGCAGATCCAGCTTGAGCTTCAAAGCGTCTCCTCCACCGGGAAGTTCGTGTGGACCGGCCGTGCCGGCGTCGATGCGAAGCCGGCAGCGTCAAGGCTAAGGCCTCCGGCGCGGCCGCGACAGACCACCTGGGGCACGTCGTGGCCGGCCGTACGCCGGCCGTACGCCGGTCGTCGGGCGCGGCAAGAGGCCCTTCTGGGCCGCCAAGCAGATCATGTAATTAAATTTGACCAATTCAGCCGATTATTGTGGCAATTTCCGGATCTAGGCAAATAAATGGCCTCTAGTTAGGCTCCCCTTCATGATCGGCCGCCTTTACGGGTGGCCGATCTCTCGTCACCCAACGGGGAGGGCCGAGTCCTCCTCAGCCATGCCCTGATCCGGGCATGTCCGGGTGGCCTGGCACCTCCTTGCCGTGACGTGGTCACGCATCCCCACAGGGAGGTCTCGTTGCCAAGCAAGTCCCCGTTACCCAGGATCAGGCGCGTGGCGGTGCTCGCCGCCGGCGTCGGGCTCGTCGCGGCGATGACGCCGACGGCGAGCGCGGATCCGACCCCCACCCCGGCCTCGAAATGGACCGCGACGCCGCTGACCGGCGGCGAGTCGGTCCAGGGCGCCAAGTCGGTGACCGGCAAGCTCGCCCAGAGCGACGCGGCGCTGCTGAAGTCGACCTCGGGCGCCACGGTCAGCGTGATGGTCAAGCTCGACTACGACTCGTATGCCGCCTATCAGGGCGAACTTAAAGGACTTCCCGCTACGAGTCCTTCTAAAACCGGTAAGTCCCTCGATATCAAAGGTACTGCCGCCAAGAAATACGAAAAGCATATCGAGGAGGTCGAAAACACCTTCCTCTCCGAACTGGCCAAGAAAGTCCCGGGCGCCAAGGCCGGCCAGAAGCTGCGCACCGTCTACGGCGGCATCGCCCTGCGGATTCCGGCCAACAAGGCGGCCGAGCTGCTGAAGCTGCCCGGGGTAGCCGCCGTCCAGGAGGACAAGCCCGAGCAGCTCCTGACCGACTCCAGCGCCTCCTTCATCGGGGCGCCGGCGATCTACAGCAAGCTGGGCGGCAGCGCCTCGTCCGGCAAGGGCGTCATCGTCGGCGTCCTGGACTCCGGCGCCTGGCCGGAGCATCCCCAGTTCGCCGACCCCGGCACCCTGCCCGAGGTGCCCCCGACCAAGGACGGCAGCCCGCGCGTCTGCGACTTCGGTGACAACCCGCTGACCCCGGCGGCCGACCCGTTCCCCTGCAACCGGAAACTGATCGGCGGCGCGCCGTTCCTCGACACCTACAACGCGGTGTTCCCCGGCGGGGAGGTCTATCCCGACAGCGCCCGCGACTCCAACGGCCACGGCACCCACACCTCGACCACCTCGGCCGGCGGTCCGGTGGCCGACGCCAACCCGCTCGGCATCAGCCGCGGTCCGATCCACGGCATCGCCCCGGCCGCGCACGTGTCGGTCTACAAGGTCTGCGGCGAGCAGGGCTGCTTCCCCTCCGACTCCACGCAGGCGGTGGGCCGGGCGATCCTCGACGGTGTCCGTGTGATCAACTTCTCGATCTCCGGCGGCACCTCCCCCTACAGCGACCCGGTGGAGCTGGCCTTCCTCGACGCCTACGCGGCGGGCGTGCTCGTCTCGGCCTCGGCGGGCAACGCCGGTCCTGGGGCGGCGACCGTCAACCACGTCGGCCCCTGGGTGACCACCGTGGCGGCCTCCACGCAGAGCAGGACGTTCCAGTCCACGATCACGCTGACCGGCTCGGGCGGCGCGACGGCCACGGTCAAGGGCGCCTCCATCACGGCCGGGGTGGACTCGCCGCTGCCGGTGGTCCTCGCCTCCGCCCCGCCGTACTCCAACGCGCTCTGCACGGCCCCGGCCCCCGCGGGCCTGTTCACCGGAAAGATCGTCGCCTGTGAACGCGGCGCCGGTCGGGTGCTCAAGGGCTACAACGTGCGCCAGGGCGGCGCGGCCGGAATGATCCTCTACAACTCCACGCCGCTCGACGTGATGACCGACAACCACTGGCTTCCGGCGGTCCACATCGACAAGCCGGAGACCGACACCCTGTTGTCCTTCCTGTCCGCCAACCCCGGCGCGACCGCCAGGTTCACCCAGGGCGCCAAGGCCACCTGGCAGGGCGACGTGATCACCACGTTCTCCTCCCGCGGCCCCGGCGGCGACTTCCTCAAGCCGGACGTCACCGCGCCCGGCCTGCACATCCTGGCCGGGCAGACGCCGACCCTGGAGGGCCCGGCGGGCGGTCCGCAGGGCAACCTGTACCAGGTCATCGCCGGCACCTCGATGTCGTCGCCGCACGTCGCGGGCGCCGCGGCCCTGGTGTTCGCGCTGCACCCCGACTGGACCCCTGGCCAGGTCAAGTCCGCTCTGGAGACGACGGCCAAGACCTCGGTCACCAAGCAGGACCGCGTCACCCCCGCCGACCCGTTCGACTTCGGCGGCGGCCGCATCGACCTGACCAAGGCCGGCGACCCCGGTCTGACCCTGAGCGAGACCGCGGAGAACTTCGCCGCCTCGGCGAACGACGAGCTCAACCGCATCGACCTCAACCTGCCGTCGGTGAACGCCCCGATCATGCCGGGTCTCATCACCGCCAAGCGGACCGTCACCAACGTCACCGACAAGACGCTCACCTACACCGCCGGCGGCACGACCGTGGACGGGGCGCACATCGCGGTGCTGCCGCCGCTGTTCAGCGTCAAGCCGGGCAAGAGCGCCGAGCTCACCGTGGTCATCACCGCGCCGGACCTGCCGGACGGGCAGTACTTCGGCCAGGTGAACCTCAAGCAGGTGGGCGGCAAGCGCGATCTGCACCTGCCCGTGGCGTTCGTCCGCAAGGAGGGCGCCATCCCGGTCGACCAGACCTGCACCCCGGCCAGCATCCCCCGCGGCACCGGTGAGTCCACCTGCACGGTCAGCGTGCAGAACAACACCCTCCAGGACGCCGAGGTGACGGCGGTCAGCACCCTGGACGGGAAGCTGAGCCTGAACAGCGTGACCGGCGCCACGAAGGTCGGCTCCCAGATCGCGACGGCGAAGACCACCCTCGTGGCCAGGCAGCCGGACAAGCCCAGCATCGCCCCGGGCACCGGGCCCGCCCCCTACATACCGCTGGACAGCTTCGGCATCACGCCGACGCCGATCGGCGACGAGCAGGCGATCAACTTCAACGTTCCCGCGTTCACGTACGCGGGCAAGACCTACACCCGGATCGGCATCGTCTCCAACGGCTACACGGTCGCGGGCGGCACGTCGGGTTCCACCGACATCTCCGCCACGCCGCAGCACCTGCCCGACCCGGCCACCCCGAACAACCTGCTCGCCCCCTACTGGACCGACCTGGACGGCACCGGCACTCCGGGCGTGTACGCGGGGACCCTGTCCGACGGCGTGAGCAGGTGGCTCGTCGTCGAATGGCGGCTCAACGTCTACGGCACGACCGACGCCAAGGTGTTCCAGCAGTGGATCGGGCTGAACGGCACCGAGGACATCACCTACACCTACGACCCGGGCCACCTGCCCGGCGACGCCCCGGCGTCCTACGGCCTGACCGTCGGCGCCGAGAACGACGAGGGCACGGCCGGCGGCCAGATCACCGGTCCGCCGACCCAGGACCTGCGGGTGACCAGCACGCCCGGCGCTCCCGGCGGCACCCTGACCTACACGATGAAGGTCAAGGGAGTCAGCGCGGGGACCGGGACGGTGACGACCGGCACCTCCACGCCCAAGGTCAAGGGCATCACCATCGAGGTCGACAAGATAACCGTGCAGTAGGAGGCGCGGAAGACGTGGGACCCCGTGGGGCCCGGCACCCGGTGCCGGGCCCCACGGGCCTTGCCGTGTCTCACCCGCGCCTGGCGTGAGATCTCACGCCAGGCGGCGGAGGGGCGTGCCGCCGGCCTTCCGCCCGCCCCGGCCGCCCGGGAGAGGTCTTCAGCGGTGGAGGTAGTCGACCAGGTAGGCCTTCTCGGTCTCCAGCGTCTCGATGGCGCTCTTGACCACGTCGCCGATGCTCACGATCCCGGCCAGCCGTTCGCCGTCCACGACGGGCACGTGCCGGATGCGGTGCGTGGTCATGGTCTGGCGCAGGTCGTCGACGTTGGCGTCGGGCGGGCAGGTGCGGACCTCGGCCGTCATGATGGACGACACCGGAGAGCTCAGCACACCGGGGCCGCGGTCGTGCAGGCGGCGCACCACGTCGCGTTCGGAGACGATGCCCATGATCGACGAGCCGTCCTCGGACACCACCACGGCGCCGATGTTGTGTTCGGCCAGAACGGCCAGCAGTTCGGTCACCGTCGCCTGGGGGCGGACGGTCGCCACGTCTGTTCCTTTGCCTTTCAAGATCGCACCGATCAGCATCGAGACCACCTCGTTCAGCCGGCTGGGGTATTCCTGAACTTTGCCCTGTCCGCGCTCCGTCTAAGCGTCCGCGACGGCAAAGCGTGTAGTCGCCACGTTAGGGGTGGCAACCGGACCGCGTCGAGGGCTGGAGCGGGTTCTACCTGCGAGAAAGGCACCCGGCCCATGCCGTCGGCGGCGGCGTTCACCGGTCGTCCGGCGACGATCTCCGGCCCGGCCGGAGACGCCTCGGCGCACCGCCGGTCGAGGGTGCGGTTCACACTCCCCCAAAGTCCCTAAAGTAGGGATGCAAGCCGTACCACCCGAGAGTAATGTGTGAAATACCACACTCCTTCGCTCCGGGGACACGATGACCGACAAGCTCAACACCGGCAGCCACGACCTGCCCATCTCCGACGCCCTCGCCGAGTTCATGCGGACCGGCTGGGCCGACACCCACCGCGACGACCTGGCCGCACTGCCCCAGGCCGCGTACACCGCCAAGCGGCGCGGCGCGCTCGCCGCGCGCTTTCCCGGAGAGCGGCTCGTCATCCCGTCCGGCACGCTCAAGGTCCGCAGCAACGACGACGACTACCGCTTCCGCACGCACAGCGCGTTCGCCTACCTCACCGGTGACCAGGAACCGGACAACGTCCTGGTCATCGAGCCGTCCGGGACGGCCAGGCTGTTCCTGCGGCCGCGATCGCCGCGCTCCGCGCCGGGGACGGCGGGGCAGGAGTTCTATCGGGACCGCCGCTACGGCGAGTTCTGGGTGGGCCGCCGCCCCGACCTGGCCGAGGCCGAGGCGCTCTACCAGATCGAGTGCGCGCCGCTCGACAAGCTCGACGATGCGCTCAGCGGGCCCGCGCGGGTCCTGCGCGGGGTGGACGCGTCGGTGGACGCCCGGGTCGCACCGCATGACGGCGGCTCCGACAAGGACGCGGAGCTGGCCGCCTTCCTCTCCGAGATGCGACTGATCAAGGACGAGTGGGAGATCGCCGAGCTACAGTTCTCGGTGGACGCGACCACGCGCGGGTTCGAGGACGTCGTACGGGCGCTGCCCGCGGCCTTGGCCCACCGGCGCGGCGAGCGCTACCTGGAGGGGGTCTTCGGCCTCCGGTCCCGCCTGGAGGGAAACTACGTCGGCTACCAGAGCATCGTGGCCTCCGGCGCCCACGCGTGCGTGCTGCACTGGATCCGCAACGACGGCCGCCTGAACGAGAACGAGCTGCTGCTGCTCGACGCGGGCGTGGAGACCGACAACCTCTACACCGCCGACATCACCAGGACCCTGCCGCTGTCGGGACGCTTCAACCCGGTCCAGCGCCAGGTCTACGAGCTGGTCTACGAGGCCCAGACCGCCGCGATCGCCACCCTGCGGCCGGGCGCGAGGTTCCGTGACTTCCACCGGGCGGCCATGCGGGTCATCGCCGAGGGACTGCACGACTGGGGCGTCCTGAAGATCAGCGCGGACGAGGCGATGGAGGCCGACAGCGGGCTGTACCGCCGCTACACCCTGTGCAGCAGCGGCCACATGCTCGGCATGGACGTCCACGACTGCGCCAAGGCCCGCTCGGAGGTCTATCTGGACGGCGTGCTCGAGGAGGGGCAGGTGCTCACCGTCGAGCCCGGTCTCTACCTCCAGCCGGACGACCTGACGCTCCCGCCGGAGCTGCGTGGCATCGGCGTGCGCATCGAGGACGACCTCGTCATCACCGCCGACGGTGCCCGCCTGATGTCGGCCGGGCTGCCCCGCCACCCCGACGAGATCGAGGGGTGGATGAGCGCGATCTCCTCCTGATCGCGACGCCGGCCTCGATCGGCCCTCACGGACGCCCGGGAAAGGTGTGAGGTCCTGACAAGTTGTGACCTGGGCCTCATCCCTTTTCATCAAATTACACAAGAGCCATCGACTTACTGGACTACCCGTCAGTAGGGTGGCTGCTCCATGGTGGGAGCGGCGAATCCCGAGGTGGTCATGGCACAACGGGCGGCAAGCTGATGGCGGGCGGCGGACGGGACCGGGTCACCGGTTACGTCGTCCGCAGGACCACCGACACTCTGGGCCGGGTGGGCGACATGTCGGTGATCGCCCTGGAGGGCTTCCGCCGTACCTGGGACGTCAGGACCTGGTTCTGGGAGTTCGTCCAGCAGTGCTGGTTCCTCGCCCGCGTCACCAGCCTGCCCGTCCTGCTCGTCTCGCTCCCCCTCGGCGCGACCGTCGCCCTCCAGGTCGGCCAGCTGGCCTGGCAGCTCGGAGCGTCCTCGGCCACCGGCGGCGCAGTGGTCGTCGGCCTGGTCCGCGAGGTCGCCCCCATGGCCTCGGCGCTGCTCATCGCGGGCGCCGGCGGCTCCGCCATGACCTCCGACATCGGCGCCCGCAACATCCGCGACGAGCTGGCCGCCATGGAGGTGATGGCGGTCAACCCGATCCACCGCCTGGTCACCCCCCGGCTCTGGGCCGCGAGCACGGTGGCGGTGCTGCTGGTCCCGCTGGTCATCGTGGCCGGGGCGAGCGGCGGCTACTTCTTCAACGTCATCGTCCAGGGTGTCACCCCCGGCGCCTACTTCGACGGCGCGGTGTCCCTGCTGGTCACCAGCGACCTGCTGGTCACGCTGTTCAAAGCATGGATCTTCGGCTTCATCGCGGCGATCATGTCCTGCTACTTCGGCATGACCTGCCAGACCAGCCCCGTCGGCGTGGGCCGTGCGGTGAACCAGTCCACGGTCGTCACCTTCATGCTGGTGTTCGCGGTCAACTACGTGATCACCATGATCTACTTCCTCGCCTACCCCCCGAGGGCCATGTGATGGCCGCGATCCAGGGGGCGCGCACCGCCGGATTCCGCGTGTACGGCATGCTGCGCGACCTCGCGGACCGCCTGGCCTCGCTGTCGGACTGGCCGCTCTTCCTGTGGAAGGTCGTCTTCTACTCGATCCGGGACATCGTCTTCCGGATGAAGTTCACCAAAGTCGTGCTCCGCCAGATCAGCGACGTGGTAGTGGGCGTCGGGGCGACCATCATCGGCGGCGGCATGATCTTCGTGGCGTTCACCATGGCCTTCGCGGTCGGCGCCACCGTCGGCCTGCAGGGCTACCAGGGACTGCAGTCGATCGGCGCGGAGTCCTTCATCGGCCTGGTGGGCAGCTTCGCCAACGTCCGGGAGATCACCCCGATCATCGCGGCGGTCGCGCTCGCGGCTCAGGTCGGCTCGTCCTTCACCGCGGAGCTGGGGGCGATGCGGATCTCCGAGGAGATCGACGCGCTTGAGGTGATGGCCATCAACGCCTTCACCTACCTGATCTGCACCCGGGTGGTGGCCGCGCTGATCGCGCTGATCCCGGTCTACCTGATCGCGTTGTTCGCCAGCTTCTTCGCCACCCGGCTGATGTGCACGGTCCTGTTCGGCATGTCGCCGGGCGTCTACGACTACTACTTCTATCTCGGCCTGCCGCTGATGGACATCGTCTACAGCGTGACCAAGGTGGTCGTCTTCGCCTTCGCCGTGATCAGCATCCACTGCTACTACGGGTTCAACGCCACCGGAGGCCCGGTCGGCGTGGGGACCGCGGCCGGGCGGGCGATCCGCCAGTCCATCATCACCGTCATCCTTCTCAACCTGCTGCTGTCCTACCTGTTCTGGGGTGGCGGCGGCGGCCTTCTGCTGACGGGGTGAGCGACGATGGCCCATGGTGAAGTCTCCCTGCCCGTCAGGCTCGCGATCTCGCTCGGCGTGGTGCTCATCCTCGTCCTGGCGCTCGTCCTCGTCATCCGCGGCGCGGCGAGCGCGAGCGGAACACGGCTGACCGCGGCGTTCACCCGTGCCGGGCAGGGGCTGGACCCCAACTCCCCCGTCAAGATCCGTGGCATCACGGTGGGCGAGGTCAGCTCCGTCACGCTGAACGGCAAGGGCCGGGCGCTGGTCGCCATCCGCGTGGAGCCCGGCGTCAAGGTGCCCGAGACCGTCACCGCCTCGATCGAGCCGACCTCGGTCTTCGGTCCCAAGTTCGTCAACCTGATCCTCGGTTCCGGCGAGGCGGGCGGCCCCTATCTGGGGGACGGCGCCCTCATCACCCGGGCGGAGGCGCCCAAGGACCTGTCGGACTCCCTCTCCGACGCCTATGAGGGGCTGGGCGCGGTGGACCCCAACGACATCACGACCATCGTGCACACCCTGGGCCGCGGCCTGGACGGCAAGGGCCCGCAGCTCCGGGAGATCGTCGACAGCACCGGGAAGATCATCGAGGTGGCACACCGGCGCCGCGGGGAGTTCAGGCGGTTCATCGGCGACGCCGGAGCGCTCAGCACCAGCCTCGCCGACAAGGGCGACGAGCTGGTGGCGATCTCCGCCGACGTCAACGTGATCACTCCGGGCCTGCTGAAGCGGGCCGACAAGGTGCGCGCGCTGCTCCGGGAGTTCGACGAGATCTCCCACCTGACCGCGCACGGCCTGCGCAGGCACCGCGGGGACCTCAAGGCCGCGGTGAACTCCGGGGAGCGCGCGGCCGCGCTGCTCTACGCCCAGCTCGGCGTCGCGGGCGACGGCGTGCGGGGGCTGAACCGGCTGCTCGCCGTACTGAACGACCTGGTCACGGGCAAGGGCCCGAACGGCGCCAACCAGATCAAGATGGAAGCTTTCGTCGCGACCGACATCTGCGAGCTGTTCGTCGGCGCCTGCGGCCCCACGAACGGCAGGTGAGCGGATGGCACGGTCGAGAGAACAGGTCCAGCGCCGTTGGACACTCGCCAAGTTCGTCCTCTTCCTCCTTGTGACGAGCACCCTCATCGTCCTGATCGGCGCCCAGATCGCCCGCGTGAACGTGGACGACACCTACACCCTCGTCGGCACCTTCGACGACGTCTCGGGGCTGCACGAGGGCGACCAGGTGAAGATCGCGGGCGCCCCGGTCGGCCAGGTCGACTCGATCGAGGTCGTCAACGGCAAGGCAGAGGTCACGCTCAGCGTGCGGAGCACGGTGAGGGTGCCCTCCGACAGCTCGGCCGCGATCCGGTGGCGCAACACGATCGGTCAGCGGGTCGTCTACCTGGAGCCGGGAGCCGCCAAGGACATGCTGGGCGACGGCGCCCGGGTGAAGCGGACGAGCTCGGTGGTGGACATCGGCGAGCTGGTCAGCGATCTCGGCCCGCTCACCCGCAGCCTGGACCCCGAGCAGATCAACCAGTTGCTGACTGCGGCGGGCGAGGCGCTGGACGGCAACCAGGAGAACATCCCCAAGCTGGTCGACAACCTCGACGATCTGACCACCACGGTCGCCGAGCGCAAGAAGATCATCAAGGGGTTGCTCGAAGACTACGCCACGGTGACCGAGGTGGTCGCCCGCAGGGACAAGCAGATCTCCCGGCTCGTGGACGACCTGGTCGCGCTGACCGGCGCGTTCGCCCGCAACCGCGAACTGGTCGACGACGCCCTGGTGGAGCTGTCCACCACGGTCAAGGTCAACAACCAGGTGCTCGGCCGGAACTCCCAGGAGTTCGGCCGGGTGGTGGACGACATGACACGGCTCACCGGCGGCATCCGGCGCAACATCGGCAGCGTCGAGAAGGTGCTCAACACGATCACCCCACCGCTCCAGCGCTCCTTCCAGGTGACCAGCCGGGGCCACTTCGTCACCTCGGCGGTTCCGTGCCTGGCGCTCGGCCCGCTGCCCTGTCCCTATCCGATGAGCAGTCCCCCTCCGCTGCGCGGCGGCCTCAAGCTGACCAGCACGGGGAACCTGCGGCGAGTGCTGGTGGGGCCCTGATGGCGCTCAAGTCGTTCCGTGACCGCGACAAGAGGCTCGTCGGCGTGGTGTCGATGGCGATCCTCGCCACCGTGCTGGTCGTCACCTTCCTCATCGGCAACCTGGGACTGCTGGAGGGCGGCTACACCATGTCGGCGGTGCTGGCGGACTCCGGCGGTCTGCGCTCCGGCAACGACGTGCGCGTGGCGGGTGTTCCGGTCGGCAAGGTTACCGAGGTCCGCGCCGACTACGGGCAGGGGAACGTCGTGGTGACCTGGAAGATGAACGACGGGATCAGACTGGGCCCGCAGACCCGGGCCGAGGTCACCCTGTCGAATCTGCTGGGCGGCCGCTACCTCAAGCTCACCGGGCCGGTCGCCCGGCCGTACATGGACGAGCTGCCCGAGGACAGGCGGCGGATCCCGATGACGCGGACCGGCACCCCCGTGCTGATCACCGACGCGCTCAAGGACGCCACCCGGCTGGTGCAGAAGCTCGACACCGACGCGGTCGACAAGCTCCTTTCGGAACTGGCGGAGCTCAAGCCCGCCCGGCAGGGCCGGGTCAGCAAGCTGCTCGACGACATCGGCGAGCTGTCGGAGACCATCAGCGAGAGCGAACCCCAGCTCCGGAGGCTGCTGGACAACGGCAACAAGATCATGAAGGTGCTGGAGGCGAAGGACGCGCAGCTCGGCCGCCTGATCGACGCGGTCCAGATCATGCTCGACGAGCTACGGCGCCGCCGTGACGAGCTGAAGTCCTTGCTCGGTGACGGCAGCGAGCTGGTCAACAGCATCACCACCCTGGTCACCCGGCACGAGAAGAACCTGATCGCGGTGGTGGACGACGTGACCGCGATCGGCAACCGGCTCGACTCCACCAGCGGCAAGGCTCTCAATTCCGTCCTGGCCTGGGTCGGGCCCACCTTCTCCGGGCTGGCCACGGCCGGAGGCCAGGGACCGTGGGTGGAGGCCATCGCCACCGGGCTCGGTCCGATCAATCCCGAGGTGCTCGGCGCCATCCGCAAGGACAGGAAGAACCGATGACACGTCGTGGACCAGGGAGGACGGGCCGTTCGCGGCGCGCATCCGGAGCGGAGCGACCCAGATGACACGTGGCCTGCGAGGGGCGAATCGTTCACGCCGCGCGCTCGGAGCCGGACGCCCCATGACGAGAGCGGTCGCGGCACTGCTCGCCGGGGTGCTGCTGGTCTCCGCGGGAGGCTGCTCGCCGTTGCCCGGCGGGGCGGCGTCGTACCGGCTGACGGCCTACTTCAGCGCGGCGCCCTCCCTGTACGAACAGGCCAAGGTGAAGGTGATGGGCCTGGACGCGGGGACGGTGGAGAAGCTCACCGTCGAAGGGGACAGGGTCCGCGCGGACCTGCTCATCGACGGGCAGGTGCCGCTGCCCGCCGATGTCAACGCGGTCGTGGCGGCGCAGAACACGCTGGGCGAGCGGAGCGTGGTGCTCCACCCGCCGTGGAAGCCGGGCCGGGCGAGGATCGCACCGGGTGCGGTGATCCCGCTGGAGCGGACCGACCTTCCGGTGGAGATCGACGACGCCCTGGAGGCGTTCACCAAACTCACCGACGCCCTCGACACCGACAAGATAGGCGATGTGGCCGGGAACCTGGCCGACACGGTCCGGGGCCGGGGCAGGCAGATCAACCAGGCGCTGGCCGACGCCGCCTCGCTGACCCGCACCCTCGCCGGGCAGGACGAGCAGCTGATCGATCTGGCCGAGGGCCTGAACCGGATCGCCTCCAGCCTCAACAAGCGCGAGGGCCAGGTCAAGACGACCATCGACGCCTTCGCCGAGGCCAGTGCCACCCTGGCCGACGAACGCCGGCGCATGGAGCACTTCATCACCGGGCTGGCGCAGTTCGTGCAACGGGGCGACGTGCTGGTCGAGGCCTACCAGGAAAGGCTGCCCAGAGGCGTGGCCAACCTCGCCGAGCTGGTGCTGACGCTGAAGGTGAACAGCGAGTCCGCGGCCAGGGCCATCGCCGGAGCCCGCGGGTTCACCGACAACCTGGTCACGTCCTGGGACAGGGAACATCACCTGATCAAGATTCGCCTGGTGCTCAACGCGATGACACGGGCCTGGCTGAGGCCCCTGTTCGACTCGCTGGGCCTGGGCAGGGTGCCGTGCCTGCCGGGAGAGCTGAGCAACTGCCCCTGGGAGCGGGGAAAGCGGTGAGCGCGGCGGTCGGCGCGGTGGAGCAGGCCGCCCGCGAAGCGAACGAGGAGACCGAATGACCCACCAGCACGGAAAGAAACCGACGAAGCACGCAAAAAGGGCAAATGACCTGCAGTGAGGGTAGGAACCCGACACGGTGAGCACGGCGGCGGGGGCGAACGAGGAGGGCGAGTGACCGGTGGAAAGGGAGGGCGCTCGATGGGACCGTGGGCGCGCCTGACCGCGGGGCTGACCGGGCTCTGCCTGACCGCGGCCTGCACCCTGCAAACCGTGGGTGCGCCGACCGGCGAGCTCACCCTGAACGCGACCTTCGACGACGTGCAGAGCCTGGTGCCCGGGCACAGCGTGCAGGTCTCCGACGTGCGCGTGGGCAGCGTGACCGACATTCGCCTGGAGGGATACCGCGCGAAGGTCACCATGTCCATCGAGGACGGCAACCAGGTGCCCGAGGGCACGAGCGCCGTCGTCGCCAAGACCTCGATCCTGGGTGAGAACTACATCGAGCTGAAGCTGCCCGACGGCAAGGACATGACGACCGGGCCCTTCATGCGAAGCGGCTCGACGATCACCAGGACCTCGGTGAAGCCGGACATCGAGCAGGTCACCGAACGCGCGGGACCTCTGATCGACGCGCTCGGCGCCCAGGACGTGAACGCCGTCCTGGACGCGGCGGCGACCGGGATCGGCGGCAAGGGCAAGGACCTCAACCGGCTGCTCAAGCAGGTCACCGAGGTCACCACCGTCTACGCCCAGTCCCGCGAGGACCTGGCCCGCACCATAGACGGCCTGGCCAGGCTCGGCGACGACCTCGCCAAGGGCTCCGGGGAGCTGGACAGGCTGCCCGGCACGCTCGCGGACGCCACCGCCCGCCTGAACCACGGCCGCAAGCACGTGAAGAAGACACTCCAGGAGCTCACCGCGCTGGCTCGCGAGGTCAACACCACCGTCTATCCGAGACACGCGGCCCGGCTGCGCGCCCTGCTGAACAGGCTCGACGCGGTCTCCAACGCGATGGTCCGCGGCAAGGAGGACCTGAAGGTCCTGGTCGGCCGGGTGCAGCGGTTCATCGACCTGCCGCCGATCGTGGTGAACGGCCAGCTCCTGATCTTCGTCTGGCTCAAGGGGCTGTTGCTGCCCAAACCGAAGAAGAGCCGCGACCGGCCCCGTCTGCCCAACTCGGTGGACGACTTCCGCCTGCTCCTGGAGCCGCCGCGATGAAGAACCGCGTCTGGATCAACCTCGGCTTCTTCGCGGTGCTCGGCGTCGTGATGACCGTCTGGGCGTTCACCAGCGTCATCAAGCTGGATCTCATCGAGCGGCCGTACCGGATCAACGCGGAGTTCCTCTCCTCCCCCGGGCTGGTGCGTGGCTTCGACGTGGCCTACCTCGGCGTCCGGGTCGGCCGGGTCGACGAGGTGTCGCTGGCGCCCGGCAAGATCGTGGTGGGCCTGAGCATCAACCGCGACGTACGGCTGCCGGAGGGCGTCACCGCCGAGGTGCGCCGCAAGTCCGCCGTCGGCGAGCCGTACGTGGAGATCTCCCCGCCCAGATCGGGTGCCGGTGGCACGCCCCTCGCCGCGGGCGCCACCATTCCGCTGGCCAGAACCTCGGTCCCGCTCGACTACAAGAAACTGTTCGACGGGGTCGGCAAACTGTTGAACGCGGTGCCGCCCGAGGACGCCCAGACCATCGTGCACGAGCTGGCGACGGGCCTGGACGGCCGGACGACCTCGATCCGCGAGATCGTGGACAACGCGCACGATCTCACCACGACGCTGGCCGAGAACACCGACCTGCTGGACGACCTGTCGGTGGAGCTGACCCGGCTGACCGGCACGCTGGCGGGCAGGCGCGAGAAGCTGTCGCAGGGCGTGACCGACCTGGCCGGGGTGACCCGGTCGATCCGCGAGTCCCGCAAGCAGCTCTACGCCGCTCTCGAACACGGCCCGGGCTTCTTCCGGCAGGTGGACAACCTGCTCAGGACCGCCCGTCCCGGCTTGTCCTGCGCGCTGACCGCCGCGGGCATGAACTCGGGCGTGCTGTTCACCCCCCGGACACAGGAGAACATCAACCACCTGCTACGGACCGTGCCCACCGCCGAGGCGCTGCTCGCCGACGTGACCGACAGGCGGGCCGACGGAGTGTACGGCAGGGCCACGTTCGTCTTCAGCGTCCCCGGTGGCCCCCGGGCGGCGCGGGAGTATCGAAACCCGCTGTCCCCCCCGAAGGTCCACAAGCTCGGCGCCTGTCCCAAGGGGCCCGCAGTCAAGGTGTCGGCCCGAACCGGCGACGAGGATCCCGGACCGCATCCCACCGACGGCTCACAGGCCGCCGACGAGCCGGCCGCCGACGAGGCCACCGCGTCTGACGAGGCCGTCCCGGCTCCGCGGGAAAGCGACGAACAGACCGGCGCCGAGGCCTCCGCCGGGGCCGGCGACCCCACCGTGAGCGCCGACCGGACCTCGGGTTCGGACCGCCAGAACCTCACCCCTTTCGTCATCGTGACCTTCTTCGCCGTCGTCATCTCCGGCGGCGTGCTCGGCTGGATCGCCGTCGGCCGGGCCTCCCGCCGCCGTGAACAGGAGTAAGCCATGAGCCCTATCCCGCAGCAGCCCGGCGAACGTCCCCAGCGGGCGGACTCGGATCACGTCGAAGCCCCCGGAGAGGCCACGGAACCCACCGGCGCCGTCGACCCCGGCCCGCCCACGGAACCCGCCTCGGTCCTCGACGACACTCCCCCGCCTTCCGCCTCCCGCAAGCCGGAGCCGGCCCTCGCGCCTGCCACCGCCGGCGGGGCCCGGCAAGACCCGGAAGCCACGAACAACGCGGACGGCACGAGCAACCCGGGGGAAGAGGGCGGGGCCCGCGCGGGCTCCAGGGCATGGCGCGGCAGGCTGGTGGGCGCGGTCGTGGCCATGGCGTTCGCGGCGACCGCGGCGACCGCCGTCCTCCAGTGGAGGGCGGCCGACCGGCTGGCCGAGGAGAAGGCCGAGCGCGACGCGGTGTCCGCCCGCGCGGGCGAGTTCGCCGTGGCCCTGCAGACCTACGACTACGCCAACCTCCAGGCCTATCGCGACCAGGTCTTCGCCATCTCCGGCGAGGACTTCGAAAAGACCTACAACGAGGCGTTCAGCCCGCTCGAAGGCGTGATCACCTCGATGAAGGCGAGCTCGTCCGCCTCGGTCCGGGGTGTTTACGTCTCCGAGGTCGGCGAGGGCAGGGCCAAGGCCATCACGGTCGTCGACTCCCAGGTCACCAGCACCGCCGGCACCCGGCGCATGCTCGGCACCTACATGGAACTCGGCCTGATCAAGACCGGCGGCCACTGGAAGGTGAACGACGCCACCGTGATGGGCGCGGCGGAGGAACTCGTCACCGATCCCAACGGCAAGGCCGTCGAACCGACCCCTGAGCCCTCCCCGACGACCTCGGAGAGCACGAAGAAGACCGGGTGACGCGTTCCCCGGGCTGTGCTGTGTTTCCGCCCGACCTTGGCACCGGACCACCCATTGCCCCCGTGAACGCCTAATCTGGGCGAATGCGCGATTGCCTGGTGCTGGCCGGTCCCACCGACGAGATCTACTCCCCCGCCGGAATGGATCTGCTCACCGACGTCGAGCGGGAGCGCGCGGCGAACTTCCGCCACGAGTGCGACCGCCGTGACTTCGTCGCCGCGCATCTCCTGGTACGGCGATGCGCGGCCAAGATCACGGGTGTCCCCGAGGACCGGCTGACGCTGCTGCAGCACTGCGACCATTGCGGGCCGGGGCATGGCAGGCCGTACCTCGCGGAGGTTCCCGAGCTGGGCGTGAGCCTCTCCCACAGCCACGGATACGTGTGCGCGGCGGCGGGTCCGGGCCGGATCGGCGTGGACGCCGAGCATGTCCCCGCGGGTCCCCTGGACAAGTCCCTGGCCTCGCACGCGCTGGCCCCCTCCGAAAGGCCTCTGGTCCGCGACAACGAGGCGCTGATCCGTCTCTGGGTCCGCAAGGAGGCTCTCATCAAGCGCGGTGAGCTCACCCTGGACGGCCTGCGCACGACGGATCTGTCCGCGCTGCCCCTCGAGGGCTCCTCCCTTCCCCGTGCCGGAGAGGAGCCGCGCCGTCTGGAATGGGACGGCAGGCACCTGCTGGAGTGGCGGACCGATTCATGCGTCGCGGTCTGCGCCGTCACCGACCGGCCGGCCGTCCTGGGCTGACCTCCCGAGGCCGGCTCGAGGGCCCTTCATGCGCTGCCGGTCGCGGTGCCCGGCGCGGTCGCCGCGGCCTGCACGATCCGAGCGTCCCCGAGCGAGTCGCCGCTCAGACCGCTCAGACCGCTCAGACCGCTCAGACCGCTCAGACCGCTCAGACCGCTCAGGCCGCTCAGATCAGGATGCCGAGCTTGCCGAGGGTTCCGCCGGTGAAGTCCGTGATGGCCTGGGCCGCCTCGGGCAGCGGATAGGCCTTGGCGAGCGGAATCCGCAGCCGACCCGCGACCACATCTGCGGCGATCCTGGTGAGGGTGGCCGGAGCCGGGTCGGCCATCACGGTCGTGGCCTTGATGTCCCGTTCGGCGGGTTCGTCCGGAGTGAAGTGCACGGTCGAGGCCAGCCGCCCGCCTCGCGCGAGCAGTCCGGCCACGGCCGTGCCGTCACCTGCGAGGTGCAGGGCGGCGTGCACGCCGCCGGGGGCGATGGCACGCACCTGCGCCACCAGATCGGCGTGGTCCACGGTGTGTGCGGCGCCGAGTCCGGTGACGAACTCGGTTTCGGAGCCGGGCCTGGCGGTCGCGATGACGGTGGCTCCGCGAGCGGCGGCGAACTGGATCGCGTACGCGCCGACGCCGCCGGTCGCCCCCGAGATGAGGACCGTCTCCCCCTCGGCGGGGGCGATCGCGTCGACCGCGTTGAGCGCGGCGGTACCGGCCAGACCGAGCGCCCCGGCCTGGCCGTGGTCGAGCCCCTCGGGAATCCGGGCGATGCCGTACGCCTCGTTCACCGCGACGTATTCGGCGAAGCCGCCCTGACCGAGGGTGGGCCGCATCACGACGCCGAACACGTCGTCGCCGACGGCCAGAGTGGTCACGCCGTCGCCGACGGCGGCGACCACGCCGGAGAAGTCCTTGCCGATCACCACCGGGAACTCGTGCTCGAACATCTCCTTGAAGACGCCGCCGAGCACGCCCAGGTCGAAGCCGTTGACCGACGAGGCCCGCACGCGGACGAGCACCTCGCCCGGTCCCGGTTCGGGCGTCGGCAGCTCGGTGAGCGCGGGGGCCACGCCGAAGCCGGTGAACGCTACTGCACGCATATCTTGTACTCCGTCTCTGTGCCGGTGAGGACCTGTCGCCGGGACGTGTTTGCCCGGACACGGCGGTCAAGGCGCCCGCCGCCAGGAAGCGCACATCACGGTGACGGCGAAAGACAGTCACCGCACTTTCTGTGCGCTGGTTACTTCTTGTGCGCATCTGGAGTCTGGTCCACAATGCCGGGATGACGGAAGAAGGCACTTTGCCCCGCGTAACACACACCGATGTTCGTGAGCCGGTCGGCGCCACCAGCCCGACCTGCCAGCTGCGCGACGTTCTCGACCGGGTCGGCGACAAATGGAGCGTGCTGGTCATGGCCCTGCTCGGCACCGGGCCGAAGCGCTACTCCGAGCTGGGGCGGGCGATCGACGGGATCTCTCAGCGGATGCTCACGCTGACCTTGCGGAGCCTGGAGCGCGACGGGCTGGTGGCCCGTACCGTGACCCCCACCTCACCGCCCCGGGTGGACTACACGCTGACCCCGGTCGGCGAGACGCTCTCCGTCGAGGTCAGCTCGCTCATCCGGTGGGCCGACCGACACCGTGAGTATGTGACCGAATCCCGGCACCGTTACGACGAGGCCTGACTGACCCCTTACGGCCCCCGAGCCGCACCGTCGCGGACATGTCGAGAAGGGTGAGCCGATTGAAATCGGCAGTGGCAGGACCGATGTCCTCCGCCGCGCGCAGCTACCGCAAGCCGGGGCTCGCCGCCTCTTCCTAAGATCGCACTGCCTGGCCTCCCCACGCGGTCCCCGGGCCGCTAGCCTGGGATCTTGTGATCTTCGCGCGCGTTTTGATCGCCATTGTGCTCATGGCCGTGGGGCTCCTTGTCAGACCACTCCCGCCGGCTGCTGCGGCGGCCCGGCCAATGCCCGCGGTTCAGGACCGGACCTGCCCGGTCCAGGTCCCCGCCGGCACGCGGTGCGGCTTCCTGCTCGTTCCCGAACGGCGCGGCGTGCCCGGCAGCAGGACGATCAAGGTGGGGTTCGCGGTGCACCGGTCGGCGGCCCCCGACCGTAAGCCCGACCCCGTCGTGTACACCAGCGGCGGGCCCGGCTCGGGGTCAATCCAGCTCACCGGTTACCTGTCGCAGATGACACTCGGCCGCGACCGCGACGTGGTGGTCCTCGAGCAGCGTGGCAGCCGGTGGTCCGAGCCCGCGCTCGACTGCCCCGAGATCGCCCGCGGCGTCCTGGATGCGCTCGCCCGGCCCGGCCCGATGCGGTCAGAGACGGCTGGGATCGCCCGCGGCGCTGGCACCTGCCGCGACCGGCTGGCGAAGGAGGGCGTGGACCTGCGCGGTTACACCACGGCGGAGATCGCCGCCGACGTGGTCGACTTACGCCGGGCGCTGGGCTACGACAAGTGGAACCTGTTCGGGGTCAGCTACTCCACTCGTTCGATGCTGGCCGCGGCGGCGGCCGACCCCGGCGGCGTGCGGTCGGTGGTGCTCGACTCGTTCCTGCCCGCCCAGGTGGACTGGTACGGCGACGCGCCCGGCAACCTCGACGCGACGCTGCGCTCGTTCGGGCCCCAGTGGCGGGACCTGCCCGAGCGGTTCGCCCGGATGGTGGCCCGCTACGACGCGCAGCCCGCGACCGTGGTCACCACCGACCCGTTGACCGGCGGCCGGCTCACGGTCCGGCTGACCGGCGAGGACCTGATGACGATCTTCGCCGAGGCGCTGCACGAGGTGGACTTCATCCCGGTCGCGCCCACGATGATCGGCGCGCTGGCCGATGGCCGGCAGGAACTGCTCGGCGCGCTGGCCGATGCCGCCGGCCCTTCGCTCGTGTCTCGGGCGATGGGGCTGTACTACGCGGTGCAGTGCCAGGACGAGGTCGACCCGGCCGCCGCCGGGCAGCTGGCGCGGCTGTTCACCACGGTCGTGGACCGGGCGGTGTGCCAGGCGTGGCGGCTGCCGTACTCGGCCGGGACGGCGGCGATCACCCAGGCGCCCGTGCTCGTCGTCGGCGGGGCGCTCGATCCGACCACGCCGCCGCGCACGGCCCGATCGGCCGCCGGACAGCTGCCGCGCGGGCGGTTCGTCGAGTTCGCCGGGGTCGGGCACGCGGTGTTCCTGTCCAGCCTGTGCGGGCGCACAGCGATCTCCGCGTTCGTGGCCGACCCGGCCTCCTCCGCGGTGCTCTGCGACCCGGGCCGGGCGCCGAACCAGGTCATCGGGCCGGGAGAACTGCGGCCGACGGCGATGCCGTACCGGATGCTGGTCGGGGGCGAGTGGTGGTGGCTTGCGCTCCTGGCCGTCTTCGCGGCGGTGTCGCTGGGGCAGGTGACCGCAGCCGTCGTCATCGCGGTGCGGCGGTGGCGGGCGGCACGGCGGGGCGCGGAGGCTCCGCGGCTGTGGCGGGTGCTCCCACTGCTGCTCGCGGGGGCCGCAGGGCTCACGTTCTTGGCCCTGATGGCATACGGGCTTTATGAGGTGGCGGCGGTGAATGAGACAGTGCTCGCGGCCGGCGTGCCGGCGAGCATGGCCGGCTACGTCGTCCCGCTCGTCGTGGCGCTGGTGCTGAGCGGGTGGCGCCGGCGGGGCGAGCGGCTGTGGCCGCGCCTGCTCGCGGCGGTGGTGGCGTTCGGCACCCTGCTGTGGTGGTTTCAGGGATTCGCCTGAACGCGGCCACCACGGGTATCCGGCCGACAGGGAATAGTTGAAATTTCATCTATGTTGAAAGGGGCGAATAACCCGCAACACCCACAAAGGACCACAAATGACTCTCGCTCTCTCCACCGACGCCCAGAACCTGCTCTTCCGCGATGCCCGCACGGCCAACACCTTCACCGACGAGCCGGTCGGCGACGAGCAGGTACGGGCGATCTACGATCTGGTCAAGTACGCCCCGACCGCGATGAACCAGCAGCCGCTCCGGATCGTCCTGGTGCGTACTCCCGAGGCCCGCGAGCGCCTGGTCGGCCTCATGGCCCCCGGCAACCGGGCCAAGACCGCCGCCGCCCCGCTGGTCGCCATCCTCGCCGCCGACCTGGACTTCCACGAGGAGCTTCCCCGGCTCTTCCCGCACGCCGCCGGCGCCAAGGACATGTTCTCCGCCGACGAGGCCAAGCGCGCCCAATCCGCCAGGTTCAACGCGACTCTGCAGGTCGCCTACTTCATCCTGGGCGTCCGCGCCGCCGGACTGGCCGCCGGGCCGATGTCCGGTTTCGACGCCGACGGCATCGACAAGGAGTTCTTCGACGGCGACCACACCGTGCTGGCCGTGGTCAACATCGGCAAGCCCGGCGAAAATGCCTGGCGGGACCGCCTTCCCCGTCTCACTTACGACGAAGTCGTCACCACCGTCTGAGGTAAGTTCTGATCTATGGACCGGAAGCCGGCTCAACGGGGTGAGCGCGGCGGCTGCCGGTCGGTTCCGCCGCGCAGTGAAGAAGAAATGGGGAACGCCAGTGAACGATGAGGAGCCCCGCTGGCTCACCTCGACCGAGCAGCGGGCCTGGCGTGCCCATCTGGCCGCCCACAAGCTCCTTGAGCACCGCCTCGATCGTGACCTGCAGGCCTTCAAGCTGTCTCTGAACGACTACGAGATCCTGGTCAACCTTTCGGAGACCTCCGGCCATCGCATGCGCATGAGCGACCTGGCCGACGCCACGATCCAGTCGCGCAGCCGCCTGTCCCACCAGATCTCCCGCATGGAGGCGGCGGGGCTGGTCGCCAGGGAGAACTGTCCCGACGACCGGCGCGGCACCTTCGCCGTGCTCACCGAGCACGGCTGGGAGACCATCCAGAAGATCGCCCCACACCACGTGGCCAGCGTGCGGCAGCACTTCATCGACCTGCTCACCGACGACCAGCTCCACGGGCTGGAGGCGGCCTACGCCCCCGTGGTGGACCATCTGAAGTCCCTCCGCTGAGGGGGCGGCCCGATCGTCCGGACGGACCCACCGGCTCCTTTCACACGTCTTTCACGCGTCAAGGCGGGAAGGACGCCTGAAGCGAAACCGATACCGGCGGGTTCTCCCTTAGTTGACCGAGCGGTCGCTACGATCCGGCCATGTTTGCTCCCCGGACCCTCATCGCCGCGGTGATCGCCGCGCTCTCCCTGGTCACCGCGTGCAGCGGTGGCACCGCCGACGGCACGGCGGCACTGCCCGGCGGGGCCGAGCTGACCAAGAAATCCGCAGAGGCGATGCGATCCGTCAAGTCCGTCGCCTTCACCATGGAGACCGAGGGCACCCCGCCGGTGCCGGTCAAGAAGGCCGGCGGCCGCCTCAGCGAGACCGGCGACGCCGACGGCACCATCCAGATCGAGCTGGCGGGCAACCTCCAGGAGATCACATTCGTCCTGATCGGGGAAACCGTCCACTTCAAGGGCGTGACCGGTGGCTTCCAGAAGATGTCGCGGAGCCAGCTCGCCTCGATCTACGACCCTTCGGCCATCCTCGACCCCGCCAGGGGCATCGTCCAGCTCATGACCAACGCGCTGGATCCGAAGACCCAGGCCGAGGAGAAGGTGAACGGCACCGACGCCTACCGGATCTCGGCCACGCTCTCCCAGAAGGTCCTGGCGACGATGGTGCCCGGGCTCGTCCAGAACGTCGAAGGCACGCTCTGGGTGGACAAGGCCACCAGCCGCCTGCTCAAGGCCGACCTGCCGCTGAACGGCGGCAAGGTGATCGTCGTCTTCCGCGACTACGACGTACCGGTCCGTGTCACCGCACCGGCGGAGTGAGCCGTGACCGACCCCGCGCCCGACCCCTCGACCGGCCCCGCAACCGGCCCCGCGGCTGACCCGGTGACAGGCTCTGCCGCCGCTCCCGTGACCGGCGCCGCCTTCGGCCGCGATCCGGCGGCCCGGCGGCGGACCGCCCTCGGCGTCGGCGGCACCGCCGTGCTGCTGGCGGCGCTGGACGCCTACGTCGTGGTCACCGTTCTCGTCGACATCGCGAAGGACGCCGACGTCCCGCTCAACCATCTGGAGCGGGCCACCCCGATCGTCACCGGCTTCCTGCTCGGCTACATCGCGGCCATGCCGCTGCTCGGCCAGCTGTCCGACCGGTACGGCAGGCGCCCGCTGATCCACCTCTGCCTGGCGGGCTTCGCGGTCGGCTCGGCCATAACCGCGCTGGGCGACACGGTCCCCTTGCTGGTCACCGGACGGAGCATCCAGGGCGTGGCGGGCGGCGCGCTCCTGCCCATCACCATGGCCCTGGTCGGCGACCTGTGGGACGAGCACGACCGTCCGGTGGCCCTCGGCACGGTCGGCGCGGCCCAGGAGCTGGGCAGCGTGCTCGGTCCCCTGTACGGCGCCGCCCTCGCCGCCCTGGTGCCGCCGGCCCTGCACCTGGGCGGCGTCCAGCTCGGCGGCTGGCGATCGATCTTCTGGCTGAACATCCCGCTGGTCGCCCTGGCCGCGGTAGCCGTACAACGATCCGTACCGCCACCGGCGCGCGGTCCGGCGCGAAGCACCCGCGTCGACGTGATCGGCGGCCTGCTGCTGGCCCTCTCGCTGGGCCTGCTCGTGGCCGGGCTCTACAACCCCGACCCGAGCACGTCGGTGCTCCCGCCGTGGGGTCTGCCCGCGATCGCGGCCGGAATCGCGGCCGCCGTGGTGTTCGCTGTGTGGGAGTACCGATCCCGGACCCGGCTGATCGACATGACCGGGGTGCCGCGCGGCCCGTTCTTCGCCACGCTGGGAGTGAGCTTCCTGACCGGCGCGGCGCTGCTGGTCACGCTGGTGGACGTGCAGCTGGCGGCGCAGACGCTGCTGAGGCTGAAGACCCTGGACGGCGCGCTGGTGCTGTCCCGTTTTCTCATCGCGCTCTGCGTGGCCGCGTTGCTGGGCGGGGTCATGGCCCGGCGGTACGGCGAGCGGGCGGTGGCGATCGCCGGGCTGGTGCTCGCCACGGCCGGCTACGTCCGCATCGGCCAGTGGCCCGTCGACCTGGCCGCCGCCGGATATCGCATGGATGCCGATCTGGTCGTCGCCGGGCTCGGCCTCGGCCTGGTGATCGCACCCGTCTCCTCCGCGGTGCTTCGGGTCACCCCGGCCGCGCAGCACGGCGTGGCGTCCGCGGCGGTGGTCGTGGCGCGGATGATGGGCATGCTGCTCGGCGTCGCCGGACTGTCGGCGTGGGGCTTCCACCGGTTCCAGTCGCTCACGGCCGATCTGGACACGCCGCTGCCGTTCGGCGTGGATCCCGTCGTCTACGCCGGGCGGCTCGCCGAGTACGAGAGCAAGGTCCGGGCCGCCCTGCACACCGAATACAGCGAGATCTTCCTGCTCACCGCGGCCCTGTGCGCGGCAGGGGCGCTGGTGGCGCTGCTGCTGCCGCGCAGGCCCGGGAACACGGTCGCACGGTGAACCGGATGACCGCCCGGGAAGACCGCGACGCGGCACGGGCCGTCCCGGCGCGGCCCGAACGAAAGTGATCCGCCTCGCGGCGGGACGCCCGCCCCGTCAGGCGGGCGAAGGCGAACGGCCCGGCGCGGGCCGGGCCGTTCGACGGGACGTCACTTCTTCTTCTGGCTCTTCTGAGGCGGCCGCTTCTCACGGATCTTCATCGTGACCTCGATGGGAGAACCGGCGAAGCCGAACTCCTCACGGATCCGGCGTTCGATGAAGCGGCGGTAGGTCTCCTCAAGGAAGCCCGAGGTGAACAGCACGAACTTGGGCGGCTCCGTCGACGCCTGGGTGGCGAAGAGGATCTTGGGCTGCTTGCCGCCGCGGACCGGGGGCGGGGTGGCCGCGACCAGGTCGGTGAGGAAGGCGTTGAGGCGGGCCGTGGGAACCCGGGTGGACCAGGAGTCGAGCGCCTTCTCAAGGGCCGGGACGAGCTTTTCCACGTGCCAGCCGGTCTTGGCGGAGATGTTGACCCGCAGCGCCCACGGCACGCGGATGAGCTGGCGGTCGATCTCCTTCTCCAGGTAGTAGCGGCGGTCCTCGTCGAGGAGGTCCCACTTGTTGAACGCCACGACCATCGCACGGCCGGACTCGATCACCAGGGAGATGATCCGCAGGTCCTGCTCGGTCAGCACCTCGCTGGCGTCGATGAGCACGACCGCGATCTCCGAGCGCTCCAGGGCGCCGCGGGTCCGCATGCTCGCGTAGAAGTCGGCGCCCTTCAGCTCGCGGTCACGCCGGCGGATGCCGGCGGTGTCCACGAAACGCCAGGTCTTGCCGCCGAGCTGGATCAGCTCGTCGACCGGGTCGCGGGTGGTGCCCGCCATCGGGTCGACAAGCACGCGCTCCTCACCCGCCACCTTGTTCAGCAGCGAGGACTTGCCCACGTTGGGCTTGCCGAGCAGGGCCACCCGGCGCGGGCCGCGCTCGGTGCCGAAACGCTGCTGCGGCGTCTCCGGCAACGTGTCGAGGATCACATCCAGCAGGTCGCCGCTGGAGCGGCCGTGCAGGGCGGAGACCGGGTACGGCTCGCCCAGCCCCAGGGACCAGAGCCCGGCGGCCTCCATCTCCATCTGCTGGTTGTCGACCTTGTTCGCGGCGAGGATGACCGGCTTGCCGGAGCCGCGCAGCACGTGGCCCACGATCTCGTCGGCGTCGGTCACGCCCACCACGGCGTCCACCACGAAAAGGATCACGTCGGCCAGCTCGGCCGCGATCTGCGCCTGCTCGGCGATCTTCAACGCCATGCCGGTCGCGTCGGGATCCCAGCCGCCGGTGTCGACCACCGTGAACCGGCGCCCGCGCCAGGTGGCGTCGTAGGTGACCCGGTCACGGGTCACGCCCGGAACGTCCTCCACGACCGCCTCCCGGCGGCCGATGATCCGGTTGACCAGGGTGGACTTGCCCACGTTGGGGCGGCCCACCACGGCCACGACCGGCTGCGGGCCGGAGTCGGGGCCCGCCTCCTCGAAGTCAGAGCTGTCGTCGGTACCCAGATCGGCCAGCTCAAGCTCGATCCAGCCGCTGTCTTCCGCGTATTCCTCCGTCACGCCTTTTCCTTAATCAACCGCAGTATTTCGGCGATGACCTCTTCCAGGTTCATCTCCGTGGTGTCCAGCTCGACGGCATCGGCCGCCGCTGCCAGCGGGTCGGTCTTGCGGGTCGAGTCCAAGGTGTCGCGCCGGGCCATCGCGGCCTTCTGCGCCTGCACCGTGGTGCCGGTGAGCTCCGCCGTACGGCGCAGCGCCCGGGCATCCGCGCTCGCGGTCAGGTAGATCTTGACCGGGGCGTCCGGAGCGACCACGGTGCCGATGTCACGGCCCTCGACGACGATGTCGCCCGCACCGATGATCTCGCGCTGCTCGGCCACCAGCCGGCGCCGCACCTCGGGCACCGCGCTGACCGCGGAGACGGCGGCGGTGACCTCGGAGGTGCGGATGGCCACGACGGCGTCCGCACCGTTCACGGCCACCGACGGGGCGTCGGGGTCGGTTCCCATCGAGAGAACCGGCTCCAGCGCCCTTGCCGCGATCGCCTCGGGATCGGCGAGGTCGACGCCCTGCTGGAGCATCCACCACGTGATCGCCCGGTACATCGCCCCGGTATCGAGATAACGCAGCCCCAGCGCCCGCGCGACCCCGCGCGACGCACTCGACTTACCCGACCCCGAAGGACCGTCCATGGCGACGACCAGTCCGGTCACGGCGCCTCTCCCTTACAGCCCGCTTCAGTTGTTCTGTACGAGGCTACCGGCCCCGAAGGCGGAACCACGCATCAAGCGGCCGGAGCCCCCGGCGGACGCCCCGGGCGGCGTCCGGCCTCCGCACGGGCGATCGCGGCCGCGGCCCGCCTGCGCGGGCCGCGGAAAGAGCTACGGCCCGCGCAGGCGGGCCGCGGAAAGAGCTACGGCAGGTGCCAGCCGTGGGCACGCAGGGCCTCCGACAGCACGGCCACCGCTTCGGGCTGCACGAACAGGTCCGCGGCACCCAGCGGCAGGCCGGGGGCGTGCTCCAGCCGGACGTCCTCGATGTTGACGCCCGTCTCCTCGGCCACCTGGAACAGCCTGGCCAGCTCGCCCGGCCGGTCGCCGATGATGACCTGGACGGTCGCGTAGGTGCGGGCCGGACCTCCGTGCTTGCCGGGGATGCGGCCCGTGCCGGCGACGCCGCGGCGCAGCAGCTCGGTGACCCTGTCCATGGCCTCCGGATCGGCCGAGGCCCGCAGCGAGGCGGCCGCGGCGGCCAGGTCGGCCGCCACCGCCTCCAGCACGTCGGCCACCGGCAGCGCGTTGCCCGACAGGATCCCGGTCCACAGGCCCGGATCACCGGCCGCGATGCGCGTGACGTCGCGGACGCCCTGCCCGGCCAGGCCGAGCGCGGTGGCCGGGGCTTCGGCGAGCCGGGCGGCCACCGCGGAGGCGGCCACGTGCGGCGCGTGCGAGACGAGCGCGACGGCCCTGTCGTGCTCGGCCGCGTCGACCTGGACGGCCTCTCCGCCGCAGAGCTTGATCAGCCCGCGCAGTGCCTCCACCGCGTCGGGCGAGGTCTCCTCCGTCGGGCACAGCGCCCACGGGCGTCCCAGGAACAGGTCGGCCCGGGCCGCGGCGGGCCCTGAGCGCTCCCGGCCCGCGAGCGGATGCCCGGCGATGTATCTGGTCAGATCGCAGCCGAGATCCGCGGCCTGCCGGAGGGGAAGCACCTTGACGCTGGCCACGTCGGTGTAGAACCGTGCCGCCCCGGCCTTCTGAAGCCGGGCGAGCTGGTCGGCGACCATGTGAGGCGGAACCGCGATGACCGCCACGTCCACGCTCTGCTCGCCGGTCCACTCGATGCCCGCGCCCAGTTCCCGCGCCAGCCGTACGGCTCCCGCGTCACGGTCGGCCAGGTGGACGGTGACACCCTGCTCGCGCAGGGCCAGGGCGACCGAGGTGCCGATCAGGCCCGTACCGACGACGAGAACGCTCTCCAGATCGCTCACGCGTGCTCCTTGGACGTCATGACGCATGATGGGATCACTGGGCGATGTCCACGCGCAAGGCCACCGCACCGCGCAGGTAGACGTGCTGGATCTCCTGGCGTGGCCGGTCGGTCTCCACGTGGGCCATCAGCCGTACGACACGGGGCAGCGCCCCCGGCACGTCGATTTCGGACGCACAGATCAACGGAACGTCGTGGAAGCCGAGCTTGCGAGCGGCCAGGGCCGGAAACTCTGCGGTCAGGTCGGGCGTGGCCGTGAAGATCACACTGATCACGTCGTCGGTGGTGAGCCTGTTGCGGCTCATAACCTCTGTGACCAGCTCGGTCACGCCGGACAAGATGGCGTCTCGGTCGTTGCTCTCGACCTGGATCGCCCCCCGGATCGCCCGCACCATCGTTCGCTCCTCCATACCGCTCACGCCGGACCGCCCGCGGGGGCGATCCGGCGTGTCCTAAACGTGCGTGTTCTGGAAGGTTACAGTCCAACGGCGGCGTAGAGCTCGCCGACTTCCTTCACGGTCAGCGCACGGACCGTGCCCGGCTTGAGACGACCGAGCTTGACCGGACCGAACTCGATGCGAGCCAGGTCGATGACCGGATGCCCGACCTCCTCCAGCATGCGGCGGACGATGTGCTTGCGGCCCTCGTGAAGGACGATCTCCACCAGTGCCTGTTGCCCGTGCTCCTGGACGAGGGTGAAGGAGTCGGCCTTGGCGATGCCGTCCTCCAGTTCGATGCCCTTCTTCAGGCGGCGGCCCAGGTCGCGTTCGATCCGGCCGGGGACCTTCGCCCAGTATTTCTTCTGCACGCCGTAGCTCGGGTGGGTGAGCCGGTTGGCCAGTTCCCCGTCGTTGGTGAGCAGGATGAGACCCTCGGTCTCGGTGTCCAGGCGGCCCACGTGGAACAGCCTCTCGGTGCGGTCGGCCACGTAGTCGGCCAGCGAGGGGCGGCCCTCGGGGTCGGACATGGTGCTGACAACGCCGATCGGCTTGTTGATGGCGAGGTAGACCAGATCGGGCATCGTCGGCAGGCGCTTGCCGTCGACGTGGATGACCTGCTTGGCCGGATCGACCCGGGCGCCGAAGCGGCGGACCACCTGGCCGTCGACCGTCACCCGGCCGTCACCGATCATCTCCTCACACGTCCGGCGGCTGGCCACACCCGCCTGGGCGAGGACCTTCTGCAGCCGGACACCGCCGGGGACCTCGGTGGTGTCGCGCTCGTCGACGTAGTCGCCGTCGTAGAAGTCCGGGTCCCGGCGGGGCTGGCGGGAGGTCTTGAAGCGGTCGTTCTCGATCGTGCCGGGCCTGCGCTCGGCCTTCGCCGCGGGACCACGGCCCCCGGCGGTACGGCGCTCGCCGTAGGAGCCGGTCCGCTTACCGCCGATCGTCTGGACCTCGTCCCGGCGATCGGTCTTGCCGAACCGGCTGCGGGAACCCCCGCGAGGCGCCTCACCACGGTCACGGTCCGGGGCGAACCGGCTACGCGAGCCATCGCGCTCGGCACGGAAACCGCCACGATCATCGCGGCGCGGCGCATCGGACCGGAACCCACCACGGTCGTCCCGGCGGGGCGCGTCCGAACGGAAACCACCACGATCGTCCCGGCGGGGCGCGTCCGAACGGAAACCACCACGATCGTCCCGGCGCGGCGCATCGGACCGGAAACCACCACGGTCATCCCGGCGCGGCGCGTCCGAACGGAAACCACCACGATCGTCCCGGCGGGGCGCGTCCGAACGGAAACCACCACGATCGTCCCGGCGGGGCGCGTCCGAACGGAAACCGCCCTGCGACCCGCCTCCCGGCCTGTCGTACCTGCTACGCGAGCCATCGCGCTCGGCGCGGAAACCGCCACGGTCGTCCCGGCGCGGCGTGTCGGACCGGAAGCCGCCGCGATCGTCACGCGAACGATCCGAACGGAACCCACCACGGTCATCGCGACGCGGCGCGTCCGAGCGGAACCCACCACGATCGTCACGACGCGGCGCATCGGAGCGGAAACCGCCCTGCGACCCGCCTCTGGAGTTGCCGCCCCCACGGGGGTTACCACCGCGCGGGGCTCCGCCACGGCCTCGACCGCGTCCATCACCGGACGGGGTACTACGCCTGCTGTTCACTACTTCTGCTCCTCTAGGGTTTCCACGTCGTCGGGCAGGAACGGTGCCAGTTCGGGAAGCTCATCGAGATCCTTCAGGCCCATCCGCTCGAGAAAATACGAACTTGTCCGGTAGAGCACCGCCTGGCTCTCCGGGTCGGTGCCGGACTCTTCGACCAGCCCCCTCGCCACCAGCGTGCGCATGACGCCGTCGCTGTTGACGCCTCGGATGGCCGCCACCCGCGCCCGGCTGACCGGTTGCCGGTAGGCGACCACGGCCAGGGTCTCCAGGGCGGCCTGGGTGAGCCGTGTCTGCTGGCCGTCGCGGACGAACCGCTCCACGAGCGGCGCGCACTCGGCTCGCGTATAGAACCGCCAGCCACCCGCGACCTCTCTAAGGTCGAAACCCCGACCGGCCTCGGTGTATTCCGCCGACAGTTGACGGATCACCGTGGCTATCTCCTGGACGGGCCGTTCCAGCACCTGGGCGAGGGTCATCTCGGTGACCGGCTCGTCGACTACGAGCAGGATGGCCTCCAGCCCGGCGCGCAGATCCGCCTCGGGCGCCACGTCAGTCATCGGAAGGCTCTTTCTTGGTGCTCTTGTCGTAGTCGTCGACCACGGCGACATCCCCGTCGTCGCTGCCGGTCCAGGTCACGTGCAGTTCCCCGAGAGGCTCCATCTGGTCGAAGGAGACGGCGGCCTCCCGATAGAGCTCCAGGACGGCCAGGAAACGCGCGACGACTTCGAAAGTGCCGGCGCAGTCGGCGGTGAGAGCTCTGAAGGTCGCCCGGCGCACTCGCCGCAGCCGCTCGACAAGGATAGCCGCCTGCTCGCGGACATTGGCGAGTGGTTGATAGATGTGGGCGACGGAGACCGACGGGGGCTTCTTTGGCGCGAAGGCCCGCTGGGCGATCTCAGCGAGGCGGTCGGGGCCGATGCCCAGGATCAGGGCCGGGAGGAGGTTGGCGAACTGGGCCTCCATCGGCACGATCCTGGGGAAGCGCAGGGCCTCCTCGGCCATCCGGCTGGAGAAGACCTTCACGACCTCCTTGTAGGCCCGGTACTGCAGCAGGCGGGCGAACAACAGGTCACGGGCCTCCAGGAGGGCGAGGTCTTCCTCGTCCTCCACCTCGCCCGACGGCAGCAGCCGGGCCGCTTTGAGGTCGAGCAAGGTCGCCGCGACGAGCAGGAAGTGACTCGTCTGATCCAGGTCCCACTCCGGGCCCCTCGCGCGGATGTAGGCGATGAACTCGTCGGTGACCTGGCTGAGCGACACCTCGGTGATGTCCAGTTTGTGCTTGGAGATCAGACCGAGCAGCAGGTCGAAGGGACCCTCGAAGACCTCCAGATGCACTCTGAAGGTGTCGACGGCCGTCTGTGGCTGCTCGGTCATACCGCCATTGTCGCGCCAGCCGGGACCGGAATCACCGACCCTGCGCGTCCCACCTGGCGAGCACTTCACGGGCCAGTTCGCGGTAGGCGCTGGCGCCGAGCGAGGAGGAGTCGAAGCTGGTGATGGGCTCGCCGGCCACGGTGGCGTCCGGGAAACGGACCGTCCGGTTGATCACCGTGTGGAACACCTTGTCGTCGAACGCCTCGACCACCCGGGCCAGAACCTCACGGCCGTGCAGGGTGCGCGCGTCGTACATGGTGGCGAGCAGGCCTTCGATGACCAGGTCCTCGTTGATGCGCTGCTGGACCTTGATGATGGTGTCCATGAGCAGCGCGACTCCGCGCAGCGCGAAGAACTCGCACTCCAGCGGCACCATGACGCCGTGCGCGCAGGCCAGCGCGTTGATCGTGAGCAGGCCCAGAGAGGGCTGGCAGTCGATCAGGCACACGTCGTACTCGGGCAGCAGGGGCTTGATCACCCGGCCGAGCACCTGCTCGCGGGCGACCTCCGTGACGAGCTGGACTTCGGCCGCGGACAGGTCGATGTTGCTGGGCAGCAGGTCCATGCCCTCGACACCGGTCTCCATCAGCACGTCCCTGGCGGTGATCTGCCGCTCCATCAGGAGGTTGTAGACCGTCAGGTCGAGCTGGTGGGGGTTGATGCCGAGACCGACGGAGAGGGCGCCCTGCGGGTCGAAGTCGACCAGCAACACCTTCAGCCCGGCTTCGGCCAGGGCCGCTCCGAGGTTGATGGTGGTGGTCGTCTTGCCGACGCCGCCCTTCTGGTTGACCATGGCCACGACGCGTGCCGGTCCGTGCACCGTCCGCGGGGGCGGGTCGGGGAAGACCGGGCGGGGTCGCCCGGTCGGGCCGAGGACTCCCCCAGTGTGAGGGGTCCCGGCGGTTTTGGTGTCACCCCAGGGATTCTCGGGGTTTCCGGGGGTCGTCCCCCGGACAGAACCGTCGGTGGTCACAGTCACCAGTCGAACCTCCCTGACGGCCTCGAACCGGACCGTCCGGACGGACACTATGGCGTCAACACGTATGCGGCAAGGCGGCACGCCCGGACATAAGCAAGGTCAATGCCGTGCGCGCGGATGCGCGGCAGCATATACCTCCCGAAGCTTGTCGACCGTGACCTGGGTGTACACCTGCGTGGTGGCCACCGAGGCATGGCCGAGTAATTCCTGAACCACCCTAACGTCCACACCCCCGTCCAGGAGGTGCGTTGCGAACGAATGTCGCAACATGTGGGGCGAGACTCCCGCCAGTCCTCCGCGTTCGGCGGCGGCCTGGAGAACCTCCCAGGCACCCTGGCGGGTGAGCCGGCCGCCCCTGGCGTTGAGGAACAGCCCGGAGGTTCCCCGGCCCTGGGCGGCGATGCCGGGACGCGCCCGGGTGAGATAGGCGCCCAGCGCCTCCCTCGCGAAGCGGCCCAGGGGCACCAGGCGCGTGCGCCCGCCCTTGCCCCGCAGCCGCACCTGCTGGGCCTTGGAGCTCAGGTCGACGTCGTCCACGGCGAGCCCCACGGCCTCGGAGATGCGGGCGCCCGTGCCGTACAGCAGCTCCAGCAGCGCCCGGTTGCGCATCGTCAGCGGCGCGCCCTCGGGCCCCGCGGCGGCGATGAGCCGTTCCACGTCTTCCACGCTGATCGCCCTGGGCAGCCTCCGGAGCTGGCGCGGCGGGCGCACCTTGTGGGCTGGGTCGTGGCCGGAGAGTCCTTCCCGCAGCGCGAAGCGGTGCAGGCCGCGCACCGCGGAGACGGCACGCGCCGCCGAGCTGGCGACGAGGGCCTGATGCTCCTCGTCGCCTTCTCTGAGCGCGGCCAGGAAGGCCGTGACGTCACCTTCGGCGATCTCGGCGAAGGTGACGCGGCCACGGCTCCTCAGATGCTCCACGTACCGCATGAGGTCACGGCGGTAGGAGGCCAGTGTGTTGGCAGCCAGACCCCGCTCCACCGCCAGATGGGCGAGGTAGCTGGAGAGGACGGCCTCCGTCTCGCTCAGGGTGTCCTCCTGTCATGCCTCCGGTGCGTCGGCGGGCCGCAGCGAGGCGAAAGCATCCGCCGAAGCGGCGTATGCGGCGAGAATACCGGCCACGGCTTGGGAATTGTGGATCATTCCCGCCATGGCACGCCGAACCGCGTCGGACAGGGGAATCCAGACCACCGGCATGTCGGCTTCCTCGTGCTGCTGAACGAAGTTCCGCTCCTGTTCGGGGATGGGGCTGAGGTCCCTGGCGAGGAAGATCCGGGTCCGCTCGTCGGTCATCCCCGGCGAGATGAAGGCGTCGATCAGGGTGTGCCAGGTCTCCGCCCGGTAACCCGCCTCCTCGGCCAGCTCGCGGGCCGCCCCGATGTGGAGCGGCTCGCCCTCGACGTCACGCAGACCGGCGGGCAGCTCCCAGAGCAGGCGGCGCACCGGGTGGCGGTACTGCCGGATCATCAGCACACGGTTCTGGTCGTCGAGCGCGACCACGGCCACCGAGCCGGGATGGAGCACGTAGTCACGGTTGACGACCTCCTCCTGCATGAGAACGGCGTCGGTCACCGTGGTGATGACGCGTCCTTTGAAGTGCTCGGTCGAGGAGACGACCTTCCACTCCTCCGGGACGTCCTGAACCTCCAGTTCGGGATCGCTCACTTGCTCCGCCCCGCCTTGGCGGTGGTGCCGCGGATCTCGGCGTAGGTCAGGGAGGCGCCGATCAGGCCCTTGAACAGCGGGTGCGAGCGGGTCGGCCGGGACCGGAACTCCGGGTGCGCCTGGGTGCCGATGAAGAACGGGTGGACCTCGGCGGGCAACTCGGCGTACTCCACCAGGCGGCCGTCGGGCGACAGGCCGGAGAAGACCATGCCGACTTTCTCCAGGTCGCCGCGGTAGGCGTTGTTGACCTCGTAGCGGTGGCGGTGACGCTCGTCGGCCTTCGCCTTGCCGTACAGCTGGCGCGCGAGGGAGCCCTCGGCGAGCTTGGCGGGGTAGAGGCCGAGCCGCATGGTGCCGCCCATGTCCCGCTCGCCGGAGACGACGTCCTCCTGGTCGGCCATGGTGGAGATGACCGGGTGGGAGGTCTCGGGGTCGAACTCGGTGCTGCCCGCGTCCTCGATGCCCGCCAGGTTACGGGCGGCCTCGATGACCATGCACTGCATGCCCAGGCAGATGCCGAGCAGCGGGATCTTGTTCTCCCGGGCGTGCCGGATCGCGCCGAGCTTGCCCTCGATGCCGCGCACGCCGAAGCCGCCGGGGATGAGCACGCCGTCCACGCCGTCCAGCTCCCGGGCGGCGCCCTCGGAGGTCTCGCAGTCGTCGCTCTTGACCCAGCGGATGTTGACGCGGGCGTCGTTGGCGAAGCCGCCCGCGCGCAGCGCCTCGGTGACCGACAGGTAGGCGTCGGGCAGGTCGATGTATTTGCCGACGAGCGCGATCGTGACCTCCTTGGCCGGGCGGTGCACCCGGCGCAGGAGCTGCTCCCACTCCTTCCAGTCCACGTCACGGAAGGGCAGGCCCAGGCGGCGCACCACGTAGGCGTCCAGGCCCTCGGAGTGCAGCACCTTGGGGATGTCGTAGATGCTCGCCGCGTCGACGGCGGAGACCACCGCGTCCTCGTCGACGTCGCACATGAGGCTGATCTTGCGCTTGAGCGAGTTGGTGATGGGCCGGTCGGAGCGGCACACGATGGCGTCGGGCTGGATACCGATGCTGCGCAGCGCGGCGACCGAGTGCTGGGTCGGCTTGGTCTTCAGCTCCCCGCTCGGCCCGATGTACGGCAGCAGCGAGACGTGCAGGAAGAACACGTTGTCGCGGCCGACCTCGTGGCGGACCTGGCGGACGGCCTCCAGGAAGGGCAGCGACTCGATGTCGCCGACGGTGCCGCCGACCTCGGTGATGACCACGTCCACGTCGGGGCCGGCCATGGACCGGATGCGGTCCTTGATCTCGTTGGTGATGTGCGGGATGACCTGCACGGTGTCACCGAGGTATTCGCCGCGGCGCTCCTTGGCGATGACGTTGGAGTAGACCTGGCCGGTGGTCACGTTCGCCGAGCCGTGCAGCTCGGTGTCGAGGAAGCGCTCGTAGTGGCCGACGTCGAGGTCGGTCTCCGCCCCATCGTCTGTGACGAAGACCTCACCGTGCTGGAACGGGTTCATCGTTCCGGGGTCGACGTTGAGATAGGGGTCGAGCTTCTGCATGGTGACCCGCAGGCCACGCAGCTTGAGGAGGCGTCCCAGGCTCGACGCCGTCAGTCCCTTGCCGAGACTGGAGGCGACGCCGCCGGTGACGAACAGATGCTTGGTTTGTGCGGCGCTGCGCAAGAAGTCTCCCGTGGTCGTCATAGATCAGTCGGCGCCCTGGTAGCGGCCTACTTGTCCACGGGCTCTCAGAATATCAAACGGTTCCGGCGGACTGCCCAGACATCTCTGTCCGGCATTCCGCCGGAACCCAACCAGAGGGTAACTTGGGCGGTTATGTCGCTTCGTGGTGCGGTACGGCGTGCCTTGGGCAGCCTCATTCACCGTGTCTGGATTGCCGTCCGCACGGCCGGCGCGGTGAGCCCCGCCAATCCCGCGGGTTACCGGTTCCGCCGTCTCGGTGAGGGAACCTGCCTGTCGTTCCCCGTCGGCGCGATCTTCGGCGAGGCCTGGATCGAGATAGGCGAGCACACCCTGGTCGGCGAGCGGGTCTCCATCTCCGCGGGCATGGGCCCGGGCGTGGACCTGGGCCCGGACTCGATCGTGCGGATCGGCGACAGGTGCTCGATCGGCCGGGGCAGCCACATCGTGGGCCACCAGTCGATCGACATCGGCGATCACGTGTTCACCGGCCCGTACGTCTACATCACCGACCAGAACCACGTCTACGACGACCCGGAGATACCGATCGGCCGCCAGTGGCCGCGCAACAACCCCGTGGTCATCGGCCCGGGCTCCTGGCTGGGCACCGGCTCGATCATCCTGCCGGGCACCCGGATCGGCAGGCAGTGCGTGGTGGCGGGCGGGGCCGTGGTCCGCGGCGAGTTCCCCGACCACTGCGTGATCGCCGGCGTGCCCGCCAGGGTTGTCCGCCACTATGTGCCGGGAGAGGGCTGGCTGCCGCCCCACCTCAACGGCACTCCCGTCCAGCCGGTCGAACCCGCCGCCGTCCAGCCGGTCGAGCCGGTCGAATCGGTCGGCACCGCCTGAGCCCCCGCCGACCCCTGGACCGAACAAGGTTCTGGGATTTACGGTCGCGGCATGAGGACCGCGATCTGTGAGAGATTCGGCGTCGAGTTTCCGCTCTTCGCCTTCAGCCACTGCCGCGACGTGGTCGCCGCGGTGACCAACGCGGGCGGGATCGGCGTGCTCGGCGCCGTCGCCTACTCACCCCGGCAGCTCGAAACGGAACTGAGCTGGATCGACGAGCGGGTCGGCGGCAGGCCGTACGGCGTGGACGTCCTCGTCCCCGGCAGGATCGACGCCTCGGCCGCCGACCGGAGTGCCCGCCTCGTCGACTTCATCCCCGAACGGCACCGCGACTTCGTGACACACCTGTTCGGCAAGTACGGCGTGAGCAACGCGGAGCCGCTCGCCGGCGGGATGGCGTCCCACGCCGACGAGGCGGGCCGCCGGGTGACCGCGGAAGGGGCGACCGGCCTCGTCGACGTGGCGCTCAAACACCCGATCAGCCTCATCGCCAGCGCGCTCGGCCCGCCGCCGCCGGAGATGGTGGCCAAGGCCAGGAAGGCCGGGGTGCCGGTCGCCGCCCTGGTGGGAACCGTCGAGCACGCCCGGCGCCAGGTGGCCGCCGGGGCCGATGTGATCGTGGCGCAGGGGTCGGAGGCGGGTGGCCACACCGGGGAGATCTCCACGATGGTGCTGGTCCCCCAGGTCGTGGACGCCGTGGACGTCCCGGTGCTGGCGGCGGGCGGCATCGCCGACGGCCGGCAGATGGCCGCGGCGCTCGCGCTGGGAGCCGAAGGGGTGTGGTGCGGCTCGGTCTGGCTGACCACGGAGGAGGCCGAGACGCCGCCCTCGGTCAGGCGCAAGATGCTGGCCGCCACCTCCTCCGACACCGTGCGGTCCCGGTCGCGGACCGGCAAGCCCGCCCGGCAGCTGCGGTCGGCGTGGACCGAGGAGTGGGACGAGGCGCAGGAGAGCCCGGGCCCGCTGCCGATGCCGCTGCAGATGCTGCTCGCCGAGAGCGCGATGGCCCGAATCGGCAGGGCGGCCGAGAGCGGCGACCCCGGGGCCGAAGAGCTCGTCAACTATTTCGTCGGGCAGGTCGTCGGCCAGATGAACCAGGTCAGACCGGCTCGCCAGGTCGTCTACGACATGATCGAGGAGTTCGCCGCCGCCATCGAGCGCCTTCAGGCCGTCACCGGGGACGGAGAGCACCCCGAAGCATGACACCCCTGTCATTTCATGTCCGTAAATAAATAGAGACCTTGGGATCCAACCGCGGCCGGGAATCGTTGAAGGAGGAACAGGACTCGACGGAGGCGTCATGCTCGCGGCACTGACAGGCCTGGGACTCTCCACCGCGGCGGGGTTGAACGCCTACATCCCGCTGCTCGTGGTCGGCCTGCTCGCCAATCTCACAGATCAGGTACGGCTTCCGCAGGAGTTCGCCTGGCTGTCCAACGGCTGGGTGCTCGGGATCATCGGCGTGTTGCTGCTGGCGGAGATCGTGCTCGACAAGGTCCCGGTGGTGGACAGCGTCAACGACATGATCCAGACCGTGGTCCGCCCGGCCTCCGGCGGTGTGGTGTTCAGCGCCACCGAGGCGGCGGCCCGTCTGGACGGCTCGACGTGGATGAGCCAGAACCCCTGGGTCGGCTGGGTCCTGGGCATCGGGATCGCGCTGGCCGTACACCTGATGAAGACGACCGCCAGGCCCGTGGTCAACGCCTCGACGGCCGGGGTCGGCGCGCCCGTGGTCAGCGCCGTGGAAGACGCCGGATCACTCGGCATGAGCCTGATCGCGATCTTCCTGCCGATCCTGGTCGCCGTCATGATCGTCGCGCTGGCCCTGCTCGCCTGGTGGGCGCTCCGCACGGTACGGCGCCGCCGTGCGGCCCGGCGAAGTCCGGTCTGATCGGCTCCCGCGTATGTGAGAGTTACGCGGGCTATGCTCAAAGAACCCGTTTCGCCCGTCGGGAGGTGGCTCCAATCGGCACTTTCCTCACCATCGTGCTGGTGATCCTGCTGTTCATGCTTCTCATCGGGGCGGCCGGGGTCTACCTGCTGGTCAAGGTCGGGAAGAAGGCCACCAAGAAGGCCCGCAAGGTGACCAACCGCGTGGCCTCCCACATGGCGGCGATGGGCACCGGCGACGCCGCGGAGAGCGAGCGGATGCGCCTGGACCTGCGCCGCGAGGTCTCCCTGACCCGTCAGGCCGTGGATCAGGCGTTGCGTGACGGGTGGGGTCTGGGTGACCTGCCCCAGCTGGTGGCCGAGATCAGCACGCACGCCGACCAGTTGGACGCCCAGCTCGGCCTCTACGCCCAGCACAGCCGCACGTCCGTCTACGTCGACCACGCCTCTCTGGGGCGTCTGCGCGAGCACCACGCCAAGCTGACCACGTCCTGCGCCCGGATCCGCGCCGACCTGCTCAACGACCAGATGGCGCACTCGGCCGGCGGTATCAACGACATCCAGAGCCGCACCGACCTGGAGATCGAGGCCCGCCGCCGCGCCCCCGACCCTCTGGACCAGATCGACGAGCTCTACAACCGCGCGATGATCAACCGCCCCCAGCCCGACGACCGCCGCTGAACCACTCCGCGACGCCGTCCGCACCGGACCGCGCCGCCTCCTGCCACCCACGCGGAGCAGGAGGAAGCGACACTCCCCTCAGGGTACGGACAATGGCTGAACGTCATCCCAGGCCTGCCGAACCGCCCCCTCCCGCCCACGCGGAGCGGCAGGAGGGCGGCCTTCCCCTGAGGGGAGCCGGGCAGACTCTAGGAGACTCCGGCCTCGCGCATGTCGCGGACCTCTCGCTTGAGCTCCTTGATCTCGTCGCGGAGCCGGGCGGCGACCTCGAACTGAAGGTCCGCGGCGGCCTGGTGCATCTGCTCGGTGAGCGACTCGACCAGCGCCTCCAGCTGGGCCCGGGGCATCTCCCCCGCGATCGCCTTGGCATGCTGGCCCGCCTGCTTGACCGCGAAGCCGGGGACCGGGGCCTTGCCTCGCGACTGCTGACGGCCGCTGCCCCCCAGAAGCTGGGCGGTGTCGGCGTCTTCGCGGCTGAGCGAGTCGAGGATGTCGGCGATCTTCTTGCGGAGCGGCTGCGGATCGATGCCGTTGGCCTCGTTGTAGGCGACCTGCTTGGCCCGGCGCCGGTTGGTCTCCTCGATCGCCCGCTCCATGGAGGGGGTGATCCGGTCGGCGTACATGTGCACCTCGCCGGAGACGTTACGGGCCGCGCGGCCGATGGTCTGGATCAACGAGGTCTCCGAGCGCAGGAAGCCCTCCTTATCGGCGTCGAGGATGGCCACCAGCGACACCTCGGGCAGGTCCAGACCCTCGCGGAGCAGGTTGATGCCGACCAGCACGTCGAACTCGCCCGCCCGCAGCTCCCGCAGCAGCTCGATGCGGCGCAGGGTGTCGACCTCGCTGTGCAGGTAGCGGACCCGGATGCCGAGCTCCAGCAGGTAGTCGGTGAGGTCCTCGGCCATCTTCTTGGTCAGCGTGGTGACCAGGACCCGCTCGTCCTTCTCGGCCCGGATCCTGATCTCGTGGACCAAGTCGTCGATCTGCGACTTCGTGGGCTTGACGATCACCTCGGGGTCGATCAGGCCGGTCGGCCGGATGACCTGCTCGACCACGTCCCCCTTGGAACGGCCCAGCTCGTAGGAGCCCGGGGTGGCCGACAGGTAGACGGTCTGACCGATCCGCTCCAGGAACTCCTCCCATTTCAGCGGGCGGTTGTCCATCGCGGACGGCAGGCGGAAGCCGTGGTCGACGAGCGTGCGCTTGCGGGAGGCGTCGCCTTCGTACATCGCGCCGATCTGCGGCACGGTCTGGTGCGACTCGTCCAGGACCAGGAGGAAGTCCTCGGGGAAGTAGTCGAGCAGGGTGTTGGGCGCGCTGCCGGGGGCACGGTCGTCCATGTGGCGGGAGTAGTTCTCGACGCCGGAGCAGGTGCCGATCTGGCGCAGCATCTCCAGGTCGTAGGTGGTGCGCATGCGCAGCCGCTGGGCCTCGAGGAGCTTGCCCTGCCGCTCCATCACCTCCAGGGTCTCGGCCAGCTCGGCCTCGATGCCCCGGATGGCCTTCTCCATCCGCTCCGCGCCCGCGACGTAGTGGGAGGCGGGAAAGATGTAGACCTCGTCGTCCTCCGTGATCACCTCACCGGTCAGCGGGTGCATGGTGGAGAGCTTCTCGATCTCGTCGCCGAACATCTCGATCCGCACGGCGAGCTCTTCGTATTTCGGGATGATCTCAATCGTGTCGCCGCGCACCCGGAAGGTGCCCCGGGTGAAGGCCAGGTCGTTGCGGGTGTACTGCATGTCGACGAGGCGGCGCAGCAGCCTGTCGCGCTCGATCTCCTGGCCCACCTGGAGGCGGACCATGCGGTCGACGTATTCCTGAGGGGTGCCCAGGCCGTAGATGCACGAGACGGACGCCACCACGATCGTGTCGCGGCGGGTCAGCAGCGAGTTGGTCGCCGAGTGGCGCAGCCGCTCGACCTCCTCGTTGATCGAGGAGTCCTTCTCGATGTAGGTGTCGCTCTGCGGGACGTATGCCTCGGGCTGGTAGTAGTCGTAGTAGGAGACGAAGTATTCGACCGCGTTGTTGGGCAGCATCTCGCGCAACTCGTTGGCGAACTGCGCGGCGAGCGTCTTGTTGGGCTGGATGACCAGCGTCGGCCGCTGCAGCCGCTCGATCAGCCAGGCGACCGTGGCGGTCTTGCCGGTGCCCGTGGCGCCCAGCAGGACGTTGTCCTTCTCTTCCGCCTTCACTCGCCGCTCAAGCTCGGCGATCGCGGCGGGCTGGTCACCCGAAGGGGTCATGTCGGTGACGACCTCGAAGGGGGCCACCTTGCGCTGCAAATCTGTTACCGGCCTCACGCCACCCACTGTAGGCGGAACCACCGACATTCCTGGTTCAACCGTGTGGCAAGCGAACCGCAAGCAGGGCCCTCTTTACTGATACGCGTGCCTATGCCTACCAAGCGTGATATATCGGGCTCTCGACCTATGACTATCCCGGAGGTTTGATGTCCCGGCGAAAAGGGGCCGCGCAGTCGGCGATGGCGGCTGCCCAGGCGATAGGGCAAGGAGGCGACCTCCAGCAGATGGTGGGGCAGGTCGTCGGCCAGCTCGTGGACCAGACCACCGGTGAGAAGAGCTTCTCGCTCAATCCGGCCGACTTCCTGGCGGCTCGCGAGTACAGCACGTACGCGGGCATGGGCATCGAGGCGCGAAGCGCATCGCTCAACGAGGCCGGCGAGATCGTCAACCGCAGCTTCACCGGCACCGGCCCGAACGGCGAGCCGATCCACGTGATCTCACCGGTGGTGATCCCCAAGGGCACGACGGCCCGGGCGGTCGTCCCCCTGATCGTCCTGGCGGTGCTCGGCCTGATCGGGCTGCTCGCCACCGGGCTGCCCGACAGCACCCGGGTGCTGTTCGGCCCGCACTACTGGGCCGTGCTGGTGCTGGCCGCCGCGTTCCTGTGGTGGCGGCGGAGCGTGGTCATGGTGCCTGACGGCTGCAAGGCCCTGATCACCAAGTTCGGCAAGCTCGTGCAGATCGCCGAGCCGGGCCGGGTGACGCTGTTCAACCCGTGGAACCGGGTCAGCTACATCGTCAACACCACTCGCGAATACCCCTACAACGCGCCCATCCACGAGGCCCCGACCCAGCAGGGCGTCAAGGCCAGCGTGGACCTGTTCCTCCAGTTCCGGATCGAGGACCCGGCCGAGTTCATCTTCGTCCTCGGCTCGGTCGGCGGATTCCAGGCCAAACTGCAGAACGCGATCAGCGAGGTCACCCGCTCCCTCATCTACGCCCAGCGCGCCGAGGACATCTACGACCTGGTCGGCGAGAGCACCAAGGGCATGCTGGACAACCTCAACCAGCAGTTCCTGCCCGCCGTACGGCTCACCGACGTGAACATCACCCACGCCGAGCCGTCCAGCCAGGAGTACCGGATGGACCTGGCCGCCCCGGAGATGATCAGGGTCGCCAAGGAGGCCTACACCTACGAGTACGAACTCCAGCTGCGCAAGGAGCAGAACGAGGGTGACCTGATCAAGGAGCTCGCCGGACTGCAGGAGCAGCTGTCGGCCATCCACGCGGAGATCGCCGGATACCAGGCCCGGATGGACACCGCGCTGGAGCGCGCGTCCCACCAGGCCAAGGCCCAGGCGAGCCAGCGGCTGGTCGAGGCGGAGTCCACCGCCAAGGCCAACGCGGCGCTGCTGGAGGCACAGGCGCTGGACATCCGGGCGCTCAGCGCCGCCGAGGCGCCGGAGATCCTGGACTACCGCTTCCAGCAGGACCTGCTCGACAAGCTCGAAGCCGTGGCCTCCCACCTGCCCCGCGTGGTGCAGGTCGGCGAGAGCACCGACATCGATCTGCTGTCCTTGGCCAAGCAACTGCTCGGCAGCCGCGACGCGCAACTGTTCTCCGAGGCGGACATGGCGGCGATCAGAGCGCGGGTCGCCGAGATCGGCAGGCGGGTCGAAGGCCGCACGGCGGAGATCACCACCCTGCTCAGCCCGGCCGCCGAGACCTCCCCGGCCACGGTGCCCGCCGTCCAGGAAGCCGCACAGGAAGAGGCCTGACAACATGAGCTCATACGGCAAGAGGCCTGAAGACGTGGGCCGGGAATTCTCCAAGATCAAGGAATCCCTGGCCTCCTGGTCGGAGATCCGCCAGCTGCTGCGCGGCGGCGAGTCCGGCCAGCTCGTCCCGGTGGTCATCCCCAAAGACGGCCGCGGCTTCGCCTGGGTGACGCTGCTGTTCCTCGCGCTCTACCTCACCGGTACGGCGGTGCTGGGCAGCGGGGCGTTCTCCTTCCTGGCCGCGATCGGCGCGGTGCTCTCCCTGCTCACGGCGCTGGTCTGGCTGTGGCGCCGGGCGATCATCGAGATCGAGGAGGGGACCACCGGCGTGCGCAGCCGCTGGGGCGCGATCGCGGGCACCCTGCCTCCGGGGCGCCACTACCTGTGGCTGCCGTGGGACCGGGTGGACGCGGTGGTCGACACCTCCACTGAGATCCCCTACTCGGCGCCGGTCGCCGCCTGCCCGACGGCGGAGAACGTCCCGTTGAAGTCGATCCAGTTCTTCCTCAAGTTCCGCATCGTCGACCCGATCGCCTTCGTCCGCACGATCGGCGCGGGCAACTTCGACCTCGTGCTCAGCAGCGCCGTACAGGACGCCATCCGGCAGCGCAGCCGCCTGGTGCACACCGAGCGGGCCTACGACCTGCGCGGATCCGACGTGGGCGACATGCAGGAGCTCCTGACCCGCCAGCTCGGCCGGTACGGCGTGCGGATCACCGGCGCCAACATCCCCGAGGTGCAGCTGCCCGACCAGTACCAGCAGCACCTGGCCACCCGCGAAAAGGTCGCCAAGGAGCTGTCGGCCTTCGAGCGGGAGTGGGAGCTCACCCGCAAGCGGCGGATCGACACCCTGCTGATGGAGATCGAACGCGCCAAGAAGACACGGGACGCGCGTATCGTCGAGGTCAGAGCCGCCGCCAACACCGCGCGCAAGGATGTGGCCCGCATGCTGGAGGAGCACGAGACCGAGGCCCAGAGAGTGCGCTGGGAGATCGAGGCCAAGGGCAGGGCCGAACTCACCTCCGCTGAGAACGAGGCCAAGGGGCTGCGCCGGCTGGCCGACTCCTACCGCGACAACCGGGCCGTGCTCCAGTACGAACTGGCCCGCCGCCGCCTGGAGGTGGGGGCCAAGCTCGCGGAGAGCGCCCCGCGTCCGGTGGTGGTCCGCACCGACGGCACGTCCGGCGAGTCCTCCGCGCTGTCCACCATGCTCCTGGCCCAGATCCTGCCGCAGCTCGGCAGCGGGAACGGTCACGTCAAACCGCCCGTTGAACCCAACTGAACCCTTCTACCCCGGGAGAGTCACCCCATGGTGTTCCGCAAGCTGATGGCCGCGTTCGGCGCGGGCGTCGAAGTCGACACGATCCTGCAAAACTCCAACGTCCGCCCCGGCGAGGTCCTGCGCGGGCAGGTCAACTTCCGCGGCGGCGGCTCCGACTACAAGGTCGAGGGCATCTTCATCGACTTCACCGCGGTCGTCGAGATCGAGAGCGGCGACAACGAGTACAAGACGACCTACAGCTTCCTGCGTCAGCAGATCGCCGGCCCGTTCCATCTGGCGGCGGGTGCCCCGCAGACGGCCCCCTTCGAGATCCCCGTGCCGTGGGAGACCCCGATCAGCGCCATCGGCGGCCACCCGCTGCGCGGCATGCAGCTGGGCGTCTCCACCGAGCTCGCCCTGGCCGGCGCGCTGGACAAGGGCGACCTCGACCCGCTGTTCGTCAACCCGCTGCCCGCCCAGGACCACGTGCTCGGCGCGCTGGACGGCATGGGCTTCCGCTTCAAGAAGGCCGACCTGGAGCGCGGCACCCTGCACGGCTCGCGGATGCCGTTCTTCCAGGAGATCGAATACTACGCCGGCCACGAGTACGGCCGGCACTTCAACGAGCTGGAGCTGACCTTCATCGCCGGTCCGCAGTCGATGGACGTCATCCTCGAAGCCGACAAGCGCGGCGGTTTCCTGACCTCCAGCCACGACACCTACAACCGGTTCACGGTCCGCTACACCGACCACCCGGGCCAGGTCGAGCAGTCGCTGCGCGCCGGGTTGCACGCGATGGCCCAGAAGCGCGGCTGGTTCTGACCCGTTTCCGTACGGCTGCCGCCCCGGCCGTCACCTCTCACCGGCCGGGGTCGCTTCCGGGCGGGCGACCTTGTGGGCGACCAGGTTGTCCGGCCAGCGGAGATACATCCGTTTGACCCAGATGTCGTAGCGCCGGCCTGAACCGATCCGGTAGTCGTGCTGCCGGTAGATGGCGAAGGCCTTGCGTTTGACCTCGCGCTCGACCGGGTCGAGGTTGGGCGGGAGGGATTCGATCGTGTATCCCCGGTAGGCGATCACGTCGATGCCGTGAGGCGCGGCCTCGGCCGCGAATCGGGCGGCGGCGATGTGGTCGACGTGGTCCCGGCCGACCGGCGGCGGATCCGGGTCGAGGGTGCGCAGCACCGTGGGGTGGAAGGTGCGCATCATGGCGCGCAGCATGTCGAGCACGTTCTCACGGGTCAGGCATTCGGGGCCGGACGCGAAGGCGTGCACGCAGGTCTGGCCGGTGCTGTCATCCCACAGGCGGGTCAGTGATCCCCGGCCGCCTTTCGCCCGGGGGTCGCCGCCGTCGGGCAACCGGGCGAAGACGAGTTTGATCCAGGGCCGGTCCACCAGCGTGTCCTCCGCGACCTGGATCGGGCCCCGCCTCAGCATTTTGCGCCGCCACCGGTCACGGGCTCCGGCGACCCAGGCGTAGGCCGCCCGGACGCCCCGCTCCCGGGCCGCCGCGTACCGCCGCGGGTTGCGATCGTCCTTGAGGCCCGCCACCGACTCCCCCGCCGTCAGGTAGACCGTGACGCTGCGTCCGCCCTTCGCCACCAGCTTCTCCAGGTCGGGGCTCATGAACAGCAGGTCGTCGTCCGGATGGGCGACGACCTGCATGGACAGCCCTTCCGCGAACCTCCCCGCGAACAGCGTCCCCGGCCCCGGCACCCGGGCAATCGGTAACACCAAAGGCAGGGTGACGGCGACGACCGCCATCACCGCGCCCACGCTTCGCGCGCGCCTCATTTCGACCCCCGTCGCCCCGTAATGATCTAACTGTAGGGAACGCCGTGAATGGTCGGCGGCTTATCTGGGCCGATCTTTCATAACATTCGGTCATCCGAAAGGTGGATCCCGGGAACGGCCTGGAGGAGGACCCGGGTGTGGCCTACCATGACGGCGGGGCCGACCGGCGCCGGACGGGCGAGACGCGCATGAGGCGGGGGCCGGGAACATCGCCGATCAGGTCTGCCGAAGGCCCGTGTCGAGCCGCCGGTCACGGTAACGAAAGGCGTTTCGGGCCAAGAATCCATGTCTGTGATGAGATATCAGGATTTATACGATGAGATGGTCAATGGCACGGCGCGTGACCGCCTGCCCGGATGGGCCGGGCAGGTCCTGAGAGCCATCGGGTCCGGCGACTCGGCGGTCACCGGTGTCCGTCATCCGCTCGGCTTCCTCTGCCTGCCGCTGGAGCGGACCGGAGAGTACGGCGTGTGCGTGCACATCTGGTCCGGCACGCTCGCCCGCGCCGCGTCCACGACCTCCCAGATCCACTGCCACAGCTGGGACCTGGTCAGCCACGTGCTGTACGGCCGGGTGGAGAACGTGCGCGCCGACGTCAGCGACGCGACCTCGGCCGCCACCCACCGGGTCTTCGAGGTGGTCAGCGAGGCCGGCGGGGACCGTATCCGGCCGACCCCGCGCACCGTCCGATACTCCCTCGGGACGAGCGAGGTGTTCGGTCCCGGCCAGACCTACACGCTGCCGGCCGGGGTGTTCCACGCCAGCGTCGTCCCGAGCGGCGAGGAGACGGCCACGATCGCGCTGGGCCGGACCCGGCCGGGCCGGAGCGATCTGTCGCTCGGCCCGCCCGGCCTGAGCGCCCATCTCGTCCCCCGGCACCGATGCGACGCATGGGAGACCGTACGGGCGGCGCTGCACGCCGCCGAGCGCCTGGGCTAGGGGAAGGCCGGAAGGGGGTCACCGATCTCCCAGGAGGCCGTTGAGCGCCCGGAAGGCGGAGTTCTGATCGCGCTCCCCCGGCGGTGGCCGCCGGGTTACCATTCGGGTCACGAGAACGGACGCCGCGAATCAGTCACATCAGGGTGGCAGAATGCGAATCGCTCAACGGCTCCAGAAATCCCTGCAGAGCGCATGGGAGAACTTCGACCTTGTCGTGGTGTTCCTGGTCGCGCTGATCGTGGGCGCGCTCGATGTGCTCAACGCGGTCGACGGGGAGAACGCGGCGGGGGCGATCCTGCCGGTGCTGGCCGCCCTGGCGTTCGCCTGGCTGCGTGACCGCTCCCGCAACACCAGGCTCTCCGAGCAGGTCGCGGGCGTCGCCACCACGGCCGACGGCATCAGGGAGCTGCTGAGCACCAGCGAGGGCACCCGCACCCTCGTGGGGTCGGAGATCAGCCGGGAGCTGGCCGAGGCCCGGCTCGACACCGACCGCTGGCTGTTCAAGGGCGGCACCGGCACCTACACCCGCGCCGTCACCCTTCCCGAGTGCATCGCGACCTCGCTGCACAAGCGCCGGCCTCTGGAGTTCCGGATCGAGATCCTCGATCCCACCGACGACAGGCTGTGCACTCGCTACACGCAGCTGCACCAGGAGCTGGCCCCGCCGGGCGCCGAGGAGAAAGGCTGGACCGCCGAGGGCACCCGCAAGGACCTGTACGCCACGATTCTGGCCGCCTGCTGGTACCGGGAGCGCTGCCAGCAGATTCTCGACCTGGACATCCGGCTCTCGACCACGATGACGCTGTTCCGATGGGACATGTCAGGCAGCCGCCTGATCATCACGCAGCGCGGACCGCGCTTTCCCGCCGTCACGTTCACCCGGGAGAGTCCTCACTACAACCTGTGGCGGACCGAGCTGCGGACCAGCCTCAGCCAGGCTCGCCGGGTGCCGGTCGAGGACGCCACCCCGCTGAGCGACTCCCCGACGGTGGAGGAGGCGAGGCGGCTGTTCACCTCCCTGGGGCTGCCGCTGCCGGGAAAGTACGAGGACGACGACGTCGCGGAGATCGTCATGCAGGCGCTCAACACCGTGGATCCCTATCGGGGGCAGGTGACCGCCGTCTCTCCCGGTGTCCCCGCCCAGGCCGCGGGGGATTCCGCCTGACCCTCCCCGTCTCGGGTCACCGGGGACACCGGTGGCCCGTGCCCGTCCGGGAACGCCCAGGACCCGGCCGGGCTCCGGCCGTCTCAGGCCGTGACGCGGGCGGACAGCTCGGCCCAGATCTGGTCCACCCGCTTCTCCAGATCCTCCAGCGACCCCTCGTTCGGCACCACGAGATCCGCGATCTTCAATCGGTCCTCGCGGCTCGCCTGGGCCGCGATCCGGGCCCTGGCGTCCTGCTCGCTCATACCGCGCAGCCCGACCAGCCGGGCAAGGCGCACCTCGTCGGCCGCGTCCACGACCACCACCACGTCGTACATCGGGGCGAGGTTGTTCTCCGCCAGCAACGGCACGTCGTAGACCACGATCGCGCCCTCGTCCGCCTGGTCCTGCAGCTCGGCGACCCGCGCCCCGACCAGGGGGTGCACGATGCCGTTGAGCGCGGCCAGCTTCTCGGAGTCGGCGAAGACGATCGAGCCGAGCTTCTCCCGGTCGAGTGACGCGTCCTCGCGCAGCACCTCTTTCCCGAACACCGCGACGATCCGCGCCAGTCCCTCGGTCCCCGGCTCGACCACCTCGCGGGCGACCTTGTCGGCGTCGATCACCACGGCGCCCCTGGACGCCAGCCGCCGCGCCACCTCGCTCTTTCCCGACCCGATCCCGCCGGTAAGGCCCACTTTCAGCATGATCCGCAGCATACGTGGTACGGCGCGCACGGCATCCTCCGGTCCGGAGCCTTGCGGAAGTTCCCACAAAGGAGAAACGCCCGGAAATTAATGACTTTTACGATTAGTCGCCCAGGATTTGCCGCAGGTCTTCCCGTCCGGCGCGGCCGCCCGGACCGAGACGGACCCTAGAGCTCCCTGCGCATGTGGATCAAGGTCAGATGATCGCTCATCCGCTCCCTGCTGGTCTCCTGGTAGCCGTGACGGCGGTAGAGCCGCAGGTTCCCCTCCGACAGGTGACCGGTGAACAGGTCGAACGCCGTGGCGGAGACGACCTCCTCATGGAGGGCCGCCAGCAGGGCACCGCCGACCCCCCGGCCCTGCGCGTCCGGCGCGACCACCAGGCGACCGACCAGGCACGTCGTGCCGGACAGCCGCCCCCGGACGGCACCGACGATCCGTTCCCCCTCCCGGGCGACGAGCACGGTTCCGGTTTCGACGGCGACGCGGACCTGCTCGGCCGACTCCACCAACGGCGGGATGAACGGATCGCCGTAGAGCTGGGCCTCGCTCACATAGGCGGCTCGCTGCACGGTCAGGATCTCGCCTGCGTCCTTGGGCTCGGCCCACTCAATCACGGTCACGGCGCAACCCTAACGGGCGCACACGCGAAAGGGCCCCGCCGGAGCGGGGCCCTTCCTTCGGATCCTCAGATCGTCACCGTTTCACCGGCGTCAGCTCTGACCGCCCGCGAGCTTCTCACGCAGAGCCGCGAGAGCCTCGTCGGAGGCGAGAGCACCCGCAGCCGGAGCGGAGGAGCCGCTGGAGCCGGAAGCCGGGGTCTCACCGGAGTAGGACGTGGGAGCAGCCTCGCTCGCCTCGGCCTCGGCCTTGCGGGCCTCCTCGACCTGCTTCTTGTGAGCCTCGAAGCGGGTCTGGGCCTCGGCGTACTGCCGCTCCCACTCCTCGCGCTGCTTGTCGAAGCCCTCGAGCCACTCGCCGGTCTCCGAGTCGAAGCCCTCGGGGTAGATGTAGTTGCCCTGGTCGTCGTAGGTCGCCGCCATGCCGTACAGCGTGGGGTCGAACTCGACGTCGGCGCCCATCGCACCCTCGTTCGCCTGCTTGAGCGACAGCGAGATCCGGCGACGGTCGAGGTCGATGTCGATGATCTTCACGAAGATCTCTTCGCCGACCTGGACGACCTGCTCGGGGATCTCGACGTGGCGCTCGGCCAGCTCGGAGATGTGGACCAGGCCCTCGATGCCCTCCTCGACCCGGACGAACGCACCGAACGGCACCAGCTTGGTGACGCGGCCCGGCACGACCTGGCCGATCTGGTGGGTGCGGGCGAACTGCTGCCAGGGGTCCTCCTGCGTCGCCTTGAGCGACAGGGAGACCCGCTCGCGCTCCATGTCGACGTCGAGAACCTCGACGGTGACCTCCTGGCCGACCTCGACAACCTCGGAGGGGTGGTCGATGTGCTTCCAGGAGAGCTCGGAGACGTGAACCAGACCGTCGACGCCGCCGAGGTCCACGAACGCACCGAAGTTGACGATCGAGGAGACGACGCCCTTGCGGACCTGACCCTTCTGCAGGGTGTTGAGGAACGTCTGGCGAACCTCGGACTGGGTCTGCTCGAGCCAGGCGCGGCGGGAGAGAACCACGTTGTTGCGGTTCTTGTCCAGCTCTATGATCTTCGCCTCGAGCTCGCGGCCCACGTACGGCTGAAGGTCGCGGACGCGGCGCATCTCGACCAGGGAGGCCGGCAGGAAGCCGCGAAGGCCGATGTCGAGGATGAGACCGCCCTTGACGACCTCGATGACGGTGCCGGTGACGATGCCGTCCTCATCCTTGATCTTCTCGATCGTGCCCCAGGCCCGCTCGTACTGAGCGCGCTTCTTGGACAGGATGAGACGCCCCTCCTTGTCCTCCTTCTGGAGAACCAGGGCCTCGACGTGCTCACCAACCTCGACGACGTCCGCCGGGTCGACATCGTGCTTGATCGAGAGCTCGCGCGAGGGGATGACGCCCTCGGTCTTGTAGCCGATGTCGAGCAAAACCTCGTCTCGGTCGACCTTGACGACGGTGCCCTCGACGATGTCGCCGTCATTGAAGTACTTGATGGTCAGGTCGATCGCTGCGAGGAACTCTTCCTCGGAGCCGATGTCGTTGACCGCTACCTGCGGGGTGCTCGAGGTGGCCTCAGTGCTGCTCGTCATGTGTGGAATTGCTCCGAACGCGGACAGATGTCGATGTGGCGAACACGCGGCAGGCCTCTTATCGTTCAGCCGACGGGTTTGGGATCGGCGTGATCGAGCGCGAGCCCACTCCGTCCGAGACACGCGCGAGCCCACAGCGCAGCGATCAGCATATGAGACCAAACGAGCCTGGTCAATCCGGGGCACGACACGCCGGGAGGCCAGGAGGAAGACGGACGCCCTCAGTAGGCGTTGATCCGCTGCTTCCACCGGGGATCGATATTACCGCGAAGTCCTTGTGGGACGGAGATTTGGCCGGGATCTCCATCGGCCGTGTAACGCCGCTCGGGGTGCTTCCCCAGCCACTCCAGCCAGTATTGGGAACACCATTTTCGGCATTCCCCTTTTTTACCGTTGCTTTGAATCCGCTGGATCGCCCGCCAGTCGTAGTCCTTGGCGAAGGGCGACGACGACGGCTGGGCACCGGCCAGGAAGACGCCCTTGAAGGCAAAGCGGTCACCACGCCAGCCGCCGGCCTGCACGGTGGACTTCTTACGCGGCATCGCCCCGAAGGGCAGGGCGAGCGTGTCGGAGGGGCCGCCGCCGAGCTTCTTGAGCAGGCGCTCGACCCGGACGATCTGCTCGGCGACCCGCTTCTTCGACAGGCCCGGCAGGTAGGGGTGGCTCCACGTGTGGTTGGCCACCTCGAACCCGTGCGAGGTCAGCCACTGCACGGCGCGCGCCTGGTCCTGCTCGCCCTGCAGGCCGAAGGGGTGCCGGTTGACCCAGAAGGTGGCGACGGGACGGAAGCCCGGATACTTCCTCGCGACCTCGTAGATGATCCCGACCGCGGTGTCCTTGACCGGCGTGCCGCCGTCGTCCAGCGCGAAGTGGCTCGCGTGCCCGTCGTCGAAGGTCAGCACGACCGGGTGCTTGCCCGCCGGGATGTCGATCTTCCCGGTGACGAACTCCCGTGCGGTGATCGGCACGTATCCGTTCCGCGCCAGCTTCTCCATCTCCTTGCGCACCTGGGAGGGCGTACGGTCGATGGAGGCCAGCCGCTTCTTCATGATCCGGTGGTACATCAGCACCGGAACCGCTCCCACCTCGTTGGCCTTGACCTGCCTGGCGGACTCCGGGGTCGCCGGAACCGGCGGCGGCAGGTCCGCCGAGGGCAGATCGGCCTGCGGCGACGGTGACGGGTTTCCCTCCGGGGCGCCCGTCGCCGTGCTCGTCGCCGCACCGGCCAAGGGGCTGGCCGGCGGGACGACCGCCGTGGGCAACACGGAAAGCGCCACCACCCCGGCGACCACGACGACGATGTTGGCAAGCATGATGATCTGCGCTAGGGGGGTTGAACTGCGCACAAAACTCCCGTACCCGTCGAGGTGTCCGGCTGGATCACCAGCCTAGAACAGACTCGGACAGGCCGGGCAATCGTCAGTGTCCGGCGTCCTCCCAGGTGCGTCCGGAGCCCACGGAGACCTCCAGCGGGACGCGCAGGGAGTATGCCGCGTTCATCCGGTCGACGACCAGCTCGCGCAGGGTCTCCAGCTCTCCCGGCGCCACCTCGAAGACGAGCTCGTCGTGGACCTGGAGCAGCATCCTGGAACCCAGGGACGCCTCTTTGAGGGCGCCCTGCACGTTCAGCATCGCGACCTTGATGATGTCGGCGGCCGAACCCTGGATCGGCGCGTTGAGCGCCATCCGCTCGGCCATCTCGCGGCGCTGCCGGTTGTCGCTGTTCAGGTCGGGCAGGTAGCGGCGGCGGCCCATGATGGTCTCGGTGTAACCGTCCTGCCTGGCCTGCGCGACGATCGCGTTGAGGAAGTCACGGACGCCGCCGAACTCCTGGAAGTATTCCTCCTTGAGCGCCTTGGCCTCGGGCACCGGGATGTTGAGCTGCCCCGACAGCCCGAAGTCCGACAGACCGTAGGCCAGGCCGTAGTTCATCGCCTTGATCTTGGCGCGCATCTCCCCGGTGACCTGCCCGGGCTCGATGTCGAACACCCTCGCGGCGGTGGCCTGGTGGAAGTCGTGGCCGGACTCGAAGGCTGCGATCAGCGACTCGTCCCCGGACAGGTGCGCCATGATCCGCAGCTCGATCTGGCTGTAGTCGGCGGTCAGCAGGGTCTCGAAGCCGGGGCCGACCACGAAGCCCTGCCGGATCCGGCGGCCCTCAAGGGTGCGGATCGGGATGTTCTGCAGGTTGGGCTTCTCGGAGCTGAGCCGCCCAGTGGCGGCCACGATCTGGTTGAACGTGGTGTGGATCCGCCCGTCGTCGGCGATCTCCTTGATCAGGCCCTCGACCGTCACCTTCAGCTTGGCCTGGTCGCGATGCCTGAGCATGATCGTCGGCAGCTCGTGCTCGGTCTGCGTGGCCAGCCAGGCCAGCGCGTCGGCGTCGGTGGTGTAGCCCGTCTTGGTTCTCTTGGTCTTGGGCAGGTTCAGCTTGACGAACAGGATCTCCTGGAGCTGCTTGGGCGAGCCCAGGTTGAACTGCTCCCCGACGGCCGCGTGAGCCGCCTCGACGGCCTGCTTGACCGCGGCCCCGAACTCGGCCTCCAGGCCGCTGAAATAATCTCTGTCGGCGGCGATCCCGGCTCTCTCCAGCTCGGCCAGCACGGTCACCAGCGGCAGCTCCACGTCGCGCATCAGGTGGGTGCCGCCACGCGGCTCCAGGAACGCCTCCAGGGCCTCGGCCAGCTCGCGGACGGCCAGCGCCCGCAGCGCCAGGTCATGGGCGGCGTCGTCGTCCTGGTCGTCGAAGAGGCTGACCTGGCCGCCGGTGTCGGCCTCGCTGCGCAGCTCGCGCTGGAGGTAGGCCCGCACGAGGTCTTCCAGCAGGAAGGTCTTCTGCCCCGGCATGGCCAGGTAGGCCGCGAGCGCCGTGTCGCAGGTCAGGCCGCGCAGGTCCATTCCCTGCGCCCACAGCGCCAGGATGGGGCCCTTGGCGTCGTGCACGGCCTTGGGCCTGGACTCGTCGCAGAGCCAGGCGCGCAGGGCCGCCTCGTCGGCCTCGGTCAGCGTGGTGGGCTCGATGAAGGCGGCGCCGCCGTCCGGCGCGGCGATCGCGAGGCTGTCGATGCGGCCGGTGCCGCTGCCGTAGGCGCACCTGAACGCGAGCCCCGCCCTGCCCTCGGACAGCGCCCCCAGCCACGCGGCCACCTCGCCGGGACCGAGCCTGACGGCCTCGACCTCGAAGCCCTCCTCGGCCCCGGGCTCGGCCGAGCCGAGCGTCTTGAACAGCCGGTCGCGGATCTCGCCCCGGAACTCCAGCGCGTCGAGGATCTTGTTGATCGCGTCGCGGTCCCACTGGCCGATCGTCAGATCGGAGACCTCGCGCTCCAGCGGGGCGTCACGCAGGAGCTCGGTGAGGCGGCGGTTCATCAGCACCTGGTCGAGGTGGGCGCGGAGCTTGTCGCCGACCTTGCCCTTGACCTCGTCGACCCGGTTGACCAGCTCCTCCAGGGAGCCGAACTCGCGGATCCACTTGGCCGCAGTCTTCTCCCCCACGCCCGGGATGCTCAGCAGGTTGTCGCTGCTGTCGCCGCGGATGGCCGCGAAGTCGGGGTATTGCGTGGGGGTGAGGTCGTATTTCTCCTTCACGGCCTCGGGGGTGAACCTGGTCATGTTGCTGATCCCGACCCGGGTCATCAGCACCGTGACGCGGTCGTCGACGAGTTGCAGCGCGTCGCGGTCTCCGGTGACGATCAGCACGTTCATGTCCTGCGCGGCGGCCCGGGTGGCGAGCGTGGCGATCAGGTCGTCGGCCTCGTAGCCCGCCAGCGACAGGTGCGGGACGTGGAGCGCGTCGAGCATCTCGTGGATGAGGCTCATCTGGCTGCGGAAGCTGTCGGGGCTCGCGCTCCGGTTGGCCTTGTAGTCGGCGTATTCCTCATGCCGGAACGTCGGCTCCGACCGGTCGAAGCAGACCGCCACATGGCTGGGCTGCTCATCGCGGAGCACGTTGACCAGCATCGACGTGAATCCGTAGACCGCGTTTGTCGTCTGCCCCGTCGTCGTGGAGAAGTTTTCCTCAGGCAGGGCGTAGAAGGCCCGATAGGCCAGTGAGTGCCCATCCAGCAGCAGGAGACAGGGACGAGTGGGGGTCAGTTCGTTCTTCGGCACAACGGAAGCCTAGTCTCCTGATGCGACAGAAAACCTGACCTCGCACGACAGGAGACAACCCCTTGACCATGACGGACCCCGACGAAGCCACCCGCCACATGTTGGAGGAGGAACTCGGCGCCTCCTACAGGAACACGCTCGTCGAGCGGATGGGCATCGAGATCACGGAGGCCACTCCCGAGCGTGTGGTCGGCCGGATGCCGGTCGAGGGCAACACCCAGCCGTACGGCCTGCTGCACGGCGGCGCCTCATGCGTGCTCGCCGAGACCCTCGGCACGACCGGCGCGGTCTTCCACGCCGGGCCGGGGCGCATCGCCGTGGGCATCGAGATCAGCGCCACCCACCACAGATCGGCCACCTCCGGATACGTCACCGGTGTCGCCACCCGGGTGCACGGAGGCCGGACGCTCGCCACCTACAACATCGAGATCACCGACGAGGAGGGGCGCCTGGTGTGCTCCTCCCGCCTCACCTGCATGCTGCGCGACCGCTGATCCCACCCGTGTTCGTTCACAATCGGACCGCACCTTACTTCACTCTTGCCACATGAGTCGCTACCGTGGGTGACAGCGATGTCCGTGGGGAGACCGAGTAGAAAACGCACAGGGTCGGGGAAGCTCTGTACGGCGCCAAAGGTCTCCCCCGGGCTCGTAAGGCGGCCCCGGAAGCGGGGCGGCGGCCCTCGCCGCCGGGCCGCGCGGCCCGCGTGAACGCAGTACGGCCCGCGCCACAGGGCGCGGGCCGTACGGGGAAGGCAGAACCGGGCCTCAGTCGCCCGCGTGCTCGGCGTCCACGTCGGGGACCCCGCCGACCTCGCTGTGGGTCGGGTCCAGCACACGGCGCAGGAAGGTCTTGGTCCGCTCGTGCTGCGGGTCGCCGATCACCTGGGCGGCCGGGCCGTCCTCGACGATCACGCCGCCGTCCATGAAGACCACACGGTCGGCCACGTCCCGGGCGAACGCCATCTCGTGGGTGACCACGAGCATGGTCATCCCCTCTTCGGCCAGGTTGCGCATGACCGTGAGCACGTCGCCGACAAGTTCCGGGTCGAGCGCCGAGGTGGGCTCGTCGAAGAGCATCAGCGCGGGGTTCATCGCCAGCGCCCTGGCGATGGCCACACGTTGCTGCTGACCTCCGGAGAGCTGCGCCGGATAGGCGTCGCACTTGGCGGCGATGCCGACCTTCTCCAGGTTCTCCCTGGCGATCTTCTCGGCCGCCGCCCTGCCCCGCTTCAGCACCCGCTGCTGGGCGATCATCACATTCTGCAGCGCGGTCATGTGCGGGAACAGGTTGAACTGCTGGAAGACCATGCCGACCCGGCGGCGGGCCGCGTCGAGGTCGACGTCGGGGTCGGTCAGCTCGATGCCCTCCAGGACCACCTTGCCCGAGGTGGGCTGCTCCAGCAGGTTCACGCACCGCAGCAGCGTGGACTTGCCCGACCCCGAGGGGCCGATGACGCAGACGACCTGGCCGGGGTCGACGGAGAAGTCGATCCCCCTGAGCACCTCCAGCTTGCCGAAGTGCTTGTGCAGGTTGCGGATCTCGACCGCGTGGTTCACCGGAGTCACCGTCCCCTCGCCTGACGCTTCTCCAGCCGGGACGCGAGGTACCCCAGCGGGATGGTGACCAGGAGATACGTCACGCCGACGACCAGGATGGGCGTGGCGTTGGCGTAGGTCGAGGCCATGTCGTTGCCGAACTTCGTGAGCTCGACGTAATCACCGGAGACGCCGAGGAACAGCACCAGCGAGGAGTCCTTGAGCAGGGACACGAACTGGTTGGTCGTCGGCGGGATGACGATGCGCACGGCCTGCGGGATGACGATGGTGACCATGGCCCGCGCGTGCGACATGCCCAGCGAGCGCGCCGCCTCCATCTGCCCCTTGGGCACGGCCTGCAGGCCCGCGCGGAGCGTCTCGGCCATGTAGGCGGAGCCGACGATCGTCAGGCCCAGGATGCCCTGGCCGTAGGTGCCGCCGGGCACCTCGAAGCCCTGCAGGGCCAGCGGAAGGAACAGAATGAACAGGAAGATCAGCAGCGCGGGGAGACCGCGGAAGATCTCGATGTAGGCGATCGCGATCCACCGGTACGCCCGCACCGACGACATCCGCATCAGCGCGAACACCAGGCCGAGCAGGAAGGCGAAGGCGAAGCCTCCCACCGAGTAGATGATCGTGTTCTTCAGCGCGATCGTGAACAGGTCCGGCAGCGTCTGCTGCGCCACCTCGGGCTTGGCGAAGTTCTCGCCGAGCTTGACCCACTCGATGCGCAGGAGGAGGAAGGCCGCGACGGCCACCAGCACGACGTACTGGACGGCGCGGCTGATCTGCTGCTTCTTACGGGGGCTGAGCCCGGTCCTGCCGGGGGGAGCCCCGGCGGGACCGGACGGCTCAGCCGTCGTTGACTGGTCGGTCATGGATCAGCCGAGCTCTCCGGGCTTCTTACCGAACCACTTCACGAAGATCTGGTCGTACGTGCCGTCCGACTTCGCCGTCGTGATCGCGTCGTTGATGGTCTTGAGCAGGACCGGGTCGGCGCCCTTCTTCAGGCCGATGCCGTACTGCTCACCGGTGTCCAGGCTGGCGACCAGCTCGAACTTGTCGGCGATCTCCGGCTTCTTCAGCCAGGTCAGGACAACGGGAAGGTCCTGGACGATCACGTCGACCTGGCCGGACTGCAGGCCCAGGAGCTCCTTGGGAGAGTCGGCGAACTCCTTGGGGTTCAGGCCCTTGCCCTTGACGTAGTCGAGACCCGTGGTCGAGGCCTGGGCGCCGAGCCTGAGGTTCTTGGCCTTGATCTCGTCCAGGCTCTTGACGCCGAGGCCCTTCTTGGCCAGCAGCGCCTGGGTGGCGTCGAAGTAGGGAACGGAGAAGTCGATGTTCGCCTTGCGCTCCGGGGTGATGGTCATGCCGGCGGCGGCGACGTCGCACTTGCCGGCGGCCATCGCCGCACCGCTCTTGATGACGGCGAAGTCGATGTCGACGATCTCCTGGGTCAGGCCGAGCTTCTTGGCGGCCAGGTCGACGATGTCGACGTCGAAGCCGACGACCTTGTTGCCCTCCTTGAACTGGAAGGGCTCGTACGGAAGGTTGGTGCACGTGGTCAGCTTGCCGGGGGTGACCAGCTTGGGACCACCGGCGGCTGCGGGCGCGGTTGACGAGGCACCCTCACTCGGGCTCGCGCTCGTGCTGCTACCACCGCCACAGGCCGACAGGCCGAGCGCGCCGGCGACGACCATAGCGCCCACCGCGAGCGCACGGCGGGGAACAAAACTCAGGCCCACAACGGCCTCCTTACGGTCAATGTCGCATCTCGAACAGATACCTCAGTGGTGGTGATGCTGCCCCACCTGCATGGCCATGCAGATCACCGATACGACACAATTCGGACAACAACCATGCTGAGAGTCGACTGATCAATACCCTGTTTACGGCATGGATCTGACGCTCCAGTTCATCGGATGGTCAACGACTCGGCTGCGAGTCGGCTGACACGGACTATAACCGGCCGGATCGAGTGCTGGAATATTGAAAACAGTCTATTCCTGCACGTCAGGGCAGCACGGCAAGGCCAGGCCGACACCGGCGGCCTCTCGGAGGCCCACCGGCACCATACCCCCCGTAATGACATGAGTACTCCAACGCGACCCGGAAACTCAACAAACCCAGCGGATATCGCCTTTCCCGCCCGCCGTACAACGGCAACACCCCCATCCCTCAAGGGTGATCGCGACATCGTCAATGGCACCGCCGACGCATTGAACTCAAAGTCCACCTCGGTTACCTTGATCAATGTGCGCAACCCCCTAATAGTGTTCGCCGGTGCCGCTCTGGCCGGCGCCCTCCTGACCGGTTGCAGCGAAACCGGCCCGGCGGGATCCGCCGCACCATCGGCCACGCCCACCTACGCGCTGACCCCGCGCCCGGTCCGGCCGGGCGAGCGCCCGATCAACGCCCAGTCCGTGACGGACGGTGACACCCGTTTCCAGGTCATAGGCCTGCAGACAGGTCTGAGCAGCTTCATCGGCAGCCACGGCGAATGGCAGGCCAAAGGCCAGTACGTGGTCGTGCGAGTCGTCGTGAGCAACCCCGGACGCACCAACTCCCGTTTCGACGCCAAGCGGCAGAAACTCATCACCGCCGACGGCGCGGCCCACGGCATCGACAGGTTCGCCCAGGCCATCAAACGCCAGCCGGACACGCTCCCGCTCGGCGCCGAGGTCAGGATCGAGATGGACCTGTGGTTCGACATCCCCAAGGAGGCGAAGGTCGTCGCGGTCCAGTTGTTCGGCGACCCGCCGCTCGGCGTCGGCGGCACCACCGACGGAGCCCGGGTTCCCCTGTCCTGAACGCGGGTCCGCCGTGTGCGGCGGACCCGCGTCACGTCACGCGGTACGGCTCACGCCTACCCCTCCGACGCGCCCCCGGGCGCCTCGTGCCCGATGCCGCCGCCCAGGTAGGCGGCCTGCACGTCGGGGTCGTTGAGCAGATCGTGCGCGGGCGCGCTCTTGACCACCTTGCCGGTCTCCAGCACATAGGCCCGGTGAGCCAGCTTCAGCGCCTGCTGGGCGTTCTGCTCCACCAGCAGCACCGTGGTGCCACGGCGGTTGATCTCCTCGATGATGGAGAAGATCTGCTGCACCATCAGCGGCGCCAGACCCATGGACGGCTCATCCAGCAGCAGCACCTTCGGCTTGGCCATCATGGCGCGGCCGATGGCGAGCATCTGCTGCTCGCCGCCGGACATCGTGCCGGCCGCCTGCGTCCTGCGCTCGGCCAGCCGCGGGAACAGCTCGTAGACCTCCGCCAGGTCGGCGCTGAAGTCGCCGGAACGCGAATAGGCACCCATGAGCAGGTTGTCGTGCACCGTCATGCCCGGGAAGACACCCCGGCCCTCGGGCGCCTGCCCCAGACCCGCCACGACCCTCTTGTGACCGGGCATCTTGCTGATGTCCTGGCCGTTGAAGGTGATGCTGCCCGACGACAGGCCGCGCAGACCCGAGATCGTCTTCAGGGTCGTGGTCTTGCCCGCCCCGTTCGCTCCGATGAGCGTGACGATCTCACCCTCGTTCACCTCGACCGAGACGCCCTTGATGGCCTCGATCTTGCCGTAGTGGACGTGAATGTCCTTGACCTCAAGAAGCATCTGCGGGAGCCCCCAAATACGCCTCGACGACCCGGGGGTCGTTCTGCACCTCGTCCGGCAGACCATCGGCGATCTTCTGGCCGAAGTCCAGCACCGCGATGCGGTCGCTGATGCCCATGATGAGGCTCATGTCGTGCTCAATGATCAGAATTGTCCGGCCGGCATCCCGGATGTCCCGGATGAGCTGCTGCAACTCCACCTTCTCCGCCGGGTTCATACCGGCGGCCGGCTCGTCCAGCAGCAGCAGCTTCGGCTGGGTCGCCAGCGCGCGGGCGATCTCCAGCCGGCGCTGGTCACCGTAGGGCAGGTTCTTGGCGTGGTCGTCCGCGCGGTGCGAGATGCCGACGAAGTCGAGCAGCTCCATCGCGAGCTTGCGCCCCTCGCGCTCGGCCTGACGGTGCCAGGGAAGCCCCAGCGCCACGCTGACCATGCCCGCGCGGTGATGCGCGTCCGCGCCCACCATGACGTTCTCGAGGGCCGTCATGTTGTGGAACAGCCGGATGTTCTGGAACGTACGGGCGACGCCACGCTTGGTGATCTTGAAGCGCTTGAGACCGCTGATCTTCTCGCCCTGGAAGCGGACCTGCCCCTCCGTCGGCTGGTAGACACCGGTCACCACGTTGAAGACCGTGGTCTTGCCGGCGCCGTTCGGGCCGATGAGAGCGAAGATCTCACCCTCGTTGATGGTCAGGTTCACATCGCGCAGCGCCGTGACGCCGCCGAACCGCATGACGATGTTCTGCAGCTCCAGCATCGCGCGAGCACTCTGCTTCTGGCCCGCCCCTGCGCTCACCTCGGCGCTCATTTGGAAGCCACCTCCTCGCCACGCGACTCCGGCCCGGGCACCTCGGCACCGAGCGATCCCATTCCGCCTGATCCCTCTTTCAACTCCGCCTTACGCTGACGCGACGGCAGCAGACCCTGCGGACGGAAGATCATCAGTACGACGAGCACCGCGCCGAAGATCAGCATGCGGTACTCCTGCAGGCCACGGAAGCGCTCCGGCAGCCACGCCACCACGAACGCGCCCAGCATGACACCCGGCAGGTTGCCCGCACCGCCCATGACCACCGCGGCCAGGATCGTCGCCGACAGCAGGAACTGGAAGTCGTTCGGGTTGAGCGAGATGACCTTGGAGGCCCACATCACGCCCATCGCGCCACCGATGGAGGCGCCGACGGCGAAGGCGAGCATCTTGAACCGGAACGTCGGCACGCCCATGACCTCGGCCGCGTCCTCGTCCTCGCGGATCGCCGCCCAGGCGCGGCCGACCCGGCTCTTCTCCCAGCGCTTGACCAGGATGATCACGATGACGGCCAGCGCGACCAGCAGGTAGTAGTAGGGCCGCGGGTCCAGCACGCCGTACTTGAAGATCTTCACCCCGAACAGCTCCAGGTCCCCGAAGCTCGGGGGGTGCGGGATGCCGCGGATGCCGTTCGGGCCGCCGATCTCGTCGGTGTTCCGGGCGGTGATACGGATGATCTCACCGAAGCCCAGCGTGACGATCGCCAGATAGTCACCGCGCAACCGCAGCGTCGGACCGCCCAGCGTGATGCCCGACAGGGCGCAGATCCCGATGCCCACCAGCAGGATGAGCCAGAAGTTCCAGCCGAGCCGGGTGCCGAGCAGGGCCATCGAATAGCCGCCCACGGCGTAGAACGCGACGAAACCGAGGTCGAGCAGGCCCGCCTGGCCGACCACCACGTTCAGGCCGATGGCCAGGACCACGTAGGTGCCGATCGGGAAGAACAGGATGCTCGCCCAGTCGGTGTAGGGCGACATGAAACTGCCGATGGTCTCCGACGGCAGCAGCAAGGCCCCGATGATCAGAAGGACGTAGACGATCCATCGCTGCCAGCCGGGAGTGTGCGCCCAGCGGTCGCGCACACTGTCACCGTAGTGGCCGAGCATCCGGCGAAAGTCCATGTTGGAAGTTTTCTGGTTCATGCGCGCGCCTGCTGAAGTGATTCACCGAGGATTCCGGTGGGACGGAACATCAGGACCAAGACGAGAATGGTGAAGGAGATCACGTGCTTCCAGTCGGAGCCGAAGAAGATGGCTCCGTAGTTCTCCACCAGACCGAGCGCGATTCCGCCGACCAGGGCGCCACGCAGGTTACCGATGCCGCCCAGGACTGCCGCGGTGAACGCCTTGATTCCGAAAAGGAATCCAATGTAGTAGTTCGTGTTCTCGTACGAGATCAGGTACAGCGCGCCGGCCACTCCGGCCATGCCGCCACCGATGAGGAACGTCATCCGAACGATCTTGTTGATGTCGACGCCCATCAGAACGGCCGCCTCGGGGTTCTGCGCGGTGGCGCGAATACCACGGCCGATCTTCGTACGGTTCACGAGCGCGTCGAGCGCGACCATCATGGCGATCGCCGCGACGATCACCAGCACCTGGTCGACGCGGACCGAGTGACCGAAGATCGAGAAAAGCTCCGTCCGCTCCATCAACCGGGGCAGACCCATCTGGATGCGGCCCTGCTCCGGGCGGTTGAAGACGTTGGGGATGACCAGGAGCGCGAACAGCTCCTGCAGGAAGATCGAGGCGCCGATCGCCGAGATGAGCGCCGCCAGCCGGGACGCACCACGCTTGCGCAGCGGCTTGTAGGCGATCTGCTCCAACGCGATCGCGGTGCCCGCGGAAGCGAGCATGCCGGCCAGGATCATCGCCAGGATCACACCGACCAGGGCGATACCGGTCAACGCCGAATTGATGCCGAACACGAACGGGACGAACATCGCACCGAAGGTTCCAATCATGAACACTTCGGAATGCGCAAAGTTGATCAGCCTCAGCACGCCGTACACCATCGTGTAACCGAGCGCGATCAGGGCATAGATCGAGCCGAAGGCCAGGCCGTCGATCGTGGCCGGCCAGAACTGATTGATGAAGTCATTGAGCACTAGGGTTTACCACTTCTAGCGGGGGTCGCCTGCACTGCCGGTAGCACACCGCTTCCAGCCGAGCCTCGTGGACCCTCTGGAAGTACGTGCGAAGGGGAGCGGGAACGCACCGCAGCATTCCCGCTCCCCGCCGCGTCAACTACCTACTCTTCTCGAATCCGGACTAGCCCAGCTTGGCCTCGGAAGCCTTGCCCAGCAGCGTGATGGCGCCGTTCTTGACCTGGTAGATGTAAATGTCCTTGGCCTCGACCTCACCGTTGGCCCCGAACTTCACCTGCTTGGAGACACCCGCGATGTCGACCTTGCCGATGAACTCGTTGATCTTCTCCGTGGTGGTGTTACCCGCCTTGACCGCGTCGACGATGACCGTCGCGGCGTCGTAACCCTCAGCCGCGTAGATCGCCGGGTCGGCGCTGTAGGCGCCCTTGTAGGAGTCGGCGAAGCCCTTCACCTTGGCGTCGGTGACGTCCGGCGTGGCGATGTAGCACGGGCAGCCGACCAGGGCACCCTCGGCGTTCGCCGCACCGGCGCCGTCGATCAGGCCCTTGTCCAGCGAACCGTCACCGGAGAAGAACTTCGCGTCCTTCACACCCTTGTCACGCAGCTGCTTGAGCAGGTTGCCGCCCGCGGCGTAGTAGCCACCGAAGAAGATCGCGTCCGGCTTGGTCGCCGCGACCTTGTTCACGACCGAGGAGTAGTCGCTCTCCGCCGGGTCGAGGGAGTCGTTCGTGACCTTGACACCCTTGGAGGTGAGCTGGGCGCGGACCGCGTCGGCCAGCGGCTTGCCGTACTCCGACTTGTCGTCGATCACGAACGCGTTCTTCGAGGCCGCGGCACCCGCGATGAAGTCCGCGATGCCGGGGCCCTGGACACCGTCGTTCGGAAGAATACGGTGCCAGTACTTCCAGCCGTTCTCAGCGAGCTTGGTGTTGGTCGCCGAGGCCGTGATGCTGGGAATCTGCGCCTCCTCCAGCACCGGGCCCACCTGAGCGGACTCACCCGAGAACGCCGGGCCGATCAGACCGACGATCTTGTCGGTCTTGATGGCCTGCTGAGCCAGCGCCACGGCCTTGGAGGCGTCACCCTGGCTGTCGTACTCAACCAGCTCGATCTTCGTGGCCGGGTTGGTCTTGTTGTACTCGTCGATGACGAGCTTCGCACCGTTCTTCGGCGGAATGACAATTCCAGCGTTCGGGCCGGTGAGGTCACCCATGAAGCCAATCTTGATGGTGCCCGGCGCAGCGCCGCCACCTTCCGCCGGCTTGGCCTCCGTGCCACCGTTGCCGCAAGCAGCGAGACCGAGGGTGAGCGCCACGCCGGCAGCGAGCACTCCACCGAGGCGAGCAGTCTTAGGCCGCAAGGTTGCCTTCCTTTCACCCAGTCCCGATTGGGACCGAGTCCACAGATGCCCTCCCTGGCGGAGTGGCCAGGGGGTGTTGTTGTCGGTTAGTACAGCCAGCCCATGTCACGGGTCGATACAGGACGACCCTGCGTTACCATTTCGTTATAGCACCGATCCTTTTCGGCTATCAGGTGCAAAAGCCATGGTCACTGGCAACCTTACGTGCTTCAGGTAGATCACTCCGAGCACACAAAAGCCCGCGCGGCGCCCTCGAACACAGCGCCACACGGGCTTGTCGCACAGAAAAATCTTCCGTCACACAGCGCGACGGAACACCACCCGCCGCCCCGGGATCAGACCTCCCCCTCCCCAGCCGAACCGGCAACCCCCTCAACCACGACCTGCGCCACCTGACGCATGCTCAACCTGCGATCCATCGACGCCTTCTGAATCCACCGGAACGCCTGCGGCTCACTCCACCCGTGCTGCGCCATCAACAACCCCTTGGCACGCTCGACGAGCTTGCGCGTCTCCAACCGCTCCGAAAGCGACCCCACCTCCCGCTCCAGCGCGGCGATCTCCTCATGCCTGCTGACCGCCATCTCGATCGCCGGCACCAGATCCGACTTGGTGAACGGCTTCACCAAATACGCCATCGCCCCGGCGTCCCGAGCCCGCTCGACCAGATCCCGCTGCGAGAAAGCAGTAAGAATCAGACACGGCGCGATCCGCTGCGACACGATCTGCTCGGCGGCCGAGATCCCATCCAGGATGGGCATCTTCACATCCAAGATCACAAGATCCGGCCGATGCTCCGACGCCAGCTTGACCGCGGACTCCCCGTCCGCGGCCTCCGCGACAACGGCATAGCCGTCCTCTTCCAGCATCTCCTTGAGATCGAGACGGATGAGCGCCTCGTCTTCCGCGATCACCACTCGCCGCTGCGTACTCACGAGCAAGAGAGTACCGATGTCCGCTAGATTAGGACCACGCCAAGACACGCGGCGAGATCAATCGTATGATCAGGTTGCTCGGCTCCAATTGAACAAGCCTCGGTACTCCAACGGCAGAGAGGGCGCTCTCAAACAGCGCACAGTGTGGGTTCGAATCCCACCCGGGGCACAAAAAAGCCGCCCGGCTCACAGGAACCAGGCGGCTTTTGTCATACCAGCCTGAGACACTCTCCGCATGCATGACGTCACTGTTCGTAAAAGAGTGCGCCAACTTCTCGAGTCCGGCCAGACAATCAGTTCGGTCAGCCGCCAGACCGGCGTCTCGCGCTCGGCGATCAGGCAATGGCGTGACCACCCCGGCCACGTCTCCCCACTCGTGGCCTCCTGCCCCAGGTGCCTTGTCACCCCGGAGCCCCCTGAGCCGCAGGACGCTTATGCCTACCTCCTCGGCCTCTACCTTGGAGACGGCTGCATCAGTGTCATCGGTGACCCGGCGAAACAGGTCTGGTCGTTGCGAATCATGTGTGCCGACTCCTGGCCAGGACTCCAGGAAGAGTGCGTCGAAGCGATCATCTCCATCAGGCCCGGCAACAAGGTGCGCAGGCTCCCCCGCCAGGGCTGCACGGAAATCAACTCCTTCTCCAAACACTGGCCCCACCTGTTCCCGCAACACGGGCCAGGGAAGAAACACAACCGTCCGATCAGGCTGGAGAACTGGCAACGGCAGATCGTCGAGGCAAACCCCGGTGACTTCGTCCGAGGCCTCATGCATTCCGACGGATGCCGTCTGGTCAACAGGGTTCGGCGCGAACTTCCCAGTGGAACACGCTGGTACGAATATCCGCGATATCTCTTCGTCAACGAGTCCCGGGACATCCTTCAGCTCTGCGGAGAGACGCTCGACCTTCTCGGCGTGGCGTGGCGCTGCTCCAAGCCCAACACCATCTCCGTGGCCAAGCGGGAGGCGGTCGAGCGACTGGATGAGTTCGTGGGGCCGAAATACTGAGGGGTTGGGCGGGTTGATCACTCGCGGCGGATCACGAGGTGATGGTTCCCCCGGCCCGGTTGTGCCATACGGCCCGGCGTGGTGGATGCCGTACGGCCGGGGCGCGGGTCGCCGACAAGCAATTTTTACGAAAAATATCTGATTTGCAGCATTGCACCCCTGGCGGGCGGCGGCCATCCAGGGGCGTGAAGGGCCTTGGCGAGACGTGCCGGGGCGGGTGAGACGTGCCGGGGGGTGAGACGTGCCGGGGCGGGGTGAGACGTGCCGGGGCGGGTGAGACGTGCCGGGGGGTGAGACGTGCCGGGGCGGGGTGAGACGTGCCGGGGCGGGGTGAGACGTGCCGGGGCGGGTGAGACGTGCCGGGGGGTGAGACGTGCCGGGGCGGGGTGGCCGGGGAGAGGCGGTCGCGAGGTCGCGGCCGCCGGCCGGGGGCTGCTCCGCCCATATGCCCTGGTCATGCGGGTGATCAGGTTTTCATCGCTGCTAAACCGCGGTTCATGGCTGTATTTCCTGACATTCCACAATGGATTACTTATAGTGATCGCGTGGAACAGGATGATCTGTACGGTCAGCTGATCCTTCTAGGACTACGGGCCGACGCGGCTCGCATCTATGAGCAGATGCTCCGGGCGGAGCATGCCACGGAGGCGGAGCTTGCCGCCACCCTGGACATCCGCCCCGAGGGGGTGCGGTCCGCACTCAAAGAACTGACCGTCTGGGGTCTGGTGGGCCGGCATGACGCGAGTGACGGGTTTCGCGTGGTGGTGCCCGAGGTCGGGCTCGAGGCACTGACCCGGCGGCGCCAGGCCGATGTGGAGCGCGCCCGGATCGCGGTGAGCCACGTCTTCGAGACGTATCGCAGATCCGCTCACCGGGCCGACATCGGGTCGCCGGTCGAGGTGGTGACGGGTCCGGCGGTCAAACCGCGCATCCGGCAGCTGGTGAACAGTGTCCGGTGTGAGATTCGCAGGCTTGACCGGCCGCCTCATTTTTTCGGTCCGGTCAACCGGGCCGAGATCGAGCAGCTGGCCCGTGGTGTGATCTACCGGGTGGTCTATTCGCGGGAGTCCCTGGAGGAGCCCGGTTATCTCGCCGAGAACGTCACTCCGTGTGTGGAGGCCGGTGAGCAGGCTCGGGCCGCGGCGGACCTGCCGGTGAACATGACCATCCTCGATGAGGATCTGGCGTGGCTGGCCAGGCCGGAGGACGGTGTGGACGCGGCTCTGACCATCGTGTACGCGGGCGGTCTGCTGGAGGCGCTGATCGGTCTGTTCGAGATCTGCTGGGCGGCCGCCGTACCGCTGCATCTGGCCGCGGGTTCGGCCGTTCCGATCAGGACCGAGGATCGTAGGCTCCTGGCCCTGCTCAATGCGGGGGTCAGTGACGGCCGGGCCGCCGAGACGCTGGGGATGAGCCGCCGGACCTTTTATCGCCGCTTGGAGCAGTTGATGGCGCAGACGGGGACGGCGAACAGGTTCCAGCTGGCCGCGCAGGCCGCGCACAGGGGGTGGCTCCCGGCCCCTGCGGAGATGTAGGCCGCCGCGGAGGACCTCGCAGGGATCGGCGCCGGACCACAGGAGGCAGTCATGGGCGCAAACCGCCGTGCGCCAGAGGCATTGCGGGAAGCCCTTGAGGAGGCATTGAGCAGCGGGCCGTTCAGTGTGGCGCTGAGGCTGGCCATCCAGGCCAGTGGTCTCAGCCTTGACCGGCTCCAGCATCGGCTGCGCGAGCAGGGCATCTCCGTGAGCAGGACCGCGCTGAGCTATTGGCAGAGCGGACGCACCCAGCCGGAGAGAGCCGATTCTCTGCGGGCGGTGCATGTGCTGGAAGAGGTGCTCGCCGTGCCGGCCGGGTCGCTGACCGTGTTGCTCGGCCCGCCCCGTCCCCGGGGTCGCTGGCTGAACCAGGCTCCTCATCCGCCGAAACCGGATCAGGTCTGGGCGCGGCCCGAGGGTTTGACGCGGGTTCTGGCTCAGCTGGAGGCGACTCCGGACTGCCTTTCGCATCTGGTCCAGGTGCGTCAGAGCGCGTTGGTCCGGCTTGACGCCCACCGCCAGATCCGCACGATAACCATGCAGGTGGTGGTTCAGGCGCGCCGGCCGGAGGTGAGGCGCGCGCTCATGGTGCGGCGCTATTACATGGCCGGGGCGTCGGCGCCGCTGGTCGAGCACACCCGTGGGTGCCGGCTCGGGCGGGTCAGGAGTGACCCGAAGAGCGGCTTCGAGGTGCACGAGATGATCCTGGACAGGGCGCTGCCGGCGGGTGGGACGACGGTGGCGGAGTACACGCTCGCCTTCCCGCCCGGGCATTTGGATCCCTGCACGGCTCATCGGGTCGAGCCGGGGACCAGGGAGCTCACCGTGCAGGTCGAGTTCGATCAGGCGGCTCTGCCCGCGTACTGCCACGGCTATTTCCGGCAGTCGGTCGCCCATCCGAAAACGGTGTCGGAGGAGTTGTGGATCGGTGGCACGCGTACGGCCGCGCACGTCGTCTTCGACCCCGAGCCCGGCATTCACGGCGTCGGCTGGGAATGGGGGGGACCGGGCTCGGGGAAGTCTGGTTCGGGAGTGCGGCCTGGCGAAGTCCGGTTCAGGAGTACGGCTCGGCGGAACCCCGTTCGGGAAGGCGGTTCGGCTGGGGATGGCGGTTCGGCTGGTTCAGCGGATCACCGCCGGTGAGGTCGCCTCGCGTCGCAGCAGCCGGGGCGATCCTGTTCCGTCGGCCGGCACCGTGAACAGCGCCGGGCGGCCGTCCGCGTCCGGGCGGGCGTAGGCGACGGAGGTGTCGTCGAGCCAGGCCGCCTGGTCGTCCACTTCCGCCCGCTCGGCGAGCGGGGTCTCGCGTCCGCTGCCGAGTTCCAGGACGTGGAGCCGCCATCGCTGGCCGAGCCGTTTCTTGTAGGCGATTCGCAGGCCGTCCGGGGAGAGGGAGGGGCATTCGACGTCGGTTCGCACCGCGGTGAGCCTGCGGGTGGTCAGTTCTCCCCTCAGCAGCCAGATATGCCCGGCCGAACTCATCGTCGCGTAGAAGGTCTGGTCGTCTCCGGCGAAGGTGACGCCCCAGAAGTTCATGTCGGCCTTCTGGTAGGGCTTGCCGTCGACGGTCACCGGGAAGTCTTCGAGCGAGCCGTACAGCCTCTGGGTTTTCGTGTCGTAGATTCCGGTCGTGGTCGCGAACGCGCCGGGCGCGTAGGAGTCTCCCGTGCGGAACACCGTCCAGGCGACGAGGCGGCCGCTGGGAGAGACCCGTGCCCTGCTGGGCGTCCCGTCGATGCGGATCGGTTCCGCGATCTCCCGGCCGTCGCGCAGGACCGCGGCCTCGAAACCGGCGGGAACGGCGACCGGCCGCAGGCAGACGGTGGTGTCGCCGGCCGTGTAGGTGCGCAGACAGCTCAACGGGCGGCGGACCGGTTCGGCGGCCGGGTCTTTCACCGGTACCTGGGCGAGGGTGCGGCCCCGGTCCAGGAACACCAGGGTGCCCGGCCCGGCTGGAGCCGGGGCGAGGCCTGAGGCGGCGGCCGGACGCCCGCTCCGGGTGATCGTCCAGGTCACGTATCCGGTACCCGCGAACAGGATCGCGGCGATCGCGCAGAGACCGGCGATCACGCGGCGGTTGCGGGTGCTCACGGTGCCGCGGGTGTTTGTGAGGTCGGGGGTGCTGGTGGCGCCGCGGGTGCTCATGGCATCGGCTCCTTGCGGGCCGGGTTCTCCTTGACACGGCTCGGCCTGGCGCCGCCCGGTGGAAACGCCAGGGCTGGGAACAGGGCGGTGAGCAGCAGCAGGGCGAAGATCGCGAACGATGCCCGCAGGTCCCATCCTCCGGCGAGTGCGCCGAACCCGATGGTGCCGCCCGTGCGGGCCGCGGCCTGGCCTGTCTGGGCGATGGCGAGCCCGCTGGCGTGGAGGTGCTTGGGCAGGCGCGGGGCGAGGTAGGCCATCAGCACGCCGTCGGTGGCCGCGTAGAACAGGCCGTGCAGCAGCAGGACGCAGAGGGCCGTCACCGGTCCACCGGCCGCTCCGGCGAGCAGTGAGTACGCCGCGGCGAGGAGGATGTGCCCGGTGAGGAACACCTTCCATCCGCCGATCCGGTCGGCCAGTCTGCCCGCCGGGATCGCCGCCGCGAGGAAGACCAGGCAGGTGCCCAGGGGCAGCAGGGGCAGCGCGCCCGGGCCGAGCCCGGCCTGCCGCTGGACCGCCACGAACAGGAACGCGTCTCCGGCCGTGGCCAGGCCCAGCAGGGCGGCGTAGAGCGTCACCCGTCGCAGCGGGCGTGAGGCCAGCAGCCGCCATCCGGCCCGGATGTCGACTCGGGCCGTGGATCCCGGTGTCACCTGTCGTTCCTGGACGAAGAAGACCAGGATCATCAGTCCGATCATGGCCAGGCAGAAACTGGTGACGAAGACCGCGTCGTATGCCTCGCCGATGACGGCCACCAGCGCGAAGGCCGCCACCGGGCCCAGCAGCGCGCCCGTGGTGTCCAGCGCCCGGTGGACGCCGAAGGCCGCTCCCAGCAGGTGGGAGGGGGTCGCGGCGGTGATGAGCGCGTCGCGGGGGGCGGCTCTCAGCCCCTTGCCCGCCCGGTCCACCGCCACCGCCGCCCCGATGCCGCCCAGGGCCCCGCCTACCAGCGGGAACAGTAGTTTGCTCGCGGCCGACAGCCCGTAGCCGGTCATGGCCACCGCCTTCGGCCGCGCCGATCGGTCGGCCAGGTGGCCTCCGGCCAGCCGTAGCAGCGCGCTGGCGCCGGTGTAGAGGCCGTCGAGCAGGCCGAGGTGGAGGTAGCTCGCGCCGAGGCCGTACAGCAGGTACATGGGGAGGAACGCGGCCACCATCTCGGCCGAGACGTCGGTGAAGAGGCTGACCAGGCCCAGCGCGATCACCGTGCCGGGCACGCGCGCCGATCGCGGGCGCCCGGCCGGGCTTGAGGGGGTCGCGGCGCGAACAGTGGACAGATACACGGCTCACCTTCGGAGGACGGAGGTTTGCGGGAACGGAAGTGACCGGCGGTGCGGTGACGTGATCACCGGCTGGACGGGGCCGGGTGTCTCCGGCGAGGTCCGGGGCGCCGGAGGCCGCCGACGGGGCCCGGGGAAGCGGGAAGCCTCCAGCCGAGCCCGGGGACCAGAGGCCACCGGCGGGACCCAGGGACCGGAAATCTCCAGCGGGGCCCGGGAACCGGAGGCCTCCAGCGGGGCTGGGGGCGAGGATCCCCAGCGGGACCCGGGGGAGGCAGGAGGCCTCCGGCAGAACATGGGGAAGGAGAAAGTCTCTGGCGGGGCCGAGGAGGAGGCGGGAGTCCTTCGGCGGGATCCGGGAAGGTGCCGGGTGGGCTGGGAACCCGGAGGGGTGGACGGGTTGGGGCGATCCGGAAGGGCTTCGGAAGAGTGGAGGTGCGGGACGGGGGTCGTCCCGCACCCGGGGTGTCGCTAGAGGGTCAGGCTCCATGCGGTCAGGACTCCGTTGTCCTGTTCGAGGGTGTCCTTCACCCGCAGGCGCCATTGGCCGTTGGCGACCGTGTTCGATCCGTCGACGGTGGCGTCGACGACCAGGTCGGTTCCGTCGTCCTTGCTGCGGGCCGCTCTGACGGGAAGAACGCTCCCGTCGGGCGCGACCAGTTCGACGGCGAGGTCGCCGCGGTAGGGGTGGGAGATCTGCGCGTTGACGTGCATGGCCGAGGGGGCGTTGCCCGGCTTGCCGGACACCGTGACCGGGCTTTCCACGCTGCCCCGGTCGGCGACGGGGAAGTCCGTGTCGTTGCTGAACGTCGTCCCGCCACCGCCGCCCGAGGTGATGGAGAGATCGTCGATGGCGGCTTCGACGAGGCTCGCGGTCCCGTTGTCGGCGGCCTCGATGAGGATCCGGATGTTCTGCCCGGCGAAGGCGGACAGGTTCGCGGTGGCCGTCCTCCAGGCGCCGTCCAGGTCGGTGGAGGCGGTGCCGAGTCTCTCAAGGACGGTAGTGGTGGTGCTGGTGCCGACGATCTTGACGCGCAGGTAGTCGTCGGGTCCTGAGTTGTCCCGGTGGGCGAAGTTGTAGGAGAAGTTCAGCGTCGGGGTCCCGGCGGGCAGGGTGATGGCCGGGGAGCGGACGCTGGTGACGCCGCCGTCGACGTCGGCTGCGCCGGGACCTGATCCGGCCAGCCTGCCGGTGACTAGGGCGTTGACACCGCTGACCGTGGTGCCGAGCTGCTTGACGCCTTCCTCGCTGGTCTCCTCGGGGTCGCCGCGTTCCCACTGGCCGGCGGTGGCGGTGTCGGTGCCGGCGGGGTTGACGCTCCAGCCCCGATCGGACTCGAAGTCGTCGGAGAACGCCCCTCCGCCTCCGCCTCCGATCGTGAGCTGAACGGTGGTGGTGTGGGTGAGTGATCCGGAGGTTCCGGTCACGGTGAGCGGGTGGGTGCCGGAGCTCGTGCCGGCCGCGACCGACACGTTCAGCGTCGCGCTGGCCGTACCGCCGGCCGCCGGGGTCACCGATGACGGGGAGATCGTCGCGGTCACGCCGGTGGGCTGGCCGGTCACGGTGAGCCGGGTGGCGGCGGCGAAGCCGTTGAGGCTGGAGACCCGCACGGTGGAGGTGCCCGTCGCGCCGGGGGCGACGCTCAGCGCGGCGGGGTCGGCGCCGATCCCGAAGTCGGGTGAGGTGGAGGCCTTGTGGCAGGTGGCCGATCCGCTGTCGGTGAAGGTACGGCCGGCGATCGGGACGAAGTCGAACCGGTAGCCGGTGCTGGACAGGGTCAGCTTCAGCGCGCCGTGCGTGTTGTCGTTCTTGACCTGGAGGTTGGTGGCGTTGCCGGAGCCGATGCTGTAGAAGCTCTTGCCTCCGGTGCCGACGAGGATTTCCCTGATGCCGTTCGCGTCGGCTTTTCCGGTGGGGTCCTGAGGCGCCCATCGCTGGTAGTTGTGGTCGTGGCCGGCCAGCAGCAGGTCGGCTTTGTAGTCGTACAGGGCCTGCCACAGCGGTCGTGTGCCGGTGGCCGCGCCGTGGTTGCCGACGTTGAACAGCGGGTGGTGCAGGTAGGCGGCGGTGCAGGGTTTGGTGTTGGCCGCGAGGTCCTGGCGCAGCCACTTCTCCTGGGCCGAGCCCGCGCTCGTGGAGATGTTGCTGTTGAGCGCGATGAAGTGCCAGTCTCCGATGTCCCAGCTGTAGTAGCCCTTCCCGCGCTCACCCGCGCGGGCGCCGTAGTAGTCGAAGTATCCCGAGGCGCCGCTGGTGTTGTACTCGTGGTTGCCCGGTGTCGGGTAGGTCTTGTCGAGGAACACCCCCCAGGTCGGTTTGTAGTTGGCGTTGTACTCGCTGAGTTTTCCGCTGTCGTAGGCGTTGTCGCCGGTGGTGAACACCGCGGCCGGTTTGATGGTGTTGTTGATCAGTTTGGCGGTGTCGGCGCAGGCGCTGCCGCAGATGTCTCCGGCCCCCGCGACCACGACATCGGCCTCGGTCAGGGCCCCGGTGCCCGACTGGAAACCGTCGACGGCGTATTTGCTGGCCGGATCGGTGAAATGCGGTTCGACCCGGACGCATTCGCCCTGCAGGGCGCGGGTGGAGAAGACCCGGTCGCGCCACTTGTCGCCGGTGAAGCGGAAGGTGCCACCGGCGGAACCGGTCACCGTCAGGCTGTCTCGTCCGCGCAGTTCCAGGTCGGTGAAACGCAGCCGTAGCCATGCGGCGCCCGGGTTGCACACGTTGCGGGTGGTGGCCGTCGACGCCGCGCCGGACAGTGCCGCGCTGCCGACGGTGGCGCCGTCTTCGGCCAGTTGCGGCACGACTCCGCCGGCCGGTGCGACCTGCGCCGAGTCCGTGGCCCGCGTCGTGGGGGCTTTCGCCGCGGGCGCGGACGCCGACTGGGCCTGGGCGGTTCCGGCGCCGAGCGTGACCAGCATCGCCAGGACCGCCGTACCGGAGAGTATTCGGTCGCCTCTGGGTCGGTGCCGTTTCTCGTGATGAGTCACGGGAGGGCTCCTCTCGAATGGGTGTTTCACACAGGCACGTCTCCGTGGGCCCACGGCGAACGGAAAACTACTCGCGGTGACGATTCAGTCAATAGCCGCCTGACCGATCACGGCCGTATTCACTGAATGGACGCGGTGTGCCGAAGGTGCTTCCGGCGCGGGAAGGCCCACCTCAGACGGGCGGTTCAGCCGGGGTCGCGGCGGCGCGGACCCGAGGTGCGCGGTTGCCAACTCTTGTTGTTCCGTGATTTGACACCCACAGATAAGGCTTTTTGTCCTGGTTAATGCCTATATGCACCTAACTACGGTGACGCATTGGCACATTAGTGCCGCTGACACTTTCTCTCCCACGGTGGCGGTTTTTAGCGGGATCTTCGCCTGACCCAGCCCGCATGTCCACGGCCCGCAACGGCCGGGAGGAACCCCCCATGAGACGCACCCGCCCCCTGGCCGCCGGTGTCATGATGGCCGCCGCGCTCGCCACACCGACCGGCGTCGCCCTCGCCGAGCCCACGCCGCCCCCGCCCGGGAAGATCCTCAAGGCCGATCCCACCACCGCCATCCCCGGCCGCTACATCGTCGTCCTGAAGAACACCGATGACCTGCGCACACGCGGCGTTGCCCCGGAGGCGAGAACCCTCGCCGAGGAGTACGGCGGCGAGGTGAAGCACACCTACTCCACGGTCGTCAAAGGCTTCGCCGTGAGCCTGCCTCAGGACCAGGCCGAGAAGCTGGCCGCCGATCCGGCGGTGGCCTACGTCGAGCAGGACCAGGAAGTCACCGTGAGCGACACCCAGAACGACCCGCCGAGCTGGGGACTGGACCGGATCGACCAGCGCGATCTGCCGCTGTCGAAGTCCTACACCTACACGGGAACCGCCGACGGGGTGAGGGTCTATGTGATCGACACCGGCATCCGGATCACTCACGGCGACTTCGGCGGCCGGGCCTCCTACGGCCGGGACCTGCTGGACGGCGACAACGACGCCGGCGACTGCAACGGGCACGGCACCCACGTCTCCGGCACCGCCGGCGGCACCCGGTACGGCGTGGCCAAGAAAGCGAGGCTGATCGGCGTCCGGGTGCTGGGCTGCGACGGCACGGGCCCGAACTCCACCACGCTCGCGGGGGTGGAGTGGGTAGCGGCCAACGGGACCGCCCCCGCGGTGGTCAACGTGAGCGTGAAGACCTCCCCCAGCCAGGCGCTGACCGACGCCGTGCGCGCCTCCGTCGCCAAGGGCTTCACCTACGTCGTCGCCGCCGCCAACGACAACGCCGACGCCTGCGACGTCGCTCCGGCCCAGATCCCGGAGGTCATCGCCGTCGGGGCGACCGACAACACCGACAGGCGGCGCAGCACCTCCAACTACGGCCCCTGCCTGGACCTGTTCGCCCCGGGTGGGAACATCACCTCGGCGTGGCACACCGGCGACACCGCGTCCAACACCATCAGCGGGACGTCGATGGCCTCGCCGCACGTGGCCGGGGCCGCCGCCCTCTATCTCGGCGCCCACCCGGGTGCCACGCCCGCGCAGATCACCGACGCGATCCTGGCCGCCGCGACCCCCGGCAAGGTCACCGACCCGGGCCGCGGTTCACCCAACAAGCTGCTCCACATCCCGCCGGCGGCGGCCTGCGGGCCGTTCACCGACGCGCAGGGCGCCGAACTGGCCGACCGGGCGAGCGTCGAGCGCCCGGTCACCGTCAGCGGCTGCCCGGGCTCCGGCTCGGTGGCCGCCAGGGTCACCGTGAACGCCCGGCACACCTACCGCGGCGACCTGGCCGTGGACCTGATCGCGCCCGGCGGCACGGTCCACCCGCTCAAGGCGGCCGACCCCGATGACTCCGCGGCCGACCTCACCGCCGAATACGCCGTCGATCTCACCTCCGAGACCCGCGACGGCGTGTGGCGGCTGCGAGTGCGCGACGCCTACAAAACCGACACGGGCACGATCGTCTCCTGGAGCCTGGCCCCGTGAGAACGTGACGGCCGATCCGGCAGTACGGCCTGCGGGCCCGGCAGTACGGCCTGCCGGCGGCGTCACAGGCGACAGGCCCCGCGCGGTCCTCCACGCGGGGCCTGTCGCCGAAAGGACCTTTCACTGAACGAGTCACTGAACGAGTCACTGAACGAGTCACTGAACGAGCCCGTCACTGGAGGAGCTCCTCACTGAACGAGCCCCTCGCTGGATTCGCCGCCGCCCGCTAAGCCCTGCCGCTCTTCTGCAGCGCCCTGGCGAGCTGTTCCTTGGTCATCGACGAACGGCCGGGGATGTCGGCCTCCTGGGCGCGGTGATAGAGCTCCTCCCTGCTCAGCCCCGCCATGGCCGTGCGCCTGGTTCCCGTTTTCCGCTGTCTGCCCGCCTTCTTGGCGTTACCCATGGGAAGGCCGATCTGGATCTCCTGGGCCTTGCGTTCGCTGAAGGCGCGGCCGAGCGCTTCCAGGCGCTGCCGGGGAAGCGCCTTCGCGAGCGCGGGCAGGATCTCGTTCTCCTCCTCCTGGACGTGGTGGGTGACCGCCTCCACGAACTCACCCAGCACGGTTTCGAACTCGGCCGTATCAGGATTGGTGTCCAGGAGACGAAGCAGGATGCGCTCGGCCTGGTGATGCTCCTCTGCCCCGTGGTGCACCTCTTGCTTCTCCTCCGGCATCGCCTTGGCGATCTCCGGATAGACCAGCTCCTCCTCGCCCCTCGAATGGGCGACGAACTTGGCGGCCAGCTCCGCGAGCAGTGCGGGACGGTTCTCCGGGTCCTGCCGGAGCCGGTCAAAGAGCGATTCCACGTCACGGTGATCCGTGGTGATCATGCTGATGACGTCGAGTGTCATGTCTCCTCCCCTCTGTCCGCCCCGGGTACCCGAGAAGGAGGGTCCTACACTCACCGGCCGCCCAGTCTGTCCCGCGCCGCGAGGCCGCCCGTGCCTTCCGCCGGGCGGCGAACGCGTCTCGGCGAGGAGGTCAGGCCGGGTGGGCGACGGCCGCGCCGATGGTGTGGACGCGCAGCGCGTTGGTGGAACCGGCCGTGCCGGGAGGCGACCCGGCGACGATGACGACCTTGTCGCCCTTCTCCAGTCGGGCGTTGGACAGCAGGGACGCCTCGACCTGGCGGACCATGTCGTCGGTGTGGTGGACGAACGGGACCTCGAAGGTCTCCACGCCCCAGGTCAGCGCGAGCTGGCTGCGGACGTGCGGGGAGGAGGTGAAGGCCAGCAGCGGGATCGGCGAGCGGTAGCGCGCCAGGCGCCGGGCGGTCTCGCCGGACATGGTGAACGCGACCAGGGCCTTCGCGCCGACGATGGCGCCGACCTCCGCCGCGGCGCGCGCGATGGCGCCGCCGGTGGTCTCCGGCAGCCGGTCCAGGCTGTGGGTGGCCTGCAGCGAGGTCTTCTCCGCGGCTCCGGCGATGCGGCTCATGGTCTCGACGGCCTCGATGGGGTAGTTGCCGACCGAGGTCTCGCCGGAGAGCATGACCGCGTCGGCACCGTCCATGACGGCGTAGGCGACGTCGGACGCCTCCGCGCGGGTGGGACGCGGTGAGCTGATCATCGAGTCGAGCATCTGGGTGGCGACGATGACCGGGCGGGCCTTCTCGCGGCAGAGCTCGATGGCGCGCTTCTGCACGATCGGCACGTCTTCGAGGGGCAGCTCCACGCCGAGGTCGCCGCGGGCGACCATGACGCCGTCGAAGGCCTCGATGATCTCGGGCAGCCGCTCCACGGCCTGCGGCTTCTCGATCTTGGCGAGCAGCGGGAGACGGACGGCCTCTTGCTCCATGATGTTGCGCACCACGTCGGCGTCGGAGGGACGGCGGACGAAGGAGAGCGCGATGAGGTCGAAGCCGGTGCGCAGAGCCCAGCGAAGGTCGGTCTCGTCCTTGTCGGTGAGGGCGGGGGCGCTGACGTTGACGCCGGGCAGGTTGAGGCCCTTGTTGTCGGAGATCATGCCGCCGACGATCACGCGGGTGGTGACGCGCGGGCCGTCGATTCTGGTCACCTCAAGGTGGAGGCGGCCGTCGTCGACGAGGATGCTGTCGCCGGGGCGGACGTCCTTGGACAGGCCGAGGTAGGTCGTGGAGACCTGCTCACGGTCGCCGGGGACGTCTTCGGTGGTGATGGTGAAAACGTCGCCGAAGCCGAGACGGACCGGGCCTTCCTCGAACTTGCCCACCCGGATCTTGGGGCCCTGCAGGTCGGCCAGCACGCCTACGCCGCGGCCGAGTTCGGCGGCGGCCTCCCTCACCCTGTCGTAGACCTCCTTGTGCAGCTCGTGGCTGCCATGGCTGAGGTTGAAACGGGCCACGTCCATGCCTGCGGCGATGAGTTCGCGGAGGCGTTCCGGAGAGGAGGTGGCAGGGCCGAGAGTACAGACGATTTTCGCGCGACGAGTCACAGGTCCCACCCTAATTGGTACAGACCACTCGGTCGTTACGTTGGCCATAGCGGGGATGAAAAACTCGGTGACATCACGCTACCGCCGGTAAACGGCAGAGGGCGAATCGACCTTCCTTCGTCTCCCAAAGTAACCGAGCCAGGAGGCGAGCACGAGGAGCAGGACTCCCAGACGCACCAGGTTCGTGTACTTCTCCGGGTAGATCACCCCTTCGATGTAGGTGTCGATGAACCCGCCGGGCGCCAGGCCCGGCTCCCCCGCGCTGCGTCTTCCCCAGTCCTCGACGACGGTCAGCGGGCATTCGACGCCGGTCACGACGGATACGGCCCCCCAGGCGGCGACGGCCAGGTGGGCCCAGATCAGGCGCGGCCACCGCCAGGCGAGGAACCCTCCGGCTGCCATGAAGGCCAGGAAGAGGAAGTGCAGCACCATCGCGGCTTCCCCGATGAGGAGATAGACCATGATTCGACGGTAGGCCCATGTCCCGGCTACCGCCATCTGCGGCCATCCGCGGCCGGCGCCGTGTCGTACGTCGTCGCGACGACCGGCGGCGATCCCGGTCCTCCGGGCCGGGATCACCTGCCGAGGGCGGTTAGCGGCGGTTCCCGTCGGCTTCGTCGGGAGTGATGGTGGCGGCTTTGGCGGCGTCGACGATGCCCCTGCCGTAGAAGCCGTTGCGGGACTCGGAGCCCTCGCAGACCTGGGGGATCTTCTGGTCTCCGACCTGGTAGACGTATTTGCGCGGCGAGGGGCAGGACGTCTTGGCGGCGGTGGCGTAGAGCAGGCGCTCGACGTCGGCGGGGGGCATGACGAGGCCGCCCTTTCCGGGTTTGCCGAAGCGGCTGATCAGGATGGCGGCGACGCCCGTGGCGTGCGGGGCGGCCATGGAGGTGCCCGCGAGGTACTGGTAGTAGGCGCAGGTGCCGTTGTGGCAGTCGCGGACGACGGAGGGGCCCTTCGGCTGCCCGTCTCGGGTGATCAGGCCCTGGGCACGGAGCGCGTTCTCGGGGGCGGCGGCCAGGATGGTCCTGGTGTCGTCGGGTTTGTCGCCGCCGTCGTACTCGTCGCCTCCGGGGGCCGCCAGGTCCGTCTGCTCGACGCCGTAGTCGGAGTAGTAGGCCTTGCGCTTGCTGATGCCGAGCGCCGACACCGAGATGACGCCCCTGGACTCGGCCGGGACGTTGAGGCAGGAGTTGTCGACCTTGCGGACGCGCTGGGCGTTGGCCGGGTAGTCGGGGCTGCTCGTGTCGAACTTGGGTCTGCCGAGGTCGGTGAAGTCGTTGCCGAGGGCGCTGATCAGGGTGACGCCGTGCTTGCGGGCGTAGTCCAGGGCGCGCTGCATGCCGGTGATGACGCCGCGCTGTTCGAGCTGTTCGGCCTTGGAGTCGCTCGGATTGGCCTTGCAGTTGAACAGCCACGGGTCGATGTAGTAGCTCATGTTGACCACGTCGATCCCGGCGTCGGCGGCGTAGGTGAGCGCGTCGAGGCTGGGCTTGAGGAAGAACAGGCCGGAGTCCTGGCCCGCGCGCAGGCTCACCAGGGACACTCCGGGGGCGACGCCCGCGACGCCCAGGCCGTTGATCGGGGAGCCGATCGTGCTGGCCACGTGGGTGCCGTGGCCGTCGTCGTCCCAGTCGGCCGGGTCCTTGCACCCCTTGAACTCGCAGGGCCCGTCAAGGGTCTGTCCCTTGGAGTCCTTGGGCCGGTCGGTCACGAAGTTGCGGCTCAGCGAGCGGTTGAAGTTGGGTGCGATGTCGGGGTGCTTGCCGTCCACACCGGTGTCGATGACGCCGACCAGCACCTTCTTGCTGCCGGGCGCGGCGGCGTAGGAGCCGTCGGCGGTGGCGCCGATCATCTTCATGTCCCACTGCCTGCCGGCCAGCGGTTCCTCGCCGTCGGCCAGGGCGATCGACCGGATGCCGGATGTGTTCGGGCGGGTTCCGGGAACGGCTGCCGCGTAGCCGATCTTACGGTTGGAGGAGACGCCGGCGACGGCATCGTTGCCGGACAGGTTTTCGACGAAGCCCGCGTCGGGACCCTTGGCCACGATGTAGCCGAGCCTGGTCTCGGTGGACACCGCGGTGCCACCGCCCGCCCTGATCGCGGCGAGCGCCCGGTCGTGGGCGCCGTCGGCGTAGAAGACCAGGTAGTCGTGGAACTGGCCGGTGGCGGTGGTTGCCCCGCCCGTCAGGGCTCCTGTCGTCAGGGGGGCCGCCAGGGCGGCCACCGCGGCCACACCCGCCAAAGATCTGCGCCAGCGATTCATCCATCCTCCATGCCTGCCTGGATCAAGGAAATCATCCTTGAGGCATACAACCGGCAAAGCAACCTGAACATCCGTTCCACCGATATTTCCGGCACGGTGGCGTTTGCCTGGCAAGCGCGCGCGACACTCATGCGCCGTCCTCCGGCGGGAGGATGGGAATGTCTGCCGGATACAGGCTGAACAGCAGACCGTAGGGTTCGCGGCCGGCGGCGGCCGGCTGCTGCTCCCGCTCGCCGAACTCTCGCAGCCGGGCGACCAGCGCGTGGGCGTCGGCGGGGGTGAGCCAGAGGTGGTGCAGTGCGGTCAGCTCCGCCTGCCCGGGCCCGCGGGGCAGCATCTCCGCCAGCGCCGCCTTGACGATGAACTCGACCCCCACCGCGGCGTCCTCGTGATGCCTGAGGCTCCGGCTGACCGGCGCGTAATACTGCTCGGTCCCTCCTCGGACCTGGCGGGTCTCCACCAGGCACACCAGCCCGGCCTCCCGCAGGACCTTCACGTGGTATCCCACGGTGCCCTTGGCCGATCCCAGCGCGGCCGCGAGTTGCCCCAGGGTGGCCGGTCTCTGGTGCAGGACGTTCAGCAGCCGGTGCCGCAGGGGGTGGCCGAGCGCCTTGAACTGGTCCGGCGAGCGCAGCACCAGGGGGGCGCCCCCCTCGCTCTCCGGCGCCTGCTCCCTGACCGGGCTTTGATCCTCCACCAGCCCAAGGGTCCAGGCACATCGCCACTTTGGCAAGCGGGGAGACCCTCCTGACCAGGTACGTCCCATATGGCTTGCGGAAGCGTCGAAAATATTAGACGCTTAACGGCGTCGGACCGGCGTTCACCAGCACCCGGGCTCCGCCGCATGACAAGCTCGACACCGGCTGGGCGACCCCCGCCTTTCGATAGGACACCCAGGGAGACTCCATGGATATCATCAACCCCGCCGTCAGCGACTACCTGCTCTCCCACTGCACGCCCGCCGATGACGTGCTGCGCGACCTGGCCGCCGAGACCCACCAGGCCCTTCCCGACTCGGCCGGTATGCAGATCTCCCACGACGAGGGCGAATTCCTCACCATGCTGGTCCGGCTGGTGGGTGCGCGGCAGGCCGTCGAGGTGGGAGTGTTCACCGGATACTCCTCGATCTGCATCGCCCGGGGCCTGCCCGAGGACGGCCGTCTTCTCGCCTGCGACGTCAGCGAGGAGTGGACCTCGATGGCCCAGCGCTACTGGGAGCGGGCCGGCGTGGCCGAGCGGATCGACCTGCGGATCGCCCCGGCACTCGAAACGCTGCGGGCGCTCCCGCATGAGCCGGCCATCGACTTCGCGTTCATCGACGCGGACAAGGTCAGCTACCCCCTCTACTACGAGGAGCTGGTCGTACGGCTGCGCCCCGGCGGCCTGATCGTCCTCGACAACGTGCTGCGCGCCGGCCGCGTGCTCGACTCCTCCTTCCAGGGGGAGGCCGACGTGGCCATGCGGCAGATGAACGAGATCGTCGTCGGAGACGATCGCGTCGACTCCGTGATGCTGCCCGTGCGCGACGGCGTCACGCTCGCCCGCAAGCGCTGACAGTCCGAGCGCTGACCGTCCGAGCGCTGACCTCCCGGAGGAAGCCGGCCTCCCGGAGGGAACGGCCGGGCGGAAACGGCCGAGCCGCACGCCCGTGGCGGGCGTGCGGCTCGGCGTGCCGGGGACCCCGGCGACGTGGTCAGACCAGCGGCCGGGCGGTCGGCGGGATCGCCACCGGGAGAGCCGTCTGGCCGGTGAGGTAGCGGTCGGCGGCCGACGCGGCCGAACGGCCCTCGGCGATCGCCCAGACGATCAGCGACTGGCCGCGGCCCATGTCGCCGGCGACGAACACCCCGTCCACGGATGACATGTAGGACCTGTCCCGGGCGACGTTGCCCCGGGCGTCGAAGAACTCTCCTTCGGTGACCGAGGCGAGTTCCTCCAGCAGGCCGCCCTTCTCCGGGCCGACGAAGCCCATCGACAGGGTGACCAGGTCGGCCGGGATCTCCCTCTCGGTGCCGGGGATCGGCTTGAAACCGGCCGCCGGGCCCTCGACCTCGACCAGGCGCAGCGCCCGGACGTTGCCGTCGGCGTCCCCGACGAACTCGGTGGTGGAGACCGCGTAGACCCGGTCGCCGCCGCCGTCGGCCAGTTCCTCGTGGGCGCTCTCCATCTTGAACAGGATGGGGAAGGTGGGCCACGGCTGGTTGCCCGGGCGCGTCGCCGGAGGCTGGGGCATGATCTCCAGCTGGGTCACCGACGCGGCGCCCTGGCGGATCGCGGTGCCGATGCAGTCGGCGCCCGTGTCGCCGCCGCCGATCACGACGACGTGCTTGCCCTCGGCGTTGACCGGCGAGACCGGGTAGTCGCCCTCCTGGACCTTGTTGGCCGGGGGGAGATACTCCATCGCCTGGTAGACGCCCTTCAGGTCACGCCCGGCGACGGGCAGGTCCCGCCACTGGGTCGCGCCGCCCGCCAGGACGATCGCGTCGTATTCCTCACGGAGCCGGGCCGCGGTGATGTCGACGCCGACGTTGACGCCGGTGCGGAACTCGGTGCCCTCGGCCCGCATCTGCGCGAGCCTCCGGTCGATGTGCCGCTTCTCCATCTTGAACTCGGGGATGCCGTAGCGGAGCAGGCCGCCGATCCGGTCGGCGCGCTCGAACACCACCACGTCGTGCCCGGCCCGGGTGAGCTGCTGGGCGGCGGCCAGGCCCGCGGGGCCCGAGCCGACGACCGCGACCCGCTTGCCGGTCTTCGAGGCCGGCGGCTGGGGGGTGACCCAGCCCTCCTCGAAGGCGCGGTCGATGATCTCGACCTCGACCCGCTTGATCGCGACCGGGTCGGAGTTGATGCCCAGCACGCACGCCGCCTCGCACGGCGCCGGGCACAGGCGGCCGGTGAACTCCGGGAAGTTGTTGGTGGCGTGCAGGCGCTCGATGGCCTCCCGCCAGTCGTCCCGGTAGACCAGGTCGTTCCATTCGGGGATGAGGTTCCCCAGCGGGCAGCCGTTGTGGCAGAACGGGATGCCGCAGTCCATGCAGCGCGCGGCCTGCTTGGTCAGCGCGGGCCTGGGGAAGTCCTGGTAGACCTCCCGCCAGTCGCGGATGCGCACGTCCACCGGGCGGCGGGCCGGCAGCTCGCGTCCGTGAGTCAGAAAACCCTTCGGGTCAGCCATCGGTGTCCCCCCTTATCCCTGGACAGCGGCGGCCATGACCGCCTCGTCGATGTCGCGTCCTTCGAGCCGGGCGGCCTCGGCGGCCTCCAGGACCCGCTTGTAGTCCGTCGGCATGATCTTGCTGAAGCGGGCCGTGTCCCAGTCCGCGATGAGCGCCTTCGCGACCGTGGAGCCGGTCTCCGCCAGGTGCGCCTCGACGATCTCCCGCAGCGCCTCGGAGTCGGCCTCGGTCAGCGTCTCGATCTCCACCATCTCGCGGTTGACCCGCGCGGTGTCGAGGTCGAGCACGTAGGCGACGCCGCCGGACATGCCCGCCGCGAAGTTGCGGCCGGTCGGTCCGAGGACGACCACCGTGCCGCCCGTCATGTATTCGCAGCCGTGGTCGCCGACGCCCTCGACGACCGCGGTCGCGCCGGAGTTGCGGACGCAGAACCGCTCGCCCATGACGCCGCGGACGAACACCTCACCGGAGGTCGCGCCGTACAGGCCGACGTTTCCGGCGATGATGTGGCCCTCGAGCGGGGCCTCGTCGTGCGGCTGGACCGTGATCCGCCCGCCCGACAGTCCCTTGCCGAGATAGTCGTTGGCGTCGCCGGTCAGCCGCAGCGTGATGCCCCTGGGCACGAAGGCGCCGAAGGAGTTGCCGGCCGAGCCGGTGAACCGGACGTCGATGGTGTTGTCCGGGAGACCTGCTCCGCCGTACCGCTTGGTCACCTCGTGGCCGAGCATGGTGCCGACCGTGCGGTTGACGTTGCGGATGGGCAGGTCGAGGGTGACCCGCTGGCCCTGCTTCAGCGCGCCCTCGGCGAGCTGGATCAGGGTGTGGTCCAGGGCCGCCTCCAGCCCGTGGTCCTGCTCCTGCGTACGGCGGAGCGGGGTGCCCTCGGGCAGCTCCGGCTGGTGCAGGATCGGCGCCAGGTCCAGGCCCGCGGCCTTCCAGTGATGCTCGGCCGAGGTGGTGTCCAGCAGCTCGGCGTGGCCGATGGCCTCGTCCAGGCTGCGGAAACCCAGCGCGGCGAGGTGTTCGCGGATCTCCTCGGCGATGAACTCGAAGAAGTTGACCACGAACTCGGGCTTGCCGGTGAACCGCTTGCGCAGCTCGGGATTCTGGGTGGCGACGCCGACCGGGCAGGTGTCCAGATGGCAGACGCGCATCATCACGCAGCCCGAGACGACCAGCGGGGCGGTGGCGAAGCCGTACTCCTCTGCGCCGAGCAGCGCGGCGACGACCACGTCGCGGCCGGTCTTGAGCTGGCCGTCCACCTGCACGACGATCCGGTCGCGCAGGCCGTTGAGCAGCAGGGTCTGCTGGGTCTCGGCCAGGCCGAGCTCCCAGGGGGCGCCCGCGTGCTTGAGCGAGGTCAGCGGGGAGGCCCCGGTGCCGCCGTCGTGGCCGGAGATGAGCACGACGTCCGCGTGGGCCTTGGACACGCCCGCCGCGACCGTGCCGACGCCGACCTCGGCCACGAGCTTGACGTGCACGCGGGCGGCCGGGTTGGAGTTCTTCAGGTCGTGGATGAGCTGGGCGAGGTCCTCGATGGAGTAGATGTCGTGGTGCGGCGGCGGCGAGATGAGGCCGACGCCCGGGGTGGAGTGCCGGGTCTTGGCGATCCACGGGTAGACCTTGTGGCCGGGCAGCTGGCCGCCCTCGCCGGGCTTGGCGCCCTGCGCCATCTTGATCTGCAGGTCGTCGGCGTTGACCAGGTACTCCGACGTCACGCCGAACCTGCCCGAGGCCACCTGCTTGATGGCCGAGCGGCGGACGGGGTCGTAGAGCCGCTCGGGGTCCTCACCGCCCTCGCCGGTGTTGGACTTGCCGCCCAGCTGGTTCATCGCGACGGCGATGGTCTCGTGCGCCTCCATGGAGATGGAGCCGTAGGACATCGCGCCGGTGGAGAACCGCTTGACGATCTCGGAGACCGGCTCGACCTCGTCGATCGGGACCGGCTCGCGGACGCCCTCCCTGAACTTGAACAGCCCGCGCAGCGTCATGAGCTTCTCGGCCTGGGAGTCCACCAGGCCGGTGTACTCCTTGAAGATCTCGTAGCGGCGCGTGCGGGTGGCGTGCTGCAGCTTGAAGACGGTCTCGGGGTTGAACAGGTGCGGCTCGCCCTCGCGGCGCCACTGGTACTCCCCGCCGACCTCCAGGCGGCGGTGGGCGTTCTCGGCCCGCGGGTAGGCCCGCCGGTGGCGGAGCGCGACCTCCTTGGCGAGGACGTCGAAGCCGATGCCGCCCAGGCGGGAGGTCGTCCCGGCGAAGCAGGTGTCGATGACCTCCTCACCGAGACCGAGCGCCTCGAAGATCTGCGCGCCGGTGTAGGAGGCCACGGTGGACACGCCCATCTTGGACATGACCTTCAGCACGCCCTTGCCGTACGCCTTGATGAGGTTGCGCACGGCCTTGTGCCCGTCGATCGCGAGGGCGCCTGAGGCGACCATGTCCTCGACGGTCTCGATGGCGAGGTAGGGGTTGACCGCGCCCGCGCCGTAGCCGATGAGCAGCGCCATGTGGTGCGCCTCGCGGGCCTCGCCGGTCTCGATGACCAGGCCCACCCGGGTGCGGGTCTTCTCGGCGATCAGGTGGTGGTGGACCGCGCCGGTGAGCATCAGCGACGGGATCGGCGCCAGGACGTCGGAGGAGCCGCGGTCGGTGAGCACGATGACGCGCGCGCCGCCCTCGATCGCCTGGGAGACCTCGGCGCGGATCTCCTCAAGACGGTGGAGCAGCGCCTCGCCGCCGCCCCGGACCTCGTACAGGCCGGAGACGATGTGCGGGCGGAAGCCCGGCAGCGCGCCCTCGTCGTTGATGTGGATGATCTTCGCGAGCTCGTCGTTGTCGATCACCGGGTACGGCAGCACGAGCTGGCGGCAGGAGGCCGGGCCCGGGTCGAGCAGGTTGCCCTCGGGGCCGAGCGTGCTGGCCAGGGAGGTGACGAGCTCCTCGCGGATGGCGTCCAGCGGCGGGTTGGTGACCTGCGCGAACAGCTGGCTGAAGTAGTCGAACAGCAGCCGGGGCTTCTCGCTGAGCACCGCGACCGGGGTGTCGGTGCCCATCGAGCCGATCGGCTCGGCGCCCGCCTTGGCCATCGGCGCCAGGATGATCCGCAGCTCTTCCTCGGTGTAGCCGAAGGTCTGCTGCCGCTTGATCAGCGCCTCGTGGGTGGGGATCTCGCGCGAGCGGGCGGGCAGCTCCTCGAAGCGGACCAGCCCGGCGTGCAGCCAGTCGGCGTAGGGCAGTTCGGCGGCGAGCTCCGCCTTGATCTCGTCGTCCTCGATGATCTTGCCGCGCTCGGTGTCGATCAGGAACATCCTGCCCGGCTGCAGGCGGCCCTTGCGGATCACGTCCTGCGGCGGGATGTCGAGCACGCCGGCCTCGGAGGCCAGCACGACCAGGCCGTCGGCGGTGACCCAGAACCGGCCGGGGCGCAGGCCGTTGCGGTCGAGGACCGCGCCGACCAGGGTGCCGTCGGAGAAGGTGATCGAAGCCGGGCCGTCCCAGGCCTCCATCAGCGCGGAGTGGAACTCGTAGAACGCCCGCCGCGCGGGGTCCATCTCGGTGTGGTTCTCCCACGCCTCGGGGATCATCATCAGCACCGCGTGCGGCAGCTTGCGCCCGGCGAGGTGGAGCAGCTCCAGCGTCTCGTCGAAGGAGGCGGTGTCGGAGCCGTCGGGGTCGCAGATCGGGAAGAGCCGCGACAGGTCGCCCGGGATGGCGGCGGTCTTCAGCATGGCCTCGCGGGCCCGCATCCAGTTGCGGTTGCCCTTGACCGTGTTGATCTCACCGTTGTGGGCGATGTAGCGGTAGGGGTGCGCCAGGGGCCACGACGGGAAGGTGTTGGTGGAGAAGCGCGAGTGGACCAGCGAGATCGCGGTCTCGTAGCGCTCGTCGCTCAGGTCGGGGAAGAACGGCTCGACCTGCGAGGGGGTGAGCATGCCCTTGTAGACGATCGTCCGCGAGCTCAGCGAGGGGAAGTAGACGTCCACCTCGTGCTCGGCCCGCTTGCGCAGGCAGAAGGCCAGCCGGTCCAGCTCCAGCCCGGTCTCCCCGGTCGGGGAGGACACGAACAGCTGCCGGAAGAACGGCATCACCGCGCGGGCGCTCGGCCCGGGGAGCGACGGGTCGGTCGGCACGTCGCGCCAGCCGAGGACCGTCAGGCCCTCCTCTGCCGCGATCTCCTCGATCATCCGCACGCCGATCTCGCGGGCCTCGGCGTCGCTGGCCAGGAAGGCCGTGCCGACGGCGTAGGCACCCGCCTCGGGCAGCGGGAAGCCGGTGACCGCGCGAAGGAAGGCGTCGGGGATCTGCGTGAGGATTCCGGCTCCGTCGCCGGTGTCCGGTTCGCTACCCTGGGCTCCTCGGTGGTCGAGGTTGCACAGCGCCGTCAAGGCCTTCGCGACGATGTCGTGGCTTCGGCGCCCCGCCACGTCCGCGACCATGGCGACGCCGCAGGCGTCGTGCTCGTGCGAGGGGTGGTAAAGGCCCTGGGGCTCGGGGAAGCCAAGGTGGGCAGCAGGCATTGAATCCCTCCCGTCGTCTTGCTTCGTAGGAACAAGCAAGGGACGACGTTGGCCCTGCTGCGTGGTGCGTAGACATTACCGTACCCTGTCGGAAACGTGCCTACCCCGTCCACATCGCGAACATTTAGTGCTACTTTGCCCGCTTCGTTCAACAGTGCAGCGAGGCAAGAAATTCCAGGTACGGGCTCTAGGGTGGCCCCATGGAAGCGTTTGAAGGGCTCATCGCACGAGCGGGTGTGGACGGCAGGCGGCTGCGGGCGGTGCTGGCGTCGCTGGGCGACGGCCGGTGGTGGACGCTGGCTGATCTGGTCCGGGAGACCGCGACGTCGCGGCGGACCGTCGAGTCCCTGCTGCGCGAGGCCGACCTGGAGCGCTCCGGTGACCGGTTCCGGCTCCGGAAGCCCATGCCCGCCCTCGCCGGAAGCGACATCGCGCCGGCCGACCCGGTGGCGCACCTGCTCCCCGGCCACACCGGCCTGGTCGCGCGGATGGACGAGCTGATCGCCAAGGCGCCCCGCGGCCGCCAGGCGCTGGACCACGTGGCCGCGACCGCCGACACCGTGGTCCGGCGGGCGCTGCTGCTGGACGCCCGGTTCTGGCTGGACGGGGCCCGGCTGCTGTGCGTCGGCGACCACGACCTGACCTCACTGGCCACCGCGATGCTGCATCCGGGCGTCGAGGTGACCGTCGTGGACATCGACGAGCGCATCCTCGCCTACATCGCCGAGCAGGCCGGGCTGCTCGGCCTGAACGTGCGGACCCGCTGGGCCGACCTGCGTCTGGGCCTGCCCCCGTCCGCGCAGGCCTGGGCGGACCTGGCGATCACCGACCCGCCCTACACCCCCGAGGGCATCGGGCTGTTCACCGCCCGCGCCGCGGAGGGGCTCCGCGACCGCGAGCAGGGCCGCATCCTGCTGGCCTACGGCGCGAGCGAGCGCACACCGGCTCTCGCCCTGAAGGTGCAGAACGCCCTCTCCCAGCTCAACCTCCTCAGCGAGGCGATCTATCCGGACTTCAACCGCTACTTCGGCGCCGAGGCCATCGGCTCCGCCGCCGACCTCTACATCCTCCGCCCCACCACCAAGACCTGGCCCGCCGTGGCCGCCCGCGTCGACGGCTTCAGCGCCGCCATCTACACGCATGGCCCCCAGTCCATCGAGGCCGGCTCCCCCGCCCCGGCTGACTCCCCCGCCCTTGCACCGGCCACCGGCCGGACGCCGGAGGTGCTGGTGGGCGAGTGGCCGAAAGACCTGCTGGCGAAGACCCCCCGGGCCCGCCTGACGACCTGGCTGGCCAAGCCCTATGCCAGCGATCCCGCCCAGGTGGCGATAGCCGTGCCCGCCGGTCTGGAGGCCGCGCTCCCCCGTCTCCTGCTGGCCACCCGCGCCCGCCGGGTCCAGGTCACGCTGGCCGAACCGCCGAAGAACCTCCCCGCCGACCTGCTCTCACCGGTCTACGAGCTGACCGCCGAGGGCTCGACGGTTCACGCCGTACGGCTGCCGCCCCCCGAGACGGCCGAAGGACGGATCCTGCGCCGCATCCTCGACAACGCCCACGGCAAGCTCGCCAACACCTGGCGCGAAGCCCTCATCCGAGCCCGGGGCGACCTGACCAAGAAGCAGGCCAGAGCGGTCATCACCGGTGTCGCCCCCTGGGCCGACGACGTCACCGTCCTCGAACTGCCCGCTCACCGCCTCCGGGAGCTCCCGGCCGCGGTGGCGAGCTCTCTCACCGCACCAAGCGACGCTGGATCGCCAGGCTGAGGTTGTCCACCGCGAGTTGCGGGTAGGTCAGGTCCACCCGGCCCGCGCCTCCCACGGGGGCGACCCAGCTCACCGTGACGTAGTGCCCGAGGGCCCGGGCCTGGGCCCAGCTCCGGGAGCCGTCGAAGCCTTCGGGGGTGCCGGGGGCCGGCCGTACGAACGCACCGGACTTGAACGCCGTCACGAGCCTGTCGGCGGCGGCGGAGTCGGCCAGGTTGAAGACGAGGAACTGCCCGGAGATCCGGCCGTCCGGAGTGGCGTAGCGGGCCCGCAGCACCTGGGTGCATCCGGCGACCGCGGTCTCGGCCGCGCTCCCCCACACGGCCGGGACGCAGTCGGTGAGCGTCTCGGTCCCCTTGCTCGCGAGCGTGACCCCGCCCGCGGTCACCGACCCGGCGGGGAACATCTCGGCGGCGCTCAGCGGGTCGGGGTCGGCCGCGCGGGTGGCGATCGGCGCGTAGTGGGCCGTGGTCAGCTCGCTGCGGAAGGTGGCCGGGCGCGGGGCGTCCTCGCCGCCGCGCAGCCACAGGAAGGCCGCCGTCCCGGCGACGGCGAGCAGCACGGCGGCGACGGCGATCCACTTACGCATGACGAATGAGCCTACTGGTGCCGCGGGCGTCGTGCGGGCTCAAGGAGCCGGAGCGGCGCCGGGGCCGGCCGCGACGACGCGGCGGAAGACGGCCTTCTCCGCGCCGCGGACCGTCAGGGACAGGGAGACGAAGTCGTCTTTGGGTCCCGGCTCGGCACCGTCGGCGCGGCCGATCCAGACCAGGCCCGCGTAGTGACCCATGGCGTGGCCGCTGGCCTCGGTGTGCCCACCCGCCGGGAAGCGCGCCGTGTCCGACTCCAGCGCCTGAGCCCAGCCGCCCCGGTGCATCGCGGTCAGCGACTGGACGAGCCCGTCGGCGGAGGCGGTGTCACGCAGGTTGAGCAGGGTGTACTGGGCGACGTAGCGGCCGTCGGCGCTGGTGTAGACGCCCCGGACGGCCTGGGTGCATCCGGCCTGGACCAGCTGGTCTGCCAGCCCCTGCCCCCAGACCGCGGCCGAGCAGTCGGCGTCCAGTTTGGTGGCCGCCAGCTTCAGCGTGACCCCGCCCTCTTTGAGGGTCTTCTCGGCGAAGACCTCCTTCGGCGTCAGCGGAGCGGGGTCGGCCTTGCTCTGCGCGATCGGCGCGAACAGCTTCGGCGAGATCCAACCCTTGTAGACATCGGGCCGAGGCCGGCTGGAGATGGCCGCGGCGGTGGCCCGCTCGGGCACGAAGTCATTGCCCAGCGACGCGACGATGAAGGTGATGACGGCCGCGGCGGCCAGCACGCCGCCCACCGATCCGATGATCACCAGCAGCCGCTGCTGGGTCCGGTTCAGACCCCACTCCTCCAGCTGGGAGCTGCCCCAGGTCTGCGTCTTGGCGGGGGTACGGCGACGCTTGCGCGTGGGGGTGGTCATCACAGTCCGGTTCCTCCCAGGAGGTTGCCCAGGGCGAAGGTCAGGCCGGCCGCGATCGTGCCGACGAAGAGCTGGCGCAGCCCGCTGTACCACCAGCTGCGTGCGGTCACCCTGGAGACGAGCGCGCCCGCGCCGAACAGCGCCAGGCAGGAGACCACCGCCGAGCTCACCAGGCTGGTGACCCCCAGCAGGTACGGCAGGAGCGGCAGGATCGCGCCCACGCTGAAGGACAGGAACGAAGAGACCGCGGCGGTCTTGGGCGAGGGCAGATCGTCCGGGGTGACCCCGAGCTCGGCCTCGGTGTGCACCTCCAGCGCCTTGTCGGGGTCTCGGGAGATCTGCCTGGCCACCTCGGCCGCCACGGCCGGCTCGACGCCGCGTGACTCGTAGAGCTGGGCGAGCTCCTTCTGCTCGGCCTCGGGGTGGCGTTCGAGCTCGCGCCGCTCGACATCGATCTCGGCCATGGCGAGTTCTCGCTGGCTGGCCACCGAGACGTATTCGCCGCCGGCCATGGAGAACGCGCCCGCCGCCAGCCCGGCCACTCCGGCCAGCACGATGACCTTGGTGCTGGCCGTACCGCCCGCGACACCCGCGATCAGGGCGAAGTTCGAGACGAGCCCGTCCATCGCGCCGAACACCGAAGGCCGCAGCCATCCGCCGTTGACGTCTCGGTGCGCGTGATGGATCTCAGCGCGCCCGCCGGGCTCGCCTGCGCTCATCGTTTCTCTTTCTCCCCCTTGGATACGGCTTGCGCCGCGCCCTCCTCCTCGGAGGCGCCGGACTCCTCCGGCTCGCCGTCCTTCTCATCCTCGTCGGCCTGGTCCGACGGGTGCGCCGGGTCCGGGGCCGGGTCAGCTGTCACGCCGATCGGGCCGTCTTCCTTTCCGGCCTCGTCTCCGGCTGTGTCCACGGCCTCATCGCCATTGTCGACCTGGCCGGTCTCCCCGGCGTCGGCGCCCTGGTCGGACGGGTTCGCCGCGTCGGCGGATCCCTCCGCGTCCGGGGCGGGCTCAGGCGTCACACCGAGCGACTCCTCACCGGTCTTCTTCCCGGCGTACCAGAAGTAGGCCATCGCCGCGACGAACAGGATGATCGAGGTCCACTGGTTGAGCCGCAGGCCGAGGATGTGGTGGGCGGTGTCCACCCGCAGGCCCTCGATCCAGAAGCGGCCCACGGTGTAGCCCGCGACGTAGAGCGCGAACACCCGGCCGTGCCGCAGCGCCAGCTTACGGCCCACCCAGATCAGGGAGAACGCCAGGCCCAGGTCCCAGATCGACTCATACAGGAACGCGGGGTGGTAGGTGGCTTCGCCCGGCACCGTGCCCGGCCGGTCGGGGTCGATCTCCAGGCCCCACGGCAGGTCGGTGGGGCTGCCGAACAGCTCCTGGTTGAAGTAGTTTCCCCAGCGGCCGATGGCCTGGGCCACCGCGATGCCGGGGGCGACGGTGTCGGCCACCGCCGACAGGGAGATCCCCCTGTTGCGGCAGCCGAACCACACGCCCAGGGCACCGAGCGCGACGGCCCCCCAGATGCCCAGCCCACCCTTCCAGATGAACAGCGCCTCGATCGGCTCGTTGGGCGCGTCCGGCCCGAAGTAAAGCTGCCAGTCGGTGATGACGTGGTAGAGACGTCCGCCGACCAGGCCGAACGGCACGGCCCAGACGGCGAGGTCCACGATCGTTCCCGGCGCGCCGCCGCGGGCGCGCCAGCGGCGCTCACCGATGATGACGGCGACGATGACGCCGAGCACGATGCACAGTGCGTAGGCCCGGATGGGGATCACTCCGAAGAGGTACCAGACCCCTTGGGACGGGCTGGGAATCGAGGCGAGGGGCATGTCAGGTGACGTTACCGTGTCGCGGGCTACTTGGCGGCATCAAGAATCGCCTGGCGCAGTTCGGCCGGCCTGAACACCACCTGGTTGGCCACCTCGGTGCCGTTGAGGTGCAGCGTCGGAGTGCCCTTGATCTTGACCTCGGCCATCGTCTTGGTGCTGTACGCGGCGTGCGCGGCCGACTTCTCCTGGCTGGTCACGCACTTGTCGAAGGCGGGGTCGGTGACCCCGGCGTCCTTGCCCCAGGCGACCAGGTCCTCGATCTTGAAGCCCTCGACGGTCTCCGAAGGCTGCTTGGCGAACAGGGTGTCGTGATATTTGATCCACGGGGCACCGCCCGCCACGCAACGAACCGCCGCTCCGGCACGCAGGGAGTTGGCGCGGGTGATGCCCTTGTTCATCTCCCTCGGGAAGATCGTGATGGGGTGGTAGACCACCTTGACCTTGCCCTCGGCGGCCAGGTTCTTGATCGTGGCGCCGCTGGTCTCCTCCAGGAGCCTGCACGCGGGGCACTGGAAGTCCTCGTAGACGTCCAGCACCGGCTTTTCCACGCCCTCCCGAGCCATCACGAAAGAACCGTCGGCGGCGGCGGTCACCGGCGCCAGCGCCGTGGTCGCCTCCTCCGATCTGCTGCCCTGGACGGCGAACCACCAGCCGGCCCCGACGGCGCCGAGCGCGACGACCGCCACGGTCGTGATCGTCGCGATGCGCCTGAGCCGCTCTTTCTTCCGCTCCTCCTCGCGCAACGCCTTGATCCGGTCACGCGCCGACTGATCCCGCGCGGCCTTGCCCATCAGTGCTTCTCCTTTGCCTAAGGCTTCTCCTCCTCGCCCTCGACGCCGTCGTACGGCTCTCGCACGGAGGTCAGGCCCAGCGCCGAGTCCAGCGCGAGCCGTCCCGGCCCGAACCAGGCGACGACCGCGCCGAGCGCGAAGAGACCGAAGTCACGCAGGATGGTGACGAGGTAGTCGGGCTCCTCCCCTGCCGCGAGCTGACCGTCGCCGCCGAAGCAGCCGCAGTCGATGCGCAGCCCACGCGCCCACGCCAAGGCGATGCCGATGACGAAGGCCAGCATGAGCAGCGCGGAGACGATGCCCGCGACACGCGTGAGTAGCCCGGCAACCAGCAACACCCCTACGACGATCTCCAGAATGGGCAGGCCGTAGCCGACCACCGTGGCGAGCGAGTCTGGAAGCAGTTCGTATGCCTTGACCGCCTGGACGGACAGCACCGGCGCGCCGATCTTCTGCCAACCTGCGACGATCAGCACGCCCGCGAGCACCAGCCGAGAGGTGGTCGTCACCCAGAGTAGCGCCGAACTCACTGGGCGCGATCGCAAGGAGGTGGGCTTGTCGGAAGTCACGAGCATAATCGTCTCCTATTTCGGGCCCCCGTAATGGCCTGACTTCCACGGATATAAGTGCTATCCCAGGAAAGTCGCATCACGGCCGCGTCGCCCTGTCCATGGCCTCCCACCTGCGGGATCGGCCGGCCGAGCCGCTATGAACCGGGAAATCGTAACCGAAACTCCGGGCCACGGTGCCTTGTCTGCGAGCAGAGACGCGGGTGCGGATCCGGATCGGCTGGAACCTCCGGATTCGTCCATAAGAGCATGTCAAGTACCACTTCAGGGTACGCGTACGGCGGCCGGACCCGCCTTCATGCCGCGCGCGACGAGGCCGGACCGGGCGAATCCCACTGGAAGGCCTCTCCGCGGTGTTGTAGGGCGTGGACACGCCCCGGCGCTCGCCGTTCCTTGGATAAGTCCACCGCGGATCGCCGGACCCTCTGACGGCCTCCTGGCGTCGCCCGGACGGCGGCTCCCGGTCCTGACTGACGACAGATCACGAACTCGGGGCGTCAGGCGGATGAACGATCATGATCGTCGGTGCGGCCGTTCACCAGGACGGCCGCACCGCGGAGAATCTCGGGAGGCGGCGGTCAGCCGCGGACGCCCGCCGCCAGCTCGGCGCCCAGCTCCCGCACCGCCGCCAGGCCGGAGGCCTCGTCGGGGGCGTCCAGGAGACGGCGGATGAAGGCGGAGCCGACGATGACGCCGTCGGCGTAGCGGGCCACCTCGGCGGCCTGCTTGCCGGTGCCGACCCCCAGGCCGACGCAGACCGGCAGGTCGGTGTGGAGGCGGGTCCGCTCGACGAGACCCTGGGCGGCCGAGCTGACCGACTCGCGGGCGCCGGTGACGCCCATCAGCGAGGCCGCGTAGACGAAACCGGTGCAGCAGTCGACGACGGCCCGGATGCGGGACTCGGGAGAACTCGGGGCGACGAGGAAGACGGTGTCGATCCCGGCGTCGGCGCTGGCCTCGCGCCAGGGCCCGGACTCCTCCGGAGTCAGGTCGGGGGTGATGGTGCCCACCCCGCCCGCGTTCGCCAGGTCACGGGCGAACCGCTCGACGCCGTAGCGGTCGATCGGATTCCAGTAGGTCATGACCAGCGTGGCGGCGCCCGTCGCGGCCACGCCCTCGACCGTGCGCAGCACGTCGGCGATGCGGGTGCCGTTGGTCAGCGCCCTGTGCACGGCGTCCTGGATCGTCGGGCCGTCCATGAGCGGATCGGAGTACGGCAGGCCGATCTCGATCACGTCGCAGCCCGCCTCCACCATGGCGGCGGCGGCCCGGATCGCGCCGTCCTTCGTGGGAAAGCCGGCGGGCAGGTATCCGACGAGGGCGGCGCGATCGTCTGCCTTCGCCTTGGCGAACACCGTCTGAAGAGTCGTCATCGTTGAGTTCCGTTGCGGTTCGTGGCCTCCGTCCCCTCCGGCCGTGACCGGAGGGGAAGCAAGTCGGTCGTCAGAGGTTGAAGTACTTCATGGCGGTGCCCATGTCCTTGTCACCGCGGCCCGAGAGGTTGACCAGGATGGTCGCCTCGGGGCCCATCTCGCGACCGAGCTTGAGGGCTCCGGCGAGCGCGTGCGAGGACTCGATCGCCGGGATGATGCCCTCGGTGCGTGCGAGCAGCGCGAACGCGTCCATCGCCTCGGCGTCGGTGATGCCGTGGTAGGAGGCACGGCCGGTGTCCTTGAGCCAGGCGTGCTCGGGGCCGACGCCCGGGTAGTCGAGACCGGCGGAGATCGAGTGGGACTCGATCGTCTGTCCCTCTTCGTCCTGAAGGACGTAGGTGCGCGAGCCGTGCAGGACCCCGATGGAGCCCGCGGTGAGCGTGAGGGCGTGCTCGCCGGTCTCCAGACCGCGGCCGCCGGCCTCGTAGCCGTGCAGCCGGACGCCCTCGTCGCCGAGGAAGGCGTGGAAGATGCCGATCGCGTTGGAACCGCCGCCGACCGCGGCGGCCACCGCGTCCGGCAGCCTGCCGGTCAGCTCCAGCATCTGGCGGCGGGCCTCGACGCCGATGATGCGGGCGAAGTCGCGGACGATCTCCGGGAACGGGTGCGGACCGGCGATCGTGCCGAACAGGTAGTGGGTGTGGTCGACGTTGGCGACCCAGTCGCGGAAGGCCTCGTTGATGGCGTCCTTGAGGGTCTGGCTGCCGTTGGTGACCGGGATGACGGTGGCGCCGAGCAGCTTCATGCGGGCGACGTTGAGCGCCTGGCGCTCGCAGTCGACGGCCCCCATGTAGATCACGCACTCAAGGCCCATCAGGGCGGCGGCGGTCGCGGTGGCGACGCCGTGCTGGCCCGCGCCGGTTTCGGCGATCACCCGGGTCTTGCCCAGGCGCTTGGTCAGCAGAGCCTGGCCCAGCACATTGTTGATCTTGTGCGCGCCGGTGTGGGTCAGGTCCTCACGCTTCAGGATGATGCGGGCCCCGCCCGCCTGCTCGGCGAAGCGCGGCACCTCCGTGAGGGTGGTCGGCCGCCCGGCGTAGGTGCGCAGCAGATGGTCGAACTCGCGGATGAACGCGATGTCGTTCTTGGCCTTCTCGTATTCGGCCGCCACCTCGTCCAGCGCGGGGATGAGCGCCTCGGGCACGTAGCGCCCGCCGAAGATGCCGAACTTGCCGTGAACGTCCGGGTCGTTGCCGTAGGCGCCGTTTCCGGCGAGGTCGGCAGGAGTGAGAAGGGTTCCGTCTGTCACTGCTTACTGCCCCTCAGGTCGGGATGCGGGGTGGGCTCCGGCGGTGACCAGATCGACCACGGCGGCCCGAGGGTCCTTACCGGTGACCAGGCTCTCGCCCACCAGGACGGCGTCGGCTCCGGCTCTGGCGTAGGCGAGCAGGTCGTGGGGCCCCCGCACGCCGGACTCGGCGATCTTGATGATGCCCTCGGGGATCTTCGAGACCAGCTTGGCGAACACCTCGCGGTCGACCTCAAGGGTCTTGAGGTTGCGCGCGTTGATACCGATGATCTTCGCTCCGGCGTCGAGCGCCCGGTCGAGCTCCTCCTCGGTGTGCACCTCGACCAGCGGGGTCAGGCCGATCGACTCGGCCCGCTCGATAAGCGAGACCAGCGCGTTCTGCTCCAGCGCGGCCACGATCAGCAGCACCAGGTCGGCGCCGTAGGCCCGAGCCTCCCAGAGCTGGTAGGAGGTGAGGATGAAGTCTTTGCGCAGCACGGGGATGTCGACCACGGCGCGCACGGCGGCCAGGTCCTCCAGGCTGCCGCCGAAGCGGCGCCTCTCGGTCAGCACGCTGATGACGTGGGCGCCGCCCGACTCGTAGTCACCGGCGAGTGCGGCGGGGTCGGCGATCGCCGCCAGCGCGCCCTTGGACGGGCTGGAGCGTTTCACCTCGGCGATGACGGCCACCTGGTCGCCCCCCAGCGCCGCGTAGGCGTCCCGGGGCGCGGGGGCCCGCTCGGCCCGCCTCTTCAGCTCCTCCAGCGACACGGCCTCCTGGCGGCCGGCCAGGTCCTCACGGACGCCTTCGAGGATTTCCTCCAGCACGCTCACTTGCCCTCCTCGCGAAACTCGGAGGTCAAGTTCGCGAACGCTGACATACCCACGGTTCGCTCGCTCCACTCGCTCACGAGTAAGGCCCCTCCCGATCGATTGCCTTTGTCCAGCCGATGCTATCGGCCTTGCCGAGGTCACCCCGCCGGGGGGTGACACCACAGGTGACTTATGGGGCTAGAAATTCCCCAAAAGGCGTATTTCTCGCTATCCAGAAAACGATCATTAAAACGAGAAATAGCCATACATAGGCCGGATGTACGGCTTTCCCGTTGAACGGCCTGCCCTGCCAGGAACGCAGCGCCCAGCGCCCCCACAGGAAGGCCAGGACCGGGACCATGACCACGACGAACGGGTTGAATCCCAGGGCCGCGACAAGGTCACCGTGGGCGAGCGCGTGCACGGCCCGCAGGCCGCCGCACCCCGGGCAGTAGAACCCGGTGAGCGTGAGGAACGGGCAGACGGGGTAGTGCCCGGGCTCGTTCGGATCCACGACGCCCACGAACGCCGCCGCGGCGCCGGCCGCCACGGCGGCGCCGAGGGGCGCCAGCACGGCCCGTGCCCGCGCCCCCCGCAAACCTGCGGCCTTCCCCGTCAGCATCGGCCCGCCCGAACCCCTCCGCCGGTGACGATCTGTCACCGGCCACGATACCCAAGACGGGCCCGGATGCCCGTCAGTAACCCGACAGCGAGGCGGAACCGGCGATGGCTCCGATCGCGATCAGCCAGAACACCAGCACGATCAGGTAGCCGGCGATGCCGAGGTAGGACAGGATCAGGCCGGCGAGCCCCATGCCGCGGCCCTCCTCACCCGTCCGCTTGATCTGGCCCAGCGAGATGTGGCCGAGGATGATGCCCACGATCGAGGTGATGCCGCACGTGAACAGCCCGACGATGCCCAGGATCAGCGAGGCGATGGCCATGCCGTTGTTGCCCCGCGGCGGCTGCGCGCCATAGCCATAGGGATCGTGGCCACCGCCGGGCGGGGGGCCGTACCCGCCGGGGGAGCCATAACCGCCGGAGCCGTAGCCGCCGCCGGGCGGCGGCCCGTAGCCACCTGGCTGATTCCCATAGCTCATGAATGACTCCCCTTTATCCGAGTTGCGGGCGAAATCCTAGCGAAATCAGGGCTTTCAGAAGACGCGTACTCGCGACCGTCACCGTTCTCTGTCGTCCGGGTCGACCGTCGGATCGGTGCCGAGGTCGATCGCGTCCCACAGCGCCCGCTCGGTCGGAGCGCTCCCGGCGGTGGTACGGCTCTCGCCGCCGGACCCCGGTCCGGGGCGGTCGTACCGGTCGGACATGCCAGGCCAGCCACCCCCTCTGAGGGCGGCCACGACTCCCCCGGCCAGCAGGAACAGCCCCCCGGCCACGGCGGTCACCGGCCAGGCGACGGCGGAGGCCGCGTGCAGGCCGCCGGGATCGGCCATCGGGATCCGCTCGGCCGCGACGCGCAGCGCCGCGCTCGCGCCGCCGCCCTGCCACGCCCCGATGATCACTCCGGCGCCGCAGAGCGCCATCACGCCGCCGATGACCCTGCGCCACACTCCCCTGGTGGCGAGCACGGCGACCACCGCGGCGAGTCCCGCCCAGGCCGCCGGGCCGAGCGCGGGCGCCAGGTCCGCGGCCGGAACCGGGACCGTGCGCGCGCCGTACGTGACGGTGAACCAGTCGCGCCCGGCCGCCAGCAGCACGAGCGCGGAGCCCGCCGCGCACACGGCCACCCAGACCCACAGCGCCCTTCTGGGGGTCACTCCGGGGTCACCGCCAGCCGGTCGGCGTCGAAGCAGGTCCGGTCGCCGGTGTGGCAGGCGGCACCCACCTGGTCGACCTTGAGCAGGATCGTGTCGCCGTCGCAGTCGAGGGCGGCGGACTTGACGTGCTGAACGTGGCCGGAGGTGTCGCCCTTCACCCAGTAGGCTCCCCGGCTGCGCGACCAGTAGGTGGCACGGCCGGTGGTGAGCGTGCGATGCAGCGCCTCGTCGTCCATCCAGGCGAGCATGAGCACCTCGCCGGTGTCGTATTGCTGGACGATCGCGGGCACCAGCCCGTCGCCGGTGCGCTTCAGCCGTGCCGCGATGGCGGGGTCAAGGGACATGCGGCAATTGTGCCGCAAGCAGGGAGAGGGGTAGCCCCCGGCACGGGTGGGCGACCAGGCCGGGGGCTCCCCGGAAGACCGATCCGGCCAGCCACTTGGCGGTGGTGGAGGCCACCACCCGACCGTGCGCGTTGACCAGGAAGGCGGGCCCCTGGATCCCGCGGAGCACCGGCGAGACCGCGACCTCGAAGCGGCGCACGAGCACGTCGGCCGCCGCCACCCCGATGAACTCCCCGTCTCTCCGCACGGGCACGGACAGGGTGAGGGAGTATTCGTCGGTGCACAGGAAGTCCACGTAGGGCCCGGTGAGCGTGTGCTCGGCGCCGGAGCGCGGTCCGGCGAACCAGTCCCAGTGCGTGTAGTCGTAGAACGCGCTGCTCGCGGGGTTCATGTCCCGCAGCAGCCGCACGGGCTCCCCCGAGGCGCTCTCCTGCCACCACTCCAGGTGCCACGGCGCGTCGGCGAGCAGGCCGGGCTCGGCGATGAAGCCGATGCCGGAGATCAGGCCGCCCAGCCGGGGGAAGAGCAGCGGGCGCAGCGCGGCCAGGTCGGCGCTCACCGGTGCCGGGCCCACGATGCGGGCCGCGGCGTCGCGCACGTGACGGAGCTCGGTGAAGACACCCTCCACGAGCTCGCCCACGGCGTCGGCCACCTCGGCCGCGGTGCCGGGGGCCAGCAGCGCACGGTGCTCACTCACGTCGATCCACCACCCTAGACACACTGACGATCACGGCTGCCGCAGGCGCAGTTCGATGAGGTGCTCCACCGCGTCGAGGACGTGCCGCTCCGCCAGGGACCTGGCGTGGTCGTCGTCGCCGCGACGGATCGCCTCGGCGATGGCGTGATGGCGAGCCGACGGCCCATCCTCTCCCACGTGGGCGAGCCAGAGCAACGGTCCGATGTCAGCCTGTAACCGGATCTCTTCCTGAGTGAGTCGCGCCGACTGCGAGACGGCCGCCACCTCGATGTGGAAGCGGCCGTGCAGCCTGCGCAGATGTGCCTCGTCCCGGGCGTCGGACATCTCCTGGAGTGTGCGCCGCAGCGGCACGACGTCCTCCGGCAGCGCCCGCTGGGCGGCCAGCCTGGCCGCGGCCCCGGCGATGGCCGCGTAGTGGTCGCCCAGGTCGCGCAGCTCCTCCACGGTGAAGGCGCGCAGCCGGTCGGTCGGCTGCGGGGCCTCCGCCGGCACCCGCACGAAGCTGCCGCCGCCCCGTCCCCGCCGCGTCTCGACCAGGCCCCGCTGCCGCAGGGCCATGAGCGCCTCCCGCAGCGTGACCGTGGAGACGCCCAGCTGGGCGGCGAGCTCGGCCTCGCTCGGCAACTGCTCGCCGTCGACCAGCAGGCCCAGGGCGATGGCGTCGGTGAGCCGCCTGACCACGGCATCCACCCGTGCGGTGTTGTCCACCGGCGCGAACGCGGCCAGCCGGGCGCCACCGGAGATGTCGGCCACGGTCGTGCGCCCCCTCACCCTTCGACGGTCCCCGGTGCTCACCGGCCCGCAGATACTGCCCCAAAGACCTCATTTCCTGAGGCTCGCACCAGTGATACCGGATTGAGCCTTGCAGGAAAACATTTAACCCCATATGTTTTCGGCCATGTCAGATCCAGCTGTGAGGCTGAGCGGCCTCCGCAAGAGCTTCGGCGCCGTGGAAGCGGTCACCGGTGTCGACCTCGACATCGCCGACGGCGAGTTCTTCGCCATGCTCGGGCCCTCAGGTTCAGGCAAGACGACCGTGCTGCGGATGATCGCCGGCTTCGAGACCCCCACCTCGGGCAGGATCGAGCTCGGCGGCGTGGACGTCACCCGCCTCGCCCCCTTCGAGCGCGACGTGAACACCGTCTTCCAGGACTACGCACTGTTCCCGCACATGAGCGTGGTGGACAACGTCGAGTACGGCCTCCGCGTGAAGCGGGTCCCCAGGGCCGAGCGGCGCGAGCGGGCCCTGGCCGCGCTGGCCTCGGTCCGGCTGGAGGGCATGGAACGGCGCAGGCCGAGCCAGCTCTCCGGCGGCCAGCGCCAGCGGGTCGCCCTGGCCCGCGCCCTGGTCAACCGCCCTCGCGTGCTGCTGCTGGACGAGCCGCTGGGCGCGCTGGACCTCAAGCTCCGCGAGGAGATGCAGGTCGAGCTCAAGTCGATCCAGCGCGAGGTCGGCATCACCTTCCTGTTCGTCACCCACGACCAGGAGGAGGCGCTGACCATGAGCGACCGGGTGGCGGTGTTCGACCGGGGCCGCATCGAGCAGGTCGGCACCCCGGCCGAAATCTACGAGCAGCCCGCCAGCACGTTCGTCGCGGGGTTCGTCGGCACCTCCAATCTGATCTCCGGCGAGGCGGCGCGCATTGTCCTCGGCAAAGAGGGCACCTTCAGCGTGCGGCCCGAGAAGCTGCGCGTCACCGAGATCGACGACGCCGTCGGCGACGCCGAACACAGCGCGACGGGCACCGTCGGGGAGGTCGTCTACGCCGGGCCTGCCACCCGCTTCGTGGTCGACCTCGACGCCGGCGGGCGCCTCATCGCGCTCCAGCAGAATCTGCAGGTCTCGTCCATGGATGTGATGGGCCTGCGCGGCACAAGGGTCCGGCTCGTCTGGAACCGCAGACACGAGTTCGCGATCGTCTCGTAAGAAAGGTCGTCATCATATGCGTCCCCGGATTCTCGTCAGGCACGGCGCGGTCGCCCTGTCCGCGCTCGCCCTCGCCACCGCCACCGCCTGCGGCGGCTCCTCCTCACCGGAGCCCGGCAAGGCCTCCGCCCCGGGCCAGGCCGGGTTCACCCCACCCAAGATCGAGGCGCTGAAGACCCTCGGCCCCGGCGAGGGCCAGGTCAACCTGGTCAACTGGGCCGGGTACGCCGAGGACGGCACCAACGACCCCAAGGTCGACTGGGTCACCCCGTTCGAGAAGGCCACCGGATGCCAGGTCAACTCCAAGACCGCCGGCACCTCCGACGAGATGGTCAACCTGATGAAGACCGGCGAATACGACGTGGTCTCCGCCTCGGGCGACGCCTCGCTGCGCCTGATCGCCGCCGGAACCGTCGCGCCGGTCAACACCTCGCTGATCCCGAACTACGCCAAGGTGTTCGAGGGCCTGAAGAACAAGGCGTGGAACTCGGTCAACGGAGTCCCCTACGGCGTGCCGCACGGCCGCGGGGCGAACCTGCTCATGTGGCGCACCGACGCGGTCAAGCCCGCGCCCGACTCCTGGGGCGTGGTGTTCGACCCCGCCTCGCCGTACACGGGGAAGGTCACCGCCTACGACTCGCCCATCTACATCGCCGACGCGGCGGTGTATCTGATGGCGACCAAGCCCGAGCTCGGCATCAAGAACCCCTACGCGCTGGACGACAAGCAGTTCCAGGCCGCGGTGGACCTGCTCAAGCAGCAGAGGAAGATCGTCGGCGAATACTGGTCGGACTACACCAAGGAGGTCCAGGCCTTCAAGAGCGGTGACTCCGTGGTCGGCACCACCTGGCAGGTCATCGCCAACGTGGCCCAGGCCGACAAGGCCCCGGTCGCGGTGACCCTGCCCAAGGAGGGAGCGACCGGCTGGTCGGACACCTGGATGGTCGCCGCCTCGGCCAAGCACCCCAACTGCGCCTACAAGTGGCTTGACTGGATCATCTCCCCCAAGGCCAACGCCCAGGTCGCCGAATACTTCGGCGAGGCTCCCGCCAACTCCGAGTCCTGCTCGCTGACCGCCGATCCAAAGCACTGCGAGATCTTCCACGCGACCGACGAGAACTACTTCTCCAAGGTCTGGTACTGGACCACGCCGATCACCCAGTGCCTGGACGGCCGCACGGACGTCAAGTGCAAGGACTACTCCGCGTGGACCCGGGCCTGGACCGAGATCAAGGGCTGACCCCGCGCGACCGCCCGGACGGCGGGCGCCCCGGCGTCCGCCGTCCGGCCAGGGAACCGGATCGCCCGCCGCCCGGCAGGGACCAGGTCGCCCGCCCGGGGTCGCCTCCCCGCCCCGCGGAGCGGGAATCGCGGACCCCTTTCCTCCACACAGCAAGGAACCACAGGTGAACACCACCGCACTGGCCGGTCCCGCGCCACGGCGCAGGCTCGCCGCCTTCCTGCACCGGCACGCGGGCGTACGGCTGTCGCTGCTGCTGTCCGCCCCGATGCTCTGGCTCGGCGTCGCCTACCTCGGCGCCCTGGCCGCCCTGTTCGTCACGGCATTCTGGAGCACCGACACCTTCACCGGCGAGCTGGTCAAGGAGTTCACCTGGGCCAACTTCCAGGACCTGTTCACCCTTGACGTCTACCGGACGATCGCCCTGCGCTCGGTGGGGGTGGCGGTCGCGGTCACGCTGATCGACCTGGTGATCGCCTTCCCGATGGCCTTCGCGATGGCCAAGATGGCCTCGCCCCGGGCGCAGCGCTGGCTGGTGATCGCGGTGCTGACCCCGCTGTGGGCGTCCTACCTGGTGAAGGCCTACGCCTGGCGGATCATGCTGTCCTCCAACGGCCTTCTCGGCTGGGGATACGGCCTGACCGCGACCATCATCACCCTGTCCTATCTGTGGCTGCCGTACATGATCCTGCCGATCTACGCCGGTCTCGAACGGCTGCCGAACTCGCTCCTGGACGCGGCCGGCGACCTGGGGGCGCGCGGCTGGCGGACGTTCCGGACGGTCGTGTGGCCGCTCGCCTTCCCCGCCGTGGTCGCGGGTTCGGTCTTCACCTTCTCCCTGTCGCTCGGCGACTACATCGCCGTGAAGATCGTGGGCGGCAAGTCGCAGCTGATCGGCAACGTCGTCTACGACAACATCGGCGCGGCCAACAACCTCCCCTTCGCCGCCGCCGTGGCCACCGTCCCCGTGATGATCATGCTGGTCTACCTCGCCGCGGTCCGCCGCACCGGTGCCCTGGAGAACCTGTGAACCTGTCCCGTACGGCCCGCACGACGCTGTGGGCCATGCTGGCCGCCGGCCTCGGCGTCATCTACGTGCCGCTGCTCATCGTGCTGCTCAACTCCTTCAACGCCGACCGCACGTTCGGCTGGCCCCCCAGCGGGTTCACCTCCCGGTGGTGGGAGGCGGCCTGGAACTCCTCCGGCGTGCGCGACGCGCTGTGGACGTCGATCCAGGCGGGGCTGGGCGCCACGGCGATCGCCCTGGTGCTCGGCACGATGGTCGCCTTCGCGATCCAGCGTTACTCCTTCTTCGGCCGGAACGCGGTCTCCCTGCTGATCGTGCTGCCGATCGCGCTGCCCGGCATCGTCACCGGTATCGCGCTGAACAACGCCTTCCGGACGGTGCTGGAGCCGTTCGGCGTGGGCCTGGGCCTGTTCACCGTGATCGTCGGGCACGCCACCTTCTGCGTGGTGACCGTCTACAACAACGTGCTGGCCCGCCTGGGCCGTATGGGCACCTCCGTGGAGGAGGCCTCGGCCGACCTGGGGGCCGACACCTTCACCACCTTCCGGCTGGTCACCTTCCCCCTGGTGCGCTCGGCGCTGCTGGCCGGCGGGCTGCTCGCCTTCGCCCTGTCCTTCGACGAGATCATCGTGACGACGTTCACCGCGGGAGCCGGGGTCAGGACTCTCCCCCTGTGGATCTTCGAGAACCTCTTCCGCCCCAACCAGGCCCCCGTGGTCAACGTGGTCGCCGCGGCCCTGATCATCCTGTCGGTCATCCCGATCTACCTGGCCCAGCGCCTGTCGGGCGGTGAGGCCGGAACCCACTGACCCGGCCGGGCGGGCGGCGGCGCCGGTCAGCGGGTGCGGTCGTCGTCGAGCAGGTCGGCCGCTTGGACGACGATCCTGGGGTCGGGGCGGCCCACGATCTCGCGGTCCTTGTTGGCGTAGTCGAACTGGCTGAGGAGGTGGCGCATGGCCTCGACCCTGGCCCGTTTCTTGTCGTTGCTCCTGATCACCGTCCACGGCGCCTCCACCGTGTCGGTGTGCAGGAACATGTCCTCCTTGGCCCGGGTGTATTCCTCCCACTTGTCCAGTGACTCCAGGTCGATGGGCGACAGCTTCCACTGCCGGACCGGATCGACCTGACGGATCACGAACCGGGTGCGCTGCTCGGAGCGGGACACCGAGAACCAGAACTTCACCAGGTGGATGCCGTCGCGGACGAGCATGCGCTCGAACTCGGGGGCCTGCTCCATGAACTTGACATACTCCTCGGGCGTGGCGAAGCCCATCACCCGCTCCACCCCGGCGCGGTTGTACCAGGAGCGGTCGAAGAAGACCATCTCCCCCGCCGACGGCAGGTGGGAGATGTAGCGCTGGAAGTACCACTGGGTGCTCTCGCGCTCGCTCGGTTTCTCCAGCGCGACCACGATGGCCCCGCGGGGGTTGAGGTGCTCCATGAACCGCTTGATCGTGCCGCCCTTGCCCGCCGCGTCGCGCCCCTCGAACAGCACCACCAGCCGGCGGCCGGTGTCCTTGATCCAGTACTGCAGTTTGAGCAGCTCGATCTGGAGCAGCCGTTTGGTCCGGTCGTACTGCGCGCGGTCCATCCGCTCGGTGTAGGGATACTTCTCCCGCCAGGTGTCGACCGGGCTGCCGTCCAGCCGTACCAGGACGGGATCGTCGTCGTCGTCATCCAGGACCCGCAGATTCGGCAGCTCGTCCAGCAGGTCACTGCGGGCCGCGGCCGAGCGCGCGTCGAGCACGGGGTAATACCCGCGCTTGGGCTCGTCGCCCAGTACGCCTGTCATGAATCCTTCCTCCTGAGACCCCCCTGAGACACAAGTCTCGCGCTTGCGCTGTCTCTACCTCCAACCGGATCGGTCAACCCTCGGCGGGCCTTCCACTTCGACCATCGCACAGGTTTCCCGAACGTCGTTCATCAATTTTTGAGCCATGCTCACATTAGGTCTTGACTGGACGCCTGACAGCGGCGGATCCTTGCGGCGTCCCCCATGCAGGCCCTGTTGTGAGGTGTTCGTGGCCAGTCCCCGCCCCATCCTCAGGATGATCGTCACCGCGTTCCTGTTGATCAGTACCGTGGCCGTGGCGGGCAGCGCCGCCATGGCCGCCCCGCCCCGCCCGGAGTCGGAGGTCAACGCCCTCGGCGAGCCGCTGAGGGGCATGGCGGCGGACGGCACGGTCCGCGGTTTCGTCGACGCGCACAGCCATCTCATGTCCTACGAGGCGTTCGGCGGCAAGCTGATGTGCGGCAAGCCGTTCGATCCCGCGGGCATCTCCAAGGCCCTGGTCGACTGCCTGGACCACCACCCGCACGGTGAGGCCGCGTGGTTCGAGAACTTCACCAGGACCGGCTCGCCGGTCGGCACCCACGACCCGATCGGCTGGCCCACCTTCAAGGACTGGCCCGCCCACAACTCGCTGACCCACCAGCAGGCCTACTACAAGTGGCTCGAACGGGCCTGGCGCGGCGGGCTGCGCATCATGGTCAACGACCTGGTGGCCAACCGGCAGCTGTGCGAGATCTACCCGCTCAAGAGCAACTCCTGCGACGAGATGACCACCCTCCGGCTGGAGGCCAAGCGGACCTTCGAGCTGCAGGACTTCATCGACGCCGAGTCCGGCGGGCCCGGCCGGGGCTGGTTCAGAGTCGTCCGCGACCCCGCCGAGGCCAGGCGGGTGATCGCGGAGGGCAAGCTCGCCGTGGTCCTCGGGGTCGAGACCTCCGAGCCGTTCGGCTGCCGCCAGAGCTTCGGCATCCCGCACTGCACCAAGGAGAAGATCGACCAGGGCCTGGACGAGCTGCACCGCCTCGGCGTGCGCAGCATGTTCCTGTGCCACAAGTACGACAACGCGCTGTGCGGCGTCCGCTTCGACTCCGGCACGCAGGGCGTCATCGTGAACCTGGGCAACCTTCTGAGCACCGGAACCTTCTGGAAGGCCAGGACCTGCACCGGCCCGGAGCACGACAACCCGATCGAGCCCGGCGGGGTCCTTCCCGACCAGCTGGCCGGGCTGCTGCCCCCCGGGGTCTCGCTGCCGGTCTATCCTCCGGCGCCGCACTGCAACACCAAGGGCCTGACCAAGCTCGGCGAGTACATGCTGAGCGGGATGATGAAGCGGGGAATGATCGTCGAGCTCGACCACATGAGCGTGAAGGCGGCCGACCAGACCCTCGACATCCTTGAGGCCGCCGGCTACCCCGGCGTGATCTCCTCCCACAGCTGGGCCGACCCGAACTTCTTCCGCCGGATCTACGGGCTGGGCGGCATGATCACGGCCTACGGCTCGCAGGCCGACAGCTTCTCCGAGGCGTGGCGCAAGACCAAGGAGCTCAGGGACGAGGCCCACGTCACCGGGTTCGGCTACGGGCTCGACGTCAACGGCATGGGCCCCCTGCCCGCTCCGCGCCCGAACAACTCGGGCAACCCCGTGACCTACCCGTTCAAGTCCTTCGACGGCGGCGTGACCCTGGACCGCGAGCGCACCGGCGAGCGGGTCTGGGACGTCAACGTCGACGGTGTCGCCCACTACGGCCTGGTGCCCGACTGGATCGAGGACATGCGAGGCGTCGCCGGAAACGAGATCGTCCAGGACATGGCCGCCGGGGCCGAGGCCTACCTGCGGACGTGGGAGGGGGCCACGGCTCCCTGAGCCCGGCCCCCGAGCCCGGCGCGGGTCCCCACCGGGGACCCGCGCCGCCTCTCCTTTCCGCCGGTCCCGCCGTACGGGTTCGCGCCGGTCCCGCCGTACGGGCCGGCGCTCAGGAGCGGGCGGCCGAGACCCAGGAAGCGTGCAGGTCCGCGTAGACGCCGGGCTCCCCCACGAGCTCGGCGTGCGGGCCCCGCTGCACGATCCGGCCGCGGTCGAAGACGAGCACCTCGTCGGCGGCCTCGGCGGTGGACAGCCGGTGGGCGATGGAGATGGCGGTACGGCCTCGCGTGACACCCTCCAGCGCGCGGGCCAGCCGGACCTCCGTCGCCGGGTCCACCGCGGAGGTGGCCTCGTCGAGCAGGAGCAGGTCGGGGTCGGCCAGATAGGCGCGGACCAGTGCGACGAGCTGGCGCTCCCCCGCCGACAGCGACTCGCCGCGCTGGCCGACGGCGGTTTCGAGGCCCGCGGGCAGGCCCTCCAGCCAGTCGATGAGCCCCAGCTCGGTCAGGGCCAGCAGGATCTCCTCCTCGGTCGCCGACGGACGCCCGAAGCGAATGTTCTCCGCCAGGGTGCCGTCGAACAGGAAACCGTCCTGCGGCACCATGACGATCCGCTCGCGCAGCGAGGAGAACCGGACCTCGCGCAGGTCCTCGCCGTCCACGGTGACCCGGCCGGAGACCGGGTCCATCAGCCGGGTGAGCAGCTTGGCGAAGGTCGTCTTGCCCGAGCCGGTCTCCCCCACCACCGCGATCCGCGAGCGCGGCGGGATGTCCACCGAGACGTCCCGCAGCACCGGAGGGCCGTCGGGGTAGGAGAACTCGACGTCCTCGAAGGAGACCGAGATGGGGCCGCGCGGCAGCTCGACGCCGTCCGGGCCGGGGTCCGCGACGTCGGGCGGGGTGTCGAGCACGCCGAGGACGCGCCGCCAGCCGGCGACGGCGTTCTGCGCCTCGTTGAGCACCTCGGTGGCGATCTGCAACGGCGAGATGAACAGCGTGATCAGGAACAGGAAGGCGATCAGGCGCCCGGCGGTGATCTCACCCCCGACGCCCAGCCGCACGCCGAGCAGCACCACCCCGGCGATCGCCACCGCCGCGACGATCTCGGTCAGCGGGAACACGGTCGCGACGATCTTCTGCGTCCGGGCCTGCGCCGCCTTGTTGGCCTCGATCGCGGTGTCCAGCCGCTCGGCGGTACGGTTCTCCGAACCGTGCGCCCGGATCACCGCCGCCCCCACGACCGACTCGCTGACCGCGGCGAGCATGTCGCCCGTGCGCTCGCGGACCCGCGTGTAGGCGCCCGACAGCCACCGCTGGAAGCGCGGCAGCATGACCATGAGCGGCAGGAAGCAGACCCAGACCAGCAGGGTGAGCTGCCAGGAGTAGACGAACATCAGCACGGTGGCGACCAGGAGCTGGCCCAGGGCGACGATGATCATCAGCCCGCCCCACTGCATGAACGCGCTGATCTGGTCCACGTCGCCGGTGACCCGGGAGACCAGGGCGCCGCGCCGCTCGGAGTTCTGGGTGAGCACCGACAGGTCGTGCACGTGCCGGAAGCCGCGCACCCGCAGCGTGGCGAGGGAGGACTCGGTGGCCTTGTAGAGGCGGACGTTCATCAGATACGCGCACAGCGCGGTGAACACCACGGCCGCCGCGCACACCACGACGGCGGTGCGGATGTAGGGCAGGTCGGGAACCTCTCCCTTGAGCCCCCGGTCGATGGTCTGCTGGACGGCGATGGGCACGATCACCTTGCCCAGCGTCGCCATCACGGCCAGCGCGAGCGTCCCGGCCAGCCCCTTGCGGAACTCCGGTGTCAGCGCCAGCCCATGCCGTACGGTGGCCAGCGCCGACCGTTCGACTCCCTGAAGTGAACTCACGCGCGCTCCCCGCTCAGCGGCTCGCCGGCCCGGGAACCCCTCGGGCCGCTGTGTTCACCGGCTCGCTCGCTCACGCGCTGACCTCTTCCTCTTCGTCTGCTTCGAGCGCCTCGCGCTCGGCTTCTTCGCGTTCGTAGGCGGTGACCAGGTTGCGGTAGCCCTCGCAGCGGGCGAGCAGCTGGTCGTGGGGACCCTGGTCGGCGACCCTGCCGTGTTCCAGGTAGACGACCTCGTCGGCGAGGGCGATGGTGGCCATCCGGTAGGCGACGACGACCACGGTCGAGGCCTGGGCCGCGTCCCGCAGGCCGTACAGGATCTTGGCCTCGACCTGCGGGTCCACGCTGGAGGTGGCGTCGTCCAGAACGAGCAGCCGCGGGCGGCGGACCAGGGCGCGGGCCAGGGCGACCCGCTGGCGCTGGCCGCCGGACAGGGTCGTGCCGCGCTCGCCGACCTTGGTGTCGAGCCCGGAGGGGAGGGCGCTGACGAAGCCGTCGGCCTGGGCCAGGCGCAGCGCCGCCCAGACGTCCTCGTCACCGACCGGCAGGCCGAGAGTGACGTTGCCGCGCACGGTGTCGTCGAACAGGAACGTCTGCTGCGGCACCAGCGCCACCGCGTCGCTGATCCCGCCGCGGGCGATCTCGCGCAGGTCCACCCCGTCCAGGAGCACCGCTCCGGCCGCCGGATCGACCAGGCGGACGAAGGTCTGGGTGAGCGTGGACTTGCCCGAGCCCGTGGGGCCGACCAGCGCGACGGTACGGCCCGGCTCGGCCTCGAAGCTCACCCCGCGCAGGACCGGGAAGTCGTCGTAGGCGTAGTCGAGATCGCGGATCTCCAGTTTGGCCGGGGCCGAGCCGGACAGCGTGGCGGTGCCGTACTCCATGGAGCCCGTCGCGGTGAGCACCGCCTGGACCCGCTCGTAACCGACGACGGCCCGGGGCAGCTCGGCGAGCACCCAGCCGAGCGCGCGGATCGGGAAGGCCAGCAGGGTGAACAGGTAGGCGACCTGGACCAGGACGCCCGAGCTGATCGCGCCGCTGTCCAGCCGCCCCGCGCCGACCAGCAGCACGGCGAGCACGCCCAGGGTGGGCAGGGCCTCCAGCATCGGGTCGAACAGACCGCGGACCCGGCCGACGGCGATGTTGGCGTCACGCAGCTCGCCGGCCTTCTCGCGGAACCTGGCGGTCTCCTCGTCCTCGCGGCCGAGGGTCTTGACGACCAGGGCGCCGTCGAAGCTCTCGTGCGCGATCTCGCTGACCTCGGCTCGGAGTTGCTGGGCACGGGTGGCCAGGGGGCTGAGCCTGCGCTGGTAGATCAGGTTCAGCACGGCGATCGCCGGAAAGATCAGGAAACCGACCAGGGCGAGCGGCGGATCGGTGATCACCAGCGCGACCGCGGCGGTGATCAGCATGACGATCACGCCTACCGCCATCGGCAGCGGGGCCAGCGGGGCCCAGGCCGCCTCCGCGTCGGCGCTGGCGTTGGACAGCAGCTGGCCGGTCGGGTGCCTGTGATGCCAGGCCAGCGGGAGCTTCAGGTACTGCCGGGTGACGTCCCGGCGGGATCGGGCCTGCATCCGGTACTGCATGACCCCGGCGAAGTACCGCCGTCCGGCCACGCCCAGCGCCTTGAGCAGCGCCGTACCGAGGATGAGGAGCGCACCGAGAACGAGCGCGCCGGTGGCGACCCTTCCCTGTGCGAACGCGGGCAGCACGACGTTCTCGGTGGCCCAGCCGAGCGCCCAGGCCGACGCGACCGTCATCACGCCGTACAAAGCGCTGGACAGGACCGCGGCGGCGAAGACCGTCTTCTCTGCCTGGATGGCCACCCCGAGGACACGAAGCCCTTGGCGCATGACGGCGGGGGTCACCTTGCTCGCCACTCGGGAGGTGTCCTTTCAAAAGAGGAACATTGCTACCTAAGTCACTATCACGATCGATCAAGAACTTATTCCCGGCCTCCTGCCGCAGGGACGCCGCTTCCGCCGGTGATCGCCCGCGAAACGACGTTGTTAGGATCGCGAGATGACTCACGCCCGCGCCGAGCGCGCCGCGCTCAGCGACCTGTTCGTCCAGCTCGGCCCGGACTCCCCCACGCTCTGCGAGGGCTGGACCACCTTCGATCTCGCCGCTCACCTGGTTCTGCGCGAACGGCGCCCGGACGCCGCCGGCGGCATCGCGCTCAAGCCGCTGGCCGGGCACACCGCCTCGGTGCAGGAGTCCCTGAAGGCCAGGCACGGCTACGCGGGCCTCGTCGAGCTGATCCGCTCCGGGCCCGCGGGCCTCTACGCCCTGCCCGGCCTGGACCAGGCCGTCAACACCATGGAGTTCTTCATCCACCACGAGGACGTACGGCGCGCGCAGCCCGCCTGGGAGCCGCGCGAGCTTCCCGCCGACCTTGAGGAGATCTTCTGGAAGCGGATCCGCATGGCGGGCCGCCTGTTCCTGCGCAGGTCGCCGGTCGGCGTCGTGCTGCGCCGGACCGGCGGCGGCGTCGCGCTCGGCGGCCCCAAGGGCACCTCCCGGGTCGAGGTGGCCGGTCCGGCCGGCGAGCTGCTGCTGTTCTGCTTCGGACGCCAGTCCCACGCCCGGGTCGGGCTCAGCGGCGACGACGAGAACGTGGCCAGGCTGATGGAGGCCCCGCTGGGCGTCTGAGACGTCTCAGGGCGCCGGACGACGCCGGGCGCCGCGTCTCAGGATGTCAGGCGGTGCCGGGTGCCCAGGATGAACGGGAAGTCGCAACCGCCGAGATCGGCGGGACGGCGGCTGCGGACCTCCAGGCGATACCCCGGCGGGTCGTCCCGTCCCGAGACGTCCCCCGGATATCCCAGCATCAGGACGAGGTCGTTCAGCCCGTCCAGGGAGAGCAGGAGATCGGCCTCGTCCCCCCACCGGTTGACCCCGAACGGTTCCGCCGGGACGGGGGTGAATCCCAGGCGGGCCTTGAAGGCGAACAGGCCCGGCTGCGGGATGTGCCCGTAGAGGTTGGGGTCGTTTCCCAGGGTCACCCGCCGGTGGCCCTTGCGCCGGGCCACGTCGACGGCCTCGGCGTACAGGGCGCGGGCCAGGCCGCGCTCGCGCCAGGCCGGGCTCACGGCCGAGAACCGCAGCCTCACCGTGCCCTCCGGCGGGTTCTCCAGGCACAGGCAGCCGCCCGCCATGCCGTCCTCGTCGTAGGCGTAGATCGCGTAGTGGCGGCCCTCGGCGAGGATGCCGTCCCGCAGCGACGGCGCGAACCCCACCCCGTGGGGCATCGCCGCGACCACGCGCCCGTACAGGGCGAGGAACTCATCCAGCGCGGCGGGGGTCAGGGGCTGCTCCACCACCTGCCGCAGCCCGGCCGCGACCCTCTGGGCGTGACGGATGTCGTAGCGGACCTTCTTCGGCATCCGGGCCAGCCAGTCCTCGCCGTACACGGGAGAGACCCACGTGACCCACGAGGGCTTGCGGACGAACCCGGCCCGCGCCAGGTCGATCCAGCTGTCGGCGGGCGGGTCCGGCACCCGGACCACGTTGACCCCCGGCGGCGGCTCACGCCCGCCGGCCAGGGCAAGCGCCTCCTCGGCGGATACCAGGGCGACCGAGAGGCCGAAGTCGTCGTGGATTTCCATGCCGGTTCCCATGTGTCAGCGGGCTTCCATCGGTTCGGGGACGGACGCGAGGCGCCGCTCTCTCACGCGCTCCCAGACGTACAGGGCGGCCAGGGCGGCGAGGATGAGCGCCGAGCCGAGCACCTCGTTCGGGGTGAGCCGCTCGCCCCTGGCGAGCATCCCGGCGGCGACCGCGACCACCGGGATCAGGTAGAACGCCAGCGACGCCTGCACCGGGCCGACCCGGGCGATCAGCCAGTAGTTGACCAGGAAGGCGATCGCCGTCCCGGCCCCGAGCAGCGCCAGGCAGAGCACGATCAGCCACGTCAGGCGCATCGGCTGGACGAGTTGCCCGCTCCCCGCCGGAAGCATGATCGCCGAGGCCGCCAGCGCCTGGGATGCGGCCAGTGAGAGCTTGCTGTCGGTGAGCGTCCGCATCAGACGCCCGGCGTAGCTGTAGGCGAGCGCGTAGCAGGTGGCGCCCGCCAGGCAGAGCAGCTGCCCGCCCAGGGGCGCCCGCGCGCCGCCGTCGCTCCAGGGGGCCAGGACGACGGCGAGCCCGGCGAAGCCGATGACCGCCGCGCCCGTCTCGGCGGCCGTGGGGCGCTCGCGCAGCAGCACCCAGGCCACCGGGATGGTCATCAGCGGGGTCAGCCCGGTGTACACCCCGGCCAGGGCGCCGGTGACCTCCTCCTGCCCCCAGGCGAACAGCAGCCAGGGCACGGCCTGGCCGATCAGCCCCATGCCGGTCAGCTTCAGCCACACCACGCCGCCGCGGGGCAGTGCCGTACGGCGGGCCCAGGCGAGGAGCACCAGGGCCGCCCCGCCCGTCACCAGCCGGATGATCACTATCTGAGCCGGGTCGGCCCCCTCCAGCGCCTCTTCGACCAGCAGGAAGTTCGTGCCCCAGATGAAGGCGAGGACGGTTATGCCAAAGATGTCAGCGGGGCGCACGTGAGAGCCTTGCCTGCCTGCGTCGGGTAGCCGTCGGAGAAGTCGCGCAGGCCTCCGCCCGCGCCGTACCAGGAGACGATCTCCGCGTCGAGACGGGCCCGCTGCTCGATCACATCGGCCACCGCCTTGCCGCACTCGCGGACCGTCTCCACGCTCAGGTAGGGGAAGTCGGCCAGCAGGTCCAGGGTGACCGCCTCGTGGGCCTCGTCCTCGTTGACGTCCGAGTGGCTGACGATCGGCTTGACGAAGCCCTCCGGCAGGCCCAGCTCGGCGCAGCGGGCGCGGAACAGGTCCAGGAACTCGGGCTCGGGCTCCTCCATCGGGAAAAGCGTCGAGATCAGCGCCAGCGGGAAGTTGTAGGCGTACACGCCCAGGGAGGCCATGATCGCCATCGTGGCCGGCAGCGGCTGGGCCCGCAGCAGCCGCTCGCGCGGGATGTCGACCGCCAGCAGCGACTTCTCCATCATGCGGTCGTGATTACGTTCGGTCATGTAGAAGTGCATCAGCTTCTCCCACACCGGCAGGCCGAGATCGTCACGGGCCAGCGCCGGGGCCAGCGCACGGGGGCACAGGTGGGTGATGTGCCAGTATTCGACCGCGTAGCCGATGAGCTGCTCGCGGGTGGCGCTGCCGTCGACGAGGGCCTGGACCAGGGGGCTGCCGACTCCCGCGCGCACCTGATCGGCGTGCCTGCGCAGGTAGGCGTAGGCGCTGACGCCGCTCATCCCGCCCTCGGCCGCCGCCTCGGCCTCGGCGATCATGCCCTGCTCGTCGAGTGCGGCGATCATCTCGCCGTACTCCTCGGGGCTGCCGGGGAAGGCCGCGCCCAGCTCGGCGGCGCTCAGCCCGCCCTCGGCCAGGACGGTGAAGAAGTCGTGGAACTTCTCGGCGCGGCCGCCGTCGAACTCGAACTCGACGAACCGGCGCCCGTCCAGGTAGGTGAACTCGATGCCGCCGTCCGCCGTGGTGGCCGACCGTACGCCCGGCCGCAGCGAGGGCCGCTGGAAACCGGCGAAGTCGCTCATCATGCCTCCCGTTCAGATCTCGGCGGTGCGCAGCAGCGGGCGCCCGGGGTCGGAGTAGTGCTCCAGGATTCCGTTGTAGAAGGCCGCGTACGCCTCCATGAACAGGTGCGCCTTGGCGTGCCAGCGCCGCTCGGTCTCCTCGTCGACCCCGGGGACCCGCGCGAACAGCTCGCGGCTGACGGACCCGTGGTCGTGGCCGGCGTTGACCCTGGCGTGCGCGCGCATCGGCTCGACGAAGCCGGGGTCCAGCCCGATCTTGTCGCAGGCGGCCAGGAAGGAGTCGTAGGCGACCGGCCCGTCGGGGCCGTCGCCGTCGGAGTCGAGACGTCCCTCCAGCACGCCGATCGTGGCGGCGAAGAAGAGCGGGTCGGTCCGCGCCCACCAGGACAGCATCTTGATCAACGCGGTCGTGGTCGGCAGGGGGCGTGCCTTCAGCAGGTCGTCGCGGGTGATGCCGAGGGGCCGGAAGGCGCGGACCACGATGTCGTCGTGGCGGTGCTCCTCCTGGTAGAAGTCGTTGAGCATCGCCCTGAGCTCGGCGCTCTCGGCGAGGGCGAGAACGGCGGAGTCGAACTCGTTCTCCCGGAAGAGGAAGAACCAGTTCTCCAGCCCGAAGCCGAAGAAGACGTTGTGGTGCAGCGCCTCCGGGCGCTCAAGGACCTCTCGCCAGAACGGGCCCGCGAAGACCAGGTCCTCCAGGAGCCGGTTGAGGACGTCCTCCAGCCGTGACAGGACCGCCGGCCCCGAGGAGGCGGCCGGGACGGCGGCGTCGTCGATCAGGCCCCACACCACGGCGGGCTCGACGACCTCGCGCACCGCCTTGCCGTCGAGACCGGTCTCGCGCTCCAGGTCCTCGATGGTCCTGCTGCCGTCGAGGAGGCGGAGCAGATCCAGGAAATCGTCCTGACTCATCCCCTCCGGGGCTTCGACCTCCAGGACTCCGCCGGAGGTGTGCAATTCGGCCTCGCCCTTCTCGCCGATTCGCACCGAAGCGTGAAGATATGGCTTTACCGGAAGGAAGTTCACAGACACGGCCGATTCCCTTCTGACGTCGAGAGGTGACATACAGGAGGAAGACCGGCACCAAGGGTGCCGGCCTTCTGGCGGTTCGTCACATCACAGGTGGACAGCCGAAAGAGCCGTCACCTTGGCACGACGCTTGATCCGCATGGAACACCTCCTCAACTCTCTGCGACCACAAAGAAAGATGTTCCGCCGTACATACTGGTCGATTTACGTATATACGGCGACCAAAGTCAGACCCTAAGGTGAGCACATGGCCGAGTCAACCCTGAAATCATAAATGGATATAAGTCATAATTGCTGACCAAATAAACCATGAGCGCTACTCAAAGTAACTTCTTCAACGGAAGTGAAATGAACCCGCCGATGCGACGGATGGAGCAATCGGTGCACATCCGGCCGCCACCACACCTTCCGGACGCGCAGCCCGGCTCCCATTGACGATCTTCCGATGGGCCGCCGATGAAATCGATCTTCAATGACCCGGCCGTCCCGCCGTCGGCCCCCGCCCCACACCGGGCATCCCCCTAGCCCTACCGGTACATGTGGCAGTGAGGGTTGGACAGAAGGGCCCGTCCACCCGCACGATGGCGGAGTGACTCATGCCAATCTCACGATCCGGCAACGGATCTCCCCAGAGAAACAGGTATGATCATCGAAATCCGGGAGCCACCCGGGCCGCAGATGCCAAAGATCATTAAAATTAGGGTATGTACGGCTGGGAACTGGAGCTGCAGGAGGCCCCCATGCAGGTCAAGAAGGTCGCCACTTACGTCGCCGTGGCGTTCGTCGCCTTTTATCTGTTCACCCGGCCCGCCGAGGCGGCGAGTGCCGTGAATGGAGTCTTCGACGGGATCCTCAGGGGAGCGGATCAACTGTCCGTGTTCTTCACACGAGTGCTGAGCTGACCGCCGGCGGAGGTCTGCCCCGGCCCTGACCTGTTTCCTCGCCGCTCCCACCGTTTTGCGTGGAGCACGAGATCCTCGTAGCGCCGAGCCACCGTGCGATGTGCTTCCACTGTCCCCCAGGACGTGTTACGCAGAGAGCATGAGAGATCGCCACAGTGCCACCGAGGCCCACCCGCTCGGTCCCGCTGAGCGGCGCGTCGTCGAACGCGCCGAGACAGAGGGCATCGAGCTGGTCCGCTTTCTCTACGTCGATCACGGGGGCGTGATCCGGGGAAAGGCGACCTCGCGCTTCCGGCTGTCCGAACGGCTCGACTCCGGCATCGGGCACACCGTCGCGATGATGGCGATGAACATGCTCGACCAGCTCCAGGAGGTCGAGCATCTCGGCCCGGTCGGCGAGGTCCGCATCGTCCCCGACGCGACCACGTTCGTCCCCCTCCCCTACGCGCCCGGCGCGGCGGCCATGCTGGCGGACCTGCGCCAGATCGACGGATCCCCCTGGCCCGCCTGCCCGCGCACCTTCCTGCGCGAGGCGATCGCCGCCCTGGCCGAGGAGGGCCACGCCGCCGTCGCCGCCTTCGAGCCCGAGTTCACCCTCGGCCGGCGGATGCCCGACCCCGCCGGAGGCCTGGACCGGCTGGTCCCCGCCGACGACAGCCTCTGCTACGCCACCACCGGCTTCGATCAGGCCCACGACTACACGATGCACCTGATCCGCGCCCTGGAGACCCAGGGCCTCAGGGTCGAGCACTACCATCCCGAGCTCGGCCACGGCCAGCAGGAACTCTCCATCCGCCACGCTCCGGCCATGCGCGCCGCCGACAATCATGTGATCTACCGCGAGACCGTCCGCGGCGTCGCCTCCCGCATGTCCATGTGGGCTTCCCTCGCCCCCAAACCGCTGGCCGACCAGGCCGGCAACGGCGCCCACCTGCACCTGTCGCTGTGGGATCCCGAGCTCCGGACCAACTCCTTCGGCGACGCCGAAGGCCGCTACGGCCTGTCCACCACGGCCTACCGCTTCATCGGCGGCCTGATCGCCCACCTTCCCGCGCTCACCGCGCTGACCTGCGGATCAGTGAACAGCTTCCGGCGGCTGGCGCCGCGGATGTGGTCGAGCGCCTACGCCTGCTACGGCATGGACAACCGGGAGGCGGCCGTGCGGATCTGCTCTCCCCTGAGCAGGAACGCCGAGGCGGCGGCCAACCTGGAGATCAAACCGTCAGACTCCTCCGCGAACCCCTACCTGTCGCTCGGCGCCGTCATCCATGCCGGGCTGGACGGCATCCGCCGTGAGCTCGACCCCGGCGAGGCCGTCAACGTCGATCCCGCCACCCTTCCCGAGGGGACCGTTCCCCGTCTGCCCGCCACCCTGGACGAAGCCCTGGACGCCCTGGAGGCCGACGACGTCCTGATGCGGGCCCTGGGTCCCCTCCGCAGCTCGGCCTACCTGGCCGTCAAACGCTCCGAGGCCCGCGCCTTCGCCGCCGAGGACGACTCCTACGAGCTCTTTCACCACTTCAGGGTTTTCTAGGTTTCCGGCGTCCGGCGCGACCACGACGGCCCGGTCGGAAGCCCGCGGCATTCCGCAGTACGAAAAGTACAAACCGGAAACATGGAAAAGCACCCGCCGTTAACGATCTCTACCTAGTATGGCGCCGCTGCGGTGTGATCTTCCCTAACGCTTGACCCGGTCGCACCGCCACTCCCATTTTGGAAGCGCTGAAAGTGAAGGACTCCGCAATGAACCGCAGGAGAATCCTTGGTCTGGTCGCGATGACGGCGTCCGTTTCCGTCTTCGCAGGGTTGTCCGGACCAGCTGCCGGGGCGGCCGCCGCGAACGTCACCGTCGACTTCACGACCGTCGAACGTACCGTTTCGCCCCAGGCGTTCGGCTTGGACGTCACCGGATACGGCTACGGGCACTACATCACCAACGACCCCGCCGAGCAGGCCATGGTCCAGGGCCGGTTCGGCATGATGCGAATGGGGCTGAAATACGCCACGCCCGGAAACCCCAGCAGCCCGATCGTGGCCAACGGGGCCGGCGCCGACACCACTGTGACGGGTGACCAGTGGGTGTCGGCCATCAAGGCACGAGGCGCCGAACCCATGGTGATCGTTCCGGACAACGCCGTCGACGCCGCCAACATCGTCAAGCATTTCAACACCGGACCCACGCCCAACCGGGTCGCCCGGTGGATCATCGGCAACGAGCCCAGTGACATCGCAGCGTACGCCGGCAAATTCAACGCCGCCTACGACGCGATGAAGGCCGTCGATCCGACCATCAAGATCGGCGGACCGGCCCTCGCGTGGCCCGACATGCAATCCGTCCGGACCTTCCTCAAGGCCAGCGGCACCCGCGCCGACTTCGTCGACTTCCACAAGTACGGCATGGGCGGCGAGAAGCTCGTCTGCGACAGCCAGCTGCTCAATGAGACCGTCCAGTGGGAGAACGACGTCAACCAAGTCCGCACGATCATCAACGAGGAGGTGCCCGCCCGCGCGAGCAAGATCGACATCCAGGTGGGAGAGATCAACTCCTCCTGGAGCGTCGTGGACAATCCCCCCGAGCTCGCCCAGTGCGGCAACATCGGCACCGAGCCGTTCCAGTACCGCAACGCCGCCATCTGGTGGTCGGCCAGCGTCTGGGGCCACCTGCTGAAGGCCGGCGCCAAGGGGTTCGTCTACGGCGACAAGAACGGCGCGCTGGGCCTGCTGTACGACCAGCCCAACGACGAGCGCCCCGCCTACGCCCGCAACGGGGCCGGCCTCAACGAGCGCATGCCGATCTACCAGGGGGTGGGCTTCTTCACCGGTCAGAAGGACACCTCTCTGGCCCGCTTCGGAAGCTCCCTCGTGCGCGCCCAGACCACCCTTCCCGGCGTCGAGGTCTACGCCTCGGCCAACCCCAAGGTCGTCGTCCTGGTGAACAAGAGCACGACTCCCTCCACCGCCGTCGTCGGTGTCGGCAGCGGGGTGACGAAGGCCGCCGCCGTCCAGAAGGCCGGTGACACGGCCGGCTACGCGCTGCCCACCTCGCTGGGCACGCTGCCCGTCTCGCAGGGCACCGTGACGGTCAGCCTGCCCGGCCCGTCGGTCACCCAGCTCGCGATCTCGTAACCGCACTCGCCACGATGCCGGGCCTCACCATGGCCCGGCATCACGCCCCGGCCCGTGCCAGGTGTATTCGGGCCGTGACCCCGCCGGTCCGGCATCGCGAGGACGGACGATCCCGGTCTCGTACGCGACCACGACGGCCTGAGCGCGGTCGCGGAGCCGGAGCTTCGAGAACACACGGTTCACATGCGTCTTGACGGTGGCCATGCTCAGGGACAGGCGCTCGGCGATCTCCTGGTTCGCGAGCCCCCTCCCCATCAGCGTGAGAACCTCGTGCTCACGCTCGGTGAGTGACGCGAGCTCGGGACACGACATCGGCGGCGCCTCGGGAGTCCTGACGAACTCCTCGATCAGACGTCGTGTGATCGAGGGCGACAGCAGCGACTCCCCCTCCGCGACGACGTGGATCGCCCTGACGAGGTCCTCCGGCGCCACGTCCTTGAGCAGGAAGCCGCTCGCTCCTGCCCTGAGGCCGCGGAAGACGTATTCGTCCAGGTCGTACGTCGTGAGAAGGAGCACCCTGCACCCCGGCGAGGCGTCCGCCCGGGTGATGAGCCGGGTCGCCTCGATTCCGTCCATGCGAGGCATCCGGATGTCCATCAGCACGACGTCCGGCCGGGTGCGCCGCGCCTCCGCGACGGCCTCCTCGCCGTTCGCCGCCTCACCGACGACCTCCATGCCCGGTTGCACCTCGACCAGCATCCGGAAACCGGAGCGGACGAGTGCCTGGTCGTCGACGAGAAGAATCCGGAGGCTCACCGGCCCTCCCCGGCGCCGGTCAGCGGGAAGCGGGCCCGGACCGCGAAGCCGGTCTCCGTCGCCCCGGCTTCGAACTCGCCCTCCAGCATCGCGACACGCTCGCGCATGCCGATCAGCCCGTGACCGCCTGTCCCGTGACCACCTGCCACGTGGCCGCCGCCTTGTGAACCCCGGCCGACGCCGGCGAGCGCACGCGCCGGAGAGCTCCCGCCGTCGTCGGTCACCCGGACCTCCAGTGAGGACGCTCCGTAACGGATCGTCACATGGGCGGTCGGTGACCCCGAATGCTTGACGGTGTTCGTCAGCGCCTCCTGCACGACCCTGTACGCGGACAGGTCGACGCCCGGCGGCAGGTCGCGCCGTTCTCCCTGCTCTCTCACGGAGACGGTCACGCCGGCGCCCCGGACCTTCTCGACGAGCTCGTCGAGCGCGGCCAGGCCGGGTGCCGGCCTCAGGTCCGTCTCCTGGCCCGTCGCTCGCAGCGCTCCGAGCGCCCGGCGCAGCTCGACGAGCGTGTCCTTGCTGACCTTCTCGATGGTGGCGAGGGTCTCGCGGGCACGGTCGGGCCGCTGCTCCGCCACCGCCCGCGCCGCGCCCGCCTGGACCGCGATGACCCCGACGCTGTGCGCGATGACGTCGTGGATCTCCCGCGCCAGCCGGCCGCGTTCCTCCAGGATGGCGACGCGTCCACGCTCCTGCTGCTCGCGCTCCGCCCGCTCGGCGCGCTCCCGCAGCAGCCTGGCCTGGCGCCGACGGTACCGGGTGTTCTGTCCCGCGATCCACCCGCCGCCGAGCAGGACGAACTGGTTCACGACATCGGCGAAGTCGTTCTCGTCGGGCATCACGGGAAGATTCATCAGGACGAGCACGGCCGCGGTGGTGACGGCCGCGGCCACGGCGAGAGGCCGCCGGGCGTACGCCGACACGGAGTAGACGGCCACGAGAATCGCGAACGTCAACGTGTACGGATCCGGGGGGATGTCGACGACGTTGTAGACGGCGGCCGGGACACCCACGGCGACCATGACGGCGAACGGGTGTCGCCTCCGCAGGGACAGCGGGAACGTGATGGCCACCGTGAAGGCCACGCTCCACCACGTGTCCGAGACCGTCACCCCCGCGCAGTCCGCGTTGACGGCTATCTCGGTCAGCGCGACTCCGGCCAGCACCGAGGCCAGTCCGGCGTCCACGGCCCAGGGACTCAGCCGCTCCAACCAGCGGGCCGCGGTACGGAAGTCCATGGTCCTCAATGTAAACGGCCAAGCGGAGGCGGGCATCAACCCTGGGGTTGACGTGGTTTCCAACCCTGCGTCTGACGACGCTTCCGCCTTCCGCCGCGACCATGGGCTGCACATGAGACGAAGGTGGCGGGAGCATGCGGGAGACGATCGAGCCGGCGTCGCCGGGACGCGGGACGACAGCACGAGGACGTGAGGCGACCCGGCGGCCACGACTCCGCCGGCTGGTGCGAGGCCTGACGAAAAGCATCGTCGCGGTGCTTGTCGCGATGCTCGCCCTTTACGGATGGGCGTGGCTCTCACTCGACCGGTCGGCGATCGCGCGGGCGCTGGTGTGGACCGACGCGGATGTCGGCGACCAGTACAGGTTCCCCTCCCGTCTGATACCGGCGGATAAAGGCGCCGGTCCGCTTCCCCGGGGAAGAGAGATCGACCTCCGGGTAACGCCTCCTCGTGCCGCCGGCGGAGACCTGGCGTTCGACGACTTCCTGCGCGGGACCGACACCCGCGCGTTCCTGGTCGTCCACAAGGACCGGCTGGTGTACGAGCGCTACTTCGGCGGTTCTGATCGGCACACCCGCCAGACCTCGTTCTCGGTCGCGAAGTCGTTCGTGTCGACGCTCGTGGGGATCGCGATCGCCGAGGGCCGCATCAAGAGCGTCGAGGATCCCGTGACCGCCTACCTGCCGGAGCTGGCGAAGCGGGACCCGCGCTTCGCACAGATCAAGCTGCGCGACCTGCTCACGATGTCGTCGGGCCTGCGGTACTGGAAAACGGACCTTCCATGGCCCTGGGACGACGACACGTTCACCTACTACGGCGTGGACCTGCGGGAGGTCGCGCTCGACCGGACCCAGGTCGAGCGTCCGCCGGGGCAGAGGTGGCTCTACACCAACTACAACCCGCTGCTTCTGGGGATGGTGCTTGAGCGGGCCACCGGGATGCCCGTCTCGGAATACATGGCCACCCGGCTGTGGCAGCCGCTGGGAGCCGAGGCGGACGCGACCTGGAGCCTCGACTCGGAACGCTCCGGGTTCGAGAAGATGGAGAGCGGCCTCAACGCGACCCCGGTGGACTTCGCCCGCCTCGGCCTGCTGTTCCTCCACCACGGCGAGTGGAACGGCAGGCGCGTCGTGCCGAAGGGCTGGGCGGACGCCGCCACGGCCGCCGACACCACCACCGACCCTGCCGACTTCTACCAGTACTTCTGGTGGGTCGACGTCGAGCGGCCGGGGCGCTTCTACGCCCTGGGGAACTACGGTCAGTACGTTTACGTGGCCCCCGATGCCGACACCGTCGTCGCCCGCTTCGGTGGCGACTGGGGAGTCGACAACCGGGACTGGCTGGCCACCTTCCGCGACGTCGCCGACCGGCTGGCGCACCGGTAGACCGTCACGGCCAGGCCACCGGACCTAGACCGTCACGGCCAAGCCGCCGGACCGGCGGCAGCGCACCGCGCTCCCGGGCTTTGACCGCGGTCAGCGGCCGCAACGGTGGCAGCGGGGGCGTGTGCGGCGGCCGTAGGCGATGGCGGCCACCCCGAGCATGACCCCCCACAGGCAGTACATCGGGACGGACACCCAGTAGAAGGCGTCCGGCAGTGCCCCGCCGAAGCCGAGGTTGGGAACGCCACCCAGCGCGGCTACGACCATGTTGGTAAGGATCATCCCGAAATATACGGTCATCGCCACAGATATTCCGGCACCGGGGCCGAGCACCAGCCAGCGGGGCACCCGGCGCCCCGCCAGCCCCGGCACCCACCGGGGGAAGACGGTCCCCCAGGAGAACACCAACGCCCACGGCAGCAGGGTGCCCGCCAGGACGAACCCGACTTCGAACAGCACCGCGTCCACGCCCACGCCCAACGGCCCCGCGTCGAACCCCACGATCAACTGGGCGATGATCCGCCCCACGCAGCCCGCGGTGGCGGCGAACGCCGCCCAGACCGGCGTCCGGACCGGCGGGCGAGCATCCTCGACCCGCCCGCAGCTCGCGCATCCGCCGCGTATCCGGCGTTGCTGGGTCAGCGCCACCGCGCCCATGAGCAACGCCCCGGCCAGGCAGGCCGTCCGGCTGAGGAAGCCGGCGGGAAAGAACCGAACGCCGATGCCGGGCAGCAGCCCTCCGACCACGTCCAGCAGGAAGAGCGCCGCGGCCACGACCAGGGCACCGCTGACCGTCCACGCCCCGGCCAGCAGGACGCGCCGGACCGCGATCCGCTCACCCGCCCACCCGAACGCGAGCGTGATCGCGACCGCCGCCAGGCACAGCGCGACCGCTTTCCAGCCGGAGAAGACGATGAGGTCGATGCCCACGGGGGACATGGATGGCGCGCCGCCGGTGAGCGCCCAGTAAGCCTGTACCGCGCCGTAGAGAAGAGCCCAGGCCGGCAGCGCGCGCGGCGCCCACAGCGTCCATGACGGCGCCCGGGTTTCGTCCGTAGTGATCATGCCTTCTATCGAAGTGCGGCAGGCGGGCCTCGGCATCTGCCTGACGGCAGAGTGCGGATCCTCCCCGCGAGGGGTCAGGCGCCGGGACGGACGAGCCGGTTCTCGTAGGCGAAGATCACGGCCTGGATCCTGTCGCGCAGCGAGAGCTTGGCCAGGATGCTGCGGACGTGGGACTTCACCGTGCCCTCCGAGACGAACAGCCGTGTGGCGATCTCGGCGTTGGACCGTCCGAGCGCGAGCTGCTGGAGGATCTCGCGTTCCCTCGGGGTCAGCGCGGCGAACGGGTCAGGACCCGCGTCGGGCACCGGCAGGTCGGCGGCGACGTGGTCGAGGAGGCGCCGGGTGGCCGAGGGCGCGATGACCGCGTCGCCGTGGTGCACGGTGCGGATCGCGGCCAGAAGGTCCTCCGGCGGCGCATCCTTGATCAGGAAGCCGCTGGCGCCGGCACGAAGCGCGGCGAAGGCGTACTCGTCCAGGTCGAACGTGGTCAAGACGATCACCCGCGGCAGGTGGCCGGCCCCGGAGAGCAGGCGGCGCGTCGCCTCGATTCCGTCCACGCGCGGCATCCTGACATCCATCAGCACCACGTCCGCGGTGGTGACCGCCAGCTTCTGCAGCGCCTCCGCGCCGTCGCCCGCCTCGCCCACGACCGTCATGTCGGGTTGCGCCTCGACCACCATGACGAATCCGGCCCGGACCATCACCTGGTCGTCGACGAAGAACACTCTGATCACGCCCGCGTTTCCTTTCGACGGTCGGGAGAGTACGGCAGCCGCGCGGACACCAGGAAGCCGCCGGTCGCGGGGCCGGCCGTGGCCGTGCCGCCGAAGGCGAGAAACCGCTCGCGCATGCCGACCAGTCCATGCCCGCCTCCCGCGCCGGCGGCGTCGCGGCCCGAGCCGTCGTCCCGGACGTCCACGGCCAGTTCGTCCTCGCCCCAGCTCAGCCGGACGTGGGCCCGGCGCCCGGCGCCCGCGTGCTTGAGCGTGTTGGTCAGCGATTCCTGAACCATCCGGTAGACGGCGAGCTCGGCCGCGGGGCTGAGTCGCCGCTCGACGCCCTCCTGCTGCCAGGTGACCTCCAGGCCCGCGGCACGCGTCCCGTCGATCAGCCTCGGCAACTCGCCCAACGTGGGTTGCGCGCCGTACGAGTCGGGTTCGAGCGGCGTCTCCGCGCGCAGCACGCCGAGCAGGCTCCGCATGTCGGTCAGCGCGTGGCGCCCGGCCTCGGCGATCGTGGTCAGGATGTCATGAGCCCTGGCCGGGTCGGATCGCACGGCGTAGGTGCCGCCCTGGGCCTGGCTGATCACCACGGAAAGCGAGTGCGACACCACGTCGTGAATCTCGCGGGCGATCCGGGCCCGCTCGTCGCTGACCGCCCGCCGCGCGCGCTCCTCCCTCTCGGCCTCCGCGCGCCGCGCCCGATCCTCCACCGAGGCCAGGTACGCGCGCTGCGTCCGCCGCCACACCCCCAGGCTCCATGCCACCAGGCAGACGGCCAGGAGGAAGAGCGCCACGAACGACGGGAGCAGCCCCGCCGCCTCCTGCGGGTTGAGCCAGAACTTCACACCGATCGCCGCGGATCCGAGCACGGCCACGGCCAGCCCCCAGGCGGAGGCGCCGCGACGGCCGTGGGCGCACACCGAGTACAGCGACCACGGGAAGATGACCAATGAGGGAGGGAGCAGCATGCCGCCGGCCGTCAGCATCGCCGCGCACCCCGCCGAGACCGCCGCGAACGACCACAGCGGCGCCCTGCGGCGCAGTCCCATGGCGACGTGGGCCAGCAACGCGCCCGCGAGGGCCGGGGACACGGCACTCAGCACGAATCCGCTCCACAGCAGCAGCGGCAGGCCGACGAGCACGGCGAGGACGGCGTCAAGGAGGGACTGATGCCTTTGACCCCACCCGATCAGGCGGTTGATCCACGACATGCGGCAAGTCTAGGGACGGCCCTCCGCCTCGCGGCGCGGCCGTCTCCGCCTCAAGGGCAACAGGCGTGACCGCCAGGCAGATGTGGAGCGGGGACACGGCCGGAATGGTGGGAGCACCGAACAGAACCTGAACGGAGAGCTCATGACAAGACCATCGACCGGTGCCCGCGCGAGGAGAAGGATCACCGGGCTGCTCGGCGCCCTGGCGATGACCACGGTCCTCGCCGCCGTACCGCCACCCGCCCAGGCGGCCACCGCTTCCTGCGCGCAAGCCACCGAACGCTGCGACGGCACGCTGGAGGTGCCGCTGGACCCGGCGAACCCGGCGGGAGAGAAACTCTCGATCGCCTACACGTGGGTGCCGGCCAAGGACCGAACGCGGCAGGCCACCGGCACCGTGCTCGTCCTTCCCGGCGGGCCCGCGCCGTCGCTGTGGGCGGTCGAGAACACCCGCGCCTGGCTCGGACCCGCCCTCGACCACCAGAACCTGCTCATGCTCGACCAGCGCGGCTGGGGCGGCTCCAGCGCACTGTCATGCCCCGGCCTCGACGTGACCGCCCCCGAGACCGTACGGCGGTGCGCCACCACACTGGGAGAGCGCGCGCGGTTCTTCGGCACCGCCTACGCCACGCACGACATCGAAGCGCTGCGCGCCGAGCTCGGCGTGCCCGCGCTGACCGTCTACGGCTACTCGTGGGGCACGCTGATCGGCCAGGCGTACGCCGTCCGGCACCCCGACAGGACCCGCGCCGTCCTGCTCGACAGCGTGCTGTCGGCCGGCCGTGACGGCTACGCGGACATGGCGTTCTCCTCCGCGGCCCGGCGCGGGGCGGCCGATATCGGCGCCGTGTGCCGCCCGTCGGCCCAATGCCGGAAACTGCCCGGCACGCCCGCGGGCCGCTGGGCGAAACTGGTCGCGCGGCTGAGGTCGCATCCCGACGCGCAGGTGACGGCCGGCGATCTGGCCCGGCTCACCGGCAACCTCGCCGACCCCTTCGTGGGCAGGCAGGCCAACGCCGCCGCCGACGCGTACCTGCGAGGTGACGCCTCACCCCTGCGCCGCCTGGTAACCCAGTTCCCCACTCCCCCGGCGATGCCGAGCGATCCGGCGATGCTGGCCTTCGTCTGCGCCGACTCGGCGCTGCCGTACGACAGGCGGGCCGGTCTCGACGAGCGCCGCGCCCAGCTCGCCCGCCACCGGGCCGGCATGCCGGCCCGCCCCTACACCACCGCGGAGGCGCTCGGGGCGGGCGGCGAGGCGGCCGACTGGTGCCTTGAGTGGCCGACCCGTGAAGACGCCCCGCCGCTACCCGGCACCGCCCGCTATCCACGGGTGCCCGCACTGGCCATCGGCGGGCAGCTCGACGCCGCCACCCCGCCCGGCGGCGCGATCCAGGCGGCGCGGAGATTCGGGGGAACGGCCCTGACCGTGCCGTTCGGAGCGCACGTCGGCGCCTCCTTCGGCCAGAGCGAGGTCCACACCTGCCTGCGGTCGGCCGTACGCTCGTTCCTCGCCGCCCCAGGCCCGGTGGCGGACGGCCGGTGCAGCGCGGAGAACTACCGGGCGCTCGGCCGCTTCCCGCGCGCGTCACAGGACCTGCGGCCCGCCCGCGCGGAGGGACTCGACGCGGAGCGGCGGCGGTTGCTGGCCGCCGCCTTCGCCACCGTGGACGACGCGGTGGCCCGGAGCAACCCGAACGGCATGCCGGCAACCGGTGACACTTCCGTCGCCGGCCTGCGCGGCGGCCGGATCGACCACGGCGCGGGCGTGGTGCGGCTGACCGGCGACCGCTTCCTCTCCGACCTCGCGGTGAGCGGTGAGATCCGCCTCAACGCCGCCGGCAGGGCGTCCGCCACCCTCGACGTCACCCGCGACCGGTCCACGGCCAAGATCGTCATCGTCTGGACGCCGTTCCAGGCCGCCGACTCCGCCGCCGTCAGCGGAACGTTCGACGGCGTCGCCTTCGACGGCACCGTGCCGAGGCACTAGCCATACCGGTCCGCGGGGTTGCCGGCTCGGGGGGTGGCCTCCGGGTGCGGTGTGGCAGCGACGGCGGGTGCGGGCGGGCGTGCCGCCGGGCCGTCGACCGGTGTCGTCAGCCGGTGACGTCGAGCTCGGCGCGCATGCCCCTGGCGTAGTGGCCGGGGAAGTTGCACACCAGCTCGTAACGGCCGGGGCGCAGCGTGAGCGTGACCCAGCTCATGGAGTGCGGGGCGATGCCCTCTCCCGCACCCGCGGCGCAGTCACGCGAGGCCTTGCCCAGGCTGCCCGCCTCGTCGATACGGTCGTCCGAGCCCACTTCCCGGTCTCCCGCTTTCTGCCCCGAGGCAAGCGGCAGCACCGCGAGCTCGTGAGCCATGACTCCCGTGTTGTACACCCGCAGGGACACCGTCCCCGCGGCGACCTTGGCCGGGGTGACCACCACGCTCATCCCCATGTTCTGCAGGTCGAGGCTGGGGCTGGGGCTCACCGTCCCGTGCGGACCGGCGCTGCCGTACGGGCTGGGACTGCCGCTCGCCATGCCCGATCCCCCGTCGACCAGCTTCACATCCACCACATGGCCGGGCAGTGGCGGCGCGGTACAGGACGGCTGAGGCGCTGCCGTCTCCGTGGCGCCCATCGCCGCCGGTTCGCCGACGAACGCGGTGAGCATGACCGCGCCCACCACCCCGGCAAGCCATCCGTCGTGAAGCCGCATCGGCCTCACCCCCGCACTTACGCGAGCCGTATTTCGTGCCCGCCCGTCTCCCGCGCACCCACTCCGCACTCGACCGGCGAGCCTCCTCCCCTCCAGGCTACGATCCATCCAACGATCATGACCCGGGACGCGCCTCGGTTCCCCCATGCTGACGACCGAAACGTGCACTTTTCTCACATCACTCCCATGAGCTGCCAAAACGCGCATCGCGCCCATCGGCGCGATGCGCGCCGTCAGGAGCCGGGCGCGCGGTGGCGTTGCTGGAACCGGACGGTCTTGGCGCGGTTGCCGCAGGCTTCCATGGAGCACCAGCGGCGGCTGCCGTTCTTGCTGATGTCGTAGAACCACAGCACACAGGCCGGGTTGGCGCATTTGCGGATCCGCTCGGGCCGCTCGCCGTACAGCCGGACGAGGTCGGCCGCCGCGATCCAGGCCGGGATCCAGGCGGGGATGTCGGCCACGACCTCCTCATGGACCTTTCCGTCACGCAGCCGGGGACGGCGCGAGCCCCGACTGAGGATCTCGTCGAGGGGGCCGTCGTCGCCACCGAGCGCGGCGCGGAGGGCCGTGCGCGTGGCGATCAGAGGCTCCCGGGCTCCGGGCGACGGGGACAGGCCGTGCTCTGCCAGCCATCGTTCCACCCCGCCGGGCTCGTCGAAGAAGTCCACCCAGGCCCCCTGGTCCACCCAAGCGGTGTTGACCAGGTCCAGCGCCATGGGCTCGCCCACCAGAGGTCTCGTCATGACTCCATTATAACCATCTAAATGAATTTGACTGGTTGGCAGGCGGCCTGCTAGCTTCACCGCATGTTCAACCGTTAAAACACCGATAGATGGTTGGAGAGAGTTGTGAACATCCGTCACCACACCGTCCGGATCGACGGTCTCGACGTCTTCTACCGGGAGGCGGGCGACCCCTCGGCCCCCACACTCGTGCTCCTGCACGGCTTCCCCACCTCCTCGATCGCCTACCGGGGGCTGATGGAGGAACTGGCCGGCGAATACCACCTGATCGCCCCGGACTATCCGGGCTTCGGTTTCAGCTCCGCCCCGTCCGTCACGGACTGGGAATACACCTTCGACCACCTCGCCGACGTCGTGGACAGGCTTCTCGACTCCCTGAGCCTGACCAGGTACGCGATCTACGTGCACGACTACGGCGCCCCCGTCGGCTTCCGGCTGGCCCTGCGCCACCCCGAGCGGATCACCGGCATCGTCACCCAGAACGGCAACGCCTACGAGGAAGGCCTGACCCCCTTCTGGGAGCCGATCCGGGCCTACTGGGCCGACCCGTCCAAGAAGAACGGCGACGCGCTGCGCGGCCTGCTCACCCGCGAGGCCACGCACTGGCAGTACGCCCACGGCGTGCCCGACACCTCGCTGGTCGATCCCGCCCTGGAGCTGCACGACCAGGCCCTGCTGGACCGGCCGGGCAACCAGGAGATCCAGCTCGCCCTCTTCCTCGATTACGGAACCAACCCGCCCCTCTACCCGGACTGGCAGGAATACCTGCGCACCCACCAGCCTCCGCTGCTGGCCGTCTGGGGCCGTGGCGATGAGATCTTCGGCCCTGACGGAGCCCGCGCCTTCAGCCGCGACCTGAAGAACGCCCGCATCCACCTCCTTGACGCCGGCCACTTCCCCCTCACCACCCGCCTGAAGCAGAGTGCCGCGCTGATCCGCGACTTCCTCCGCGGCCTGTCCGACTGACGGGAACCGCCCGGCCCGCACTCGCGGGCCGGGCCCCACCTTCGAGCCCGATGGAGAACTTCCATGGCATCCCTGTCCCCGGCCCGGCCCACCGTCGCCGCGGTCCTCACCACCACGAGCGCGACCATGGCCGGACTGCTATTGCTGGCCGCGGTGACCTCGGCGACCGACCTTCCGCTCTTCGCACTGCCGTTCGCGGCCAGCGCGGCCATCGTCGCCGTGGCACCGACCGCGCCGTTCGCCCAGCCGCGGAGCATCCTGGCGGGTCACCTCGCCGCCAGTGCGCTCGCCCTTGTGATCACCGCGCTCGCCGGGCCCTCGATCTGGGCGGCTGCCGTGGCGGCGGGGCTGGCCACCGCGCCCATGCTCCTGTTGCGCGCCCCGCATCCGCCCGCGACGGCCACCGCGGCCCTGATCGCGCTCACCGACCCGGATCCGGTCTTCCTGCTCAACCCCGTGCTCGCCGCCAGCCTGGTGGTCATCCTGGGCGGCGTCCTCCTGGGGCGCGTCCTGCCCGATCGCCGCTACCCCGCTTACTGGCGCTGACCGCCGGTCAAGCCGGGCGCCACCGACCCACGTCGCTGTGACCGAGCTCGATCAGGCTCGACGAAACCATCGCAAAGTGCTCAACGAACGCCATACGATCATGAGCTGCCCAATCTTACGAGTGGAAACGGCAGGCCTTACCGTTTCCACGTGCTCACCCGAAGGGGATCCTGCCGCCATGGCTCTTGTGTGGTGTCCCATCACCCCTGCGCTGGTCCACTCTATGACCGGCCTCGCCGGCTCCAGCTGGGATCAGGAGTCGTTGGACGCCACCTGGGGACGCACGGGGTGGCCGGCCCCTCCCGGGGGCTCGATCGCCCGCTACCTTGGCGATGTTCAGAACACGCCCGTGCTGACCGCCGGCGACTGGGACGTCGCCGTTCCCTGGGGCGGCGGTGTGAACGGAAGCCGGGTGAAGATGTTCGACGTGGCGTTCGCCCTCTATTACGAGCCGGACGACGAGGATCCTGACGACGAGGATCCCGAGGAGGACCAGGATCTGCTGGACCTGCCGGAGAGCACACCGTCCGAACGATGGCGTTTTGAGGAGTCGGCAACCCGGGAGCAGTTCGGCGCTGCTTGGCAAGCGGGCTTCGAGGTGGTGTCGGATCTGCTGGGACCCGCGGAGGTCGTAGGCCAGCACGGGGGCTCCGATGACTGCTGGCGTCACGCGACATGGCGGGTCGGGTCCCGGCTGATGATCGTCGCTCAGGGCGAGGACTTCATGTCGTACAGCCTCTACGAGAAGGCCGCCCTGCACGTGGTCGATTTCTCCGCCACCGAGGACATCCCGCGGGGTGATGACCTCTACGCCCTCCTGATGGGCGGTGTCGACCCCTCGTCGCCCTGATTGACGGCCCGCTGACGGTCCGGCGGTCATGCCCGCGATCGGCCCTTGCCGTACAAGATTTCCTCGTCTCCGGACAGCGTCAGCGCATCTCATCGGGGTGCCGACAGAGAGGGCCCGAGCGAGGGCGGGGAGCTACAGGGAGCTACGAGGAGGCGAATCCTGGCAGGCCGGGGAAACCTCCGACGGTTTCCCCGGGGTGGGTCTCATCGCCACCGGGCTCAGCTCACGTAGGCGCCGGCGCGGGCCGCGGCGGCGGCCGCGAGGGCGGCACGGTCGGCGGCCGCCTCGTCCAGGGGGTCGCCGCTGGCGAGCAGTCGGTAGTAGAGCGGCGCTGAGACGGCGCGGATCACCTCGCACGCGTCGGTTCCCGAGGGGAGCTCTCCCCGCTGGACGGCTTGTTCGACGCAGGAGGCCCATTCCTCGATGCGGATCTCATAGAAGCGGTGCAGCGCGGCGGCCGTCCGCTCGTCGCAGGTGGCGGCTGTGATCATCGCCTTGAAAAGCCTTCCCTGGCGCGGGTCGGTCAATGTGCGCTGCACCAGGCGGGCGTTGGCCCGCAGATCGCCGAGCAGGGAGCCGGTCTCCGCGCGCGGCAGTGACTGTTCCGCCATGTCCATCAGCAGATCGGCCACCAGGGCGGCCGTGGTTCCCCAGCGGCGGTAGAGCGTCGTCTTTCCCACGTCGGCGCGGCGCGCGATGTCGGCGAGGTCCAGGGCGGCGAAGCCCTTCTCCACCAGCGCGTCTCCGGTGGCCTGGAGCACCGCCGCCCGCACCCGGGCCGTGCGCCCACCGGGCCGGATCATGCCGGGCTCCGCACCTTCGTCATTCATAACGGTTCTCCAGTTCCTTTAAGGCGTTCCATTCTGCTACCGTCATCACATCTTAACGGAACCAGAGCACCGTTAGGTGTCTGGTGTTGCAGGAGGAAACCCATGTCCACGCTCGACCAAGCCCCACCGGCCATCACGACCCACCCGTCGGAGGTGCCAGAGAACGGCGCCGCGGCGGGCGGGCGGCAAGCACCACGCATGACGGGACGCCAGAAACTGGTGCTCACCCTGCTGCTCGGCGCCCAGTTCATGATCGCGGTGGACTTCTCCATCCTGAACGTGGCCCTCCCCGTGGTCGGAGCCGGCCTGCACTTCTCCCTGGCCGACCTGCAGTGGATCGCCACCTCCTTCGCCCTGGCCACGGCCGGCTTCACCCTGCTGTTCGGCCGGGTCGCCGACCTGTTCGGCCGCAAGCGCCTGTTCCTGGGGGGCATGGCCCTGCTCGGCGTGTCCTCCGTTCTCGGCGGCCTCGCCGTCTCCCCCGGAATGCTGCTGGTCGCCCGCGTGCTCCAGGGCCTGGCCACCGCCGCCGTCACGCCGGCCGGACTGTCCCTGCTGACCACCTCCTTCAAGGAAGGGCCGCTGCGGGAGAGAGCGCTCGGGCTCAACGGCGCCCTGATGTCGGCCGGATTCACCGCCGGTGCCGTCCTCGGCGGCCTGCTGACCGACTTGCTGTCCTGGCGCTGGGCCTTCCTGATCAACGTGCCCGTGGCCGCCCTCGTGCTGATCCTGGCCCCCTCCGCCATCGCCGACTCGCGCCCCGCCGCCCGTTCCCGGCTGGACATGCCCGGTGCCGTCACCGTCACCGGCGGCCTGCTCGCCCTGGTCTACGGCCTCACCCGGGCCGGGGAGAGCGGCTGGGGTGACACCGTGACGCTCGCCATGCTGGTCGCCGGTGCCGTACTGCTGACCGGATTCTGGTTCGCCGAGAAGCGCTCCGCCGCACCGCTGGTCCCCGTGCAGATCATGAAGCGGCGCACCGTGATCTGGGGCAACGTCGCCGGCCTGATCGCCTTCGTCACCGAGACCTCCCTGGTCTTCCTACTCACCCTCTACCTGCAGAAGGTGCTGGGATACTCCCCGCTGTCCACCGGACTCGCCTTCAGCGTCCTCGGCCTCGGCACCGTCATCGGCGGCACCCTCGGCGGCAAGACCGTCGGCCGGATCGGCAACCGCGCCACCATCGTCACCGGCGGCGTCATCCAGGCCGTCGCCACCGTCTCCCTGATCGCCCTCGGCACCTCCGGCGCCTGGATCTGGCTGCTGCTGGTGGCCACCTTCATCGGCGGCATCGGCAACATGCTCGTGATCGTCGGATTCATGGTCACCGCCACCTCGGGGCTCCCCGACCACGAGCAGGGCCTGGCCACCGGTCTGGCCACGATGACCCAGCAGGTCGGCATCACCATGGGCATCCCGATCATGAGCGCCGTGGTCACCGCCCGGATGACCGCCCTGGGCACCACCGGCCCCGGTACCGTCCTGTCCGGCGTCTCCCTCGCCATCCTGGTCAACTCCGCACTGGTCCTGGCCGGGGCCCTGCTCGCGGCGGTCTTCCTGCGGAGCGGCCGTGGCGGGACGGACGCGAGCTGAGCCGTCCGGCCGTAGACCCATCCGGACCACAGACCAGAAAGATCACGAAAACCAGGAAATGCGCGATGAACTCCCTGAAGCGAAAGCTCTCCACCGGGTTGCTCGTTCCGCTACTCGCGTTCGCCGCACCGGCGCCTCCGCCGGCATCGGGGAGGCGACCGTGCGGCTGCCCGCCGCGGAAGGCGCGCACGAGCTTCCTGGACGTGACCGGCAAACAGTGGCAGGCCATCTTCGAGCTCACCTTCCATCGGATGCGGCCGAGCAGCCGAAGGTGGATGGTCGAATCCCGGGTCGGGGCAGGGTTGACTGGACTGGTGAGAATCGATGTCCTGGGTGTCGGATTCAATTCCGCAGGGCTCGGCAACGGTGTGGCCCGGGCGCCGAAAGCGTTGCGCCGAGCCGGTTTGATCACACGAGCGGCGGCCTGTCACGAGGTCAGGGATGCCGGTGACGTCGCGTTCGGCAAGCCGGTACCGCAGCGTGGCGAGGTGTCGGGACTACTGGCTGAGGATGCGCTGACGTCCATGGTCAGCGGTGTCCGGCAGAAAGTTGAGACGATCCTGGCCGGTGACGGCTTCCCCCTGTTGATCGGCGGAGACTGCGCAGTGCTGTCGGGGGCGCTGGCCGCCTGCCGGGCGGTTCATGGCTCCGTCGGCCTGTTGTTCGTGGACGGTCATGAGGATGCCTGGCCTCCTGCGGACTCGACCACCGGTGAGGCCGCAGACTGTGAGCTGGGCCTGGCGCTTGGCTTCACAGCCGCCGACGTTCCGGCGGAACTGGCGCCTCTGCTGCGGCCGGAAGCCACCGCGTTGCTGGGCCCGCGTGATGGCGCGGAGCTCATCGAGTACGGAATCAATTCGTTGCGCGGATCGCTGTGGTTCGCCACCGACCGGGATCTCACCGGGCGGATCGCGGCATCGGTGGCCGACGCCATTGCGACCATTGAGATGTCCGCATCACATTGGTGGCTGCATGTCGATCTCGACGTTTTGGCCACCGGCCAGTTGGCCGCCGTGGACTACCCCCAACCTGGGGGATTGAACTGGGAAGAGCTGACCGAGCTCACCGCCATCGCGCTCCGGCGACCGGGCTGCACGGGCTGGTCGATCACCATTTACAACCCAGACCTCGACAAGGACGGGCACGAAGCAGCGCGCATCGTTCGCTACGTCGAAGAGGTGCTGTCAGCTGTTGCGCACACGCAGAACGCCACAGCGCCTTAGCGGGTGTTTGATCCTGGGAATTCTGTTCAGCGCAGCGCCTGGTCTATGGGAGAGCCGACGCCAAGGCGGCGGCCATTGAGATTGCCGACAACCTCTCGAACGCATACCCGCAGCTCGGACGGCAGGCATGCCGCGCCGAGCTGCGGACTTCGAAGGCATCCGCCGCCGAGTGACGGTACGAAGCGCCGCATTTTTTGATGAGACAGAAACCATTGCGCAAACTCGGCGCCCTGCGGTCGGCCGACCGACTGTTGCACTCTAAATATCCGCCCGAATCAGACAAACGCGACAGCCGCACAGAGGAGAGAACGGGATAATGCTTTACAAATAGGGATCAAACACCCATTAAGTGAGCCGGACTTGAGTACCAGGGGCGATACATGAGCTCTGCCCGACGGCCACACCCGCGACCATTAACGACCCTCGCTGATCACCGTGATGGCGCCAAGACACCGGACGCTCTGATTGCAGGAGCAGTTCATCAACCTGTAGCGCGATATTCGAACGAGGCGCTCCGGCCCGGCTTTGAATTTGCCTGTCGACCCCGCTAGTTTTCTCGGCGGAACGGTATTCGGGAGAGGGCCCGTTCTCGGAGATCCCTGCCCGGCGTCGCACCAACCACCCCGTACGTGACGCTGTCGCCCATTCGGCCGTGCAGACGATCCCGATCATCCCCGCCGTCGCCACCCGGGAACAGCTCACACCCCCCGATCACGGAGAGACCCGTTGCCCAGCGCCGATAACACCGGGAACACCACCATGCCCCCGGTCACGGTCGACCGCCCCTACACCCACGAGATGGTCATCGTCCACCGGGTGTTCCGCCGGGAGGCCGCTCTCATGCCGCGGCTCGTGCGCGCCGTACCGACCGGAGACTCCGCGCGGACCGCGAAGATCGCGGACTACGTGCAGGAGTACATGAACGGCCTCCACCACCATCACGGTCTTGAGGACGAGCTGATCTGGCCGCTGCTGCGGAGCCGGGCAGGGGCCCAGGACGACCTGGTGACTCGGATGGAGCTTCAGCACCACGCCATCGATGAAACGCTGGCGCAGGCGACCGCCCTCCTTCCCCGATGGCGGACGAGCGGCGGAGACCCCGCGGCCGGCGCTGAGCTGGCGGCAGCCCTCGACGAGCACCAGGCGGTGCTGACCGAGCATCTGGACGACGAGGAGCGGCTGGTGCTCCCGCTGGTCGCCGAGCACATGACCGTCGCCGAATGGGATCTGGTCGGAACCCGCGGCCTCGAGACACTTCCCAAGAACAAGGTGCTGATCGCGCTGGGCGCCATCCTGGAGGACGCCTCGGCCGAGGAGCAGGCGTACTTCCTGCGCAAGGCACCGGCCGTCGGCCGGCTGCTGTGGCGGCTCGTCGGCCGCCGCCAATACGCTGCGCGCTGTCGCGACCTGCGTGGCCCGCTCTAGCCGGAGCCGCGTCCGCCGGCGACGGACCACGGATCGCGACACTCTTCTTCGTTTTCCACCACCCCTTGCCGAATGACGAGATGACCACGCGCATGCGCTTACGCCGCCTCCTCCCCTCAGGAGCCGCCCTGTGACCACGACACCGATCGACCTTGAGGTCGGCGCCATCATCGATACCTACCGGACTTGCGAGTTCGTCACTCTCGGGGCTGACGGCACCCCGCTGACCTGGCCTACGGCGGCCTGGCGCCGGACAGATGGCACGCTGCTCGTCACCACCAGCCTGGCCTTCGCGCAGAAGGCGCTCAACGTCCGCCGGGACGGACGCGTCGCACTGCTCTTCTCCGACCCCACCGGCAGCGGCCGCGCCGACGCGCCCCAGGTTTTCGTCAGCGGAACCGCGACCTGCCCCGATGAGATCCGGACCGGGCCGGACGAAGCGGCCGATTACTGGCGTACGCTCTTCGAACGGCAACCGCACAGCCGAAGCTACGTCCGGGCCCCCGGCCGGTGGTTCATGGACTGGTACTACCTGCGGCTCTTCATCACCGTGACGCCCACCCGGGTCGAGGTGCGGCCACCGCTCGCCGAGTTGACCGCCACCGAACAGCCCGCGCCCGCGACACCAGCCGCCACGGACCTGCCCGGCGCTGACCTGATCGCCCGCTTCCCGAGCGCGGTCCTCGGCGCCCGGGACGCCTCCGGGGCACCGCTGCTGGTACGCACGCGGCCAAGGGCCACCGCCGACGGCTTCACCATCGTGACGAACGCCGCCGATGGCATCGTGCCGGGCAAGGCCAGCCTGCTCGTGCACCGGCACGACGAGCGGCTCAACGCCATGCACAACGCACTGATCCGCGGCGAACTTCGCGCCGACGGCGACCAATGGACGATGGTCCCGCGGAAAGTGGTCGAGCCGGCCGGATCCGGCCGCATCAGCGACGCGTTCCGCGTCCTGCGCGCCGCCCGCCGCTCCACGCTCCGCTACCTGGAGCGGCGCGGCCTGGCCCGGCCCCGGGTTCAGTGGGACCAGTTCCAGATGCTCGCCACATCCAGAAACGACGCATGACGCCGGCTGGGCGGGACGGCAGGGTCACCGGTCCTGCCGTCCGCGGCCCTCGCCGGGGTGCCGATAAGGCACCGACGAGCTTGGTGAGAAATCGATCGACCTGTTCCTTCAGAAGAGAACCCGGTTGGCGGAACACGGTAAGAAAATCCGATCCTGTCCGCGGAACCTCGTGACAAAACTCGTCGTCATCCGATCCTTCTTTCGGTATCGTTCTGCCTCATAGGCAAAGATCCGGCCATCACCGGGGAGCTTCCGGAAGAAACGGTCCGTGACGGCACTGGAGTAGAACCGGACGGGATCGGCCCGTTATAGCCGCCGAGAGAGGTCGCCCGCATTCCAGGCGGCAAGCGGGGTGGTACCGCGGCGCCCACGACCGGGCTGTCGTCCCCGTGCTGGAAAAGCCGGATCTGACAGCTCGAGGAAGTACATTCATGGCCGATCAGCCCAACCACGCCGCCTATCCGCAGGTTCCAGTCCAGCCCTCCTTTCCCGTCCTTGAAAGTGAGGTTCTGACCTCGTGGGCGACGGACGGCACGTTCCGCGCGTCCGTCGAGGCCCGCCCTGCCGGAGACAACGGCGACAACGAATATGTCTTCTACGACGGCCCACCCTTCGCCAATGGCCTGCCGCACTATGGACATCTACTGACCGGTTATGTCAAAGACGCGATCCCCCGTTATCAGACAATGCGCGGCCTGCGGGTGGAGCGCCGATTCGGCTGGGATACCCATGGACTTCCCGCGGAGGTCGAGGCGGAACGCCAACTGGGCATCGGACACAAATCAGAGATCGAGCAGATGGGCATCGCCGCCTTCAACGACGTCTGCCGCACATCAGTGATGCGGTATGCCGATGAATGGCGCAGTTACGTCACCAGGCAGGCTCGATGGGTGGACTTCGAGAACGACTATAAAACGCTCGACCTGCCGTATATGGAGTCGGTTCTCTGGGCGTTCAAACAGCTCTGGGACAAGGGTCTCGTCTACTCCGGCTTCCGGGTCCTGTGGTACTGCTGGCGATGCGAGACGCCCTTGTCGACCACCGAGACCAAGATGGACGACGTCTATCTCGACAGGCAGGACCCCGCCGTCACCGTCGGTCTGCGGCTGCACGCCCCGGGCGATGCCGAACTCGAAGGAGCGCTCGCGCTCATCTGGACGACCACCCCCTGGACGCTACCGTCAAACCTCGCAGTCGCCGTGCACCCGGACATCGACTATGTACTACTGCGGACGGATGCCGAGCACCGTTCCGAGCGGTACGTCATCGCCGCGGCCAGAGTCTCTCGCTACGCTCGCGAACTGGGCGAGGAACCGACGGTGCTGCGTCGGATGAAAGGCTCGGCGCTGCTCGGGCTCTCGTATACCCCGCCGTTCACCTTCTTCACGGGCCGGAAGAACGCTCACCAAGTGCTGCCGGCAGACTATGTGACGGTCGATGACGGCACCGGCCTGGTGCACATCGCCCCAGCATTCGGCGAGGATGACAAGGCCGTCACGGACGCGGCCGGGATCGAGGTCGTCGTACCCGTCGACGCGCGGGGTGAGTTCACCGCCGAGATCGCACCGTACGCCGGAATCCAGGTCTTCGACGCCAACCCGGCGATCATCCGCGATCTGCGTGACGGCGCTCCCCACGCGTCCGGTCTGCTGCTCCGGCACGAAACCTACGACCACCCGTATCCACATTGCTGGCGGTGCGGCAACCCGCTCATCCAACGCGCCGTCGACTCCTGGTTCGTGAAGGTCACCGCTTTCCGGGGCCGGATGGTGGAGCTCAACCAGGAGATCACCTGGGTTCCCGGCAATCTCAAGGACGGGCAGTTCGGCAAGTGGCTGGAAGGCGCCCGTGACTGGAACATCTCACGCAACCGGTACTGGGGATCACCCATCCCGGTCTGGGTCTCCGACGACCCGGCCTACCCGCGAGTCGATGTCTACGGCTCGCTGGACGAGATCGAGCGTGACTTCGGAGTGCGTCCCGTCGACCTCCACCGGCCCCACATCGACGAACTGACCCGGCCGAACCCGGACGACCCGACCGGGCGCTCCACCATGCGCAGGGTGCCGGAGGTACTGGACTGCTGGTTCGAGTCGGGCGCCATGCCGTTCGCCCAGGTGCACTATCCATTCGAGAACACCGAGTGGTTCGAGAACCACTACCCTGGCGACTTCATCGTGGAGTACAACGGACAGACCCGCGGCTGGTTCTACACCCTGCATGTCTTGGCCACGGCGCTGTTCGACCGGCCGTCGTTCTCCTCGGTCCTCGCCCACGGCATCGTCTTGGGCGACGACGGACAGAAGATGTCGAAGTCGCGGCGCAACTACCCCGACGTCAACGAGGTCTTCGAACGCGACGGTTCTGACGCGATGCGCTGGTTCCTGTTCTCCTCCCCCATCCTGCGTGGCGGCAACCTCGTGGTGACCGAGCAAGGCATCCGCGAGGGCATCCGTCAAGCGATTCTTCCTTTGTGGAACACGTGGTATTTCCTGTCGCTCTACGCCCGAGCCGCCGACAGGCGCGGCGCATGGCGGACCGACAGCCCGCACGTGCTCGACCGGTACATCCTCGCAAAGACCGCCTCACTGGTCGACATGGTCACGACCGCGCTGGACGACCTCGACATCGCGGGAGCATGCGAGCAGCTCCGGGATCACGCCGAGACGCTGACCAACTGGTACATCCGTCGTTCCCGGCGACGGTTCTGGGACGGCGACGCCGACGCGATCGACACACTGCATACCGTGCTGGAGATCACCACTCGAGTGGCCGCCCCGTTGCTGCCGCTCATGACCGAGCGGATCTGGCAAGGGCTGACCGGGGAGCGGTCGGTCCATCTGACCGACTGGCCCGGCTCCGGTGATCTGCCTCGCGACGACGAACTCGTCGCCGCCATGGACGGGGTGCGCCGAGCGGCGTCGGCGGCGCTGTCCCTGCGCGGCGCTCGCGGCCTGCGGGTCCGGCTGCCGCTGGCTCGGCTCACCGTGGCGGCAGTGGACGCCTCCGCGCTCACTCCCTTCATCGACATCCTGCGCGACGAGGTGAACGTCAAGGAGGTCGAGTTGACCACGGACGTGGCCGCGTACGGCCGATTCGAAATCACGGTCAATCCACCCGCCTGCGGACCCCGGCTGGGCCCGGACACGCAGAAGGTGATCCGAGCGGTCAAATCCGGGGAATGGCAGCGGAGTGGCGACGGCCGGATCGTCGCCGCCGGAATCGAACTCCTTCCAGGTGAGTTCATGGAACGGCTGGTCGCCTCCGACCCGGAGGAGACGGCGGCCCTGCCGGGCAACACCGGCCTTGTCGTGCTGGACACCGAGGTGACGCCGGCGCTGGCGGCCGAAGGGCTGGCCAAGGACGTCATCAGACTGGTCCAGCAGACACGCCGCGAGGCCGGCCTCGATGTGTCCGACCGCATCGACCTGACGTTGGACGCCTCCGAACAGGTGCTGGCGGCGGTACGGGCGCACGAGGAGATCGTCGCGGCCGAAGTGCTGGCCGTCACCGTCGGCTACGCCGCCGTGGCGGATCCGACTTTCACCGGAACCGTCGCTGACGGTGCGCGGGTGAGCATCCTCCTGCGACGCGTCTGACCTCATCCGATGGGCGTCCGCCCTCGGCCTTCCCTGGGCCGTGGGCGGACGCCCACGTCAAGCCTTCACCGCGCGCAGGGCGTCCGGCAGGCTCAGATCCCACCCCGAGGACATCGGAAGGCCCGGTGCCGAGTAAGCGCAAGAGATGCGCAGGGTCGGCTCGCCCAGCGGTGACGAAACACAGTATTACCAAGCGCTTGCTTGCGATAGCCGTACGGACTTAGAGTCGAGGAGATGTCCGTGACTCCTCCGCTCCCTGAAGAGAGCGGCTTCTCGCTTCCTTCGGCAGAGGTAGGCGACGGCCAAGCCCTGACCGTTTCAAACAAAGGAACCGTAACAGGGAAGCGATTCCCCTGCCGGGTAAGCCCGACAGTCCCTTCGCTAGACCTGATGGAGCTCACCGACCTGCCCGACCGCGGCGACAGGACGCAGTGGCCCGCGCTGAAGGCCCGCCTGGCCCAGACGTTCAAGTCGAAGACCAGGGCGGAATGGGAGGCGATCTTCGACCCCGATGGAGCGAATGAGGAGTGGTGAACGACCAATGAGCATGGATGTCTTCGAGGCTCTCTACACCACACGCGCGATGCGCCGGGTCAAGCCGGACCCGATCCCGCTCGAGGTGCAGCGCGCCATCCTGGACGCCGCGGTGCGCGCCCCCAGCGGCGGCAACCAGCAGAACTGGCGCTTCATGCTGGTCGACTCCCCCGAGGTCAAGGCCGAGCTCGGCCCGCTCTACCGGGACGGGCTGCGCCAGCTGTTCGACAGCTACTACAGGCCGCTGCTGGACCAGGCCGACGATCAGGCCCACCGCGTCTTCGCCTCGGCGCAGCACCTGGCCGACAACTTCGAGAACTACCCGCTGATGCTGTTCGCCTTCGCGCAGCACGACCCGAGCGGCGGCGGCTCGATCTTCCCCGCCGTCTGGAACGCCCAGCTCGCCGCCCGCGCGCACGCCGTCGGCACCGCCCTCACCAGCATTCTCGGCATCTTCCACCCCGAGCGGACGCTGAGCGTGCTCGGCGTGCCCGACGGCGAGGGCTGGTGGCTGGCGTGCACGGTGACGTTCGGCTACCCGACCGGCCGCTGGGGCGTCGCGCCCCGCCGCCCAGTGCATCAGGTGAGCTATCGCAACCGGTGGGGCGACCCGGTCGGCTTCACCGTCGACGAACCGTTGTGGAGGGAGCAGCCATGAACCTCGGCGGCCAGGGAGTGCTCGTCACCGGCGGCGGCAGCGGCATCGGGCTGGGCGTCGCCAAGCGCCTTGCCGCCTCGGGCGCCGCCGTGACCATCTGCGGCCGCACCGAGGATCGGCTGGCCGCCGCCTGCGCGGAGATCGGCAAGGCGAGCTACGTGGTGGCCGACGTGGCCGACGAGGAGCAGATGGCGGCGGCCGTACGGCGGGCGTGGGAGCACGCGGGCGGCCGCCTGGACGGGGTGGTCGCCTCGGCGGGCGGTTCCGGCTGGCTGGGCCCGATCACCCGGCTGCCGGTCGAGGAGTGGCAGAAGGTCATCGCGACGAACCTGACCGGCACCATGCTGGCGCTCAAGCACTCCGCCGCGCTGATGGCCGCGGCGGGCGGCGGCTCGTTCGTGGCGATCTCCTCGATCGCCGCCTCCAACACCCACCGCTGGTTCGGCCCGTACGGCGTGGCCAAGGCGGGCATCGACCACCTGTGCATGCTGGCCGCCGACGAGCTCGGCCCCAGCGGCGTCCGGGTGAACGCGATCCGTCCCGGCCTGATCCGCACCGAGATGGTGTCGATCATCACCGACGCGGAGAACCCGGTTCTGGCCGACTACCAGGCCTGCACCCCGCTGCCCAGGGTGGGCGAGGTGGCGGACGTGGCCGCGCTGGCGGCCTTCCTCCTGTCGCCCGAGGCCTCGTGGATCACCGGCCAGGTCATCAACGTGGACGGCGGCCACTCGCTGCGGCGCGGCCCCGACTTCTCCTCCTGGCTCGAACCCGCCTATGGCCGCGACGGCCTGAGAGGGGTGACACCCACCCAGACCCCATCCTGATATGTCCGGCGCCAGCGCCGGACATATCAGGAAATTTCAGCATGACCGCCAAATCGTCGGCGCGAGCGATGCGGCGGCTCCGTGACACTCCCCCACCGGAGCTGACCATGCACGATCTTGTCATTCGCGCCGCCACCGTCGTCGACGGCACCGGCGCCCCGCCGTACACCGCCGACGTCGCCGTCACGGACGGCCGCATCACCGAGGTCGCCCGCCGGAACGGCGCGGACCGGCCGGGGCGCGCCCGGCGCACCGTCGAGGCGGACGGGCTGCTGCTCACGCCCGGCTTCGTCGACCTGCACACCCACTACGACGGCCAGGCCACCTGGGACCCGCTGCTCGGTCCCTCGTGCTGGCACGGCGTCACCACCGTGGTCATGGGCAACTGCGGCGTCGGTTTCGCCCCTGCCCGGCCGGACCGGCGCGAATGGCTGATCGGCCTCATGGAGGGTGTCGAGGACATTCCCGGCACCGCCCTGTCCGAGGGGATCGCCTGGGAGTGGGAAAGCTTCCCCGAATTCCTCGACGCGCTGGAACGGCACTCGCACGCGCTCGACATCGGCACCCAGGTGCCGCACGGGGCGCTGCGCGCGTACGTGATGGGCGAGCGCGGCGCGCGCAACGAACCTGCCTCGCCCGACGACGTCGCCAGGATGAAGCAGCTGGTCAAGGAGGGCATCGAGGCCGGGGCGCTGGGGTTCTCGACGAGCCGGACGCTGGCGCACAAGGCGATCGACGGCGAGCCCGTGCCGGGCACGTTCGCGGCCGAGGACGAGCTGTTCGGCATCGGCGAGGCGCTGCGCGAGCTCGGCAGGGGCGTCTACGAGATCGCACCGGCCGGAGCCGCGGGCGAGGACGTCAACGCGCCGATGAGGGAGGTCGCCTGGATGAGCAGGCTGGCCGAGGCGATCGACCGGCCGGTGACCTTCGCGCTGCTGCAGATCGACTCGGTGCCCGACCTGTGGCGTGAGCTGCTGAGCGAGTCGGCCAAGGTGGCGCGGCTGCACCCACAGGTGGCCTGTCGGCCGTTCGGGATGCTGATCGGTCTGGAGGCGCTGCACGCCTTCGCCGACCACCCTTCATATCAGGAAATATCCACCTTGCCGCGCCACGAGCGTGTCCACCGCATGCGCGACCCCCAGGTCAAGCACCGCATCCTCCACGAGGTCCCGAAAGACGAGGACATGCTCGCGGCCCTCTGCCGCGGCTTCACCGACCGCCTCTATCCGCTGAATCCCGAAAACCCGGACTACGAGCCGCACCCCAGCACCTCCGTCAAGGCCCAAGCCGAGCGCCAGGGCCGCGAGCCGCTCGAACTGCTGTACGACCTCATGCTGGAAGACGACGGCCAGGCGATCTTCCTGCTGCCGATACTCAACTACGCCGACGGCAACCTGGATCCCCAGCGCGAGATGCTGCTGCACCCGCAGGCCGTACTCGGACTCGGCGACGGCGGCGCGCACTGCGGCTTCATCTGCGACGCCTCCATGCCCACCACGATGCTCTCCCACTGGGCGCGCGACCGCTCGCGCGGTGCGCGGCTGCCGCTGGAGCACGTCGTCAAGCTGATGTCGCGCGACACCGCCCGGCTGTACGGCCTGCACGACCGCGGCACGATCTCCCCCGGCATGAAGGCCGACCTCAACCTCATCGACTTCGAGCGGGTCGGCAACCACCGCCCGCGAATGGTGCACGACCTGCCCGCGGGCGGACGCAGGCTCATCCAGCGGGCCGACGGCTACGTCGCCACCTTCGTCGGCGGCACCCAGACCTTCTCGCACGGCGAGCACACCGGGGCGCTGCCCGGCCGGCTGGTCAGGGGCGGAGCATGAGCGAACTGTTCAGGACCACGGAAGCGGCGATCGCGGCCAGGAAGGCCACGGCCGCCGGCCACCGGACCGGCATCGACCTGCTCGACGGCGACATGTACGCGGACGACCCCTGGTCGCTGTACGCCTGGCTGCGCGAGCACTCCCCCGTCCACTACGACGAGGCGAACGACCTGTGGGGCATCTCCCGCCATGCCGACATCTCCGCCATCGAGCGCGATCCCAAGCTCTGGACCAGCACCGGCGGCTACCGCCCGCAGCTGCCGTCCGGCCCCTCGATGATCGGCATGGACGATCCGCAGCACGCCGAGCACCGCCGCCTCGTCTACCGCCGCTTCACCCCGCGCTACGTGCACGAACGCTACGCCGAACGGATCAGGACGGCGGTGGTCGAGCAGATCGGCCAGGCGCTGGAGGAGGGCACGGTGGACGCGGCGCCCGCGCTGGCCGCGCCGCTGCCCGCCCAGATGATCGGCTGGCTGCTCGGCTTCCCCGACGCCGACTGGCCCAAGCTCATGCACTGGTCGGAGACGACGATCGCGGCGGGGGGCGGCCTGCGCTACGTCACTCACGAGGCCGCGGTCGCCGCCGGGGAGTTCGGCCAGGCCGTGCTCGACCTGGCCGCCGAACGCCGCAAGTGCCCGCACGACGACCTCATGTCGCTGTGGTCGGCACGGCCCGACTACGACGACGAGCACCTGGCCAACGAGGCGCTGCTGCTGCTCGACGGCGGCGCGGAGACCACCCGCACGGTGATCGCCACCGCCATCGACGCGCTGATCAGGCACCCGGACCAGTGGCGGCTGCTACGCGATGACCCGTCGCTGGTGGAGAACGCGGTCGAGGAGTTCATCCGCTGGACCACCCCGATCCTCAACATGTGCCGCGCCGCCACCCGCGACACCGAGTTGCACGGCCACACCATCAGAAAGGGCCAGCAGGTCCTGCTCATGTACGGCTCGGCCAACCGCGACCCGGCGGTCTTCGCCGACCCCGACGTGTTCGACGTGACCAGGAAGCCGGGCGGCCACATCGCCTTCGGCCTGGGCACGCACTTCTGCCTCGGCGCGGCGCTGGCCAGGCTGGAGCTGAAGATCTTCTTCGAGGAGTGGGTGGCCAGGGTCGGCTCGGCCGCATGGGCCGACGCGGAGGGGCCGCGGCTGATGCGCAACTCGTTCGTGCGTGGCGTCACGTCCTTCCCGATCGTCCTGGAGGCGCGATGATCAACCTCGCGGACGTCTTCGAACGCGCCGCGGACGCAGTGCCCGACCGGCTCGCGCTGGTCGCGGGCGAGGTCCGGCTGACCTACCGCGAGCTGGACGAGCGCGCCAACCGGGTGGCGCACTGGCTCCAGATCCAAGGGGTACGGCCGGGCGAGCACGTGGCCATCCTGTCCTGGAACCGCGCGGAATGGCTGGAGAGCATGATCGGCTGCTTCAAGGCCAGGGTGGCGCCGGTCAACGTCAACTACCGTTACGTCGAGCGGGAGCTGGCCCATCTGCTCGGCGACGCCGACTGCGTGGCGCTGCTGGGCGAGGCCGACCTGCTGGTCAAGGCACCTTTCGACGGTCCCGTGCTGGCCTTCGGCGAGCCGTACGAGCGGGCGCTGGCGGGCGTGCCGGGCGGCAGGGACTTCGGGCCGCGGTCGGGGGACGACCCGTACATCCTCTACACCGGCGGCACGACCGGGCTGCCCAAGGGCGTGTTGTGGCGTTCGGAGGACATCTACCTCGCGGCGATGAGCGTCTACTCGGGGCCCATCGAGGATGTTTCGGAGCTGCGCTTCGGGCCCGAGGGGCCGCGCTTCCAGGTGCACGCGCCGCTGATGCACGGCAACGGGCAGTGGGGCACCTGGATCTGCCTGTCGGCGGGCGGCACGGTGATCCTGTGGACGGGGCGGCACTTCGATCCGGCCGCGGTGCTGGAGCTGGCCGAGCGCGAGCGGTCGCAGGTGCTGTCGTTCGCGGGGGACGGCATGGCCAGGCCGGTCGCCGACGAGCTGGGGCGCCGGCCGTACAAGCTGGAGGTCTTCTCGGTGGGGTCGGGCGGGGCGCCGCTGTCGGCGACGACGCGCGAGAAGATCCGCGCCGCGCTGCCCGACGTGATGATCGTCGACAACTACGGCGGGTCGGAGACGGGCGCGGTAGGGGCCGCCGCCGAGGAGGAGCGGCCCAGGTTCGCACTGGGTCCCGGCTTCGCCGTGCTCGGCCCCGATCACCTGCCGGTACGGCCGGGCGAGCAGGGCGTGCTGGCCAGATCAGGAAACATCCCGCTCTGCTATTACAAGGATCCGGTGAAGACGGCGAGCACCTTCGTCACCGGGCCGGACGGGACCCGCTGGGCGCTGCAGGGCGACCAGGCGATCCTGCACGAGGACGGCACCGCGCTCATGCTCGGCCGGGGCTCGATGGTGATCAACACCGGCGGGGAGAAGGTGTTCCCCGAGGAGGTGGAGATCGCCCTGCGCAGCCACCCGAAGGTGTACGACGCGCTGGTGGTCGGCACGCCCGATCCGCGGTTCGGCCAGCGGGTGACAGCGGTGGTCGCAGGTGAGGTGACGCTGGAGGAGCTGGCCGAGCACTGCCGCGGGCGGCTCGCGGGTTACAAGATCCCGCGAGCGCTGCGGATCGTGCCCGAGATCAAGCGGACGCCCGTGGGCAAACTTGACTACGCGTGGGCGCGGACGTTGTTCACGTAGTCCTTCAGCGTGACCGGGCCGTGGGGGCGGAGGCCCGCGGCGTTCAGCTTGGCCGGGCGGCGGGTCAGCCCATCCCGGCCTTGCTCGCTCCGCCGTAGGGAGAAAGTCAGACGGAGGGCTTGCGGAACTGTTCGATCATCGCTGCGTAACTGTCGTCGGCGTGGCCGTCGGCTGCCGCACGTTTGGCCATTTCCAGGAAGAAATTCGGCAACTCGGTGTTGACGCCGAGCGTCTCGCTCTCCTGGACCAGGTGCTCCATCCCGCCCGTGTGGACGGCGAGGGTGGCGTCGGTGGCCGGATATTTGCCCTCGTCGATCTGCTGCGCGTATGCGGAAACGTAGCCGGTCGTCACGTTGATCGCGGTGCTGGCCAGGGCCGCGAAAGTCGTCGCCTTGACGTTCGCGGTGCCCAGCAGTGCGGCACCTTGCAGGAAGCTGTTCAGGACACCCCACATGATGCTCAGGACGGACATGTCGTACAGGGCAGACAGGCCGTGGTCCTCATCGAGGTAAACGGTTCCGGTCTCGCTGAGTGCCTGCAGGGTGGCCTGGTGCTCCTCGAAGGCCGCCTTCGAGCCGGAGTACAACAGCGTGGCATCGGCGGTGCCGATGGCCTGGGGAAGGGCAAGGATCGCCCCGTCGAGGTAAGCGCTGTCGAGCTTGGCCGCCCACCCGGCGGTTTCGCGTGCCTGGGTGGAGCTGGCCGTGGTCAGGTTGACGAGGGTACGGCCGGCCAGCGAGGCGCCGATCGGGTCCAGCAACTCGTGCACGGCGTCGTAGTCCGAGACGCAGACAACGACGAGTGGGCTTGCCTCGACCGCGCTCTTGATCGAGTCGGCCAGGGTGGCGCCGTTGGCGACGAGATCGTCAGCCTTGGCCGCCGAACGGTTCCAGACGGTGGTCGGGTGACCGTTCTTCAGGAAGGCCGCGGCCAGCGCATGGCCCATCAGTCCCAGGCCGACAACGGTGACCGGTGATTGCGAGGCGGAAAGGGTGGACATATGTGCTCCTGCGTATCTCATGCGGCGTCCGCCGCGACGGGTGTGGTTGCCGTGACCAGGGCTTGAGCGTGGTAGGTCGCCGGTCCGGAGGGCCCGGCCAGGTATGTCGTGAAGGTCGCCGAGTCCAGCGCGCAGGCGGGATCTGACCGGGAGGAGCCGAAGCCGGCGCTCGGTCGTTGCGGCGGGGTCTGACCAGGAGGGGCCGAAGCCGGCACTCGGTCGTTGCGGCGAGGTGGCCCAGCGGCGGTCCAGCCGTGCCGCGGGCGCCTCATGTGAAGAACCCGACGATGCTGCGGATGCGGTCCCCGGCGAACTCGACGACGTCGTAGCCGGTGGCGACCGTGCCGAGTTTCCAGCTGAACAGCGCGCGGTCGTGGTGGGCGCCGATCATGGTGTCAAGGGTGAACCTCAGGTCGCCGAGCTTCTCCCGGACGCGGCCGATCTCCTCGGACAGTTCGGTGTGCCCACGCAGGCCCGCGTTGTGGGGGTCGGCGTAGAGCGAGTCCTCGGTGAGGACGGATTTCATCAGTGTCACCCGGGCGTCGGCGTCCGGCTCGTTCCAGATGTCGAGGTAGGCGAGGATCACGTCGGTGGTGCTCACTTACCGGCTCCTTTTCAAGAGGGGACGTTTGCCGTGGTTGCAGAGTGGGCCTGAGGGCAGCGCCAGCAGCCCGAGGCGAAGTCCCTCTCTGGTCACAAGGCCTCCGCCTCTGCATGCCGTCGTATTACTACACGGCGTTTAGAAGTGATACGGCGTAGATTAGTCAAACCGTGTAAACTGTCAAGCGTGAGCGACCACACGATGAGCCGCCGCGACCGGCTACGTGCCCAGACCAGCGCCGAGATCAAGGCCATCGCCTTGAAGCTCATGGCGGACGGCGGCCCGGACGCCATCTCGCTACGCGCGATCGCCCGCGAGATGGGCATGACGGCCGGCGCGATCTACAGCTACTTCGCCACCCGCGACGACCTGATCACGACGCTCATCGGCGACGTCTACACCTCGGCGGTCGACGCCGCCGAGGCCGCCCGCGACGCGGTGCCGGAAACCGATCCAGGCGGCCGGATCCTGGCCTGGGCCCAAGCCATGCGCGAGTGGGCGTTGACCAACCCCGAAGGCTTCCGGCTGATCTACGGCGACCCCGTGCCCGGCTACCGTCCGCCCGACGACGGCCCCGGCAAACAAGCCGAGGAGCGCGCCTGCAGCGGACTGCTCGGCCTCGTCGCCGCAGCCTGGCCGACAGCCCAGGCGCGCCGATCCGAGGACCGCGCCTACAACTGGACCGACTTCGACCCGGACCTGGTAGCCCATGTCCGCAAGGACTTTCCGGACCTGCCACCGGCAGGCATCGCGATGACGCTAAGAGTGTGGGGCCGCATGCACGGGCTCATGGCCCTGGAGATCTACGGCCACCTACGCGCCGTCATCCACGACCCGGCCACCGTCTACCACGACGAGATGCACGACCTCATCGCCTCCCTTGGCCTCATGTCGTAACCGCTGCCCACAATCAGCGGAGATCCAAGGAAAGCCAGCAGGGCCTGGTCAGCGGCGTTTAGCTGGATCGCGGCCCTCCCGCCAACGCGCCAGTGTCGCCGACGAGGTGATCAGCTCGGAGACAGTTCGGCCCACACCGCATGGCCCACCGCCTGCGTGCCCCGGCAGCCGACCCTGACGGCCAGAGCCGCGACCACGGCCAGGCCCCGCCCGTGCTCGGCGAGCGGATCGGCGTCCCCGCGCCGGTTGAACCTGGGCGTGCCGCCCCAGCCGCAGTCGTAGACGGTGACTCGGATGGCCGTGGTCTTGCGAGTCAGTTCGACGATGAAGGTGCCGTGGGACTGCCCGCTGCTCGTGTGGGCGATGGCGTTGGCCGCGAGCTCGGCGACGATCTGCTCGGCGTCGTTACGACAGGGCGAGTCCTCCAGAAGAAACCGGATGAACCGGCGGACCCGGGGAAGCTGATCCGGACGACCGGGAAAGGTCCGCCGGTAGGTCATGCCCCCGGGCCGGAGCCCCACCATCGCCTCGACCAACGCCGGAGCCACGTGTCCGGTAGACGGAACAGAGCACAGGTTTTCGCTGCAGGTCATTTCAGCCGCCTTTGCTTGCTTGTCTAACCTGCCTAGCCATCTAGGCGACCTCAACTGTCACTCTGAGTAATGGCAATGTCAAGGAAATCGCAAAATCCGGTCTAGCCTGCCTAGGCAATCTAGGCTTCGTCCATGATGAGCCTGGACCCCGAGGACCCGCGCCCGCCGTACAAACAGGTGGCCAACGCGCTTCGGGCGGCGATCCTGACGAGGAAGTTCGAGCCCGGCGAAAAGCTCCCATCGGGGACAGAGCTGGCCACAACATACGGCGTCGCCCGGATGACCGTGCAGCAGGCCATCCGCCTCCTCCGTGACGAAGGGCTCGTCGTTTCGCGGCAAGGCAGCGGGGTGTTCGTACGCGAACGCACCGAACGCCCGATCGAGCTGCGTCCGCATCTGGAGCGGGCCTTCGACACGGCGAACGTCTCCATCGATTTCGCCGGGTTCTCAGGCGAGACCTTGTCCGGAATGCTGCAGGAGCCACTCGACAAGGTCCGCATCGGGCGCCTTACTCCCGACTCGATCACGATCAGGATTCTCGTCCCGGACATGGATCAGCCCATGCTCTTGCCTCGCCTGACAGACCTCACCGACGATCCAGACGCCAGGGAACGGGTCCGCCGGATCATGGCACGGAGCACTCAGAGCATCGCCGACAGCGTGCGCGAGCTGGCCGACCTCGGTCTGGTGAAAAGTGCCACGGTTGAGGTACGCACCTATGCGGCCACGCCGTCCTTCAAGCTCTACCTGATCAACCACGAGCAGGCGTTCTTCGGCTTCTACCCGGTCGTCAAACACACTGCCCGTTTCAAGGACGGGCAGAAAGAGCTCTATGACGTCATGGGCAAGGACTCGGTGCTGTTCCACCATTCGGTAACCGAAGATCCCGCCTCGACAGGCTCGCAGTACGTTTCTCAGGCCCGTGCATGGTTCGACAGCATGTGGACCACGATCAGCCGGAATGCGGACATATAAGAAAACGCAGCAACCGGCAGGTCAAATGCTCCGTACGGCCCGCTCGATCTTGTCGCGAGCCGGCGATTCGGACAACCCCCAGACAGCCGCTGCCGCCGCGTGCTTGGTGACGAGTTTGTCGATCAGTTCCCGCTCTTCCTCCTCGGAGAGCTTCCCCCCGGCGATGAGCTGGGTGTAGCGGACTGTGTCGACGATGGCCGACTTCACCCGCTCATGCGCGAGATAGGTGTCCAGGTCACGCTCCCAGCCAGACGTGAAATCCAGAGGCATCGCCTTCAGCCATCCGGCGAGTACGGCGTCGCGCTCGTCGTTCTGGTAGGCCATCTTGTGAAAGTGCACGGCGAGCTCGTAGAGCGGGTCACCCCACAAGGCGAGTTCCCAGTCGAGGAAGACCACACGATCCGAGCTGACGATCATGTTCTTCCGGTGGACATCCGAATGGACCAGGCGGAAGGGACGCGAACTCAGGGTGGACCATCGTTCACGTGCCAAAGCCAGCGGGTCCGCGGGGATTCCGAGCTCCGAGAAAAGTGGTCCGAACTCCTCGCCGAACGTGTCGTAGACGCTCTGCGTGATGTCCGACAGCACACCCGCGAAAGCACCGGTGTCCCCGTCCTCGGGCCAGACCCTGGGCAGATCGGGCAGGCTTTTCCGGGGCACCGTCGTGAGCTGGGCGAACAACTCGACCACCTCGGCCAGAACAGTCGCGGAAACGTGCTGGCCTCGTGGCGCGATGTCGTCCAGGACGTCGCCGGGGATGAACTCGTGAATCTGATAGGTAGGCGACTCACACGCCTGTAAAAGCCTCGGGGCGTGAGTCACATAGGGGGCGATGGCGGCCAAGACCTCGTGCTCGGGCCAGATCCGCAGGTCGACGTTGTCCGCACCATGCAGGGGAATCCGCACGATCACAGGCCCGGACGGGCCGTCGACCCGCACGTTCTTGTTGTAGAAGCCACTGGCTCCGGAAGCGGCGAGCGCGGCCCGATAGAAATCGATCGTCATCCCAGCAACCCTCGCAGGTAATGCGTCATACGGTTCTCCAGCGCGCCGCGTGAGTCGATCGGTTCGATCGCTTCCCATGCCCGCAGGGCAGCCATGCTCACCTTCGCATCCGGCCGGTCCACGATCTCCAGGAGGTGGTCGGCGACGACGATCAGCGTCGGATAGACCTCGGCGTCGAGAAGCTCGTCGACGGCCCACCGAGCCGATGCCGCCGCCAGATCTGGCTTTTCGCACCGAGCATGCAGGCACGCCCGCAGAAGCTCGGCACGAGCGCGGCCCGATCTGTAGCGCGCCTTCTCCAAAGCCGCACAGGCCGAATCCAGTGCGCTGGACGCTTCGGTGAGCCGTCCGAGCGCCAGCAGGGCCTGGCCGAGCGCGCTGTAGGCCTTGCCGACCTCATGGATCGCCCCGAGATCGGTGTTCACCTCCGCCGCTTCATGCGCGACCGTGATCGCGGCGAACGGATCGGTCCAGGCCAGAAGTTCTGCCCGATTGGTCGTGATCAGTGCCTCGCCGACGATCGTCTCGGCCTGCCGGTAGTACAAGGCAGCCTCCTGCAGATGACGATCCGCAGCGGTGAAGTCGTAGGAGAAGCGCAGCGCCAGATGGAGCAGCCGCGCCAGGTCGCCACGAAGTACACCGTCATCCGGAGGACATTCCCCGATGACCCGCCCTACCAGATCGAACGCCTGCCGGAAGCGGCCCTGGGCCATGTGCAGGTCGGCAGCCCATAGTCCGGCCGGGCGGCGTGCCGCCCCACTGTGAACGGCCAGCACATCGCTGTAGATGCGCAGCGCCCGCGTGGTCTGTCCGGCGATGCGCCGCCCGTGGGCGGCTGCCACAGCCAAACGCGCACCGGCTCCGCTGCCGAGCCGCCACTGAGCATCAGGAGTCAACTCGTTGATCCGGTCGGAGTCGCCGAGCAGGACGGCGGCCTCGGCCGCGAGACATGCGGAGATCTCTTCCAATGCGGGATCGCCGCCGCCGTCCAGGTGAGCTCGCAGATCGGAGATCAGTCCCGCGATGCCCTGGGTGCCACCGCATGCGGTGATCCGATCGGCACAGGCCAGCAGATCACCGTTGGTGATCGTGCCCGCATGCAAGCCATGGAACACCGCCTCGCGAATGCCCACCGAATCCGTTGCACGCTGGTTCCACAGAAGGTAGAGAGCCTGATGAGCATCCTGAGTCGTGCCGGGTGAAAGCCGCACTCGCAGCATGTCGGCCATGAGCTGATGAAGCTGGAAGCAATCGCCCCTCACCGGATAGACGAAGGAGTAGGCGGTCAGCCCTTCCCAGGCCAGTCGCCCGCCGGGCAGCTGGAAGGCTGCGGCAAGTCCCTGAAACAGGTCGTAGTCGAAGATCCGCGCGACGCTGAGCAACTGCAGATAGCGCCTCTCCTCAGCGCTGACGTGCTGAAGGAACCGCTGGGCGATCTCGTCTTGGGAGACCACATGGCCGTCCGCCTGGCTGTCGGTGGCCAGATGCAGATAGAACGGCAGGCCGACGCTCGCCTGGGCGATCACCTGCCGCTGGACGGGATCGGTCACCCCACTGTCGGTGAGCAGTTCCAGCCGCGCCTCCATCGGAAGCCCTTCGACGGGCACCTCACGGATGACCTGACGCCAGTCGGCGTCATAGACCTCCCAACCCAGCGGCTCCCTGCTCGCCACCACGGTAAGCCCGCGATCGAGCTGCACGATCAGATCCCGCAGCCACACATCGTCAACGGCGGTACGGCCAAGCGCCTCATACGCGTCGATGAGGACGAGGTAGGGCTTGTCCGTGCTGCAGGCGCGTAAATCCTCAGCGAACATGAACGTGACGGCGTCCACCAGCTCCGCACCGGGCAGCATGTCCAACTGCTGCAGGGTCTCGCTCTCTCGCAGATGACGGCGGCGTTTGCGACTAGCGTTGCTCTTGTCCAGAAGCTTGAGCAGGCCAACGGCAGTGCCGAAGACCGGCACGCCCGCGGCGCCGTCGAGCACATCGGTCAAGATCTCGCTGTGCTCGACGAAGGGCAACTCACCGCGCGTGAGGCCGAAGTGCGGGTGAAGTCGCTGCCACAGCACGGCGTAGGCGATGTCGTAGCGGTCAAACCGTACGCCCTGCTCGCCGAACTGCATCCGCAGCACGGCCAGCGCGTCCTCCTGCTGGCGGTGCGCCGGCACCTGCAGATCGAGTGCCACCACTCGATGAGTTCCCCTGACCCGTACACCGAATTCGCGCAACAACCGTGATTTACCGATTCCGCCGACACCGGTGACATTGAGGATTCTGGGCCCATTCCCGGCCCGGGAGAGCTCCTCATCGAATGTCTCGAAGGCTGTCTCACGGTTCACGAAACGGCGATGCAGCGCCGCGACCCGGCGAAACCGAGGCTCGAGGGGCATTCGACCTCTCTCGACATGGAGGCAACCGTCTTCAGATAGCTCCCAACCATCAAAGCCAGAAGATCACCCATGGTCAACGGCTTTCCGATATGTCAGTGGTGCGCCCCGAGTTTGATGGAGCCGCGTTTCTGATCGTCATGCCGCGGTGAACGCGTTCTCGAACTGCATCAGGGTGAGCATGCCCGGCTGCGCCATCGTCGGCGCAGGCCGTGCGGCCTGGCCACGTCAAGGCAGGCCGTACCTGCTCCTGATCATCCTGGCTTCCTCATCCTTCACCTCGCGTGGCGTGCGAGCCATGGCCTGACGCAGGTCAGCCAAGATCTTGTCCGCCGAACTGCGAACACGCGTGCCGTACGCGACGAGTTGCGCGTCGAAACGTTTGGCTGTCGGCCCGGTCCACACCTTGCCGGAATGAAAGTCCCCGAAAGGCACCTCAATGCCCCTCTCGATCTCCTGGATCAGCGGCTCAACCGTCCGCAAGGCCTCCCCCAGCGCCTCGTAGAGCGGATTGGGCACCATCTCGGCCATAACCCGATCAGTCCTTCTTCGGAGAGGGCGATGAGGACGTGGCGGACAGGCTCGCCGACGGAGCACTGGCCTTGGTGATCAGCTTCGGCGCGATCAGCTTCATCAATGCCACCACATCGGCGGCATTGTCGCGCCCCTCGACGCCTATCTCCAGTTGGATGTTGAGCTCCGCCTTACCACGCACAAGCATCGCGAACGCATCGTTGTATTCACTGTTCGAGCGCTTGAAGTAATAGCCGATAGACCCGGGGACGATCTCCGGCAACGGCGAGCCACCCTCATCGAGGGTTTCCTGAACGGCCTCCAAAGTTCCGTCCGGCGTGAGGTCGATCTGCAACACCTTCAGCCGGTCACCAGTTCGCTGATATATCGCGCAGCCTCCAGCACCAAGACCTCTGGCAAGCGTGAGGTCGAAGTAACCGCGAACCAGCGGGTTCCGCACCCCGGTCATCAACTCCACCGCCTTCAGCGGAATGTGTCCGCAGATGTATGGAGGGACGGCCGCCGTCGGCAACGGACTGCGGTCGATCTTCTTCGCCTCGTTAGCCTGGTCGCCTTGACAGGCTGTCGGCATAACCAGGATGCAGACCAGCATCGCCGCCAGGGCGAACGGGAATCTCATCATGATCCGTACTTGGCGAACCCATCGGAGAATCCCTGGTCCAGAAGGCCCTCAACATCCCGCCAAGGCTTTCCCGCCGGTCCCTCGTAGAGCCACCGGTCATAGGCTTCGAGCCGACGATCGTCGGTGCTGTTGGCGGTCGTTTTGCCGATCATCTCGTCCCTGGTCATGAGCGTGCGGCCGTCCCCCTTGAGGAAGTTGTTGGGACTGTCGCGGGGATCGTCTCCCTTTTTCATGCCTTCCAGCGAGGCCCACGGGTGGGTCTTGGCGGCGGGCTCGGCCGAGCCAAACAGGCCGTGCCTGAGCATGGCCTGAGCGGTGAGGTCATGCACCAGGGTCCGGGTCTGGTCGACGGCGGCGTTGGCGTCGTCACGGGCTTTGGTCTCCGCGTCACCCTTGGCCAGGTCTTCGATCGTCCACGTCCACGCCCCTATGACACCGGCGGCGATCGGCCACATTCCAGTCTGCGGGATGGCGAGCCCGGTGTTAACCGCCGCCGCGAGCATCTTCATGTTGCGTTCCTGCGTCTCATCCAGTTCCTTGCCTTCCTCGATCTTGGCCAGACCCGCCGCATCGGTGATGATTCCGAAGCCCATCCCGATGCGTTTCGCGGTGGTCAGAAGCGCGTCGTTGCCTCGCCCCGCGGCCATCTCCGCGGCACCGTGGTCGAGAAGCCAGCGAGTGAACGCCGTCTGAGCGGCCAGAACGGAGGCGAACGCCTTGGCATCCGCGAACGTCTCCTTCATCACCTGACGCAGTTCCCTCTTGTTGAACTGCGCCCCCCAGGGATCTTGCCCAGGTGTACTGGGACTGTCGGCGGTCCGGACATCGGGCACAACGGCGTCCTTATCTTTCTGAGCGACGTAGTTGATATCACTGATGTAACCGGCGAGGATTCGCCCTGTGGTGGCGGGCTTCACGAAGGACTTGGAAGGCTCCCCCTTCTCGATCCGCTCGGCCTCCAGATGCACGAACTCCGAGGCCAGCTTGGCCGACAGGTAACCGCGTGAAGGAGCCTGCGGCGAGCCGTCGTGATCGCGGAAGGTGAGCATCGCGGCCTCCAACGCCTTGCCCAAAGCCTCACCGCCATCGCTCATGCCTCGCTCGGTCAGGAAATGTTTCAGCGCGGTGGGATCACTCGCAAAGAAATCCTGGGCTGCCGCCGGGTCATGGCTGAGCGCCTCCATGAGGTCCACCATGACGCCGGGGTGAAGGGGCGTCTGCCGGTCACACGCATCGATCTTTTTGGCGACCGTCAGCAGAAAGGCGGTGCTGAAGGTGCCGTGCTTGAGAGCCAGCGCGATCGCGTAGCCCCGCTTCCATCCGGTGTAGCCCTTCCCTCCAGCGCCGAGGTCCGAGGTGAACTCATCGTGCCAGGCGTCGCTCAGCCGCGAGCTCGCCGTACCGAGCGTTTTGCCGAGGGCGACCTGCAGCCGCTCCGCCTTCTTGTCGTTTTCGCGCCCCACGGTCTCCGTCATAAGCCTGCGGAACTTGGCCGCACCCATCGCGTTCATCAAAGCAACGGCGAACGCCGCATTCCCCGTGCGCTTCTCCAGCTCCGCCAGCGTCTTCCCGTCGATCTTGCCCTTCTCGGCAGCCTCGGTCAGCTTGACGGTCGCGGCGTAAACATCGGGATCATGGGTGGCCTTGCCGTACAGCGCCTCGTCGAAAGCTGCCAGGCCTCCAGGGCGATCGGGAGAACTCCCCCACTCCGTGCGCTCGCTGCGGATCGTCTCACTGCGACGCCGCAGGTCGGGACGGTTGGCCCCGATCCAGCTCCGCACCTCACGCAGGACACTCAACCCCGAGGCGTCCAGATCGAGCCGCTGCAAGATTCGGCGGATCTGCGGTTCGTTCCGGCCGAGCGCATCCTCTGCCCGGCCGAGTCCTCGCTCGAAGTCGTCCATCGCATCGGGATCGATCCCCGAATACTCGCCGTCCACTCCCTGAGCCGGGGACGGGGACGATTGCGGCTTGGGGGAAGGCACGACGGTAGATGAGGCCGGGGAGTCACCGGGCCGGGAAGCAGGTGGATACGGGTGAAGCCCGCCCGGAGGACTGGGTAACGGAGAAGGACTGGGTGATGGGTGAGTCATGGGGGCATTGGGCTCCAGCTCGGCTCAGAAACACGAGACTCCGGCGGAAAGATTAATTTCAATCCGCCTATACGTAAAGATCTCCACCGATTTCAGTGCCTATTTAATTCAATGGGACTAACAGGGCCGAGCATTCTGTATCGAAGATTTCTTCCTTTCCGGACAGCTCATTCTTCGGCTGCGAGCCTTCTGCGGCCCGGGACCGGGTGCGGCGCCGTCTCACCCCTGACCAGCGGGATCCGGCTGACCCGGGAACGATGGATGCCGGTGTTCCGGCGTTAACCTCGGCACACGGCAAGGGAACGCTCATCCCCACACCGGTGAACACGCTGTTCGGCTCCGGCAATCAAGCTATGAGACGCCCAGGAACCCCGATAGCGTGGTACGCGTGACCGTTGCGCATGAGTCCGAACCTTACGGAGCGCCCCCATGGGCTCCGCGTTACTGGGGCGCGGATGAGTTCATGAGCCACGACTTCGGCAACGTCGGCCGCCGCTTCGAGCTTGAGGACGGCTGCATCGTCATCACCCCCGCGCCCTCCATCCGCCACCAGCGGATCGCCCGCCGCCTCATCAACGCCATCGAGGCATGCCTGCGGGCTGACGATCTGGATCTGGATGTGGAAGGGCCGGTCAACTACCGCCTCAACTCCGACACCGTGTTCGCCCCCGACATCGCCGTCTTCCGCCGCGACACCGACACCGATCTCTACGTGGAGCCGCACAAGATCGAAATCCTCGCCGAGGTCACCTCCACCAACTCCAACCGCGACCGCCTCACGAAGATGAACCGCTACGCCCGCACCAAATGCGAGTGGTATTGGATCATCGATCAGAACACCCTGGTCATCGACGTCTACCGGCTCGACGGTGATCTCTATCGACAGGTGGCCGCCATCGCTCCCGGCACCGCCGCCACTCTGCCCGGCCCCGTTCCCCTGACGATCGACCCCGGAATGCTCGCATGACCACAGCTCTCCCCACCCTGCGGTGCCCAGCCCTGAGCTCCTTTCCGCAGAGGCGCTTCAGCGACGGCGATCACCCCTGAACCCGCCCGCACGGACGCTTCAGCGTCAGGACGCACCCTGGGCGGCCGGAAACGAAGCAGCTACGGCCCGCACGCCGTACGGCGGGGCAGAAGGGCGCGGAGGCGGGCCGGTGTTCCGGACGGCGTATAAAAGCCCGCAACCATCGCGCCCGCCAGGCCGGAGGCCTGAAGGAACCGGACCGCGACTGCGACGGCCGTCCGGAACACCGGCCCGCCGCAGCGCGAACCCTCATCAACCATCAGCACCGGCCACGCCACCGAAACCCCGGTCGCCAAAGCCATCAGCACCAGCTACCAGTCACCGACAGGGACAGGGACACGTCTGAGCCTCCCGCACCCGAACACGGGCACCGCGGTCGTCAGCGCACCGGGTGGCCCGCCGCGCGCAACGTGTCCTTCACCTCAGAGATCTTGAGCTGGCCGAAGTGGAACACCGAGGCGGCCAGGACCGCGTCGGCTCCCGCCTCGACCGCCGGCGGGAAGTCCTCCAAGGCCCCGGCACCACCGCTGGCGATGACGGGAACCGAGACGGCCTTCCGCACGGCGCGGATCATCTCCAGGTCGTAGCCGTGACGCGTGCCGTCGCCGTCCATGGAGTTGAGCAGGATCTCCCCCACCCCGAGCTCCTCACCACGACGTGCCCACTCGACCGCGTCGATGCCGGTGCCACGACGACCGCCGTGGGTGGTCACCTCGAACCCGGACGGGGTCGGCGGGCCGTCGACCACCCGGCGGGCGTCCACCGACAGCACGATGCACTGCGCGCCGTACCGCTGCGACGCCTCGGTCAGCAGCTCGGGCCGGGCGATCGCGGCGGTGTTCAAGCCGACCTTGTCCGCGCCCGCGCGCAGCAGCTTGTCCACATCCTCCACCGAGCGCACTCCCCCGCCCACGGTCAGCGGGATGAACACCTGCTCGGCCGTCCGCCTGACCATGTCGTACGTCGTGGCCCGGTCCGAACTGGAGGCCGTGATATCGAGGAACGTCAGCTCGTCGGCCCCCTCGGCGTCATAGCGGCGGGCCAGCTCCACCGGGTCTCCGGCGTCGCGGAGGTTCTCGAAATTGACACCCTTGACGACCCGCCCGGCGTCCACGTCCAGGCAGGGGATCACTCGTACCGCGACAGTCATCTTCAGCTCCTCATTCCCGGTAGGCCTCGACCTCGGCCTCGACCAGCATGCGCGGGTCGATCAGGCCCGCCACCCGGACCCCGGTGCAGGTCGGGCGGACCTCGCCGAACAGTTCGGCGTGCGCCCGGCCGACCTCGTCGTAGTGCTCGTCGTCGACCACGAAGTAACGGACCCGGACCACGTCGTGGCGGGACAGGCCCGCCTTCTCGATGGCGTCCAGCGCGACGCCGAAGGCGGTCAGCGACTGCTTGTAGGCGTCGCCGACGTGCTGGACCTCACCGTCGACGGTGGCGGTGCAGCCCGAGACGATCACCCACGGACCCGCCACCACCGCGCGGGCGTAGCCGTACCGTTCTTCCCAGATGCCACCGCTGAACACTCGCGTGCCCGAGCGGTGCCTCACCGCGTCTTTCCTCACCTGGCGCGGCCTACGAGCTCACCGCGGCCAGGGCGTCTTCAAGGGTGAACGCCCCCGCGTAGAGGGCCTTCCCCACGATCGCGCCCTCGACACCGATCGGGACCAGCGCCGCCAGGGCACGCAGGTCGTCCAGGGAGGACACGCCGCCGCTGGCGACCACCGGCTTGTCGGTGCGGGCGCAGAACTCCCGGAGCAGGTCGAGGTTGGGGCCGCGCAGGGTGCCGTCCTTCGTGACGTCGGTGACCACGTAGCGGGGGCAGCCGTCGGCCTCCAGGCGCTCCAGCACCTCCCACAGGTCACCGCCCTCCTCGGTCCAGCCGCGGGCGGCGAGAGTGGTGCCGCGGACGTCGAGGCCGATCGCGATCCTGTCACCGTACTCAGAGATGATCTTCGAGCACCAGGCGGGGTTCTCCAGGGCCGCGGTGCCGATGTTCACGCGGCGGCAGCCGGTGGCCAGTGCGGCCTCCAAGGAGGCGTCGTCACGGATGCCGCCGGACATCTCGACCTTGATGTCGAGCGCCTCAACGACGGAGGCGAGCAGCTCGCGGTTGGAGCCGCGGCCGAAGGCGGCGTCGAGGTCGACCAGGTGGATCCACTCGGCCCCGGCCTCCTGCCAGGCGAGCGCCGCGGAGAGAGGGTCGCCGTAGGAGGTCTCCGTGCCGGCCGCCCCTTGGACCAGACGGACCGCCTGGCCGTCGGCGACGTCCACGGCGGGCAGCAACTCTAGCGACATCTGATCAAGACCTCCGGTCGAAGACGAGGGTGACGAAAAGCGGCGCGAAGAGCACCGAGAGGACGAACACGCCGAGCCGTGCGGTCCACGAGGACCACAGCAGCCAGGCGATCACCTGGACGATAACGAACAGGACCGCCACCAGACCGTTCTGCGCCCGCCGGCGGCGAGCCATGATGCCCCCCTGGACGGCGATCCTGACAGGCCTGCGGGGCAGCAGCGCGACGACCCGGCCGACGCGCTCGCGCCGCCGGGCCAGCCTGGCCTCCCGCTCGGCGCGCAGGGCGGCCTGACGCGCCTGCTCGGCTTCCCGCTCGGCCCTGCGCCTGGCTCGCTCCTTGCTCACGGAAGGCTCACTTGAGGGTGCCGAGCCAGTTCGTGAGCAGCTGGGCGCCGGCGTCCCCGGACTTCTCCGGGTGGAACTGGGTGGCCATGAGCGGGCCGTTCTCCACCGCCGCGACGAACGGGACACCGTGCTCGGACCAGGTGACCAGGGGTTCGACGAACCCGTCCCCCACCTGGAGGTCCCAGCTCCGCACGCCGTACGAGTGCACGAAGTAGAACCGCGTGTCCGGGTCGATCCCGGCGAACAGCGCGCTGCCCGGGGGCACCTTGACCGTGTTCCAGCCCATGTGGGGCAGGACCGGGGCGTCGAGGCGCTCGACCGTGCCGGGCCACTCGCCGCAGCCCTCGGTCATGACGCCGTGCTCGACGCCGGCCTCGAACATGATCTGCATGCCGACGCAGATCCCGAGCACGGGCCGCCCGGCCGACAGGCGCCGGTCGATGATGCGGTCACCGCGTACGGCGCGCAGCCCGGCCATGCAGGCGGCGAACGCGCCGACACCCGGGACGACGAGGCCCTCGGCCTCCATCGCCTCCGTGTAGTCGGAGGTCACCGTGACATCGGCGCCGACCCGGGCCAGTGCCCGCTCCGCGGAGCGGAGGTTTCCGGACCCGTAGTCGAGAACGGTTACTTTCACCACCAGAGCACCGCCGCGGTAGTCGCCAGGGCCGCGAGGGCGGCGAGCAGCAGCGCGCCCTTCTTCAGGCCTTGCTTGATGAAGGAGATGACCCCGCCGACCATGAACAGGGCCACGAAGGCCATGGCGACGGCCGTCCAGTTGTCGCTCACAGGACACCCTTGGTGCTCGGCACCCCGGTGGCGCGCGGGTCGAGCTCGGAGGCCTCGCGCAGCGCCCGGGCCAGGGCCTTGAACTGGGCCTCCACGATGTGGTGGGCGTTACGGCCGTAGGGGACGTGGACGTGCAGGCAGATGGCGGCCTGGGCGACGAACGACTCCAGGATGTGCCGGGTCATCGTCGTGTCGTACTCCGGGCCGATCATCGGGGCCATGCCCTCGGGCTCGGTGTGCACGAGGTACGGCCGGCCCGACAGGTCGACCGTGACCTGGGCGAGAGCCTCGTCCAGCGGGCAGGACGCGCTTCCGAACCTCCGGATGCCCGACTTGTCGCCCAGGGCCTCGCGGAACGCCGCGCCCAGGGCGAGCGAGGTGTCCTCGATCGTGTGGTGGGAGTCGATGTGGAGGTCACCCTCGGTCTTGACGGTCAGGTCGAACAGACCGTGCTTGCCGAGCTGGTTCAGCATGTGGTCGTAGAACCCGACACCCGTGGACACCTCGACGTTCCCGGTGCCGTCGAGGTCGACCTCGACCAGCACCGAGGTCTCCTTGGTGATGCGCTCGACGCGTCCGATGCGCTTGATGGACTCGCCTCCGGCAAGACTGCTCACAGGGTTCCCTCCAGAGCGGCGCGGAACGCCGCCATCTCCTCTGTCGTTCCGATGGAAACTCTCAGCCACTCGGGCGGGCCCACCTCACGGATCAGCACTCCGCGTTCGAGCATGCCCCGCCAAACCGCGTGCCTGTCCGGGAAACGGCCGAACAGCACGAAGTTGGCGTCCGAGTCGGCGACCGCCAGGCCCTTGCCCCGCAGCCACTCCACCGTCGCGTCGCGCTCGGCCCGCAACGCGTCGACGGTGCCGAGCAGCTCGGCCCGGTGGGCGAGCGCGACGCGCGCCGCCGTCTGGGTGAGCGTGGACAGGTGGTACGGCAGGCGGACCAGAAGCAGCGCCTCGATCACCGCCGGATGGGCGGCGAGGTAGCCGAGCCGGGTGCCCGCCATGGCGAACGCCTTCGACATGGTCCGCGTGACGATGAGCCGGGGGTTGTCCGGCAGCAGGGTCAGCGCCGAGGGGGTGCCGGTGCGGGCGAACTCGAAATAGGCCTCGTCCACGACGACCATGCCGGGCGCGGCCCTGACGATCCGGCCGATCACGGCCGGATCGAGTGCGGTGCCGGTGGGGTTGTTGGGCGAGGTCAGGAAGACGACGTCGGGCCGGTGCTCCCCGATCGCGGCGATGGCCTTGTCCGGGTCGAGCCCGAAGTCCTCCTCACGCGCCCCGGAGATCCACTCGGTGGAGGCACCGGTGGTGATGATCGGGTGCATCGAGTAGGACGGCTCGAAGCCGAGCGCGGTGCGGCCGGGGCCGCCGAAGGCCTGCAGGATCTGCTGGATCACCTCGTTGGAGCCGTTGGCGGCCCAGACCTGCTCGGCCGTCAGGCCGTGGCCGAGGTAGTCCGCGAGGTCCCGGCGGAGGTCGAGGGCGTCACGGTCGGGGTAGCGGTTGAGCTCGGCCGCGCCGTGCTGGACGGCCTGGGCCAGGTCCGCGACCAGGGAGGCGGAGGGGCCGTAGGGGTTCTCGTTGGTGTTGAGCCGCACGGGGACGTCGATCTGGGGAGCGCCGTAAGGCGATCGTCCGCGCAGGTCGTCCCGGATGGGCAGGTCTTCGAACTTCACGAGGGAATCTCCCAGTCGAACCTCGCGCGGATCGCCGCGCATCCCGTGAACGCGAGCGGGCAGGTCCTCATGAAGGCACCTCCCAGTCGAACCTCGCGCGGATCGCCGCGCCGTGCGCCGGCAGGTCCTCCGCGTCGGCCAGGACGCACACGTGGGCGGCCGCGGCGGCGAGCGCCTCGCGGGTGTAGTCGACGACGTGGATGCCGCGCAGGAAGGTCTGCACCGACAGGCCCGAGGAGTGGCAGGCACAGCCGCCGGTGGGCAGCACATGGTTGGACCCGGCCAGGTAGTCGCCGAGCGAGACCGGCGCGTAGGTGCCGACGAAGACGGCTCCGGCGTTGCGGACCCGGGCGGCCAGCGCGGGCGCGTCGGCGGTGTGGATCTCCAGGTGCTCGGCGGCGTAGGCGTCGACGACGCGCAGCCCGGCCTCCATGTCGCCGACGAGGAGGATGCCGGACTGGCGGCCGGACAGGGCCTCGGCGATGCGTTCCGAGTGCTTGGTGGCGGCCACCTGGCGGGGCAGCTCGCGCTCGACGGCCTCGGCCAGCTCGACGGAGTCGGTGACGAGGACGGCGGCGGCGATCGTGTCGTGCTCGGCCTGGCTGATCAGGTCGGCGGCGACGTGGGCGGGGTCGGCCGTCGCGTCGGCGAGGATCGCGATCTCGGTGGGGCCGGCCTCGGAGTCGATGCCGATGCGCCCCTTGAGCAGGCGCTTGGCGGCGGCGACCCAGATGTTGCCGGGACCGGTGACCATGTTGACCGGCGCGCACTCCTCGGTGCCGTAGGCGAACATGGCCACGGCCTGGGCGCCGCCGACGGCGTAGACCTCGTCCACGCCGAGCAGGGCGCAGGCGGCCAGGATGGTCGGGTGCGGCAGCCCGCCGAACTCCTTCTGCGCGGGCGAGGTGACCGCGATGGAGGCCACCCCGGCCTCCTGGGCGGGCACGACGTTCATGACCACGCTGGACGGGTAGACCGCCCGGCCGCCGGGGACGTACAGGCCCACGCGCTCGACGGGGACCCAGCGCTCGGTGACGGTGCCACCGGGCACGACCTGGGTGGTGACGTCGGTGCGCCGCTGATCGCGGTGGACGAGGCGGGCCCGGCGGATCGACTCCTCGAGAGCCGCCCGGACCTTCGGGTCGAGCTCCTCCAGCGCCCTGGTGACGGCTTCCACGGGGACGCGGGTGGAGGAGAGCTCCACGCCGTCGAACCTCGCGGTCAGCTCTCGCACGGCCTCAGCGCCACGATGATGCACGTCCTCGCAGATCGGCCGCACTTTCTCCAGGGCGGCTTCGACGTCGAGTTCGGCACGGGGCAGCACGTCGCGCAGGTCCTCCGGGAGGCCCTCGCGCAGGTCGGTACGGGAAATCACGCGTCCAGTCTACGGAGGTCCGCCACCCGATCCCGTTCTGTCCATCATTCGGACATGTCCTTTACGATGTAGATTTTTACCAGCTACTAAGCTCGCCCTGTGAGCAAGAGCAAGGGCAAGGGCGGCCAGGGAACCCCTGCGACGGTGGCGCTGACCCAGGCGAAGGTGAACTTCACCCTTCACCCCTACGAGCACGACGCGAACGCCCAGGCCTACGGCGAGGAGGCGGCCGACGCGCTCGGCGTGCCGTACGAACGGATCTTCAAGACCCTCGTGGCCGAAGTGGAGGGCGGGCTGGCTGTCGCGGTGGTGCCGGTGGCGGGCAAACTGGACCTGAAGGCGTTCGCGGCGGCGCTGAAAAGCAAGCGTGCCGCGATGGCCGACGCGGCCAAGGTGGAGCGGACCACCGGCTACGTGGTGGGCGGGATCAGCCCGCTGGGGCAGCGCAAGCAACTGCCGACCGTGATCGACGCCTCGGCGCTCGACTTCGAGACGATCTACTTCTCGGCCGGCCGGCGCGGGCTGCAGATCGAGACCGCCCCGTCGGAGCTGGTACGGCTGACGCGGGCGATCACCGCGCCCATCGGCAGGAGCGCCTGAGGGACACTCCCCCAGTTCTTCCGGCTTTCCTGTCGAAGGTTGCCGACGCGCCCGGCGGCGGCCTTCGGCGAAACTCGGCGCAGGCCGTACCCGATCGGGGGGACAGATGTTTTACCTGACCGCTACCGAGATGCTCGAACTGCTGCGCACCAGGCAGGTCAGCGCGGTCGAGCTGCTCGACGCGCACCTGCGCCGGATCGAGGAGGTCAATCCTCGGGTCAACGCGATCGTCACGCTGGTGGCCGAGCGCGCCCTGGAGGAGGCGCGGGAGGCCGACCGGGACCTGGCGAAGGGCCTGTGGCGCGGGCCGCTGCACGGGCTGCCGGTGGCGCACAAGGACCTGGCGGACACCGCCGGGATCCGCACCACGTACGGCTCGCGCCTGTTCGCCGACCACGTCCCGGACACCGACTCCCCGATCGTGCGGCGGATGCGCGAGGCCGGGGCGATCACGGTCGGCAAGACCAACACCCCGGAGTTCGGCACCGGCTCGCACACCGTGAACGAGCTGTTCGGCGCCACCCGCAACCCGTACGACCTGTCGAGGTCGGCGGGCGGCAGCAGCGGCGGGGCGGCGGCGGCGCTGGCGACCGGGATGGTCCCGCTGGCCGACGGCTCGGACATGGGCGGATCGCTGCGCAATCCCGCCTCGTTCTGCAACGTGGTGGGGCTGCGGCCGACACCGGGGCGCGTACCGGCGCCGTCGCCGTCGGCGGCGTGGTTCACCCTCGGGGTGCCGGGGCCGATGGCCCGCACCGTGAAGGACCTGGCGCTGCTGATGAGCGTGGTGGCCGGATTCGACGTCGCCTCTCCCCTGTCGATCGCCGAGAGCGGTACGGTCTTCGGCGGGCCGCTGGAGGAGGATCTGACCGGGCTGCGCATCGCCTGGAGCCCCGACCTGGGCGGCCTGCCGGTGGACACGGAGACCGCGAAGGTCACCGCCGACGCCCCGGCGGTGCTCGCGGAGCTGGGAGCCCAGGTCGAACGGGTGGATCTGGATCTCTCAGACGCCGAGGACGCCTTCCGGATCTACCGGGCGTGGTACTACGCGCTGTCCTTCGGCGACCTGCCCCAGGACGGCCTGGGCCCGAACGTGCGCTGGAACGTCGAGCAGGGCCGGGGGGTGACCGGGGCGGACCTGGCCAGGGCGGAGCGGCTGCGCAGCGGCCTGTACCAGCGGATGAACGACTTCTTCGGCACCTACGACTTCCTGATCGCGCCGGTCAGCCAGGTGCCGCCGTTCCCGGTGGACGCGCCGTACGTCTCGGAGATCAACGGGGAGGCGCTGCCGGACTACCTGGCGTGGATGCGCTCGGCCTACTGGATCAGCGTGCTGCACGCCCCCGCGGCGTCGGTGCCGTGCGGGTTCACCGCGGACGGGCTGCCGGTGGGCGTGCAGATCGTCGGGCGTCCCTTCGCCGACCTGCGGGTGCTGCGGCTGGCTCACGCGTTCGAGCAGGCCACCGGGCACGGCGCGCGCAGGCCCGCCTGCCGCTGACGTCGCGGCCCACCCGCGCGCCGTACGGGCCCGTCCTCTGACGCGGTCTGGCGGGCTACCTGCCTCCGATGTCGTAGCCGGACAGCGGCCCGTAGGGATCCTGCCCGCCGAACGGGCGGCGCAGCGGCGAGTCGCGATAGCCCGCGATGCCCTCCAGGGCGAAGAAGAGGCCGACGGCGAGCGTGGGCCAGGCGTACAGCACCCCCTGGGCGGTCAGGTCCAGCGGGCCGGGGACCAGCGACAGGCCCTGCCCGGATGCGGCGACGCTCACCTCGCCGAGATTGACCGCCTGGCCGACCACCAGCGTGAGATACCCGCCGAGCATGCCGCCCCCGGCCAGGCCGAGCAGCACGGCGAGCGGGCGCCCCCGGCGCGACAGGCCGTAGCCGACGGCGCCGCAGACCAGCCCGAGGACTCCGGTGATGACGGCGAACCAGCCGTCGGCCGCGATGAGCGCCTGCGTGGAGGGGTCGGCGAGGAGCGGGCCCTGCCTGCTCATGACGTACGGCGGGCGCGGTGCCAGGAACGACCACAGGAGACCTGCGGCCGCCCCGGACAGGCCGAGCACCAACACGGTGACGGCGAAGTCACGCACGTGCCGCAATGTGGTCTCCCTCACCCTGTGTACTGATGTGCCCGATGTTACCGATCCCTCGACTTGTGCTCCCCGAGACTTGGGACGAATCCCGTTACGCTGTCCGGGTGAACGAAGAGGTATGGCTGATCGAACCCTCCGGACCGCTGCGTGGCGACGTCGAGGTCCGCGGGTCCAAGAACGGCGTCTCCAAGCACATGGTCGCCGCGATGCTGGGCGTCGGGGAGAGCACGATCCACAACGCCCCCGACGTGGGCGAGGTTGGAATCACCGCGCAGATGCTCCGGGCACTCGGCATCAACGTGGAGATCACTCCTCGGGAAATCAGCATTTCCCAAGGACAGCAGATCAACCCGCATGTGCCTGCGGCGTTCACCGGTCTCAACCGGATTCCCATCCTGATGCTGGGACCGCTGTTGCACCTGGCGGGTGAGGCGTTCGTGCCGCTGGTCGGCGGAGACCCGATCGGGCGCCGGCCCGTCGACTTCCACGTCGAGGCGCTGCGCGCGATGGGTGCCGAGGTCGAGGTGAGCGACACCGGCGTCTACGCGAAGGCCAAGCGGCTGCGCGGGACCCGGATCAACCTGCCCTACCCGAGCGTGGGCGCGACCGAGACGGTCCTGATGTCGGCCGTGCTGGCCGAGGGCAAGACCGTGCTCAAGGGCGCGGCCATGGAGCCCGAGGTGGTGGAGCTGGCCCTGTTCCTGCAGCGCATGGGCGCGCGCATCGAGCTCAGCCCGGACCGGCGCATCGTGATCGAGGGCGTGGAGCGTCTGCGCGGCGCGTCCACCTGGCTGAACGGCGACCGGATCGAGGCGTTCTCCTACCTGGCGGCCGGACTGATCACCGGTGGCGAGGTGCGGGTGCACGGCTGCCCGCAGGACCGGCTGGTCACCGCGATAACCACCCTGGCCCGGATGGGCGCCGAGATGAACATCACCGACGACTACGTGTCGGCGTCGGCACCCGACGGGCTGCGGGCGGCTGCGGTGCAGACCGACACGCACCCGGGGTTCATGACCGACTGGCAGACGCCGCTGATGGTGCTGTTCACGCAGGCCCAGGGCATGTCGGTGCTGCATGAGACGGTGTTCGAGAACCGCCTGGTCTACGTGCCCGCGCTGCAGAAGATGGGCTGCGAGATCGAGGTCTTCGACGTGTGCCTGGGCGGCCCGGCGTGCCGTTACCACGACACCAACGCCAAGCATTCGGCGGTCGTGCGGGGCGTGTCCAAGCTGCGCGGCGCCGATGTGACACTGCCCGACATCCGTGCGGGGTTCTCCGCCGTGCTCGCGGCCGCCGCCGCGGAGGGCACCTCCACGCTGCGCGGGGTGCACCACATCGAGCGGGGCTACCACCGCCCGTTCGAGCAGTTCGCCTCGCTGGGCCTGAAGGTCAGCAGGGAGATCGCGGGGCCCGGGGAGGAGTAGAGCGGGCCGGGGAGGCGGTCGAGAAGGGGCCCCCGGAAGGTAAAAATTCTCGATCGGGTGTTTGCGCTTGATCATCCGGTTGCACCTTACTATCCGTGACATCGCGACCTGAGGTGAGTTCCAGCCCCGTCGTGTGCCTGCGCGGGCTGACGGTCTGCGGCGTGCTCGGCGGGCTGCTGGCGGCGGCCGCCGCCCTGCCCGTGGTCACCGGCGTCGGGATCACCGCCAACCGGGTCGCGGCCATCCTGACCGACCTGCCTCCCAGCCCGCACGAGGAGCCGCTCCCCCAGCGCACGGTGCTCCTGGACAAGAACGGCAGGCAGTTCGCCCAGTTCTACACGGAGAACCGGACGATCGTGCCCCTCGGCAGGGTCGCCCCTGTCATGCGCCAGGCGATCGTGGCGATCGAGGACTCCCGGTTCTACGAGCACGCGGGCCTGGACATCAAGGGAACGCTGCGGGCCCTGATAACCAACACCCAGGCGGGCGGCGTACGGCAGGGCGGATCCTCGCTCACCCAGCAGCTCGTGAAGAACATCCTGGTCGAGAACGCCGAGACCAACGCCGAGCGCGCCAAGGCCCGGGAGCCGAGCCTCAAACGGAAGATCACCGAGCTGCGGTACGCGCTCGCCATGGAGGAGAAGTACAGCAAGGCCGAGATCCTGGAGCGCTATCTCAACATCGCCTACTTCGGGGCCGGGGCGTTCGGGATCGAGGCGGCCGCCCAGCGGTTCTTCTCGGTCCCGGCGTCGGAGCTGTCCCTGCAGCAGGCCGCGACGCTGGCCGGCGCGGTGCGCATGCCGTACGCGACGGACCCGTCCCTGGACAAGCAGCGCCGCAAGCGCCTGCGAGAGCGCAGAGACATCGTGCTGGACCGGATGGCCCAGCTGGGGATCATCACCCAGGCCCGCGCCGACGCCACCAAGAGCAAGCCCCTGGAGATCCGCCTGAAACCGGAGCCCGGGGGCTGCGGCAGCAGCCTCTACCCCTATTTCTGCATCTACGTCCACCGGGAGCTGCTGAGCAACCCGGTGTTCGGCCACAACCGCGCCGAGCGGGAGCGCCGCCTGGCCAGGGGCGGCATCGTGCTGCGCACCACCCTGGACCCGCGCATCCAGAAAGCCGCGCAGCAGGCCATCTCCGCGCGGGTCAGCCCGGAGGACACCGAGGTCGCCGCCGAGGCCATGGTCGAGCCGAGAACCGGGCGGATCCGGGCGATGGCCGCGAGCAAGAAATACGGCCGCAACTCCGGCAACACCAACAACGGTCCCCGGACCACCTACAACCTGCCCGCCGACGTGGCGCACGGCGGCGGCATGGGCTTCCAGGCCGGATCCACCTTCAAGGCGTTCACCCTGGCCACCGCGTTGGGCCAGGGCTGGCGGTTCGACGACGGCTTCATGACGCCGGGCCAGTTCAGCCCCCGCACGGGCTTCGTCGACTGCCACGGCCGCAAGGTCAACGATCCCAAGGCCACGATCTTCAATGCCAGCGGCGAGGGCAGGGGCGGCCCGCAGAGCCTTTCCACCGGCACCTGGAACTCGGTGAACATCTTCTACATGATGCTGGAACGGAGGGTGGGCCTCTGCCAGGTGGTCAAGACGGCCAAGGCGCTCGGCATCGCTCGCGCGGACGGCACGCCGCTGCGCCAGGTTCCGACCTTCACCCTGGGGGTGAACGAGATGGACCCGGTGACGGTGGCGTCGGCGTTCGCCGCGTTCGCCGGGCGGGGCCGCTACTGCCGTCCGATGGCCATCGTCGACATCGTCGAGCGGGACGGCACGCGTGTCCCCGTGCCGCCGACCTGCGGGCAGGCGATCGAACGCGAGGTGGCCGACGCGGTCAACCACATCCTGTCCGGGGTGTTCACCAAGGGCACCATGAGAGGCCAGGACATCGGCCGCGACGCCGCGGGCAAGACCGGCACCAACAACGGCTACACCTCCGCGTGGTTCGCCGGATACACCCCCGACCTGGCCGCCGCGGTCAGCGTGGGCGACATCCGCGGTTCCTACCGTTACCCGCTGCGCGACGTGCAGATCGGCGGCGAATACTACGGTCAGGTCCAGGGAGCCTCCCTGCCCGGCCCGATCTGGGTGTCGTCCATGTCGGCGGCCCTGCGGGACGTCCCCGAGTCGTCCTTCCACGCCCCGGACATGGATCGCTTCGGCGGCGGTTACACCCCCGGCATGGCCGAGGCCCTGGAGGCCGAACGGCGCGCCGAGGAGCGCCAGGAGGCGCGCCGCATGTTCCGGCAGTACCGCAGGGATCACGAGGACGTCGAGGGCCTCGTGTTCCGGGAGTGGAGGAACGCGTGGCGGAACGAGTGGCGGAAGAAGTCGAAGCGCCGCCGCCACTGAACCGCCGCTGAACCGCCGCCGCTGACGACCCGCCGCCGCCGAACCGGCGACGGTCCGCGAGGCCGGGAAGCCCGTCACCACCGAACCGGCGGCGCGCCGCAGGGGCCGGGAAGCCCGTGGGCGCGGACGCCGGCGGCGAACGGGTTCAGTCCGTGGAGCTGAGCCCTGTGGCGACCTTCACCAGCTCCCGCGCGACGGCTTCCTCGGTGCGCAGTTTCTTGACGAAGACGGGGCTGAACATGATCTCGGCCCTGCGCTCGTCGCCCAGGTTGACGAAGACCGTGGGAGTGCCCTTTCCTCCGTCCTCGCCGACATTTTGCGTGACCATGTAGCCGGTCCTGTCGTCGCCGACGGCCACGTCCTTGCCTTCTCCCTCTTCGCGGTACGACCGTACGCGGTCGTCGAGTTCCTGGACGGCCTTTCCCTCGTAGACGAAGATCTGGACGCAGTAGAAGCCGTTCTTGTTCCCGTCGTAGTCCCACGCGGTCGTGTAGCTGTCGCCGTGGTCCAGCGACCAGTGGGACCACTGCAGGCCCTCGGGCAGGTAATCCACCCTGACGCGCCCGAAGGCCCGCCCGTCGCCGAGATCGCCGAGATCGCGTGTCTCGGGCACCGCGGTGGGCAGCGGCGGCCCGAGAACGTCGTCGAGGGGAGGCTCCGCCACAGCGGTGGCCGCGGCCGGCCCGCCGTCCGCGGACTTCGCCACGGGACCGGAGCCCGCGCCGAGGGTCAGGTAGACGGGGGTCGCGACCGCCGCCACGGCCACCGCGGCGGCCGTGGCGGTGAGCCTGATCCGCGCGGTCTTCCTGCGCCGGGAGGAGCGGATGACCCGCTGCACCAGGTCGGGCGCCGCGTGCAACCTCGCGGTCTCGTCCGCCATGATCTGGCGAAGGTCTTCCTCAAGCATGGACATTCCTGATCACTCCTTCCAGTGACCGGCCGCCGACCGCCGACCGGAGCTTGGCGAGCGCCTTCGAGGCCTGGCTTTTCACCGTTCCCGCCGAACAACCGAGGATCTCCGCGGTCTGCGTCTCGCTGAGGTCCTCCCAATAGCGCAGGACGATCACCGCGCGCTGCCGGGGAGGTAGGCCTCGCAGGGTGTCCATGAGCATCTGACGCAGCGCGACGTCGGTCTCCCGGTCCGGTAGTTCGGGCGGGGCGTGCGTCGGGATGATCCGCAGGATCGCCCGGCGCCGGGCACGGCTGATGGCGGTGTTGACGATGATGCGGCGGACGTAGGGCTCGGGGTTGTCGTAGCCCACCCGGTCCCACCTCCGGTAGGCGCGCTCCAGCGCCGTCTGCAGCAGGTCTTCGGCGTCCTCCGCGTCGCCGCACGCGAGGTGGGCGAATCGCAGCAGGCCGGTGCCCCGCGCGGCGACGAACGCGGCGAACGCCTCGTCATGCGGGCCGCTCACGCCTGTTCATCCAATTTCATGCCCCTTCATACGCCTGGGCCGCCCGGAGGGTTGCCCGCGTGCACGAACCTGAACCGCACCGGTGGCGGGACGCTCATGCCGATCGAATCACCGGCCGGGCGCGGGCAACCCCCCGGGCGGCCCAGGCGTATTAGGGGGCGTGCAAACGGATCTTTGGAGGACCAGATGAACTACCCGGGCACGCGGATCCGCTCCTGGATCACGATCGGGATCGGCCTGGCCGCGGCGGGCGCCATCGCCCTGCCGAGCCTGCCGCACACGCCGGACCTCCGGCTCGCGTCCGCCGCCCGGTCGGTGGCGGCTCCGGCGGAAGGGGCCTACTGGCACACGAAGACCCTGATGAAGAGCATCTTTCCCCGGTACCTCGGGCACGGGAAGAACCTCTACTGGGTGGAGCAGCAGAAGCTTCTGGAAACGTGGATCTCACCCGACGGCAAAACCTGGGCCGGATTTCGGGAATTGGGAGCGCGTCCGAAGAGCACGGCGGACGAGGAGGCGTGGCGCCGCGACGGCTCCCCGAGCAGCTGGAAGGAGACGGCGGACGGCTCGACCCTGCCCCGGCACTTCTCCATCGAGCCGGGCAAGGGCTCGGTCGGCCCCGTCAAGTACGGCGTCGGTTTCCACCTGGCCGGCCGGTCACCGTCGTACGAACAGATCCAGGCGCTGCCCGCGGACCCGGCCAAGCTGAAGGCTCTGATGGAGAGGGCGGCGCAGGACGCGAAGGTTCCCGACGACGTCCGCGACGGCTACGTGGCGGAGGTGATGATCTCGCTGCTGCACACCGTTCCGGCGCCGAAGGAGGTCCGCGCCGCGGCCTACCGGACGCTGCCGACGATGTCCGGCGTCCGCGCCCTGGGGAAGGTCAAGGACTCCCAAGGCAGGACCGGTGAGGGCTTCTCCATCGACCTGCAAGAGAAGGGCAAGTTCGCGGTCACGAAGCTGGTGATCGTCGACACCGCCACGATGCAGCTGCTGGCCGAGGACATGAAGACCACGATCGACGGCAAGGTGTTCCCGAACAAGACCTCGACCAGCACCCTGCTTCAGGTCGGCTGGACCAACGACGAGCCCTCGGTCCCCGCTCTCCCGTAAAGCGCGGCCTGGGATGAGAAAGCCACTCGGGCGGAGGCTTTCGGACAATGGGCGCACGCACTCCGGGTGAAAGGAGCCGGCGCGCCCATCGCGTGGGGAGAGCGGGCACACGAGGGCCGGGGGACGGCCGGTCCCCAAGGGGGCGGGACCGGCCACGGGACCTGACGGCTACCTCAGGACCCGGCCCTCGGCGTCGGTGACCGTCACCGGACGGCCACCGGGGAGGATGCGCCGCGCACCAGGAGGGCCGGGGCGCCGGAGCCGTCGGCGGGGACCGACCAGACGTCGGGCCCCTTGGCGTACATCACCGTGCGCTCGTCGAGCCATGCCACCTGGTCGTCGACGCTCGCGGACTCGGCCAGCGGCGTCTCCTTCATGGTGGCCAGGTCCAGCAGGTGGAGCCGCCACATCCGGTCGGGATCGGCCGAGACCCGTTTCTTGAACACCAGGCGGGTCCCGTCGGGCGACAGCGACGGGCACTCGGCGTTCTCCCTGAGGGTCCGCGCCTGCCATCTGCCGTAGTCACCCTCGACAAGGTAGGTCTTCCCTCTGGTGGCCACGGTCGCGTAGAACCGGTTGTCGTCGGCGGCGAAGGTGACGCCCCAGTAGTTCACGTCGGGCGCGTGGTAGCGGCGGCCGTTCAGGGTCAGGGGGATGTCCTCGATGTTGGTGACGGCGTAGCCGGTGCGGGTGTCGAGGATTCCCGTCCAGGTGGAGAAGCCGCCCTCGCTGTAGGAGTCTCCGGTGACGAACACGGTCCACGACGCCATCCGCCCGCTCTGGGACATTCTGGCCCGGTTCGGAATCCCGGCCAGCTTGATCCGGCGGGTCTCCTTCATGGACCGGTCGAGGATCATCGCGTGCGTGGTGGCCACCGCCCCCGGCTGCGCGACCAGGCAGATCGAGGTGCCACCGGCGGTGGAGAACCGGTTGCAGACCGGGCCGCCGGCCACGGGCGCGGCCGAGGTGTTCCCCAGCGGGACCGCCGCGACCCGGCCGCCCGCCGTACGGAACGCCAGCTGCCCGGGCCGGAGCACGTCGCCGCCGGCCGCCTGGACCGGGGCGGGAGCGCGCCGCGCGGCCCAGGCCATGTAGCCGGCCGCCACGCCGCCGAGGACGGCGACGGCCACGAGCAGCACCGCCAGGCGCCGGATCGGGGTCACGGGTGCCCTCCCGTCACGAACCAGGCGACACGGCACGCGGACGACCGGATCAACGCCACGAGCGCCTCCTCATCACGAACCAGGCGCCGAGCACGCACACCGCGAGCCCGGTGGCCATGGCGGCGAGCCCCAGGGTGCTTCCCCACATCGTCCAGACGGCGCCGAGCAGGATCGAGGAGAACAGGCGGGCGACCGCCTGTCCCGTCTGGAGCAGGGCCAGGCCGCTGGTGCGCAGGTGTTCGGGAAGCATCGGCCCGGCCACGGCCATCAGCACGCCGTCGGTGGCGGCGTAGAAGGCTCCGTGCAGGACCAGCACGGGGACGAACCACCCCGGCCCCAGCAGCACGAGGTAGGCGGTGACCAGCGCGACGTGCCCGGCCAGGAAGACCGGCACCCGGCCCAGCCGGTCGGCGAGCCGCCCGGCGGGTACGGCCAGCAGCAGGTAGGCCGCGGCCGTGCCGACCGGCAGCAGCGGGAAGTATTCGGCGCCGAACCCCCCGTGTTTCTGCAGCAGCAGGTAGACGAACCCGTCGCCGACCGTGACCAGTCCCAGGGCGGCGGCCGTCACGCACACCCGCCGGAACGCCGCCTCGCGCAGCAGCCCCAGCGCGGCACGCGGCGAGGTCGACGGCCGCGGGCCCGGCAGCGGCGCGTGCCGGTCGCGGACGTACATGACCAGCAGCAGCACGCCGAGCACGGCCACGCAGAAACTGGTCACGAACACCGCGTCATACGCCCCGCCGGTGCTCGTGAGAATGGCGAACGCCACCAGCGGGCCGAGCAACGCGCCGAGCGTGTCCATGGCGCGGTGCACGCCGAACGCCTGCCCGAGCGCGTCCGGCGGGGCGCTCAGCGAGATCAGCGCGTCGCGCGGAGCCGTGCGCAGCCCCTTGCCGGTCCGGTCCAGCGCGATCGCGGCGCCCAGCGCGGCGACGGAGCCTCCCGCCGCGAGCAGGGCCGGCTTGCACAGTGCCGACAGCCCGTATCCGATCCCGGCGACCAGCTTGCGCCGCTGCCACCGGTCGGCCAGGTTCCCCCCGGCGAGGCGGACCAGCGCCGTCACCCCGAAGTAGAGCCCGTCGAGCAGACCGAACTGCAGCATGCTGAGCCCGAGGGAGAGCGTCAGGTAGAGCGGGAGCACGGCCGTGACCATCTCCGAGGAGATGTCGGTGACCAGGCTGACCCACCCGAGCGCGAGCACGTTCCCGGGGACCGCCCAGGAGAGCCGGGACCGCGGACGCGCTCCGTCCGCGGTCCGGTTCGCCGAGATGTACATCTAGTGGCAGTTGTAGGTGGGGCTGGTGTCCTTGACCGCGCCGTCGATTCCGATCAGCTGCCAGGAGAACGCGCTGGGGGCGAGGTTCAGCTTGAGCACGCCGTAGGTGTTGGCCAGTCGCTTCTGGCTGTTGGGCTGGACGTTCTCGATCTTGTACGGCGAGGCGCCGCCCATGCCCCCGAGGACCTCCACGATGCCGTTGGGGTCGGCCTGGGCGTCGGGGTTCTGCGGGGCGAACCGCTCGTAGTGGTGGTCGTGGCCGTTGAGCACCAGGTCGGCCTTGGCGTCGTAGAGGATCTTCCAGACCGGCTTGCTCACCGGGTCGTTGCCGTGCTCACCGGAGCTGAACAGCGGGTGGTGGAAGTAGGCCGCGACGCAGCCCTTGGTGTTCGCGGCCAGGTCCGACTTGAGCCAGTTGAGCTGGGCCTGCTGGTCGAAGTAGTTGGAGTCGAGGGCGATGAAGTGCCAGTTTCCCTGGTCGTAGCTGTAGTAGGTCTTGCCCTGCGGGGTGGCCAGGGAGCCGAAGTAGGCCTTGTATCCCGCGTAGGTCCCGGCGGGGTCGTAGGTCTCGTGGTTTCCGGCCGCCGGTCGCGTCTTGCTCTTGAACTTGCCCCACGACTTGTCGTAGTAGTTCCGGAAGTCCGAGAGCCGGGCGTCGTCGTACTGGTTGTCGCCCATGGTGATGACGAATTCCGGGTTCATCGCCTGAACCTGCGCGGCCGTCTTGGGGTGCGCGCAGGAGCTGGAGCTCGCGGTGCACTGGGCGGCGATGTCACCGGCGGCCGCGACGACGAAGGTGTCACCCGGAGGCACGGTCGGGGTCGGGGTCGGCGTGGGAGTCGGGGTCGGGGTCGGGCTGGGCGTGGAGGTGCCGCCGCCGAACACCTGGAACTCGTACAGGGAGTAGCCATACTCGGTGCCCCTGGCCGTGCCGTACATGCGGACGTAGCGCCCGGAGCCCGACAGGCCCGTCAGGTCGTCCAGGTCGCCGTCACCGCTGCTCGTGGAGTAGACGGTCGTCCAGTTCGCGGCGTCGCCGGAGACCTGGATCTTGTAAGCCCTGCCGTAGGCGGCCTCCCAGAACAGCTTGACCCGGGAGATCGGGAAGACGGCGCCGAGGTCGACCCGGATCCACTGCGGGTCGCTGCCCTCCAGGGAGGCCCAGCGGGTCGAGGTGAGGTCACCGTCGACCGCCTTGCCCGAGCTGTAGGAGGAGCTTTCCTTGGACGAGGAGGAGGCGGGCTTGCCCTGTGACAGCAGGGTCTCGGCGGCTTCGGCGCGGCCCGTGGCGACGAGGAGCCCCGCGAACAGGACGGTGACCGCCACGAGGACCGGCAGGAGAGGGCGGGGAATGGGGGAAGGCGTCGTTAAGGACACGACTGTCTCCTGGGGGTGAGAGACGAAAGGTCACGGCGCCGTCTGTGGCGCCGTGCAAAACGCGGCCGGGGCAGCACATCTCTCACTGAGCGCGTCACGCCTCCACCCGGGAGGCGCCGCGCCAAGCCGCTCACCGCATACTGGCAAGCGGCTCGACGGACTGTCAACGAAAGTTAGGAAGGTTTCCTAACCCTTCACATTCCCAGGCAAGCCGGGCCGAGGAGTTGCTTGAGATCACCCATCAGAGCCGGGGACGGCGCCACGCGCAGACGGTCGTCCAGGCGCATGATGGTGGTCTTCGGGCCGTTGTGGACCTGGAGGTGAACCTCGGTGGTGCCGGGGTGGGCGGTCAGGACCTCCTTCAGCCGGCCGATCACCGGAGGGGTGCAGCGGGTGAGCGGGAGGCTGACGGCCAGGGGCCCGCCGCTCTCGCGGGTCAGGTCGGGAGCCGTCACCTCCATGGCGATGATCTTTCCGACATCCTCGCGCTTGTCCAGACGGCCCTTGACGAAGACGATGGCGTCCTCGGCGAGGACGGTCGCGCAGAGCTGGTACGCCGAAGGGAAGATCATCACCTCGATGGCACCCTCCAGGTCCTCCAGCATGGTCAGGACCCAGGTGTCGCCCTTCTTGGTGACCTTGCGCTGGACGCCGCTCAGGATGCCGCCGACGGTGACGATCTGGCCGTCGGGGCGGCCGTCGTCCTGGAGCGCGGCGACCGAGCAGTCGGCGCCCGAGGCGAGGATGTGCTCCACGCCGAAGAGCGGGTGGTCGGAGACGTAGAGGCCGAGCATCTCCCGCTCGAACTGGAGCAGGGTGTTCTTGTCCCACTCCCCCATCGGGATCTGCACGTCGAAGGTCTGGTCCTCGGCGCCCTCGATGGCACCGAACAGGGAGTCCTGCCCCTGGGCCTCGTTCTTCTTGATGCCGATGATGCTGTCGACGGCCTGCTCGTGGACCAGGACCAGGCCCTTGCGGACGTGCCCGAACGAGTCGAAGGCACCCGCCTTGATCAGCGACTCGATGACCCTCTTGTTGCAGACGACCATGGGGACCTTGCGGAGGAAGTCCTTGAAGTCGGCGAAGCGGGTCTTCTCCTTGCGCGCGGCGATGATCCCGTCGACCACGTTGCCGCCGACGTTACGGATGGCCGACAGGCCGAAGCGGATGTCGGTGCCCCGGGCGGTGAAGTCGAAGTCGGAGTCGTTGACATCCGGCGGGAGCACCTTGATGCCCATGCGTCGGCACTCGTTCAGATAGAGCGCCGACTTGTCCTTGTCGTCCTTGACCGAGGTCAGCAGGGCGGCCATGTACTCGGCCGGGTAGTTGGCCTTGAGGTAGCCGGTCCAGTACGCGACCAGGCCGTATCCGGCGGTGTGGGCCTTGTTGAAGGCGTAGTCGGAGAAGGGGAGAAGGATGTCCCACAGGGCTTTGATGGCCGCGGCTGGGTAGCCGTTGTCCTTCATGCCCTTTTCGAAGAACTCGTACTGCTTGTCCAGCTCGGACTTCTTCTTCTTGCCCATCGCGCGGCGGAGCAGGTCGGCGCCGCCGAGAGAGTAGCCCGCGACCTTCTGCGCGATGGCCATGACCTGCTCCTGATAGACGATCAGGCCGTAGGTCGTGTCGAGGATCTCCTTGAGGGGTTCTTCCAGAGCCTCGTGGATCGGGGTGATCTCCTGCTGGCCGTTCTTGCGCAGCGCGTAGTTGGTGTGCGAGTTGGCGCCCATCGGGCCCGGCCGGTACAGCGCGAGCGCCGCGGAGATGTCCTCGAAGTTGTCGGGACGCATCAGGCGCAGCAGCGAGCGCATGCCGCCGCCGTCCAGCTGGAAGATGCCGAGCGTGTCGCCGCGTGCCAGCAGCTCGTAGGTCTTGGTGTCGTCCAGCGGCAGGTCGAGCAGCTCGATCTGGCGGCCGGTGTTGGCCTCGATGGCCTTCAGGCAGTCGTCGATGATCGTGAGGTTGCGCAGGCCCAGGAAGTCCATCTTCAGCAGGCCGAGCGTCTCGCAGGTCGGATAGTCGAACTGCGTGATGATCGCGCCGTCGGAGTCGCGGCGCATGATCGGGATGTAGTCGGTCAGCACCTCCGACGACATGATGACGCCCGCGGCGTGCACGCCGGTCTGCCTGATCAGGCCCTCCAGGCCCCTGCCGAGGTCGATCGCCGCCTTGACGTCGACGTCCTCCTCGTACAGCTTGCGCAGCTCACCGGCCTCGTTGTAGCGCGGGTGGTCCTTGTCGAAGATGCCCGACAGCGGGATGTCCTTGCCCATCACCGCGGGCGGGAACGCCTTGGAGACCTTGTCGCCCAGCGCGTAGGGGTAGCCGAGGACGCGGGCCGCGTCCTTGATGGCCGCCTTCGCCTTGATGGTGCCGAAGGTGGCGATCATGGCGACCTTGTCGGCGCCCCACTTCTCGGTCACGTAGCGGATCACGTCGCCCCGCCGGCGCTCGTCGAAGTCGATGTCGACGTCGGGCATGGAGACGCGCTCGGGGTTGAGGAACCGCTCGAAGATCAGGCCGTGCGGGATCGGGTCGAGGTCGGTGATGCCCAGCGCGTAGGCCACCAGCGAGCCCGCCGCGGAACCACGGCCGGGGCCGACCCGGATGCCGTTGCGCTTGGCCCACATGATGAAGTCGGCGACCACGAGGAAGTAGGACGGGAACCCCATCTGGATGATGACGCCGAGCTCCTTCTCGGCCCACTCCCGGTGCTCCTCGTCGAAGCCGTTCGGGAAGCGGCGCTTCATCCCCTCCCAGACCTGGGCGCGGAAGAACTCCTCCTCGGTCATCCCCTCGGGCACCGGGAAGGTCGGCATCAGGTTCTTGAAGCCGAACATGCCGGTCGGATCGACCTTCTCGGCGACCAGCAGCGTGTTGCGGCAGCCCTCGGCCCACAGGTCGGAGGAGTCGACCGCGCGCATCTCGTCGGCCGACTTGATGTAGTAGCCGCTGCCGTCGAAGCGGAACCGGCCGGGGTCGGACAGCTGCTTGCCGGTCTGGATGCACAGGAGGGCGTCGTGGGAGGTCGCGTCCGACTCGTAGGTGTAGTGGGAGTCGTTGGTGACCAGCGGCGGGATGCCCAGCTCTTTGGAGATGCGGGTCAGCCCGTCGCGGACCCGGCGCTCGATGTCGAGGCCGTGGTCCATGATCTCCAGGTAATAGTTCTCCTTACCGAAGATCTCCTGATATTTCGCCGCCGCGGCCACCGCCTCGTCGTACTGGCCCAGACGCAGGCGGGTCTGGACCTCGCCCGACGGGCAGCCGGTGGTGGCCATCAGGCCCTCGGCGTGCTCGGCGACGATCTCGGCGTCCATCCGGGGCCACTTGCGCACAAAGCCCTCGGTGTAGGCGCGGGAGCTGAGCTTCATCAGGTTGCCCAGGCCGGTGGCGTTCCGCGCCCAGATCGTCATGTGGGTGTAGTAACCACCCGCCGAGACGTCGTCGCTCTTCTGGTGCGGCTCGCCCCACACGAGCTGCTTCTTGTGGTGACGCGAGCCCGGGGCGACATAGGCCTCGATGCCGATGACCGGCTTGATCCCGGCCCCGGTGGCCTGCTTGTAGAAGTCGTAGGCACCGTGCATGTTGCCGTGGTCGGTGATCGCGATGGCGGGCATGCCCAGGTCACCGACCTGTTTGAACATCTGCTTCAGACGGGCGGCTCCATCGAGCATGGAGTACTCCGTATGAACGTGAAGATGCACAAACGAGTCTGACATGCGCCTCGTCCTCCCCCTACTCGCGTGTCGCCGTGGGAAGCCTACGCTCGTTTGACCCCTTCCGTAGCACACGCCGTCACAGACTCTGGGCGATGATCGGTTACTTTGGGTGAAGGTATTTCTGAGCTGGGCATACGGGGGGACCAGTGAAGACCGACGAGGGCTACAGCCACGTTCTCGGCAATCGCCAGGTACAGATGATCGCAATCGGCGGCGCGATCGGGGTGGGCCTGTTCCTGGGGTCCGGCGGGCGGCTCCAGGCGTCCGGTCCGGCATTGGTGCTGTCGTACGCGGCCGCCGGGCTCGCGGCGTTCTTCGTCATGCGGGCCCTCGGCGAGCTGGTGCTCTACAAACCCACCTCGGGCTCATTCGTAGAGTACGCCGCCGACTTCATCGGCCCGTGGGCCGCCTTCACCAGCGGCTGGATGTACTGGGTCAACTGGGCCTTCACCGGCATCGCCGAGCTGACGGCGATCTCCATCTACGTGAGCCTGTGGGCCCCGCAGTTCCCCAGATGGGTCACGGCGCTCATCGCGCTGGTGTTCGTGCTGTCCGTCAACCTGCTGTCGGTGAGGCTCTTCGGCGAGCTGGAGTTCTGGTTCGCCATGCTCAAGGTCCTGGCCATCTGCGCGTTCCTGGTGACCGGGCTGACGCTGGTGCTCCTCTCGGCGAAGATCGACGGGGCCCCCGCGGGGGTGGCGAATCTCACCGCCCACGGCGGCTTCTTCCCCAACGGGTTCCCGGTGGTGCTGATGAGCCTCCAGTCGGTGATCTTCGCCTACGCCTCGATCGAGCTGGTCGGCATCGCCGCCGGGGAGACGAAGAACCCCAGGAAGGTCCTGCCCCGGGCCATCAACGGCGTGGTCTGGCGAATCGCGATCTTCTACGTCGGTTCGATCCTGCTCCTGACCCTGGTCCTGCCGTGGACCGCCTACGGCCCCGACCAGTCTCCGTTCGTGACGGTCTTCGCCGCGCTCGGGATCCCCTGGGCCGCCGACGCCATGAACCTGATCGTGATCACCGCCGCCATGTCGTCCTGCAACTCCGGCCTGTACTCCACCGGGCGCATCCTGCGCGCCATGGCGTTGAAGGGCGAGGCTCCCGCCATCGCCGGACGGCTCAACTCCCGCCACGTCCCCTACGGCGGCATCCTCATCACGGCGAGCGTGCTGATCGCCGGAGTGATCCTGTACTACTACGTCCCGGAGCGCGCCTTCAACATCGCCACCGCGATCGCCTCCCTCGGCGTGATCACCACCTGGGGCACCCTGGTCTTCTGCCAGATCCGGCTGCGCCGGGCCGCCAATCTGGGCCTGCTCGAACGCCCCTCCTTCCGGATGCCCGGCTCGCCGTACACCAACTGGCTCACCCTGGGCTTTCTCGCGCTGGTGGTGCTGCTCATGCCATTCGCCGACCCCGACCAGCGCATCGCCTTCTTCTGCATCCCGCTCCTGGTCGTCGCGATCGCCGTCGGCTGGCGGCTCGTCGACCCCGTACACCACCACAGGGTGCACCTCGACCAATAGTGCGTACGGCTTCGCCGCGGGCGCCCTCCAGCACCCGGACCGGCCGGAGCGGCCTGGTGACCGTGGCGGGGGGAAGAGGCCGCCGGGTGCGGTCCCAGGCCCGCCACGCGCCGGGTCAGGGCCGGCCGTTCGCCTTGCGCTCCTCGGCGAGGTGCAGTCCCGCCTCGATGACGGCGTTCATGATGGGTGCCAGCCGTACCTCGCCCAGGGTGGGGGCGCGGCGGGCCATCTCGGCGACCAGGCGGCGCTCGCGGTCCATGTCGCGTCCGGCGAAGCCGCCGACGGGCTTGAGGCGCTGGATGGTGCCGGCGAGTTCGGCACGGCGCTCCAGGAGGACCGCGAGGGCGGCGTCGACGCGGTCGATGGCGCCGCGGGCGGCGAGGACCGAGCCGGGCGTCTCGGAGCGGGTGACCGCCCCGACGATCCTGGCGGCCTCCTGGGCCGCGTGAACGGCCTGCCCGGTGGAGCCGGGGGTCAGGAGCAGGCCGTCGGCTCCCGCGGCGACCGCGGCGGCGGCCAGGGCGGGGTCCTCGCCGAGATCCACGAGAACGGGACGGCCGGACTTCTCCCGGGCCGCGCGCATCAACGCCAGGTCGAGGGTGGTGCCGGTCAGGTGCGTACGGCTGCCGCTCTCGCAGAGCACGACCCGGTCGTTGCCCTCGGCCACGCAGTAGTCGGCGATGGCCAGCCACTCCTCCAGAGTCGCGGCCGGGCCGCGCTGGACGACCACGGGAAGGCCGAGGCGGGCGACCGCGCGGACCAGCTGGAAGTCCTGCATCCACGCCGCGCCGATCACCACGCCGTCGGCGTTCGCGGCGATCTCCGGCAGGTCGCCCGCCGAGAACGGCTCGACCAGGATCGGCCCCGCCCACTCGGCGCGAACCGCCGCCACGGCCGCGGCCGCGGGCACCCGCCCGTGATGGTCACGAAGGCTGACCCAGCGCGCGTCGGCGCCCGGACCGCCGATCACCGCGACCGGCCCGACACCGATCGTGAGCGTCCCCATCCGTACGGCCCCGCGCTCCAGATGTGCGGTCAACGACATCTCAGCTCCCATGCTCGGCCGGCCTGAGCCGGCGAATCCGTAAGAAACAAAAAAGGCAGAGACGATGTCTCTGCCTTGAGCCGGCTTCGGATGGTCGCTACCAGGTCACGCTGTCACGACCGGCTCCCCGAAGCCGGCTCGATAAACGCGAAGTAGCAAGTCATGGGATCAACGATAGGCCATCCCCAGACCACCCGCCACCTGCTGGACTGGGTTGTCTCAGATCGTGGACGGCTGGGATTCGCCGGGGTCGATCACCCCGCTCGGCCTGTGAGATTATTCGGGGGTTTGAGAAAGGGGTAGGTGCGGTTGATGGCCGAAGCACAACCTGAGGGGCGTCGCGTTGCCTCCCGCTACCACCTGCTTGAACCCATCGGCCGGGGTGGCATGGGAATCGTCTGGCGGGCCCACGACGAACTCCTCGACCGCGAGGTCGCCATCAAGGAGGTCCGCTACGCGGACACGCTCGGCGAGGACAACCAGGAGAACTTCAACCGGCGCACCAAGCGCGAGGCGCGTGCCGCCGGGCGGCTGACCCACCCGAACGTGGTGGTCGTCCACGACGTGGTCGAAGAGGACGGCCGGCCCTGGATCGTCATGCAGCTGGTGGAGTCACGGTCGCTCGGCAAGGTCCTGCGCCAGGACGGGCCGCTGCCGCCGGAGCAGGTGGCGGAGATCGGGCTCCAGGTGCTGGAGGCACTGCGCGCGGCGCACTCCCAGGGCGTGCTGCACCGCGACGTCAAGCCGGAGAACGTGCTGCTGGCCGACGACGGCCGGGTGGTGCTGACCGACTTCGGCATCGCGACGCTCGAGGCCGAGACGGCACTGACCATGACCGGGATCGCGGGAACACCCGCGTTCATCCCACCGGAGCGGATCAAGGGCGGAAGCGCGCAGCGCGAGTCGGACCTGTGGTCCCTCGGGGCGACGCTGTACGCGGCGGTGGAGGGCAAGGCGCCGCACGACCGTGGCGGAGCGCTGCCGACCATGCACGCCGTGCTGAACGACGAGCCGGAGCCTCCGGTCCGCGCGGGGCGGCTGGCCCCGGTCCTCGAAGGGCTGCTCCGCAAGGACCCGGCCCGGCGCATGTCCTACGACGAGGCCGCGCGGCTGCTGCGCGAGGTGGCCGGGGGCGGCAAGAAGCGGGCGGCCGGAGAGACCGGGCAGCAGCCTCCCAAAACGGCCGTCATGCCCGTCGTGGACACCTCGGCGACGGCCGAGACCGATCCGGAGATCCGCTACGAGGCCGAAGACTTCCCCGCGACGGGGGCGAAGCTGAGCCCCGCCGTACCGGCGCCCCCGAAGGAGCCTCCCGCTCCCGCGCCGAAGAAACCGCAGAAGCCCGCATCCGAGGTACGGCAGGAGCCGGTCCCCGAGCCTGCTCCCAAGACCGCCGCCCAGGCCGCTCCCAAGGCGGGGCGGGAGCCCGTGCCGCCGGTGAGACGCGAGCCGGCCCCGAAACCCGCTCCCGCGCCGCAGGCACGGCCGGAGCCCGTGCCCGCCCCGCGGGAGCCCATCCCGGCCCGCGCGGCCGAGGCCGTCCCCCCACAGCGGCACGAACCCGCCCCCGAAGGCCGGCCACCCGCGCCGCCTTCGGTTCCGATCGACTTCCTGCCCACGTCGCCGGCGTCCCCGCGGGGGTCCTGGTCGCCGATGAAGCGCGGCCTGCTGGTGATCGTGCCCGCGATCCTGATCGTCGGGGTGGTCGCGGGCTGGCTCGGGATACGCAGCGGCAGGACGGAGAGCAACCTGCCGGCACCGCACCCGAACAGTTCGGCGAAGTCCACCAAGTCGGATAAGTCGGGCAAGGCGTCCCAGCCTGCCGAGACGGACTCGAAGCCCGCGGAGGATCCGTCCCCGAGTGCCAGTCCGAGCCCCAGCGCGACTCCCAGCCCCACCGAGACGAAGAAGGAGGAGTCCAAGCTTCCCGACGGCTGGCACATGCACAAGGACTCCAACGGCTTCTCGATCGGCCTGCCCAAGGGCTGGTACGTGGAGAGGCGGAGCGGCTCGCAGGTGCGGTTCCGCGGCCCGGACGACCCGGTGAGCTACATGATGGTCGACTACGTCGAGAAGGCGGGCCCCGACCCCAAGAAGGACTGGTACAACCAGGAGCGCGCCAGCCGGGGCAGCTTCCCCGGATACAAGCGGATCCGGATCGAGAAGATCGATTACATGGAGAAGGCCGCCGACTGGGAGTTCACCTGGGAGATGAAGTCGGGCAAGGCCCGGGTGATCGACCGGGGGTTCGTCACCAAGGGCGGCCGCGGATACGCGATCTACTGGCACACCCTGGCCGAGGACTGGGAGAAGAACCTGCACCTCCTTGAGGGCTTCTCGCAGAGCTTCTCCTCGAAAAAGTGACAACCGCCCCGACCGGCTACGATTCGGGAGTTTGGGAGGGGCGAGAAGAATGACCGAACGAAAGGTGACGGGCCGGTATCGCCTGCTCGAACCCATCGGCGAAGGCGGGATGGGCGTCGTCTGGCGCGCCCACGACGAGCTTCTCGATCGGGTCGTGGCGGTCAAAGAGGTCCGCTACCGCGGGGTCGACGAGAACGCGCGCGCGGAGCTGAACCGGCGGACCGTCCGGGAGGCCAAGACCGCCGGGCGCCTCGACCACCCGTCCGTGATCATCATCCACGACGTGGTCGAGGAGGACGGCCGCCCCTGGATCGTCATGCAGCTGGTCCGGTCGCGCTCGCTGGGGGAGGTCGTCCGCGCGGAGGGCCCGCTGGCGCCCGAACGGGTGGCCTCGGTCGGACTGCACGTGCTGAGCGCGCTGCGCGCGGCGCACGCGGCCGGTGTGCTGCACCGTGACGTGAAACCGGAGAACGTGCTGCTGGCCGACGACGGCCGGGTGGTGCTGACCGACTTCGGCATCGCCTCGATGACGCAGGAGACCTCGATCACCCGGACGGGCGGGGTGGTCGGCACCCCGGCGTTCCTGCCCCCGGAACGGCTCCACGGACTGGTGGCGACTCCCGAGTCGGACCTGTGGTCCCTCGGGGCGACGCTGTACGCGGCGCTGGAGGGCCACCCGCCGTTCGAGCGTGCCACGGCCGCCGCGACCATGATGGCCATCCTCCACGGCGAGCCCAGCCCCATGACTCACACCGGCCCTGTCAGCACCGCGATCCTCGGCCTCATGGCCAGGGATCCCGCCGCCCGGATGGCCGCCGACCAGGCCGAGGCCCTGCTCAGCCAGGCCTCCTCGCCCAGCCAGAACCCGTCGGACCGGGTTTCCGGGCAGCGGAGCCTTTCCGGCGGGGCGGGCCCGGTCGCGCCCCCCTCACATCCGGGCGGAGCCCCCCGTCACACCCGGCCGTCGTACCCGGCCGACACCCCCCGCCACACCCGGCATTCGCATCCGGCCGACGCCCCCCGCCACACCGCCCCGTCACACCCGGCCGACACCCCCCGCCACACCGAGCCGTCGTATCCGGGCGGCGCGGCATACCTCGGCGGATCCTCCTACGGCGGCGGGCCCTCGTACGGCGGCCAGCCTCCGCCCGCCGGGGAGCCGCCGTACATGGCCGGGACGGCACCGAGCGCATGGCATCCCCAGCATCCCCAGCACGGCGAGCAGCCGCCCCACCCCGGTGACCCGGCACAGGCCCCCTACCGGAGCGAGCCCGCGGCCGGTGGGCAGCCGTCCCACTTCGGCGAGTCGCCGTATCCGAGCCCGTGGCCGCCGCAGCAGGAGCGGCCCTCCGGCGCCGACGCGCCCGTGACCCGGGGGCCGCGGGCACGACGGGTGGCGCTCGCGGTCGGGATACCGGCGCTCGTGGTGGCGGCCGGGATCGGCGGATGGTTCGTGTTCCAGGGGCAGGGCCGCCTCCAGGGACAGGGCGAACCGGCGCCGAGCTCTCCGGCGGCCACGGCCACCGTCCCCGGCGAGACGGCCACTCCCACCCGGCCCTCCACGACCGCCACCCCGTCCGGCCGCCCGAGCCGGACGCTCCCGTACGGCTGGCGGCTGCACAAGGATCCGATGGGTTTCAGCGTCGGGGTGCCCGGAGAGTGGGTCGCCAAGCGGTTCTCCGGCCGTGACCGGGTGGAGTTCCGGGCTCCCGGGTCGGACACCTTCCTGTGGATCGAGTCGACCGAGGACCCCGAGACCGACCCGGTCAAGCACTGGGAGAAGGTGGAGAAGGGCGGGCTGGCCAAGAACATCTGGCCGAAGTACGACCGCGTCCGCATCACCCCGCGGACGTATCTCCGCCTTGAGGCCGCCGACTGGGAGTTCACCTACCTGAAGGACGGGGTCCGCAGGCACGTCCTCGACCGGGGTTTCCGCACGGCCACGGGCCGCCCTTACGCGATTTACCTGGAGAGCCCGGACGACGAGTGGGATCCGGAGTTATTCGACGAGTTCGCCAAGAGCTTCCGCCCGTGACCGGGCGGGAGGCCGCGCACTTCTGGCGTAATCCGGCACTGCCCGGGGTGGACCTGCTCAAGGCCAGGTACGTCACCCACCGGTTCACCCGGCACGTCCACGAGAGCTATGCGATCGGGGTGATCCTGTCGGGGATCGAGGAGTTCGACTACCGGGGCGCCCGGCACCGCGCGGGCCGGGGGAACGTGGTCCTGGTCAACCCCGAGCACGTGCACACCGGTCACGCGGGTGAGCCCGAGGGGTGGGCCTATCGGATGCTCTACCCGTCGATCGAGGTCATGGCGGGCATCGCCGCCGAGGTGGCGGCCCCGCGCGGCACGCCGTACTTCCCGGAGGCCGTCGTCTCGCATCCGCACGCCACCGCGCTGCTGCTGGCCGCGCACGACGCCGCCGAGCACGGGGACGATCTGACCTCCTCCACCCTGACCCGCACGGCTTTCGCCGCCCTGCTCCGGCATCACGCCGCCCTCCGTCCGGCCGACGCGCGGTCTTCGAGGGAGAGCCAGGCGGTACGGCGCGCGCGGGAGATCCTGCACGAGCGGCTCGTCACCCCTCCGACTCTGGAAGATCTGGCGCACGCCGTACAGGCCAGGCCGTTCGCTCTGATCCGGGCGTTCAAGGCCGCCACCGGCCTGCCCCCGCACGCCTATCTGAACACGCTCCGGGTCAGGCGGGCCCGCGGGCTGCTCGACTCCGGCGTGCCCCCCGCGCAGGTCGCCACCGACGTGGGCTTCACCGACCAATCCCACCTGAACAGGCACTTCAAGCGGGTGGTGGGCGTTCCCCCGGCCGCGTACCAGCGCGCAAGAACGTACAAGACCGGCGCCAAAAACCGGACATAACCTCTATTTTTATGAAAACAACCATTCGTTCCTCAGCAGTCAGGGACGGACTGGGGGTGGGAATCGCCGTAGGACTGGCGGGCCTGGCGTTCGGCGCCGCCGCTGTCACCGCGGGACTGAGCGTGGCGCAGGCCTGTGTGCTGAGCCTGCTCGCCTTCACCGGAGCCTCGCAGTTCGCCTTGGTCGGAGTCGTCGCAGGCGGCGGCAACCTGATCGCGGGCACGGCGGGAGCACTTCTTCTCGGCGCCCGCAACAGCCTGTACGGCCTGCGCCTGTCCGATCTGCTCGGGGTCCGGGGCGGGCGCAAGCTCCTGACGGCCCACGGAGTGATCGACGAGACGACCGCCGTGGCCATGGCACAGCCCGGCGAGGAGTCGGCGAGGACCGGATTCCTCGTCACGTTCGTGAGCCTCTACCTGACCTGGAACGCCACCACCCTGCTCGGCGCGGTCGGCACCTCCTGGGTGGCCGATCCGGCGATGTTCGGCCTGGACGCGGTGGGCCCGGCGACGTTCCTGGCCATCCTGTGGCCCCGGCTCAGAGGACCCGGCCCCGAGGCCCGCACCCTGCGTCTGGTCGCGGGCGGCGGCGCGGCGATCGCGCTGGCCGCGACCCCGTTCACCCCGCCCGGCGTACCCGTGCTGATCGCGGCGCTGGCCGTGCTCGCTGTGATCCTGAGGAGTCCTAGATGAACATCTGGTGGGCCGTCACAGCCACCTGTCTGGGCTGCTACGCGCTGAAACTCGCCGGACTGTCGGCCCCGCGCTGGGTGCTCGACCATCCCCAGGTGCAGCGCTTCGCCGCACTGGTCCCGGTGGCGCTGCTGGCCGCGCTGATCGCGGTGCAGACCTTCGCGCACGGTCAGGCGCTCCACCTCGACCTGCCGCGCACCGCCGGGTTGGGGGCGGCCGTCGTGGCGCTGCTGCTGCGCGCGCCTTTCCTGGTGGTGCTCGCGACGGCGGCCGTCGTCACGGCAACCCTGCGCCATGTCCTGAGCTGAGGCCGGGGCGGAAGATCACCGCGCTGGCCTGCGTAATGTTTACGGAATGTCCTGGGCGATCCTGGGTATTCGGCAGCCCATGAGCGATTCTCAGGAGATCATCGGCGCTCGGTACCGGCTGGTGGAACGCATCGGCCGGGGAGGCATGGGCACGGTCTGGCGGGCACGGGACGAGGTGCTCGGCCGGGACGTGGCGGTCAAGGAGATCATCCCCTCCTCTGACCTGAGCGGCCCCGAACGCGAGGTCTTCACCGTGCGGACGCTCAGGGAGGCCCGCGCCGCCGGGCGGATCGGGCATCCGGGAGTCGCGACGGTCTACGACGTGATCGAGGAGAGCGGACGCCCGTGGATCGTGATGCAACTCGTGGACTCCCGGACGCTCGGAGCCGTGGTCCGGGAGGACGGGCCGCTGCCGACGGCGCGGGTGGCGCGGATCGGGCTCGACGTGCTCGGGGCGCTGCTCGCCGCGCACCGGGCGGGCGTGCTGCATCGCGACGTCAAGCCCGACAACGTGCTGCTCGCCAAGGACGGGCGAGCCGTGCTGACCGATTTCGGCATCGCGACGCTCGAAGGCGACTCGTCGGTGACCAGGACCGGCGCCCTCATCGGCACCCCGGCGTTCATCGCCCCGGAACGGGCGGACGGCGGTCCGGCGGAGTTCGCCTCCGATCTGTGGTCACTCGGCGTGACGCTCTACATGGCGGTCGAGGGGCGCTCCCCCTTCGAGCGCGCGCACCCGCTGGCGACGCTCAGCGCCGTCATGCACGAGGAGCCGGCTCTGAGGCTCGCCGGATCGCTGGCCCCGGTGATCTCCGGCCTGCTGCGCAAGGACCCCGCGCGGCGCATGACCGCCCAGGAGGTGCAGGCTCATTTGCGATCGATCGTGAACGGGACCGAGCCGCAGCCCACCATGCCGATCGCGCTCCCCTCCTCCCCGGCCTGGGCTCCTCCACCCCGGGACCAGGCCTCCGCGCCGGTGGCGGCGGCCGTACCGCCGCCCGTAGCGCCCCCGGAGCCCGTCATGGCGTCCACCGGAGCACGGCGACGCCCGGCCCTGACGGCCCTGGTGGCGACGGCGCTCGCGGCCGTCCTGACCTCGGGGGTGGTGGCCTGGGTCACCCTGAACTCCTCCGCCCGGGGCCCAGCGGGACCGCACACCTCCGTGAGCGTTCCCTCCGGCGATGACGTGCCGAAGAAGACGGAGCAGGCGAGGTTGCCCTCGGTGAAGGATCCCCCGCCGACCGGGACCGAGGACGGCCGATACGGGCCCTCCGCCCCGAAGGACCCTGCCCGGTCCGGGAAGAGCGACCCCGCCGACCCCGCTCCGCCGGAGAGACCGTCACGGAACGGCTCGGAGGAGGGCTCGAAGGACGGCTCGGAGGATGGCTCCGGAAAGGGCCCCCGGAAGGAGCCGGGCGAGAAACCGGAGAAGGACTCCGGAAAGGACTCCGGAAAGGGCCCGGGCCGGGATCCCGGCGACGACACCGAGGAGGACCCCGGAAGCGTCCCCGAGGACGACCAGGGGCAGGGGCCGGAGGAGGGCGAGGAGTCGCCCGGCGACCCGGGCGGCTCCGGGCTGACGGACCTCGATGCCGACACCGGCGCGCTGGCGGGCGGGACCTACGCCGGATCCACCGGCGGGAAGACCAGGAAGGCCAGGAAGACCGGACCCGCCAGCGGGAAGACCGGGAAGACCGGATCCACTGCCGGGAAGGCCGGAAAGGCCGGATCCACCGGCGGGGCCGGGACGAGGAGATAACCCCTACGGCGTCACTACAGGTCGCTGGCGACGAGCTTCAGCGCGCGGGCCAGGTCGTCCGGATAGTCACTGACGAAAGTGAGCCACTCACCCGTCGCCGGGTGCTCGAAGGCCAGGGAGACCGCGTGCAGCCATTGCCGGGTCACGCCCAGGCGCGCGGCCAGTTTGGGGTCGGCACCGTACATCATGTCTCCGACGCACGGGTGGCGCAGCGCGGACATGTGAACCCGGATCTGGTGGGTCCGGCCGGTCTCCAGCTTGATGTCCAGCAGCGACGCCGCGCGGAACGCCTCGATCGTGTCGTAGTGGGTGACGGACTCCTTGCCCCCGGCCACGACCGCGAACCGGCCGTCCCCGGATGGATGACGGTCGATCGGCGCGTCGACGGTGCCGCGCAGCGGGTCGGGGTGGCCCTGGACCAGCGCGTGGTAGCGCTTGTCGACCGTGCGCTCCTTGAAGGCCCGCTTCAGGTGCGAGTAGGCGTGCTCGCTCTTGGCCACGACCATGGCGCCGGTGGTGTTGGCGTCCAGGCGGTGCACGATGCCCTGCCGCTCGGCGGCGCCGCTGGTCGCGACCCGGTGCCCGGTGCCGAGCAGGCCTCCGATGACGGTCGGGCCGGTCCAGCCGGTGGTCGGGTGGGCGGCCACGCCGATGGGCTTGTTGACGACGACGATGTCGTCGTCCTCATGAATGATCTTCATGCCGGGGACCGGTTCCGCGACCGGCATCGGCGCGGTGGGCGGCGGCGGCAGGGTGACGTCCAGCCACGCGCCCGCGTGGACCCGGTCGGACTTGGCGGCGGGCGAGCCGTCCACCAGCACGTCGCCGGAGACGATCAGCTCGGCCGCGCGGGTGCGCGAAAAACCGAACAGCCGCGACAGGGCGGCGTCGAGGCGCTCGCCCTCCAGGCCCTCGGGAACCGGGAGGCTTCGCTGCTCAGCCATTGTTCTTCTTCCCTCCCGTGTCACGCGTGCCGTCGATCTGGTAACCCCGCCAGGCGAGGAAGACGGCCAGGATCCCGCCGCAGACGATCGCCGAGTCGGCCACGTTCCAGACCGGGAAGTGCCCGGGGAAGGTCTCGATGAAGTCGACGACATGCCCCTGGAACGGCGAGGGCCGCCCGAAGCCCGAGGGCCAGCGGAAAAGCCGGTCGGTCAGGTTGCCGAGCGCCCCGCCGAGCATCAGCCCCAGCGTGACGGCCCACGGCAGGCTACGCAGGTGCCGCGCGGTGCGCAGGATGGCGACCACCACGGCGGCCGCGACGAAGGTGAAGACGATCGTCATGCCCGTGCCGAGACTGAACGCCGCCCCGGAATTGAAGATCACCCGGAACTGCAGCAGCCCGGGGATGACGACGAACGGCTCCTTGTCCTCAAGGGTCTTCAGCACGATCGTCTTGGTGATCAGGTCGAGGAGGTAGACGATCGGTACGATCGTCGCGAGGGCGGCGATCCGCCGCGCTCCGGCCGGGGCGGCCGTGACCGCCCCGTCGACCGTGTCGCCGGTCAGCGACGCTCCTCCCGCTGCTTGCAGGCCACGCACAGCGTCGCCCTCGGGAACGCCTGAAGGCGCTCCTTGCCGATCGGCTTGTGGCACGATTCGCACACTCCGTAGGTTCCCGCGTCGATCCGGGCGATCGCCCGCTCGTTCTGTGCGACCAGGTCGCGTGAATTCAGGGTAAGGGCGATCTCACGTTCCCGTTCATATGTCCGGGCTCCGGCGTCCGCCTGGTCATCCCCCGCGCCATCGGTGACGTCGCTCGACGCGATCTCGATTTCGGCCCTGCTGATCTCGTGGTTCAGCTCCTCGATCTCCGTGGCCAGCCGCTCGCGAACCTCCGCGAGCTCTTGGGCTGACCAGGTGACGACGGGACCGTCCTGTGACGGCGCTACCGCGCTCTCGTCCGCGCGTACAGTCGCGGCCATGTCGGCCTCCTCGCTCGATCGGACCGTATCCAATGTGGTAAACGGTGCGGGCAGCTTAGATCTGCTATAACAGAACGGCAAACGACCCGCCGAGATGTTTACCACTCCCGTAACATCCGGCCCCTTCCTCTCGATTCCCCAGATCCCATCGATATCGGGAAGCTTCAAGCGAGCTCGTGCGTTATCGTGTGAGCTTGCAAGGCGATGATGGGGACAACTACCTCCGCGCCCCCTCGCGTGAGCGACCCGGGGACGGTGTGAGCCCGGGGCGAGACCCGGAGGGAAATCACCCCTGAGCCGCCGGGAGAACAGCCCGCAGGGCCCAGTAGAACCGGCAGCAAACCCAAAGAAGAGGGCCTTCCCCGCGAAGGTCAAGGAGGGTGGTACCGCGGGACCCGAAAGGTCTCGTCCCTCCACGCCACTGCCAGCACCTGCGTGGAGGTTCCCGACCGTCATGTCCGCCTATTTCCGCTCTCTTCCCGCGCAGGTCGACCTGCCCGCGCTCGAACATGAGGTGCTCGAACGCTGGCGGGACGGCAAGGTCTTCGAGCGCTCGATCGAGCAGAACTCCGACGGCCCCAGCTGGGTCTTCTACGAGGGCCCGCCCACCGCCAACGGCATGCCCGGCGTGCACCACGTCGAGGCCCGCGTCTTCAAGGACCTCTTCCCCCGCTACAAGTCGATGCAGGGCTACAACGTGCCCCGCAAGGCGGGCTGGGACTGTCACGGCCTGCCCGTCGAGGTCGCCGTCGAGAAGGAACTCGGACTGTCCGGCAAGAAGGACATCGAGACGTACGGCATCGCCGAGTTCAACGCCAGGTGCCGCGAGTCGGTGCTGCGGCACGTGGACGCCTTCGAAGAGCTGACCGAGCGGATGGGCTACTGGATCGACCTGTCCCAGGCCTACCGCACGATGGACCCGGCCTACGTCGAGGCCGTCTGGTGGTCGCTCAAAGTCATTTTTGACAAAGATCTCCTCACCCGTGACTTCCGGATCACCCCCTACTGCCCCCGCTGCGGCACCGGCCTGTCCGACCACGAGCTTGGCCAGCCGGGCGGCTACGAGACCGTCACCAGCCCGTCGGTCTACGTCCGCATGCCCGCCACCTCGGGACCGCTGGCCGACCTCGGCGCCTCGCTGCTGATCTGGACCACCACGCCGTGGACGCTGGTCTCCAACACGGCGGTGGCCGTACACCCCGACGTGACCTATGTCGCGGCGCGCCCCGCCGGGTCCGACGAGGTGCTCGTGGTGGCCGAGCCGCTGCTGGCCTCCGCGCTGGGCGAGGGTGCCGAGGTGCTGGCCACCTTCCAGGGCGCGGAGCTGGAGCACACCACCTACTCCCGCCCCTTCGACCTGGTCGACATCCCCGGCGCGCACTACGTGGTGCTCGGCTACTACGTCACCACCGAGGACGGCACCGGCCTGGTCCACCAGGCGCCCGCCTTCGGCGCCGACGACCTGACGACCTGCAAGCGGTACGGCCTGCCGGTGGTCAACCCGATCGGCCCCGACGGACGCTTCCTCGACAGCCTCCCCCAGGTCGGCGGGCAGTTCTTCAAGGACGCCGACGAGGGCCTGACCGAGGACCTGAGGGCGCGCGGCCTGCTCTACCGGGGCGGCCACTTCGAGCACAGCTACCCGCACTGCTGGCGCTGCCACACCGCGCTGCTCTACTACGCGCTTCCCGCGTGGTACATCCGCACCACCGCGGTCAAGGAGCAGATGCTCGCCGAGAACGAGAAGACCAACTGGTACCCCGAGACCATCAAGTGGGGCCGCTTCGGCGAGTGGCTGCGCAACAACGTCGACTGGTCGCTGTCCCGGTCGCGCTACTGGGGCACGCCGCTGCCCCTGTGGGTCTGCTCCGCCGACGAGTCGCACGTCACCTGCGTCGGTTCGCTGGCTGAGCTGAGCCGGCTGTCGGGCCAGGACGTGTCCGCGCTCGACCCGCACCGCCCCTACGTGGACGACGTCACGCTGCCCTGCCCCACCTGCGGTGCCGAGGCGCACCGGGTGCCGGACGTGATCGACGCCTGGTACGACTCGGGCTCGATGCCGTTCGCCCAGTGGGGCGCGCCCTACCAGGGCGAGGACATGTTCGAGAAGGCGTTCCCCGGCCAGTTCATCTGCGAGGCCACCGACCAGACCCGCGGCTGGTTCTACTCGCTGATGGCGGTCGGCACACTGGTCTTCGACAGGTCGCCCTACGAGAACGTGCTCTGTCTCGGCCTGATCCTCGCCGAGGACGGCCGCAAGATGAGCAAGCACCTCGGCAACGTGCTGCAGCCGATCCCGCTGATGGACCAGCACGGCGCCGACGCCCTGCGCTGGTACATGGCCTGCGCCGGGTCGCCCTGGGCCGCCCGCCGGGTCGGGCACGCCGCCCTGGAGGAGATCGTCCGCAAGGTCCTGCTGACCTACTGGAACACCGCGTCGTTCTTCACGCTCTACGCCAACGCCGAATCCTGGTCACCGGCCCAGCTCTCCGAGGCGCCCTCCCACGCCGAGCGTCCGCTGATCGACCGCTGGGTGCTGGCCGAGCTGCACCGTACGGTGGCCGAGGTCACCGCGTCGCTGGACGACTACGACACCGCCCGGGCCGGGCGGCGGCTCGCGGAGTTCCTCGACGACCTGTCCAACTGGTACGTGCGGCGCTCCCGCCGCCGGTTCTGGTCCGGCGACACCGCGGCGTTCGCCACGCTGTACGAGAGCCTGGAGACCGTCACCCGGTTGATGGCTCCGGTGGTGCCGTTCGTCACCGACCACGTCTGGGACGTGCTCCGCGAGGAGGGCAGCCCCTCCTCGGTCCACCTGACCGCCTGGCCCTCCGTGGCCGAGGAGCTGCTGAACCCGGCGCTGTCGGAGCAGATGGCGCTGGTCCGCCGCCTGGTGGAACTGGGCCGCTCGGCCCGTGCCTCCAGCGGGGTCAAGACCCGCCAGCCGCTCGGGCGTGCCCTGGTCGGCGCCCGCGGCTGGGCCGCGCTCTCCCCCGAGCTGCGCGAGCTGATCGCCGACGAGCTGAACGTGCAGGGCCTGGAAGACCTGTCGGGCATCGGGTCCGACCTGGTCTCCTTCACGGTCAAGCCCAACTTCCGGGCGCTGGGCAAGAGGTTCGGCTCCCAGACCAAGCTGGTCGCCGCGGCCGTCACCGCGGCCGACGCCGGGGAGATCGCCCACGCGCTCCGCTCGGGTTCGGCGGTCTCGGTGGAGGCCGGAGAACTGGGCACGGTGGAGCTGACCGCCGAGGACGTGATCGTCACCGAGCAGCCGAAGTCCGGCTGGGCGGTGGAGACCGGTTCCGGCGAGACGATCGCCCTCGACCTGACCATCACCGACGAGCTGCGTCGCTCCGGCCTGATCCGCGACGTCATCCGCCTGCTGCAGGACGCCCGCAAGTCCACCGGCCTGTCCATCACCGACCGGATCGACGTGTGGTGGTCCACCTCCGACGCCGACCTGACCGAGGCCCTGCGCACCCAGGGTGACACGGTGGCCGGGGAGGTCCTCGCCGCCTCCTTCAACGAGGGTGGCACGGCCGACCTGCCCAGCCATCAGGACGCCGACCTCGGTCTGACCTTCCAGCTCCGCCGTACCGTCTGACCCTCACGCGAAAGGCCCCCGGGATCGCGGTGATCCAGGGGGCCTTTCCACGCGGCCTGGCCGCCTGTGTGATCTGGGGCCTGTTCTGCGGGTCCTCACCACGGCGAGGACCCGAAGAACAGGCGCTATCGGTCTTTCTGGCAGACCGAGCAGCTGCTCAGGCCCGCCTTCTCGGCCTCGGCCCGGGACATGGTCTCGATGCCGTTGTCGTCCGTGCCCCTGATCAGAGGGCAGGCGGAGCTGTGGAAGCGGCGGGTGCCGACGATGACCTTGACCATCCCGGAGTCATCGGAAGGCGGCTCCTCCTCCTCGTCGATGATCTCGATGATCGGAATCCCGCCGGGGGCGGTGTCATCGTCTTCGCGGTCCTCTGCGGGGGACTCTTCCGGCGCCCCGCCCGGGGTCTTCTCCTCGGCCTCCTCCGCGGCCTCCTCCGCCGTGGAGGCCTCCACCAGGGTGGAGTCGGCCGACACCGGCTGCCCGGCGCGCCCGGGTCCGGTCTCGGCCGGCTCCACCGGCTTGGGGGCGTCAGCCGGCACGGGCGTGGCGGGGGCTTGCCGCTTCACCGGGAGGGGTTCGTCCTCGGACGCATCCCCGGCGGGCTCGGCGGGCTCAGGCTCGGCCGGGACCTCGGCCTCGGACCCGGTGGCCACCGTCTCAGCCTGGGACCCGGATGCGGCTTCCTCGGGCTCGGCGGAGGCCTCCACCGTGACCTCAGGCTCGACCGAAGCCTCCACCGTGACCTCAGGCCCGGCGGCCGCCTCAGCCGGCGACCCGGACGTGGCGGCCTCGGGCTCGGCGGACGCCGCGTCGGCCTTGACCGGGGTCTCGGCTTCGGCTGCGGCCTCCCGTTTCACCGCGGCAGGCTCCCGTTCCGCGGGTGCGGGTTCGGCCGGGCTCTCGGACTCGGACGCCGCGGACCGGACCACATCACGGCTGAACCAGCTGGTGGCCGCAGCGGAGTCGCCGGTGCTCTCGGAGTCGGAGGAGGTCTCCCCCTCGGGCACCGGAGGCCGCGCCGGAGACGACTGTGCGGCGGAACCCGCCGCACGGAGGGGCGGGCTCGGCCTCCGCTCCTGAGGCCGCGTCTCCCCCTGGGCAGCCGGCGGCCTCTGGACGGAGGGCCGGGTTACCTGATCCTCCTGCTCGGCGGGCGAGGAGGCGTAGGGGGAGTCGAGCCGGACGGTGGGCTCGTGAACGTCGGATTCGCCGGCGTCACCAGAGGGACCGGACTCCTGGGAGGCCAGGGGCGCTGCGGGCTCCTGGGCTTCGGGGGAGGCGTCCTGCGGCTGTATCCCGCCGGTGAACTCGGGCAGGCACGTGGTGCAGGGCGTGAAGCCCTCCTCCCGTGCCTCCTCGTGGGTGAGTTCCTCATGTTCCCTGCCGACCAGCTGGCGGCATCCGGCGATGTGATAGCGCCTGCGGCCGGGGATCACCAGGACGATCGCATCGGCGTCCAGGACGCCCCGCCTCGCGGCGGGGACCGGCCCGGCCGCCGGAGCCGTCCGGGGTGGGGCGGCGGCCGTCGCCGTCCGCTGCGCCCCGTGCGGCGCCACCGGGTGCGGAGCCGAGGGAACACGCTGATGGGACGTCATGGGCGGCACGGGCATCGGCCCGGCCGGAGCCTGTCCCTTGGGCGGAAGCGGCGGCACGGCCGCCCCGGCGTTTCCTCCGCCGGGGAACAACTCGTGGCGGCGCAACAACGCCCCGATCACCAGGAAGACCGCGGACAGCACGCTGACCGCGATCGACCACATGACCAGAAACGGCTTGGCCAGCACTACGCCCACGATGAGCAGGACGATGGCCGTGACGACCAAACCAGCGCTGATAAGGATCACAGAGGAACTCCCGGATACGGGTCAGGGGGGAATGACCCGACACCCTAGCGGCGGTCGTTGTGCTGACCGTCAACGCCCTGGAAGGCGCCCGAATGCTGCGGCGGCTCGCCACCGAACGGGTTGGCCGCGCCCTGCATGGACGGCTGCCCGCCCGGAGCCACGGCGTGGGACATGGCCGGAGGCGCGCCCACGGGACCACCCACGATCGGGAATCCGCCGCTGCCCTCGGCAGCCACGTTCAGCTCGGCAAGCTGGTTCTCCAGGTAAAGCTTCAGGCGGCTGCGGTATTCGCGCTCGAAGCTGCGAAGCTCCTCGACCTTGCGCTCAAGCTCGTCACGGGTCTGCACCAGCGACCCCATCGCCTGGCGGTGCCGCTCCTGGGCGTCGCGCTCCAGCGTCTCGGCGCGGGCACGGGCGTCACCGATGACCTGCTCGGCCTGGCGGCGGGCCTTGCCGAGGATGTCGTCGGCCTCGCGGCGCGCCCGGGTCACCGTCTCGTCCGCCTCCCGGCGGGCGTCGGCGATCGCCTGGTCGGCCGTCTGCTGGGCCAGCGCGAGCACGCGGGCCGCGGTGTCCATGTTGTCCTCGGCCGGGGGCATCCCCATGCCGACGGGAACAGGCTGCTGATGCTGCACCGGCTCGGGAGCCCGCATCGGCTCCGGCTGCTGCATCATCATCTCGGGCTTGGGCTCGGCGACGGGGGCCGGCGCCATGGCCATGCCCATCCCGCCGGGCACCTTGCCCCGCATGCACTCCGCCAGCTTGGCGCGGAGCTCCTCGTTCTCCTGGATGAGGCGGTCCAGTTCGGACTCCACCTCATCGAGGAAGGCGTCTACCTCTTCCTCGTCGTAGCCCGGCCTGAGCCGGGTCGTACTGAATTGCTTGTTCCGCACATCAGCGGGCGTCAGCGGCATTTCGGTCTCCTTGGCGCGCTTGGAGTCTGTCCGGAGGGACGGTACCCGATCAACGAAGCGCGGACACGAGTTGGATCAAGACCAAGACCACAATGAACAGCACTGTGAAGCTTAGGTCAAAGGCCACCGTACCCAACCGGAGTGGTGGAATAAAACGGCGGAGGAACTTGAGAGGTGGGTCGGTCACCGTGTATACGGCTTCCGCCATAACGAGGACGACCCCCGTGGGCCGCCACTGACGTGCGAACGCCTGCACCGTCTCAAAGATCATTCTGCCGATCAGCAGGATCAGGTAGAGGGCCAGGACAAAGACCAAGATCTCGCTAACGATCCCCACGGTCTGTCCCCGCCTCCGCTCCGCTCCGCCGTCCCCGGCCCCGCCGGGACCCGTCCGACCGTTCACTGTTCATGATGGAACTCTAGCTCTGGTTGAAGAACCCGCGTTCCGCGATTCGAGCCTTATCCTCGGCGGTCACCTCGACATTGGCAGGGGACAACAGGAACACCTTGTTGGTAACACGTTCAATGCTGCCATGTAGGCCAAAGACCAGACCTGCCGCGAAATCCACAAGCCGCTTCGCGTCGCTGTCAACCATTTCAGTCAGATTCATGATGACCGGAGTGCCGTCGCGGAAGTGTTCGCCGATTGTCCGCGCCTCGTTGTAGGTGCGCGGGTGAAGTGTCGTGATACGCGCCAGATCGGTCGTGCGGCGCTCTATAACAGCCGTCGCGGGCCTGGGAGCGGGTACGCCTGGGTCCGTGTCGTCCTCGCGGTCGTGGACCGTACCAGGCCGCTCCTCGCCGCTCCGCCGCGAGTCGTCGAAGTCGTCGTACTCGTCGTCGGAATAGCTGTCGTATCTCTCATAGCGGTCGTCCTCCACAAGACCGAGGTAGACCGCCATCTTGCGCATCGCGCCGGCCATCGCTACTTCTTCCTCCGTCTTACTTTGATTTGCCTGGGGCGGTAGCCACACCCCCTTGGAGCTCACCACCGAACGACCTCTATCTGGATACGTGGACGCCAAGGTCCACTTGAAGGGACATTACCTGACGAAGGGCTTCCGGCGACCGAGCAACGCCGTACCGACACGCAGGTGTGTCGCACCATTCGCAATAGCCTCGGACATATCGCCGCTCATACCGGCCGAGATGACATCGGCCCCCGGGTGGGCCCGCCGTACGGACTGTGCGATCTCCCACAGCCTCGCGAAGGCCCTCGCGGGCTCTTCGCCAAGCGGTGCCACCGCCATCACCCCGCCCAGCCGGACCGCCTCGGCGCCGGCGACCGCGTCGGCCAGGGCGGCCACGTCCTCCGGTCGCGCGCCGCCCCTCGCCGGGTCGCCATCCAGTGCGACCTGCACCAGACATGTGATCTCCCTGCCCGCCTTGACCGCCTCATGACTCAGCGCGCTCACCAGGCGTGGGCGGTCCACCGAGTGGACGACGTCGGCGTAGCCGACCACGGAACGAGCCTTGTTGGTCTGCAACTGGCCGACGAAATGCCAGGTGAGACCTAGATCAGCACATTCCCGCGCCTTGACCGAAGCCTCCTGGTCGCGGTTCTCCCCCACGTCCGTCACCCCCAGTTCGGCCAGAAGCCGCACGTCAGAGGCCGGGTAGGTCTTGCTCACCGCGATGAGCGTCAGCTCCTCGCGCCTGCGGCCGGCGGCCTGGCAGGCTTCGGCGATCTTCGCCTCGACCTCGGCCAGACCGGCCGCGATCTCGTCACGTCGTGTTCTTTCCGTCACATCTCCGCCGTTCAAAAACCGACAAACCGGCGGAATCAATTCTCCCTGCCACGGTTGGGTGATCTGCGGCGCACCCAACCGTGAGCAATGTCACTTCAGGAAGTCGGGAACATCGAGTTCCTCCTCCTGCTCCTCGAAGATCACCGGACGGCGCCGGGCGGGGTCGGGGATCCTCGCGGAGATGGGAGTGGGCTGCGCCGGCTCGGGCGCCGGACGCGGGATCGAGACCGGTGGGGCCGGCGCCTCCTCCACCCGGGGCGGCTCGGGCTGCTCGACCGGGAGGTGAACCGGCGGGGCGGGCTGGACCAGCGGGGCCTGCTGAACCGGCTGCGGGGCCGGCATGACCGGCGTCTCCTCCATCGGGGCGGGAGGAGACGGCGGGCTGACCATCGGCCGGACAGGCGGCGGGGCCTGCTCGACTCTCGGCTCGGCCTTCACCGTGGGCGGCGCAGGGCGGACCGGCGAAGCCGTCGAGGGGGCGGGGGCCGGTGGGCGCGCCACCGCCTGGGGGCGCGGAGTCGGCTGCGGAGCCTGCTGCGGACGCGCGACCGGCTGCGGCACCGTGGCATTGGCCTCCCCGCCGGGCTCGTCGAACCCCGCGGCGATCACGGTGACGCGCACCTCGTCGCCGAGGGCGTCGTCGATGACCGTACCGAAGATGATGTTGGCGTCCGGCGCCGCGGCGTTGGAGACGAGCTGCGCCGCCTCATTGATCTCGAACAGGCCGAGGTCGGACCCACCGGCGATCGAGAGCAGCACGCCGTGCGCGCCGTCGATGCTGGCCTCCAGCAGCGGGCTGGAGACGGCCATCTCGGCGGCGGCGACCGACCGGTCGTCGCCGCGCGCGTGGCCGATGCCCATGAGCGCCGAACCCGCGCCGGACATGACCGACTTCACGTCGGCGAAGTCAAGGTTGATCAGACCCGGTGTGGTGATGAGGTCGGTGATGCCCTGGACACCGGAGAGCAGCACCTGGTCGGCCGCCTTGAAGGCGTCCAGCACGCTCACCTGCCGGTCGGAGATCGACAGCAGCCGGTCGTTCGGGATCACGATGAGGGTGTCGACCTCTTCGCGCAGGGTCTCGATTCCCGCCTCGGCCTGCATCGCCCTGCGCCGGCCTTCGAAGCTGAAGGGCCGGGTCACCACGCCGATGGTCAGCGCGCCCAGGGAGCGCGCGATGTTGGCGACCACCGGGGCGCCGCCGGTGCCCGTGCCACCGCCCTCTCCGGCGGTGACGAACACCATGTCGGCGCCCTTGATGACCTCTTCGATCTCCTCACGGTGATCCTCGGCCGCTTTGCGCCCGACTTCGGGGTTGGCCCCCGCGCCGAGGCCGCGAGTGAGTTCGCGCCCGACATCAAGTTTGACGTCGGCGTCACTCATCAGCAGCGCCTGGGCGTCGGTATTGATGGCGATGAACTCGACGCCCTTGAGTCCCTCCTCGATCATCCGGTTGACGGCGTTGACTCCGCCTCCGCCAATTCCTACAACCTTGATGACCGCGAGGTAGTTCTGCGGTGCTGCCACGACGAGGGGCCTTTCCGCTCGTTGACTTGCAATTTCATGCGACACGGGGACCCGTGCCGTCGCTTCCAAAACTCTCACCCTCAAGTTGAGATTTAGATTTATGTCAACCTGAGGAGTGATACGGACAGTAGGAGTTGCGCTCCTGGCGGGTCAACTAACCGCGCCGCAAGGGCGTCCGGCGTGTCGCGGGCTGTCCTTTTCGGGGGACGCGCGTGAATGGCTGGGGTCACTTCACCGTCACGACGTCGGGCGAACTCACGTCATAGGTGTCCGCCGGACGTTTCAGCAGCGTAGCGATGATCCGCGCCTTGGCCGCCGACCTGTCCCGGCCACCCCACACGATCGCGCGGCCGTCCTTCAGCCGTAGCGAGACGGCCTCGGGCGAGGTCGCGACCACTTCCGCGACCCGCCGGGCCAGATCTTCCGGTAGCGCGTCTATGACGGCCAGCGCCGCGCCGATCGTCGGATCGCCTGGCTGCGGCCGGTCCACCCTCAGCACCGGGAGCGACGGAGGCGCGATGTCCTTGATCTCGGTCACCACGCCGTGCCGGTCGATGAGCGCGGCCTTGGTCCCGACCGGCATCACCGCCACCGGTTCGCGCTCCACGATCTCCACCAGGAGCGTGCCCGGCCAGCCACGGCTCACCACGGCCGACTCGACCTGCCGGAGCTTCTTGACCCGCCCCGCGACTTCGTCCACGTCCACGGTGGCCAGGGGCTTGCCCTCGGTCACCCCTGTCGCCTGCTGGATCTGCTGGGCGGGAACGGTGAGATTGCCCACCACCCGGATGTCTCTCACTCCGAGCACCGACGAGAAGAACACCAGCCACGCGGCGCTGCCCACCACCCCTGCGGTGAGCAGCGCCAGGAAGACCGATCTCCACACCCCGCTCAGCCTGTTCAACGCCTCACCCCGTCCGGCGGCCCGGGCACCGGGAATCCGCGGCCCCTCCCGTGGGTCACCGCGCGGCCAGCTCCGCCACGATCCGGGGGCCCAGCTCGGTCACGTCGCCCGCGCCCATGGTGAGCACGATGTCACCGGGCCGCGCCAGGTCCGCCACCAGCGCGGGCACGGCCTCCCGCTGCGGCGCGTAGACCACCTGATCGGCCGGGAGCGGCACCTTGCCCGCCACCAGGGCCCCGGAGACGCCCGGCTCGGGGTCCTCACGGGCGCCGTAGACGTCCAGGACGACGGCCTCGTCGGCCAGGCCCAGGGCGGTGCCGAACTCGTCGGCGAAGAACCTGGTGCGCGAGTAGAGGTGCGGCTGGAAAATCGCGATGACCCTGCCGGAACCGGAGAAGGACGCCACCACGTCCCGTGCCGCACGCAGGTCGGCGGCGAGCTCGGTCGGGTGGTGGGCGTAGCTGTCGAAGACCGCCACGCCCCCCGCCTCGCCCTTGGCCTCGAAACGGCGCTTGGCACCGGTGAAGGCGGCCAGGCCGTCGCGTATCTCGTCGAAGGACACACCCAGCTCCGCCGCCACGGCGATGACCGCGGTGGCGTTGAGGGCGTTGTGACGGCCGGGGACGGCCAGCCTTACCTCTCCGTAGCCTTCGACCCTGAAGGTGACGCCCAGTCCGTCGGGGACGATCTCACTCACCCGGAGGTCGGCGTCTTCGGCCTCGCCGTACGTGGTGACCTTCAGGCCGCGCGCGCGGGCGATCGGGACCAGAGCCGCGGATCCGGGGTCGTCGGCGCAGATCACCATGGACGTGCCGACCCGCTCCACGAACCGGGCGAAGCTGTCGTAGACCGCTCGCGGATCACCGTAGTTGTCCAGATGATCGGGCTCCACGTTGGTCACCACGGCGATGTCCGGGGCCAGCATGAGGAAGGAGCCGTCGCTCTCGTCGGCCTCGGCGACGAACACCCCGCCCGCGCCCTCGTCGGCGCCCAGGCCGGTGGTCACCAGCTGCCCGCCGACGCAGTACGAGGGGTCGGCGCCGCACTTCTGCAGCGCCACCGTCAGCATCGAGGTCGTGGTGGTCTTGCCGTGGGTCCCGGCCAGGGCGATCCCGGTCCGGCCGGCCATGACCGAGGCCAGCGCGGCGGCCCGGGGAATCACCCGCAGCCCCTGGCGCAGCGCCTCGCCCAGCTCCGGGTTGGAGTCGCGGATCGCGGTGGAGACCACCACGGTGTCGACGTTCTTGATATGCGATGCGGCGTGGCCGATATGAACTCTTCCACCCAGCTCGCGTAGCTCCGTCACCAGGTCTGAGCTGCGCGAGTCACTGCCGGAGACCTGCACGCCGCGCTTGAGCAGGATCCGGGCGATGCCCGACATCCCGGCGCCGCCGATCCCGATGAAATGGACCCGCCCGAGCTCCTCCGCCGCGACCGGATCCACCAACTTGACCAAGCTCATGGGCCGCTCACCCCTCCTCATTCGCTACGCGGACGATCTCGTCCCTCGACCGGCCGCCGCGCTCACCGCACCGGGTTCGCGACCGGCTCACCGGTTCTTCCCCTCTGCCGCGATCTGCAGGACCTTGCGGGCGAGCGCCACGTCGGCGTCTTTCCGGCCCATCTTGGAGGCGGCCTCGGACATGATGACCACGCGCTCGGGGTCGGCCAGGATGGGCAGCACGTTCCGGACGATCCACTCCGACGACAGGTCGGCGTCGTCGACCATGAGGCCACCGCCGGTCTGCACGATCGGCTCGGCGTTGAGCCTCTGCTCCCCGTTGCCGTGCGGGAGCGGGATGTAGGCGGCCGGCAGGCCGACCGCGGTCAGCTCCGCGCAGGTCATGGCGCCACTGCGGCACAGGGCGAAGTCGGCGGCGGCGTAGGCCAGGTCCATCCGGTCGACGTACTGCAGCACGACGTACTGCGGGTCACCGGGCGGCGGCTGCTCCTCCAGCGTGTTCTTCGGGCCGATGACGTGCAGCACCTGCACCCCGGCCCGGCGCAGCGCCGGGGCGGCGCCCAGGGCCGCCCGGTTGAGCGAGCGCGCCCCCTGGGAGCCTCCGGTGACCAGCAGCGTGGGCAGGTCGGCCTCCAGGCCGAACCAGGACCGCGCCTTGTCACCCATGGACAGCCGGTCCAGCCCGGCGATCTCACGGCGAAGCGGGATCCCCAGGTACTGCGCGCGGGCCAGCGGCGTGTTCTGGTGGCCGGTGAACACGTGCTCGGTGAGCCGCGCACCCAGCCGGTTGGCCAGTCCGGGCCGCGGGTTGGCCTCGTGCACCACGATCGGCACACCGCGCCGACGCGCCGCCAGATAGGCGGGGGTCGCCACGTAGCCGCCGAAACCGACCAGCACGTCGGCCTGAACCCGGTCCATGATGCTCGCGGCCGTGTTGATGGCGCCCGCCAGGCGTCCGGGCACGGTCAGGAGCTGGGGCGTGATCGCCCTGGGCAGCGGCACCGCGGGCACGAGCTGCAGTTCGTAACCCCGAGCCGGCACCAGCCGTGTCTCCAGGCCACGCTCCGTACCCAGACAGGTGATCCCGATGTTCGGGTCCAGTTGGCGCAGCGCGTCGGCGAGAGCCAGCGCCGGTTCGATATGACCGGCCGTCCCGCCGCCGGCGAGGACCACCCTCATGTCGGTCCTTTCACTCATCGTCTTCCACGGACCGGCCGTCGCTTCCGAGCCGGACCACCCAGGCCAAGCCAGCTTAGGCCCCGCGCCACCGGTCCGGGGCCACGCGCGGCCAGAGCCTCGCGTGCACCGGGCTCGTGTTTGGCGAAGGAGAGCAGCATCCCGAGCGCGGCGAGAGTGGGCAACAGCGCCGATCCGCCATAGGAGACCAGCGGCAGCGGGATTCCGGTGATGGGCAGCACGCCGATCACCGCGCCGATGTTGACGATCGCCTGGCCGGCGATCCAGGCCATCGCCGACGCCGAGGCCAGCCTCACGAACGGGTCCTTGACCCGGACGGCCACGCGCAGCCCCGCGTAGCCGAGCAGGCCGAACAGGGCGATCACCACCAGGGTGCCCATCAGGCCCAGCTCCTCACCGAGGATGGAGAAGATGAAGTCGCTCTCGGCGTGCGGGATCCTGCCCCACTTCTGCCGGCTGGCGCCCAGGCCGAGCCCGAACCAGCCGCCGCTGCCTATCGCGATCTGCCCCTGCACCGCCTGGTAGCCCGCTCCGGCGGCGGTTCCCCACGGATTCAGCCACCCCTCGATCCGCTCCGCGCGGTAGCCCTCGGTGCTGATCATGACGATGGTCGCGAGCACAGCCACGGCGAGGATCCCGCCGAACAGCCGCAGCGGCGCGCCCACCACCCACAGCAGCGCCAGGAAGATCATCATCAGGACCAGCGTGGTGCCGAGGTCGCGTCCCAGCATGACCATGACGGCCAGGATCGCCGTGCCGGGCAGCAGGGGGATGAGCAGGTGGCGCCACTCGATCAGGCCGCCGCGCGCCTTGCGGGCCAGCAGGTCGGCGCCCCAGAGTATGAGTCCCAGCTTGGCGGGCTCGGAGGGCTGCAGGTAGATGGGCCCCAGGTCGATCCAGCGCTGGGCGCCTTGCTCGGCGGTGCCGACGAACAGCACCAGGACCAGGCCGAGAATCGACAACGCCATCAGCGGATATCCGGCGAGCCGGAAGAAGCGCGGCGGCAGCCTTGAGCAGATCCACATGAGGGAGATGCCGAGCGCCGCCGAGACCGACTGCTTGAAGAACCAGAAGAAGGGATCCCCCTTCTTCTGCAGCGCCTCGATGCTGGAGGCGGACAGCACCATCATCAGACCGAGGGCCAGCAGCAGCGCGCTGCAGCCGAGGATCAGGTAGTAGGAGGTCAGCGGCCGGTTGAGCAGCTCGCGAAACGCGGCGAGGTGCTCGCGCACCTCACTGTCCGACCGCTCGGCGCTCTCATGCGCCGTGGCACTCACGCCCGCCCCTCGCCACGCCGGGCCGCAAGACGGTGTACGGCCTGCGCGAACGCCTCCCCCCGCGCCGGGTAACCGGTGAACATGTCCAGAGAGGCGCCGGCCGGGGCCAGCAGCACGGTGTCCCCGGGGGCGGCGAGCCTTGCGGCTTCGGTGACGACATGGTCCATGACCCCAGTGTCTTGTCCGGCCACCTCCACCACCGGGACATTCTCGGCGTGTCGCGCCAGAGCCTGCCGGATTCGCTCGCGGTCGGCGCCCAGAAGCACCGCGGCGCGCAGCCTCGGCGCGGCCCGCTGTACCAGGTCGTCGACGTCGGCGCCCTTGAGCTGGCCTCCGGCGACCCAGACGATCGACGAGTAGGCGGCCAGCGACGCGGCGGCGGCGTGCGGGTTGGTGGCCTTGGAGTCGTCCACGTAGTCGACCTCGTCGATGCGGGCGACGTGAGCGATCCGGTGCGGGTCGGGGACGAAGTCCAGCAGGCCCTGCCGTACGGCTGCCGCGGGCACCCCGTAGGACCGTGCCAGGGCGGCGGCGGCGAGCGCGTTGGCCACGTTATGCGGCGCGAACGGCCGGACGTCGCCCAGCGAGGCGAGCTCTTCGGCGTTGCGCACCGGATCGGCCACGAATGCCCGGTCCACCAGCAGATCCTCGACCACGCCGAGCTGACCGGGCCCCGGCACGCCGAGGGTGAAGCTCACGCTGCGCACACCGGCGCTCTCCCCCGCCCCGCCCTCGTACGGCGCGGCCAGGCGGGCGGAGGACTCGTCGTCGGCGTTGTGCACGATCGTCCCGGCCCGGGCGAAGATCTCACCCTTGGCCCGGGCGTACTCCTCCATGGAACCGTGCCAGTCGAGATGGTCGGGGGCGACGTTGAGCACGGCGGCGGCGTGCGGGGCCACGCTGGGCGAGCGATACAGCTGGAAGCTGGACAGCTCCACGGCCAGCACGTCGCTGGGCCCGCTGACGGCCTCCACGACCGGGGTGCCGACGTTGCCGACCGCGAGCGCCTTGTGCCCGGCGGCGGTCAGCATCGAGGTGAGCATCCGGACCGCGGTGGTCTTGCCGTTGGTGCCGGTCAGCGCCAGCCACGGGGCCGCGCCCGCGGGGCGCAGCCGCCAGGCCAGCTCGACCTCGCTGATCACCTCGATCCCGGCCGCCACCGCGGCGGCGAGCATCGGGTGGTGCGGCGGCCAGCCGGTGGTGACGACGACGGAGGCGCCGGGGGGCGGCTCGGCGGATTCGCCGAAGCGGACCTCGACGCCGAGCCCGGCCAGCTCCGCGGCCGTCGCCCTGGCCCGCTCGCTGTCGCGCCCCTCCAGGACGACCACCTTCTCGCCCCGGGCGGCCATCACGCGGGCGACGACCGTGCCGGAGACCCCGAGACCGGCGACGCAGATCACTCCGCCACCTCCACCGGCCGCGTGGCCGAAGACGCCGCGCTCACGGTTTCGGCATCCATTCGACGTAGAACAGCCCGAGACCGGCGGCGGCGCAGAGGGCGGCGACGAGCCAGAAGCGGACCACGATGGTCGTCTCCGCCCAGCCCGACAGCTCGAAGTGGTGCTGGAGCGGGGCCATCCTGAAGACGCGTTTGCCGGTCATCTTGAAGAAGCCGACCTGGATGATCACCGAGGCCGTGATCACCACGCACATCCCGGCCAGGATGATCAGCAGAAGCTGGGTGCGCGTGGTGATGGCCAGGCCGGCGATCACGCCGCCCAGGGCCAGCGAGCCGGTGTCGCCCATGAAGATCTTGGCGGGCGGGGCGTTCCACCACAGGAAACCGACCAGCGCGCCGAGCACGGCGGCGGCGACCACCGCCAGGTCCAGCGGGTCGCGGACCCAGTAGCAGTTGGGGCTGAGCTGCGTGGTGCAGTTGTTGCGGAGCTGCCAGTTGCCGATCAGGACGTAGGAGACCAGCACCACACCGGTGGCGCCGCTGGCCAGGCCGTCCAGGCCGTCGGTCAGGTTCACCGCGTTGGAGAACCCCACGATCATGAACAGCACCAGGAGCGTGAACCCGATGATGCCGATCGACGGGCCGAAGTCGCGCAGGAACGACAGGCGGGTCTCAGCCGGGGTGATCAGGTAGGCGTTCGGGAAGCGGGTCACCAGAACCGCGAACACCGCGCCGACGACGAGCTGGCCCAGAGCCTTGGCGCCGCTGCGCAGGCCGAGGCTGCGCTGCTTGTAGATCTTGATGAAGTCGTCGAGGAAGCCGACCACTCCCAGGCCCGTCATCAGGAACAGCACGAGGATCGCGGAGACGGTGGGCGGGGTCAGGCTGTACAGGTGGGCGCAGGCGAAGCCGATCAGCGCCGCGATCACGATCACGGTGCCGCCCATGGTGGGGGTGCCGCGCTTGTCGTGGTGGCCGGAGGGCCCTTCCTCGCGGATGCTCTGGCCGTAGCCGCGCCGCGAGAACAGGCGGATCGCCAGCGGGGTGCCGAACATCGACAGCAGCAGGCCGACCGCCGCCGCGATGAGGATCTCCATCATCGGCTACCACCTCCGAGCAGTGCCTCGGCCACGCGCTCCAGCCCGGCCGCGCGCGGCCCCTTGACGAGCACCACGTCACCGGGTGCCAGGAGCTCCGACAGCGCGGCGCAGGCCGCCTCGACGTCGGCCACATGCGCGATCCGGGTGGCGGGCGCCGGGTCCTCGCCGCCCGTGCCGCCCGCGACCGCCCTGGCACCGGCCAGGATCGGGTCCGCGTCGGGGCCGACGACGAACAGGCCTTCCAGTCCCGCGCCCGCGGCCAGGCGGCCCACGCCCTCGTTCAGGGCGTCGCTCTCCTCACCCAGCTCCCGCAGGGCGGCGATGACCGCGAAGCGGCGGCGGCCGCCCGCGAGGGCGTCGAGGGCGCCGAAAGCCGCGCGCATGGAGTCGGGGTTGGCGTTGTAGGCGTCGTTGATCACGGTGACACCGTCGTCCCGGTCGGTGACCTCCATTCGCCAGCGGCTGCGGGGCTCCGCCTCCGACAGCTCCTCGGCGATGGTGGCGACCGGCAGGCCCAGCTCGTAGGCGGCCGCCGCGGCGGCGAGCGCGTTCTCCACGGCGTGCTCGCCGTACAGGCGGAGCATGACCGGTGCGGCCCCGGAAGGGGTGCGCAGCGTGAAGGAGGCGCGGCCGCGCTTGTCGAGCGTCACACCCTCGGCGCGCACCGTGGCGGACTCGGCGCGGCCGTACCAGGTGATCCGGGCCTCGGTGCGCCCGGCCATCGCGGCCACCAGCGGGTCGTCTGCGTTCAATACGGCCACGCCGTCGGCGGGCAGCGCCTCGACCAGTTCGCCCTTGGCCTTGGCTATCGCCTCCTTGCCGCCGAAGACGCCCAGGTGGGCGGTGCCGACGTTGAGGACCACGCCGATCTTCGGGGGGGCGATGCGGGCGAGGTGGCTGATGTGGCCCGCGCCTCTGGCGCTGAGCTCCAGCACCAGGTAGCGGGTGTCCTCGTCGGCCTTCAGCACGGTGAGCGGGTGGCCGATCTCGTTGTTGAACGAGCCCACGGGAGCGACCGTCGGGCCGATTCTGGCGGTGAGGCGGGCCAGCAGGTCCTTGGTGGTGGTCTTGCCCGCCGAACCGGTCACCCCGATGACCGCGGCCGCCGGCAGCTCGGCGCAGACGGCGGTGGCGAGGTCGGTGAGGGCGGCCACGGCGTCACCGACGATGACCGCGGGAGCCTCGACCGGCCTGGAGGCCAGCACGGCGACGGCTCCGTCCGCGATGGCCTGGGCGGCGAAGTCGTGCCCGTCGACCCGGCTGCCCTTGATGGCGACGAACAACGACCCCGGCTCGACGGCACGGGAGTCGATGACGACCGGGCCGCGCACGACCGCACGGGGGTCGGCCATGCCCGCGAGGGCGCCCGAGGTGATCTCGGCGATCCTGGCCAGCGGCAACGGGATCATGATGAGTCTTCCCTACTCTCCATACGTGCTTCGGCGTCCGGTCCGATTCCGCCGTCTGACGATCGCGTCGGCCACCACTTGCCTGTCGTCGAACGGGAGCACCTGGTCCCCGATGTACTGGCCCTGTTCGTGGCCCTTGCCGGCCACGACGACGACGTCGCCGAAGCCTGCCCGTCCGATCGCCAGGTCGATGGCCGCAGCCCGGTCCGGCTCAATGATCACATGTGCGCGCTTGTCCTGGGACACGCCGATGACTCCGTCCATCATCTCGGCCAGGATGCGCAGCGGGTCTTCCGAGCGAGGATTGTCACTGGTGAGAATGGCCACATCCGCCAGCCGGGCGGCGGCCTCCCCCATCATCGGGCGTTTGCCCCGGTCGCGGTCGCCGCCGCAGCCCAGCACCACGGTCAGCTTGCCCGTCGTGACCTCGCGCAGCGAGCGCAGCACCGACTCCACCGCCCCCGGCTTGTGCGAGTAGTCGACGATGGCCTGGAAGCCCTCGCCTCCGGGCACCCGCTCCATCCGGCCGGGCACCCCGGCCATCGTGCCGACGCCGGTCACCGCGGCCCGCAGCGGCACCCCCGCCTCGACGAGGGAGACGATCGCGCCCAGCGCGTTGGCGACGTTGAACGGGCCGGGCAGGGCCACCTTCGCGTCTTCCTCGACCCCGCCGGGGCCGACCACGCGGAAGGAGCTGCCGTCGCCGCCCAGGCGCACCTCCACGGCCCGCCAGTCGGCCTCGGGGGCGCCCTCTGCGGAGAAGGTGGTCACCGGGATCTTGGCGAGGCCGAGAAGCTCACGCCCGTGGGCGTCGTCGATGTTGACGACGCCGGTGCGGCTCATCTCGGGGGTGAACAGCCGGGCCTTCGTCGCGAAGTAGTCGTCGAGGTCCTTGTGGAAGTCCAGGTGGTCCTGCGACAGGTTGGTGAACAGCGCGACGTCGTAGAAGACCGCGTCGACGCGGCCCAGCGCCAGCGCGTGGCTGGAGACCTCCATCGCGGCGGCGGTGACGCCCTGCTCACGCATGAGGGCGAACAGGCCCTGCAGGTCGCTGGCCTCGGGTGTGGTCAGCTTGGGCGCGAAACGCAGCTCGCCGGCGTGGATCTCCACGCCGCCCACCAGCCCCGCCTTGTGCCCGGCGGCCCGCAGCCCCGCCTCCAGCAGGAAGGTGGTGGTGGTCTTGCCACTGGTCCCGGTGACGCCGATGACCGTCACGTCCGAGGCGGGCTGGCCGTACACCCAGGCGGCGACCTGCCCGAGCAGACCACGCGGGTTCGGGACGACGAGAACCGGCAGGCCGGTCGCGACGGCGGCCTCCCTACCCGCCTCGTCGGTCAGGATCGCCGTGGCTCCGGCGGCGAGGGCCTGCGCGGAGAAGTCGGCGCCGTGGGAGACGGCTCCCGGCAACGCGACGTAGAGATCTCCGCGCTGAACCTGGCGCGAGTCGATGGTGACCCCGGACACCGCGGCCAGCGGTGCCCGTGACGTGCCGGAAGGCGCTCCGAGCAGGCTCGCCAGCCCCGAGAGCGGACGGGGTGAACTGGTTGAGGGTCTCATGGACGACGGGGGACGCACGGCGAGAGCGTACCTTCCCTCGTCACTTGCCGGTGCGTATCGGCACCGAGGCCGACGCGGTTCCGGTGGGTGGAATCTTCTTGCTCTTCAACGCGAACGTCATCACTTTCTTGAAAACCGGAGCGGCGATTTCCCCACCGTAGTGGCCCTTCTGGGGATCCTGGACAACCGCCAGGACGACCAGCCGAGGTTTGTCCGCCGGGGCGAAACCAACAAATGTCGAGGTATATCCGCAGTATCCCTGGCACCTGGCGTCGTAGCGCATCGCGGTGCCCGTCTTGCCGGCCACCCGATAGCCGTCGATGGCGGCGAGACTGCCGGTGCCTTCCTTGCTCACGGCGGCCTCCAGCATCCCGGCGACCTCCCTGGCGGTGCGCTCACCGACCACCCGGGCCTGCTTGCCCGGCGCGGACGGCACGAACACGCCGTTCTGGGTGGTGGTGCCGGCCACGATCTGCGGGGTGACGCGCACCCCGCCGTTGGCGATGGTCTGGTAGACGCTGGCCGTCTGCAGCGCGGTCACCGAGACGCCCTGACCATAGGCGATCGTACAGCGCTGGCTGCCCGACCACTTCCTCCAGTCGGGCAGGAGGCCCGCCTCCTCGCGGTACAGGCCGCTGCCGGGCTTGGCGCCGAAGCCGAAGCGCTGCAGCATCTCGTACAGTTTCTGGTCGCCGACCTTGTGCGCGGCGAGGATCGTGCCCACGTTGCTGGAGGTCGCGACCACGCCGGAGAAGGTCAGCCGCTCCGTGGGGTGCGGGTGCGCGTCCCTGAGCACCTGGTCGGCGCACCTGATGTTGTCCGGGACCTTGAACACGGTCTCGGGCCGCACGGCCCCCGACTCCAGGGCCGCCGCCGCGGTGATGACCTTGTTGGTGCTGCCCGGCTCGAACACGTCCGTCGCGGCGCGGTTGACCCAGTCTTCGGCGGAGGTCTTCGACCAGTTCCTCAGGTCGAGTTCCGGCGCGTTGGCCATGGCGATCACCTGACCGGTCTGCGCGTCCATCACGATGGCGCTGCCGGTGCGCGCTCCGGTGGCCTTCACCTGGTCGGTGATCGCCTTCTGGGCGGCCCACTGGACGTCGCGGTCGATGGTGAGCCGGATGTCCTGGCCCTCCACGGGCGTCTCCAGGGTGTTGCGGGTCATCGGGATGCGCTGCCCCCATCGGCCCGTCTCGATGAACTGCTTTCCGTCACGGCCGGCGAGCAGCTTGTTGTAGGTGCTCTCCAGGCCGCTCAGGCCGACGCCGTCGTCGCCGACGAACCCCAGCAGGGTGCCGGCCAGGTCTCCGCCCGGGTAGTCACGCCGGTAGCGGTGCATGCTGCCGACGCCCTTGAGGCCGTGCTTCATGACCCGCTGGGCGGTGGACGGGTCGACGGCGGCGGCCACCTTCTCGTAGCGGCTGCTGGTCTTACCGAGTTTGGCCGCGATCTGGTCCTTCGGCAGGTTCAGCTCTGTGGCCAGCATCGTGGCCACCTTGTCCCGCTGCTTGGGGTCGACGTCCGCCGGGTCCACGAAGATGTCGCGCGCCTCCACGGTCAGCGCGAGTTCGTGCCCGTTGACGTCGGTGATCGAGCCCCGGCGCGCGGTCAGCTTCTCGTCCTGGACCCGCTGGCCGGTCCCGGCCGCGGCATACACCTTGGAGTCCAGTCCCTGGAGCTGTATGAGCCGTCCCGCGAAGATGGACAGCACGAAGGTCATCGCGATCAGGCCGATGTTGATCCGCCTGCGGGGGTTGCCCAGGCGCAGTACCGCGGGCGGGCGCACCGGCGGCCGAGGCGGCCTGCCGCCAGGCCGGTCCCCCGCTCCCGTGCGGCCGGGAGCGGCCGTCTGCCTGTCCCTGCGCGGCGCGTCCGGACGCATCCGGTTCGGGCGGGAGGCCGGCTCCGCGGGACGCGGCGGCCTGCGAGGCCCCGGCGGCCTGCTGGATCGGTCCGGCCCCTCGGAACGAGGCTTACCCGGCGCCCGCGAGCCGTCGGACCCGTCCGAACTTCCGGAACGGGTCCTGGGCGCCCCGGAACCCGCCTGCCTGCCCGAGACGCCTGGCCTGGCCGCTCCCGGGGAACCTCCCTGCCGGCCCTGCCCATCCGGGCGGCCGGACTTGCCCGGCCCTTCGGAGCCTTGTGACCTGCCGGAGGAAGGCCTGCCGGTGCCCTCGGAGCCGTCAGGCCTGCCTGAGCCCTCGGGGCGGGCCTGCCTTCCAGAGGGGCCGGAGGGGCCCTGCCTTCCCGCGGCGTCCTGACCGCCCGGCTTACCGGTACGACCGGGGCCGCCTGGTGCCCGGCGGCCGGAGCCTCCGGCGGATCCGTTTCCGGAACCGCCCCGGCCAGGGCCGGGGCGCCGCCCGCCGGTCTCCCTCACCGGCCCGTGCCCGGCACTCGCTCCTGCCCGGCGGGCGTCTGGCCGTCATTGACGGCCCGGCTGTCGGTGGAGTTGTCGGACAGGACGTTCGCGGTGTCCCAGTCGGGCTCCTGCCCCTGGTTCCTGGCGTTCCTCGCAAGCGCGTCGGGCATCTCCTTCTGCATGTTCTCGTTCTTCTGCTGTTCTTTCCTGAGGCTGAGCTCGTTGTTCTCCTTACGCAGCTCGTTCAGCCGGAAGGAGTCCTTGGAGAGGACGACGTTCAGCAGCAGCAGGCTGACCAGGCCCCCGCACAGCAGGCCCACCACGAGCAGCACGAAGGGAGCGCGGGGTGCCCGCCCCTGCCGCGCCGCCGAACGCGTGGCCCTGGTGACGGGCGTGGCCCTGGTGGCGGATGCGGGCTTGGCGGCGGATGCGGGCTTGGTGCCAGGCGCGGGCTTGGTGACGGTCGCGGCCGCCGTGGCCGGCCTGGGCTTGTGCGCCTGCGACGCCGCGCGGGGGACGCGCACCGGTCGTCCGCCGCGGCTGGGCGCGGTACGGACGTTCGACTCACTCCTCGTCAACTGCCTCACGGATCCTCTCTGCCGCCCGGCACCGGGCAGAGGCCGCCCGCGGGTTGCGGGCCACCTCCTCTTCGCTCGGAAGTTCGGCCCCCCTTGTCAGGAGGGTGAACCGCGGCTGGTGAGCCGGCAAAGGGACAGGCAGCCCCGGCGGGCTGGTGTCCCTGGTTCGCTCCGCGAGGACCTGCTTGGTCAGCCGGTCCTCAAGGGAGTGGTATGCGAGCACGACCACGCGCCCGCCAAGCGTCAGTGCGTCGAGCGCGGCGGGGAGCGCGCGTTCCAGCGCCGTCAACTCCGCATTCACCTCGATTCGCAACGCCTGAAAAGTCCTTTTTGCGGGGTTTCCCCCGGTTCGTCGGGTAGCGGCAGGGATCGCCGTACGGACAATCTCCGCAAGCCGCTTGGTCGACGTTATGGCCTCGTTGCCCCGTTCCTTGACAATTAGGCGCGCGACACGCGGAGCAAATCGCTCTTCGCCGTAATCACGGAGGATCCGGACGAGTTCAGCGGCCGAGTAGGTGTTCACGACGATCTCGGCCGTCAGCTCCTGCTCCCGGTCCATGCGCATGTCCAGGGGCGCGTCATAGGAGTAGGCGAAACCGCGCTCGGCCTCGTCCAGCTGGGGTGAGGAGACGCCCAGGTCGAACAGGACGGCGTTGACGCGAGGACGGCCGGCCCGCGCCAGCACCTCGGCCAGCTCGTCGGAGACCGCCCGGACCAGCGTGATCCGGTCGGCGTACGGCGCCAGCCGGGCCGTGGAGCGCTCGATCGCGGTGGGATCACGGTCGATCCCGATCAGATGCAGCGAGGGGTGGGCGGCCAGCAGCGCCTCGGCATGGCCGCCGAGGCCGAGGTTGGCGTCGACCGCGACGGGGGCGGGCCCTGACAGCGCGGGGGCCAGGAGCTCAAGCACGCGGTCGAGCATCACGGGCACGTGACCGCCCGAAGCCTGAAGATCAGTCATATCGTTCTCGGCACGCATGAAGCGCGACCCCCCTCTCGCCGCCTCGCTCGCGAATGTGCGGCGGACGCTCATCGGTGTCTTTACTGGCCCCCACCCCGGGCCGCCCGGCCAGGTCCCCATCCGCACCCGCGTATCCGCTCGCCACCTGACACCGGGGAAGGTGCATCAGCTGACGGGCATGTGGTTGCGGGTGGAGACCTCGCCGAACGACTTTTTCACCGATGAGTCGACCGTGGAGTTACAGAATCCCTGGCAGCACCTCCTCCGACAGATCAGCAAAAACCTGTTCTTGGTCGGCCAGATAGGTGTCCCAGGCGTGTGCGTCCCAGATCTCCAGCCGGGTGTTGGCTCCGATGACCACGCAGTCACGGCGCAAGCTGGCGTATTCCCGCAGAGCCTGCGGGATGGTGACCCGGCCTTGTTTATCGGCGACCTCGTCAGAAGCACTGGCGAAGAAGACGCGGCTGTAGTCACGGACCGCCTTGGCGGTCACCGGCGCGGTGCGCAGAGCCTCGGTGATGCGCTGAAACTCCTCTACGGGAAACACGTAGAGGCAGCGCTCCTGGCCTTTGGTGATCACCAGACCCTCCGCCAGCTCCTCGCGGTACTTCGCCGGCAGGAACAGCCGTCCCTTGTCGTCGAGGCGCGGATGATGAGTGCCGAGAAACATCGGCTCCCCCTCCCGTGCCTAGCGGAGCGCCTGGCGCTTTCGTCCCTGCCCTCCACTGCGCACCACCATACTCCACTTCTCTCCACCGTCAACCGATTCCGCGCGTCCCAGCGATCGGTATCGCGGATATTTCCCCAGCTCAATAGGGGTGGGGCGGAGTGGAGGGGGGAGGGCGCCCCCGGCATGCCACGGGCGTGTCGACAAGGCGGCCGATAGCCGGGCGATCGACGAAATCGGCGGACCGGCGGCGGTGGGGGGTGGAAAGTGGAGCGCCCGGCGTCCTTGTCACGAGATCCGTACTTCTATCGCACGAAAACACCACGATTAGGGCACACACTATGGCTGTTCACCCGAAAACAGCCTTAATGCCCGCATAGAGTCGCCCGGGAACTCGCCTCGCCGTAGTGTCGGTACCCACAATGGAAAGGGGCCACAAAGGCCCCGGAATTACAACCCCTCCGGCGCGAAACCGCCGAACCCTCATGGAGGCCTGGTGGCAGTAACCCATGACGTCTCACCTCGGCTTGATGATCTGGTCGCCACCGCGCACCGGATCCGCCAGGCGATCGAGTCGGTGATCGAGGGCAAAAGCGACGTCGTCCGCCTGACCTTGACTGTCCTTCTCGCCGAGGGCCACCTGCTCATCGAGGATGTGCCCGGGGTCGGCAAGACCATGCTCGCCAAGGCATTGGCGCGATCCATCGACTGCCCGGTGCGCCGTGTCCAGTTCACTCCCGACCTGCTGCCCAGCGACATCACCGGGGTGAGCGCCTACAACCAGCAGACCCGGGAGTTCGAATTCAAGCCCGGCCCGGTGTTCGCCAACATCGTGGTGGGTGACGAGATCAACCGGGCCTCGCCGAAGACGCAGTCGGCGCTTTTGGAATGCATGGAGGAGCACCAGGTCACCGTCGACGGCACGACCTATCGGCTTGAAAGCCCGTTCATGGTGATCGCCACCCAGAACCCCATCGAGATGGAGGGCACCTATCCCCTGCCCGAGGCGCAACGCGACCGCTTCACCGCCCGGATCGCGATGGGCTATCCCGAGCCCTCCGCCGAGCTGGAGATGCTGGACGTGCACGGCGCCACCTCCCCGCTGGACAAGCTGGAGCCGGTGGCCACCACCGCCGAGGTCCAGGCGCTGATCGAGGCGGTACGCGCGGTATACGTCTCACAGCCGATCAAGAAGTACGCCATCGACCTGGTGACCGCCACCCGTCACTCCCCCGACCTGCGGCTCGGCGCCTCCCCGCGTTCGACCCTGCAGCTGGTCCGGGCCGCCCGCGCGCACGCGGCGCTCGCCGGCCGCGACTACGTCATCCCCGACGACCTGCAGGAGTTGTGCGTTCCCGTCCTCGCCCACCGGTTGCTGCCCAGCGTCGAGGCGCACGGCCAGCGCCGCACGCCCGAGCAGGTGATGACCGACCTCATCCGCCGCGTTCCCGTGCCCGAGGCCCAGGCGAAGTGACCTCAGGACTAAAGGCGCTCACCGCCCGCGGCCGGTCCTTCCTCGCATCCGGCGTCGCGGCGCTGCTGTGCGCCTTCATCCTCGGGGAACACGATCTTCTCAGGATCGGGGTGCTGATCGTCTCCATGCCGCTGCTGGCGGCCATGGTTGTGGCTCGCACCCGCTACCGGCTGAGCTGCGCGCGGCGCCTGGACCCGCCCAGGGCGGAGGTGGGCAGCGAGGCCACCGTGACGCTCCGGCTGGAGAACGTCACCCGGCTGCCGACCGGCCTGCTGATGATCGAGGACACCGTCCCCTACGCGCTCGGGGCACGCCCCAGGTTCATCCTGGACCAGGTGGAGCCAAACGGCGTCCGGGAGATCGACTACCGGGTCCGGTCCGACCTGCGCGGCCGCTTCGACATCGGCCCGCTCTCCGTCCGGATCAGCGACCCGTTCGGTCTGGTCGAGCTGACCAGGTCGTTCACCATCAGCGACACGCTCGTGGTGACCCCCCAGGTCGTGGCGCTGCCGCACGTCCGTCTCTCCGGAGAGTGGAGCGGCGGGGGCGACAGCCGTACCAGAAGTGTGGCGGCCGCGGGTGACGACGACATCGCGCCACGCGAGTACAGGCAGGGCGACGACCTGCGGCGGGTGCACTGGCGCTCGACGGCGAGGTACGGCGAGCTGATGGTGCGGCGCGAGGAGCAGCAGTGGCAGAGCCGGGGGGCACTGCTGCTGGACACCCGCCGGTACGCGCACCGGGGTGAGGGACCTCGTTCGTCGTTCGAGGTGGCGGTCTCCGCCGCGGCCTCCATCGGCGTGCATCTGGCTCACGAGGGACTCGGCCTGCGCCTGGTCACCGACCAGGGTGCCGAGCATCTCACCGACAGCGGGGTGAGCTGGTCGCTGCTGGACACCCTCGCCGTGGTGCGGCCCAGCTCGGCGCGATCGCTTGAGTACGGCATAAGCGCGCTGCGGCAGGGCGGCGGCGACGGCCTGATCGTGGCCGTGCTGGGCGGGATCGACGTGGAGCAGGCTCAGGCGCTGGCCAGGCTCAGACACGGCAGCGTGACCGGCGTGGCCGTGATGCTCGACGTGGCCGGCTGGGATCGGCCCGAACTCGGCCAGAACGAGGAGTACCAGGCGGTGCAGGCGATTCTCGCCGGGACGGGCTGGCGCACCCTGCGGCTGCCCCCGGGCACCTCGATCGCGAGCGTGTGGCCGGACGCCGCGCAGCGCGGGCGATTCGCACTCAACGGGGGTGGCGCATGAAACTTCCCATGGCGGCGGGCGCGGCCACGGGAGCGGCCGCGATCACGCTCTACCCGCTTTTCCAGGGCGGCGCCTGGTTCTGGACGAGCTTCGGGATCATCCTGGTGGTGACCGGCGTCGGCGTGCTGGCCAGCCGCTACACCCTGCCGAACTGGCTGGTGCCGCTGGCCCAGCTTCTCGCGGTGTGGATCTACCTGACGGCGGTGTTCACCGGCGGCAAGGCTTGGATCAGGGTGGTGCCCACCAAGGACTCGGTCAGCGGGCTGGCCAAGCTGCTGATCACCGGTTTCGCCGACATCCAGCGGTTCGCGGCGCCGGTGCCGGCCAGCGCCGGGATCGTCCTGCTGACCTGCGGCGGTGTCGGCCTGATCGCGATCCTCGTCGATCTGCTGGCCGCCCGGCTGCGCCGGGCCGCCCTCACCGGCCTGCCGCTGCTGGCGCTGTTCACCGTTCCCGCGGCGGTGCTGGCCGAGCCGGTCAGCTGGCCGGCCTTCATCATCGCGGCCCTGGGCTACATGGGACTGCTGGCCGCCGACGGACGGGAGCGGATCAGCCATTGGGGCCGGGCGGTGCTGGTGCGGCGGACCCCGTCCTTCATCGCCCCGAAGCCCACCTCCGACGCCGGGGTCCTGCACCTGTCGGGCAAGCGCATCGGCGTCACCGCGATCGTGCTGGCCATCCTGCTTCCCTCGCTGCTGCCCCCGCTGGAGCCGAACCCGCTGTTCGGGTTCGGCGTCGGCAACGGCAAGGGCCGCGGCGGCAACTCGATCAGCATCCCGAACCCGATGGTCAGTCTGCGGGGCCAGCTCTCGCTGCCGGCCAACTCCACCGTCCTGACCTACAACACGAGTGACAGCTCTTCGCGCTACCTGCGGATGTACTCGATGGACATCTTCGACGGCGAGCAGTGGACGATGTCGAACCTGGAGGGCCTCGCCAAGGACCTGGTCTCCGAGGCGCCGATGCCGCCGGCCCCCGGCCAGAACACGAGCGTGCCGACCACGCGGGCGACCCTCACGATCAAGGTGAGCGAAGAGGTCAGAAATCTGACATTCCTGCCGTTGCCGTACCCCGCCGGCCAGGTGGAGGCCGAGGGAGACTGGCGGCCCGACAGGGACACGCTCATGGTGTTCTCCGCCCGGGACACCGCCGGAGGACTGACCTACCGGGTCGTCACCAACGAGCCCAATCTCACCGCGGAGATGCTCAAGACGGCGCCGCCCCCGTCCGCGCAGATCAGCGAACGTTACCTGAAGCTGCCGGACGGCCTGCCGCGGGAGGTCAGGGAACTGGCCCGGCGGGTGACGAAGGAAGGCGCCAGCCAGTACGAGCAGGCGATCCAGCTCCAGGAGTTCTTCACCAAGAAGGGCGGATTCGTCTACAGCCTGTCCACCCAGGGGCACAGCGGCCAGGCGCTCACGGACTTCCTGATCCGGAACCGGGCGGGATACTGCGAGCAGTTCGCCTCCTCGATGGCGGTGCTGGCACGCATTCTGGGCATTCCCGCCCGGGTGGCCGTCGGCTACACGGGCGGCATCAACTCCGCCGACGAGTGGCAGGTGCGCACGCATGATTCGCATGCCTGGCCCGAGCTCTACTTCGAGGGCGCGGGATGGCTGCGGTTCGAGCCCACCCCGGCCGGTGGCGCCGGGCAGAGCACCGCGACGGTGCCCTCCTACAGCCGGCCGGAGACCACGACGACCGGCAACGACGAACCGGCCGTGTCCCCGAGCAGGGGATCCTCCGGCGCCGATCTGCCCAACCGGCCGGCGGGCAACCGCCGTGACCAGCTGCCCGACCGCGACTTCGGCGGAGCGTCGGTCGCGGTGGACGAGGGCATGCCGCTGGCCGCGCAGATCGGCATCGGACTCGCGGCCGTGTTGCTGGTCGCGCTGATCCCGGCGATGTTCCGCTGGAAGCTTCGTGCACGCCGGCGCAGGTCCTACTCCCGCGGGATCGAGGCCGCGGACGAGTCCGCCGTCACGGAGTCCACCGGCGTGGTGACGGTCAGGACCAACCGGCGGGAGGTGGCGGTGACGTCGGCCTGGGCCGAGCTCGACGACGCGTTGTGCGACTACGGCATGTCCCGGCAGCCGAGCGAGAGCCCCCGGGCGCTGGCGCGGCGGCTCAGCGGGCAGTACGAGTTCGACGAGGAGGCCACCGCCGCGATCACCAGGATCGCCACGGCGGTGGAGCGAATGCTCTTCGCCCGGACCCCCGGTGAGATCGGCTCGCTGCGTGAGGACCTCCGGCGGGTACGGCGGGCCCTGGCCGCCACCGTGACCCGGGGCCGGCGGATCCGCGCGGTGCTGCTGCCGCCCTCCACCCTCCTGCGGATGCGGGCCGCGGGCGGACGCGCGCTGGACGGCTTCGACCGGCTGGAGAACATCCTGCTCCGCAGGCCCGCCAGGAAGAACGCCTGACCGCCGTACGACCCGGCGGAAGAAAACCCCGACCGACTCATGTGGGTCGCCTCCGATGGAGGCGACCCACGATCGTCAGAAGATGCGGCTGGGGAGCGTCACGTCAGCGGTCGTCATGGCGACGACGCCAGCGCTCCTCCATCCGCTCCATGAAGCTGGGCCGGGGACCCGCACGGCGCCCGGTCTTACCCGGCGTCTGCCCGGACGGTGAGGCGTCACCGAATCCGTTCATCCGCTTCCAACTGGACAGACCCCACAAACACGCGGCGAGCATGACCACGAAACCGCCGACGCCGAGCGGGATGACCTGGATCACGACGCCGACCATCAGCAGGACGACACCCAGGACGAAGCCGATGGAGGCTTTCACCAGGCGGCGCTTGTAGTGGCTGCGCGGATCACTGATCCTGACGGTATTGGCCCACTTCGGGTCCTCGGCGTAGAGGGCCTGCTCGATCTGGTCGAGCAAGCGCTGCTCGTGCTCAGAGAGCGGCACGGCGCCTCCCAAGGACGGCCCCAAGACGGGGAAGACGGTGACGGACGACACGGGGTGTCCGAACCTCGCGGTCGGTTATCCCCAGAATACGAGGCTGTAGACGTAGACGAAAGAAAACGTCCAACGTAGTCCAAACCGGAGGCGGCGTCATGGGTCCATTCCATCAAACGGCGGGCGAACAAGCGACGCCGGGAGCACCGCATTACGACCGAATCTGCGGATCGCCTTGTCCATCGCCTGCTCGGCCTCCCGCCGGCCCGTCTCCCGCTCTCCGAGACTGAGCTGCCGGGTCGCCTCGCCGGCCGGGCTGAGGTTCTCCACCCGCACCCCGACCAGGCGGAGCCGCACTTCTTCCAGGCCGGCGGCGGCGTACAGGTCGCAGGCGGTCGTGTAGAGCACCTGGGCGACGTCTGTGGGCTCCCTGAGGGTCCGGGACCGGGAGATCGTGGTGAAGTCGGCACGGCGCAGCTTGACGCTGACGGTGCGGCCGACGTGGCCGCCCTCCCTGAGCCTGGCGGCGACCCGTTCCGAGAGGCGGAGCAACTCCCTGCGGATCTCCACCGGGTCGCCGACGTCTGTGGCGAAAGTCTCTTCGGCGCCGATGCTCTTGTCGGGCACGTGCGGCTGAACCGGGCGCTCGTCGCGCCCCCAGGCGAGCGCGGCCAGATGGGCGCCCGCGGCCTGTCCCAGCTCGCGCTGCAAGGTGGCGACCGGGATCCTGGCGAGATCGCCGACCGTCTTGACGCCGAACCGCACGAGGGACCGCTCCGTACGCTCTCCCACGCCCCACAGGGCCCCCACGGGGAGCGGATGGAGAAAATCAACCACTTTGTCCACGGGCACGACCAGAAGGCCGTCAGGCTTGCAATGCTGCGACGCGAGCTTTGCCACGAATTTACTGCTGGCCACCCCGACGGAGCAGGTGATCCCGTGTTCGCGCGCGACCCGCTCGCGGATCATCGCGGCGATCGCGGCCGGCGGGCCGAGGCGCTTGCGCGCCCCACCGACGTCGAGAAACGCCTCGTCGGAGGCGATCGGCTCCACCTCAGGGGTGAACGTGCCGAAGATCTCCATAATGCCCCGGGACACCTCCGAGTATTTCCTGCGGCTTGGCGGGATGACCACCGCCTGCGGGCACAGCCGGCGGGCCCTGGTCATCGGCATCGCCGAGTGCACCCCGAACCTCCTGGCCTCATAGGTGGCGCTGAGCACGACGCCCCGTGCGCCGGGATCGCCGATGATGACGGGCACGCCCTTGAGCTCCGGGCGCTCGCGCAACTCGACGCTGGCGTAGAAGGCGTCCATGTCCACGTGGAGGATCGGACAGCCGGTGTCATCGGTGCCCAGATCCGAACCCGGACGCGACAACTGCTGTTTTCTCGACACAACGCCATCCTATGGGAACGCGTGTTCGATTCAAGCCTCATCGATGGCCGAGAACGTGCAGTTGGGTGGCGATGTCGCGGAGCACCGGATGAGAGGCCGCCGCCTGCTCCAGGGCGACCAGTGCGCGCGCGGCCCCCGGCTCACCGTCGAGCAACCGGCTGGGCACCAGGTCGGCGAAGATCCGCACACCGTGGACCTCTCCGGGCTCGAACCCGGCCCCGGCGAGCAGCCGCGACAGGGTCTCACGGGTGAAGCGCCGAGGCGTGGGGTCGCGATCGCCCCAGCGGCCCTCGGGATCCTCAAGCACCTGGCGGGCCTCGTCGAAGCGGCCCGCGACCGAACGGTGCAGCGCGGCGGCGAGCGGGTTGGCGGCCAGCACGCTGATCACGCCGCCCTGGCGCAGCAGGCCGGCCATGGCCGCCAGCGCGCCGGCCGGATCTTCCACGTACTCCAGCACACTGTGGCACAGCACCAGGTCGGCGCCGTCGGCGGGAAGCAGCTCCCCCAGGTCGGCGGCGTCACCCTGGAGGGCGCGCACGCCCACCCCCGCCTCCGCGGCGCGGCGTTCCAGCGCGGCCAGAGAGTCGGGGCTGGGGTCGACGACCGTGACGGCATGCCCGAGGCCAGCCAGCGGTACGGCGAAGCCCCCCGTGCCGCCTCCGGCGTCGACGATGTCGAGTCGATCCCGACCGGTCGCGGACACCCGGTCGGCCAGCACCGCCCGCAGGACGTCCCAGACGACGGCGGTGCGGACCGCCGGGGTGCCTGCCTGCCGCGAGATGCCTACGGCGTGCAACTTCAGATCGCCTCCTTTTGCCGGTGACGAGCCCAGCCTACGCCGGACGGTCCGCGGGGCGCTCCAGGGGCGATCCGTACTCACGTTTGATCGAGTCTTTCCGTGCGGGCGGAGCACGACGCCCAGGAAGGCCGCGCCGTCCGCGGAAGGCCGGCGCCCGGCCCCCGCGGGACGCGTTACAGCGCCAGGGACGGCTTGAGCTGCTTGAAGCGGGCCATCAGGCCGTTGACGAACTGCGGCGACTCGTCGGTCGACAGCTCGGAGGCCAGACCCACCCACTCGCTGATGACGACGCCCTCGGGGACGTCGGGCATCCAGAGGAGCTCGTAGGTGCCACCACGCAGCAGGTTGCGGTCGACCGCGGGCATGCGGTCGAGCGTCCAGCCCTCGGCGTAGGTGGTGATCAGCTCGTCGATGCGCGCCCGGTGCCGGCACACGCCTTCGACGATCGTCGCGGTGTATTCGTTGACGGGCGGCTCGGCCCGCTCCAGACGCTCGGCGAGGACGCTCAGCGGATCCTGACCGCGCGCCTCCGCCTCGAACAGGATGTCCAGCGCGCGCCTGCGCGCCTTACCGCGTGCCGACATCAGGCCCGGCCGAGGTAATCGCCGGTGCGGGTGTCGACCTTGACCTTCTCGCCGGTCGTGATGAACAGCGGCACCTTGATCTCGGCGCCGGTCTCCAGCTTGGCGGGCTTGGTGCCGCCGGTGGAGCGGTCGCCCTGGAGGCCGGGCTCGGTCTCGGCGATGATCAGCTCCACGGCCGCGGGCAGCTCGACGTAGAGCACGTTGCCCTCGTTGATCGCCACGGTGGCGAGCATGTTCTCCAGCAGGTAGTTCGCGGCGTCACCGACGGCGACCCGGGAGACGTGAAGCATGTCGTAGGTCTCGGTGTCCATGAAGACGAAGTCGTCGCCGTCCATGTACGAGAACTGCATCTCGCGCTTGTCGACGTTGGCCACCTCGACCTTGACGCCCGCGTTGAAGGTCTTGTCCACGACCTTGCCCGACATGACGTTCTTCAGCTTGGTGCGGACGAACGCACCACCCTTGCCGGGCTTGACGTGCTGGAACTCCACAACCGTCCAGAGCTCACCGCCGTCGAGCTTGAGCACCAGGCCGTTCTTGAGGTCGTTCGTCGTCGCCACTAGTTTCTCCTGCGTACGGCCGCTCTTAAAGGACAAGCAGCTCTTTGGTCGTCCGTGTGAGAAGTTCCGATCCGTCATCACGGGTCACGAGCGTGTCCTCGATGCGGACACCGCCCCTGCCCGGCAGGTAAACCCCGGGCTCAATGGTGACCGGAACTCGATCCTCTAGTCTAGCGTGCTCGTGATGGGGCTCCGGCTTCGCCGGAGACAGGAACGGCACCTCGTGAATCTCCAGTCCGACGCCGTGGCCGAGCCCGTGCCCGAAGTAGTCTCCGTAGCCCATCTCCGCGATGAGGTCGCGGGCCGCGGCGTCCACCTCGTGGGTGGGCGCGCCGGGCCGTACGGCGTGCCGGCCGGCGCGCTGGGCCGCGCGGACCAGGTCGTACAGCTCGCGCTGCCACGAGGCGGGCTCGCCGATCGCCACCGTCCGGGTCATGTCGGCGTGGTAGCCCTCATAGAGCGCGCCGAAGTCCATGGTGACCAGGTCGCCGCGCTCGAACGGCCGGTCCGAGGGCGAGTGGTGGGGAACCGAACCGTTGGGGCCGCTCGCCACGATCGAGTCGAAGGCGGGTTTCTCCGCGCCCAGCTCGACCATCCGGCGCTCCAGCGCCCTGGCGACCTCCTTCTCGGTCAGCCCGGGGCGCAGCGTCGGCAGCACGTCGGCGAAGGCCTGATCGGTGAGCGCGCACGCGGTGCGGAGGAGGTCGATCTCCGCCTCGTCCTTGATCCGGCGCACCGACTCCACCAGCCCGGCCAGGCGCAGCAGGTTCTCGCCCAGACGGAAGTAGTCGGCCACGGGCATGTGGTGAGCCTCGACGGCCACCCTGTCGGCCATCGCGACCAGGCATCCGGCGACGTCGCGCTCCTGGACCACCTCGATGTCGGCGCAGACCCGCCGGGCGGTCTCGACGTAGCGGGAGTCGGTGGCCAGCGTGGCGCGGGCGTCGGCCCGGACCAGCACGGCCGCGTTGGAGCTGTCCAGGCCGGTCAGGTAGCGCACGTTGACGCCGCGGGTCACCAGGATCGCGTCCGCCTCGTGGGCGGGGAGCAGTGCGGCCAGGCGTTCGCGGCGCCGGGCATGGGTGTCGGTCATGCCCTGCATGCTACGGAAAAGGGCCCCGGCGAAACCGGGACCCTCCTCACCCCTCGACCGGAGATCGTCAGGACGCGAGGTCCCTGACCTTCTCGATGAGCCGGATGCGCTCGTCGTGCGTACGGCCCAGCGGGGTGACGTTGACGGTCGTGACGCCCGACTCCCTCATCGCCTGGAGCCGCTCGCGGACGTGGCCCTCGGAGCCGATCAGGGACATCTTCTCCAGGAGCTCCTGCGGGACGAGCGCGGCGGCCTCGTCCTTCTTGCCGTCGAGATAGAGGTTTTGGATCTGCTCGGCCTCCTTCTCGTAGCCGTAGCGGCGGGCGAGGTCGTTGTAGAAGTTCTTGCCCTTGGCGCCCATGCCCCCGATGTAGAGGGCCGCCATCGGACGGCCCAGCTCCATCAGGTACGACACGTCGTCGCCGATGGCCAGCGCCGCCTGGCCGATGACGTCCAGCTCGCCCAGAGCCGGGTCGCGCTTGGCCCTGCCCGCCGCCAGGGAGGCGCCCCAGACGTCGGCGGCCTTCTCCGGCATGTAGAAGATCGGCTCCCAGCCCTCGGCCACCTCCGCGGCGAGCTCCACGTTCTTGGGACCGATGGCGGCGATCACGATGGGGATGCGCTCGCGGACCGGGTGGTTGATGAGCTTCAGGGGCTTGCCCAGGCCGGTGCCCCGGTCGGCGGGGAGCGGGATCGTGTGGTGCTTGCCCTCGTAGGTCAGGCGCTCGCGCCTCCAGACCTGGCGGCAGATCTCGACGACCTCGCGTGTGCGGCCCAGCGGGGCGGTGTACGGCACGCCGTGGAAGCCCTCGATGACCTGCGGGCCCGAGGCGCCCAGGCCGAGGGTGAAGCGGCCGTCGGAGACGTAGTCCATGCCCGCGGCGGTCATGGCCAGCAGGGCGGGAGTCCGGGAGTAGATCGGCAGGATGCCGGAGGCGATCTGCAGGCGCTCGGTCTTGGCCGCGATGTAGCCCATCTGGCTGACCGCGTCGAAGCTGTAGGCCTCGGCGACGAAGACGATGTCGAGACCGGCCTTCTCGTAGTCGGCCAGTTCGGCCACCGTCTCCTTGAAGCCCCCCGAGTAGTTCAGGGCCATACCGATACGCATCCTGGGGTCGTCCTTCCGCACGCGCCTACGAAACCGAATGATGTTCCGTTACTTATGGGTAAAGGCTATCGACTCACCGCCGAAGCACCAAGCCCCGCACCTGCCGCCCGAGGCCGGTAGCGTACGCATTCCGGGACAGGAGAGGCCCTGGGAATCCGAGCGGGCGAGGAGCGGCGTGCTGAGACGAGTGATCATCGTGGTGGCGGGGGCACTGGCTCTGATCCTGGGCGGGCACCGGCTCCTGCCGGAGCTGGGCGGGTTCACACCCGTGCTGGAGAGCCTGCTCCCCTGGCTCGGTGCCGCCATACCGATCCTGCTCGTCGGCGCGCTGTTCACCCGCTCGTGGCGGGTGATCGTCGCGGCTCTGCTCCCGGCCGTCGTGTGGGGGGTCATGTTCGGCCCCGCGCTGCTGAACGCCCCGCCGGGCGGGCCGAGTGACATATCGGTCGCCACGATCAACGTGGGGGTGGCCAACTCCGCCTCGGGGCAGGCCGTGATGGCAGTCGCCAAGGACCGGGACCTGATCGCCGCGCAGGAGCTGACCGGCGGCGGCCCGGCGGCGAAGGCCCTCGACCAGCACTTCCCGTACCACTACCAGGTCTCCACGGTGGGCCTGTGGAGCCGGTTCCCGCTCGTCGGCGCCCGCAAGGTGGACATCGGCCTGGCCTGGACGCGGGCGTTGCGTGCCGTGGTCAAGACCCCCAAGGGGGAGCTGACCGTCTACGTCATGCATCTGGCCTCGGCCCGGCCCGGCCAGACGGCCCAGCGCGACGAGACCCTGAGGCACGCCCGGAAGATCATCGACAGGGACGACAGCGAGAACCTGCTCCTGCTCGGCGACCTCAACACCGCCACCACCGACCGCAAGCGCTCCGGCCTGGTCCCGCCGCTGTCCGACGCCCAGCAGGAGGCCGGCACCGGCTTCGGCTTCACGTGGCCGTCGTCCTTCCCCGTCACGCGTCCCGACCACATCCTCTACCGCGGCCTCACCGCCACCAGCGCCGGTGTCGAGCAGGCCACCGGCAGCGACCACCGCGCCGCAGTCGCCTCGCTGCGCCTCTGAGAGAACTCTGAGAGGCCTCTGAGAGGACCTCGGCGGGCAAGCCCTCATCGGCCGCGAGGACCTCAGCGCGCCCGCAGCGCCGACAGGTCCGCCGGGGTGTCGATGTCAGCGGGGTCGCCGATGTCGTCGCAGGGCACCTCGACAACCAGCTCGGGATGGGCTCGCAGGAACGGCCGGGCGCCGACGTCGCCGGTCGCGAGCGCGGCGACCTCCTCGAAGTGCTCCCTGCCGATCAGCACCGGGTTCCTCCGTTCCCCGTCATAGGTGGCGACGGCGACCGAGGCGCCGTCCCGGGCCGCCCCGATCAGCCGCTCCACCACCTGCGGGCCGATGAGCGGCTGGTCCACCAGGGCGATCACGACACGCTCCACGTCGTCCGGCAGCGCCCGCAGGCCGACGCGGAGCGAGGAGCCCATCCCGGTGCGCCACCGCGGGTTCCGCACGGCCACCGCCCCGCGCACCTGCACGGTCACGGCCCCGAGCACGACGACCACGGGATGGCAGCCGCCGTCGTGGAGAAGCCGGATCCCGCGGTCCACCAGCCGCTCCCCGTGGAAGTCCACCAGCGCCTTCGGCGTGCCGAGCCGCGAGCCCGATCCGGCCGCGAGCAGCAGCCCCGCGCTTGCCGATCTCATCGAGGCGTCCTTCCTGCGATCATCTCTGGGGCCCGTCCCCGTGAATCCGGCCGGAGCCGTCGGTGAGCGGCCGTCCGGAACCGCCCCAGCGGAGCTGGATCAGCTCGGCGGCGATGGAGACCGCGGTCTCCTCGGGGGTCCGCGCGCCAAGGTCCAGCCCGATCGGCGAGCGGAGCCGCTTCAGCTCGGCCTCCCCCAGGCCCGCCTCGCGCAGCCGTGCCAGCCGGTCCTCGTGCGTGCGGCGCGAGCCCATCGCGCCGACGTAGCCCGCCGGGGTGCGCAGGGCCACCTCCAGCAGCGGGACGTCGAACTTGGGGTCGTGGGTGAGCACGCAGATCGCGGTCCGCTCGTCCACGACGGTCGAGGTCAGATAGTCGTGCGGCCATTTGACGATCACCTCGTCGGCCTCCGGGAAACGCTTGGCCGTGGTGAAGACCGGCCGGGCGTCGCACACGACCACGTGGTAGCCGAGGAACTTGCCGATCCTGGCCACCGCGGCGGCGAAGTCGATCGCGCCGAAGACCAGCATCCGTGGCGGCGGGGCGAAGGAATGAACGAAGACCGACAGCTCGTCGAGCCGCCGCTCGCCGTGCGCGCCGTACCGCCTGACGCCGGTGAGTCCCTGCGCGAGCATGCCCCGCGCGTCGTCGTCCACCGCGTCGTCCAGCCGGGCCACACCCAGCGAGCCAGAGGAACGATCCGGCCAGACCACCCTCCGGGCGCCGATCGCGCCGGGGCCGGACAGCACGGTCGCCACCGCCACGGGCTCCCGCCTGTCCACCGACTCGGCGATCGCCCCCAGCTCGGGAAACGTCTCGCGCGACACCGGCTCGACGAACACGTCCAGGATGCCACCGCAGGTGAGGCCGACCGAGAAGGCGTCGTCGTCGCTCACGCCGTACCGCTGCAGGACCGGCGTGCCGGAGGCGGCCACCTCGCGGGCCAGTTCGTAGACGGCGCCCTCGACACAGCCGCCCGAAACGCTGCCCTCCGCCTCCTCGTCGAGCACGGCCATGGACGCGCCGGGCGGGCGCGGCGCGCTGCGGAAGGTGTTCACCACCGTGGCCAGGCCGAACGTCCGCCCGGACTCCCACCACCGCACGATCTGTGACAGCACGTCACGCATGTGCCCCTCCCAGCAATCCGGCAAGATTCTCGAAGGCGGCCAGGCTGTGCCCGGCCACGAAGTCGTCGATGTACGGCCAGGCCGCGCGCATCCCGCCGGTGAGCGGCTGATAGCCCTCCTGCCCCTTGTGCGGGTTCATCCAGACCACGCGGTTCGCCATCCGGGACAGCCGGGCCATCTGCGCGCCCAGCAGGGAGACGTCGCCGCGCTCCCACCCGTCGGAGGCGATCACCACCACCGCGCCCCGGGCGTCGTTGAACGCGAGGAACCTCCTGAGCTCTTCGCCCAGCCGGGTGCCGCCCTTCCAGTCGGGGATGGCCCGGGAGACGGCGTCCATCGCGGTGGCCGGGTCACGGTGGCGCAGTTCGGCGGTGAGCCGGGTGAGCCTGGTGCCCACGCTGAACACCTCGGTGGCCCGGGGCTCGGACCTGACCAGCGCGTGGGCGAGGCGGAGCAGGGTGTCGGCGTAGGCAGCCATGGAACCGCTGACGTCCACCAGCAGCACGACCCTGCGAGGCCTGGTCCGATGCAGGCGGTAACGGAGGCGGGCGGTCTCCCCGCCGCGCCGCAGGGTCTCCCGGATCGTCGCCCTGCTGTCCAGCCGTCCCCGGTGCGACGGCTGGAACCGCCGCGACCTGCGCTGCTCGCGCCCCGCCCGGAGCAGGGAGAGCAACCGGTGCACTTCGGCCAGCTCGGCCCGGGTCATCGTGGCCACGTCCCGGTTGCGCAGCACCTCCACCGCGCTCGCCCCGGCCGGTCGCACCGGGCCGTCGTCGCCGTCACCGGGTGCGCCGGAGGCGGTGGCGACATGCCGGGTGACGGTGACCACTGCGGGCTGCGCGCGGCCCGCGCGCAGCCCGCCGAAGTAGGCCTGGAAGACCCGGTCGTAGCGCGGCAGGTCGTCGGCCGAGGCGCACAGGGTGAACCGGCCGGCCCAGTAGACGTCCCGCGGCCTGGCCGCGTCCAGGTGAGACAGCGCGAGCAGCAGGCCCCGGGTCCTCTCGTGGTCGGCGGGGACCCCGGCGGCGCGCAGCGTCCTGGCGAACCCCGTCATGACGGCGACCAGGTCCTGTGCCGTCCCCGCACCGGGGGAACCGGACAGCCCCTCGGGCGCCGTCACGCCGGGCGGATCCTCCGGAGGCCGGTCGTGACCGTCAGTCGCGGAGGCCACCGAAGAACCCGTTCCCGAGTACGGCCTCGTGGTCCTCGCGGTGCTTGAGCAGGGCGCCCAGCGTGGCCGCGGCCAGGTCGGGGTCGAGCTCGCGCGCTCCGAGGGCCAGCAGGGCCTCGGCCCAGTCGATGCTCTCGGCGATCCCGGGCGGCTTGACCAGGCCGGCCTGGCGGAGCCGTCCGGTCGCCTTGGCCACCTGCTCGGCGAGCGTCTCGGAGCAGGCGGGCAGCCGCCGCAGCAGGATCGCGACCTCCCGCTCGAAGGAGGGGTGCTCCAGCCAGTGGTAGAGGCAGCGCCGCTTCAGCGCGTCGTGCACCTCGCGGGTGCGGTTGGAGGTCAGCACGACCACCGGAGGCTCCTCGGCTCGGATCGTGCCGAGTTCCGGAATGGAGATCGCGAAATCCGAGAGCACCTCCAGCAGGATCGCCTCGAACTCCACGTCGGCCCGGTCGATCTCGTCGACGAGCAGCACGCTGGGCTGGGTCTCCAGCGCCTTCAGCAGCGGCCGGGCGATCAGGAAGCGCCGGTCGTAGACCTCGCCCTCCAGCCGCGCCGGATCGGTGACCCCACCGGCCTCGGCCGCCTTGAGGTGCAGGAGCTGGCGGGCGAAGTCCCAGTCGTAGAGCACCTGGGGGCCGTCGAGTCCCTCGTAGCACTGCAGCCGGATCAGAGGAGCCTCCAGCACGGCCGCCAGCGTCCTGGCCAGCTCGGTCTTGCCGACCCCGGCCTCACCTTCGAGGAACAGCGGGCGGCCCATTCTCAGGGCGAGGAACGCCGCCGTGACCAGCCCTTCGTCGGCGAGATAGGCATGCCGGTCGAGCAGCTCCGCCAGCTGCCCCGGCGATTCCACATCCGATGCCTTGGTTGTCCGCCTCAACACCATCTCAGGCTACGCCCGGACGGCCGATCAGGGATTCGGTCAACAGTGACATGGGATCGGGCGTCGGCTGGCAACGACCACCCTGTTCACCATCGGTCACCGCCGGTCACCGCCGTCCCGGGACGGCACCGCTAGCGGGTCTCCTCGGCCTCGCCGCGCTCCCGGATGAGCGCGGAGAGCTCAAGGACCTGCCGGACGGTCCGTTCCTTCTCCGACCCCTGCAGTCCCACGGCTCCGATGGTGGCGCCGTCCGTGAAGTCGATCTTCGCCCAGGGCTCGTGCGGGGTCAGCGTGACCCCGAGCACCTCGGGCCACTCGTAACGGTGCACCCGCAGCGGGTTGACCACGGTGATCCCCTGCTCGTCCGCCTCCACCCGGCAGCGCCCCAGCAGGTGCAGCACCCCGGCGATCGCCCCGCCGAGCGCGACCATCGCGACCCGGTCGGCCAGGCCGAACGGGGGCGGCAGCAGGAACGCCATCAGCAGTGCCCCCAGCACGACCACCCCGGCGAAGCCGTACGGCACGATCCGCCCCTTCTTCGGCCGCCACACGACGGGCAGCTTGGGCGCGGGCACGCTCTCGGGGCTCACTGGAGATCACGATCCTTCGGGAAAACCGCCGGTCACAACGATTGCGACTGCCGACCACAACGCCCACGCAATCTACCCCACCACCGGGTCGGTCCCGATTCCACACAAGAGTCGCAAACTCCCCCTCGATCCGTCGCGGCACGCGATGGTCGTCGCGCGCCGCGACCGGAAGGATCGAAGCCCCGCGCTCCCCTAACCCTGGAGGTCCCGCAGCAGCAGAGCGGTCTCCAGGGCTGCGACGGTGGCCTCGTAGCCCTTGTCCTCGTGACTGCCGGGCAGCCCCGACCTGTCGAGGGCCTGGTCGAGGGAGTCGCAGGTCAGCACGCCGTTGCCGACCGGAGTCCGCTCGTCGAGGGAGACCCTGGTCAGACCCGAGGTCACCGAGTCGCAGACGTAGTCGAAGTGGGCGGTCTCCCCGCGGATCACGGCTCCCAGGGCGACGACCGCGTCGCACCGCCTGGCCAGGGCCTGGGCCACGACCGGGATCTCCAGGGACCCGGCCACGCGGACCACGGTCGCGGTGGCGCCGCTGTCCTGGCTGGCCTGTACGGCCCGGGCCACGAGCTGGTCGGTGATCTTCTCGTGCCAGCGGGCGGCCACGATGCCGACGGTCAGTCCTCCGGCCTCGACGGCCTCGGCCGTTGGGCGTCCGTCACCGCTCATGTGTTCTCCTCCTCGATGGCGTGACCCAGGCGGTCACGCTTGGCCGTCAGGTATTTCTCGTTGTGGGGGTTGATCGCCACCGGCATCGGCTCGCGGCCGAGCACCTTGATGCCGTATCCGTCCATACCCCGCAGCTTGGCCGGGTTGTTGGTCAGCAACCGGACCGACTTGACGCCGAGGTCGGCGAGGATCTGCCCGGCGTTGGAGAACTCCCGGGCGTCCACCGGCAGCCCGAGCTCCAGGTTGGCGTCCACGGTGTCGCTGCCGTTGTCCTGCAGGCTGTAGGCCTTGAGCTTGGCCATCAGCCCGATTCCGCGTCCCTCGTGCCCGCGCAGGTAGACGACCACGCCCCGGCCCTCAGCGGCGATCTCCGCCATCGCGTGCTCCAGCTGCACCCCGCAGTCGCACCGCAGCGACCCGAGCACGTCCCCGGTCAGGCACTCGGAGTGCGCCCGGACCAGGATGTTCTCCCCGTCTTCCAGGTCACCGTAGACCAGGGCCAGGTGCTCGCCCCCGTCCAGCGCGCTCACGTAGCCGTAGGCACGCCACATGCCGTGCTTGTTCGGCAGGCGCGTCTCGGCGGCCCGGGTCACCATCTGCTCGGTCCGCCGCCGGAACTCCACGAGCTGCTCGATCGAGACCAGCGCCAGGTCGTGCTCGTCGCAGAACTCGCGCAGCTCCGGCAGCCGCTTCATGCTCCCGTCGTCGTTGACGACCTCGGCGAGCGCCCCCGCCGGGCTCAGCCCGGCGAGCCTGGCCAGGTCCACGGCAGCCTCGGTGTGGCCGCGCCGGACCAGCACGCCGCCGTCGCGGTAGCGGAGCGGGAACACGTGGCCGGGCCGTACCAGCTCGAACGGCTCGGTCGCCGAGTCGCACAGGGTGCGGATGGTCTTGGCCCGGTCCGAGGCCGAGATGCCGGTGGTCACGCCGTCGCGGGCGTCCACACTGATCGTGTAGGCGGTGCGGAGGCGTTCCTTGTTGTCGTTCACCATCAGCGGCAGGCCGAGCCTGTCGAGGTCCTCACCGCGCATCGACACGCAGATCACGCCGCTGGTGTGCCGGATGGTGAAGGCGAGCAGCTGCGCCGTGGCCTTGGAGGCGGCGAAGATGATGTCACCTTCGTTCTCGCGGTTCTCGTCGTCCACGACCACCACGGGCTTGCCCTCGCGAATGTCAGCGATCGCCCGCTCGATCGGATCCAGCTTGATCACACCGCCTCCTTGGGGACGAGCACGGCCCGGGAGCGGTACTCCCTGAGCCAGTTGAAGAATCCGACCAGGACGAGCAGGAAGAACACCCCGTACACCGCCCCGGAGACGACGAGCCCCGAGCTGAAGGCCAGCGGCACGCCGACCAGGTCCACCGCCACCCAGATCAGCCAGAAGTCGACCAGCGCCCGGCCCTGGGCCCAGGTGGCGACCGCGCTGCCGACGAAGATGTAGGCGTCGGCGGCGACCAGCAGGTAGCCCTTGGGCGGCGGGACGAGCGCGCCCCAGGAGAGCTTGGTGACGAAGAAGAGGACGCCGACCGCGATCGTGCCCACGACCATGACTCCGACCAGCGTGAGCCGTTCGCGGCTCGTCGCGGGGCGCACGGCCAGCTCCTGGCCGTTCTGGGTGCCGCGCGACCACTTCCACCAGCCGTAGACGGCCAGCCCGGCGAACATGACCTGCTTGAGCGCGTTGCCGGTGATGTGCGCCCCGATGGAGGCGACGAACAGCAGCACGGAGCCGGTGAGCTGCACCGGCCAGGTCCAGACCGACTTGCGGATCGCCAGCAGCACGGTGGCCAGGGCCGCCACGTTTCCGATCAGGTCGGTCCACAGAACCTTGGTGCCGAAGACCTCGAATCCCACCTGAGCCCAGTTCACGACCCGGCCCCCGGAACGTAGGCGCCGACGAGCTTCTCGACGTGCTTGGCGATCACGTCGACCTCGAGGTTCACCGGGTCGCCCGGCTGCTTCGCGCCGAGGGTGGTGAGCCGCAGGGTGGTCGGGATCAGGCTGACGGCGAACCCCTCGCCGTCCACACCGGCCACGGTCAGGCTGACGCCGTCCACCGCGATCGAGCCCTTCTCGACCACGTAGCGGTTCAGCTCGGCCGGGAGCGAGATCCTGACGATCTCCCAGTGCTCGTCGGGCTCCCGCGAAAGCAGCACGCCGGTCCCGTCCACGTGACCCTGGACGATGTGGCCGCCCAGTCGCTGGTCGGCGCGGACCGCACGCTCAAGGTTGACCGGGGAGCCGGGCCTCAGCGCCCCGAGGCAACTGCGGTCCAAGGTCTCCTTCATCACGTCGGCGGTGAAAACCTCGTCGTTCACATCCACAACGGTCAGGCAGACGCCGTTGACGGCGATCGAGTCGCCGTGCCTGGCGTCGGCGGTGACGACCTTGCCGCGGATCGACATCCGGGCCGCCTCATGCAATGGCTCGATCTCCGCGATCTCGCCCAGTTCCTCAACGATTCCGGTAAACACTCACAGCTCCTTCACAGGTATCGGCCGGGCGGTCAGTCGCAGGTCCGGGCCGGTGGGGGTGACATCCTCGAATTCCAGGCGGTGGGTCTCGGCGATCGTGGTGACGCCCGCCGGGCCGAGCGCGGCGGCTCCCCCGCCCAGCAGCGCCGGGGCGAGGTAGCCGACGACCCGGTCGATCAGGCCCTCGTTCAGGAACGAGCCCGCGAGGGTCGGGCCGCCTTCCAGCAGCACGCTGACGATCTGGCGGCGGTGCAACTCGGCCAGGAGCGCGGCCAGGTCGACGCCGTACGGCTTCCGCCGCGGCAGCCGTACCACCTCGGTCCTGCCGGCGAGCGCACCGGCGTCGGCGTCGGCGGCGACCGCCACCAGCGTCGGCGCCTGGTCGTCCAGGACCCGGGCGGTGAGCGGGGTGCGGGCGTCGCTGTCCACGATCACGCGGAGCGGGGGCCTCACGGCGGGGGCCGCGGAAGGCGGGTGACCGCCGGCGGAGTCACGGACGGCGAGACGGGGACCGTCGGCAGGGTCGCGGACGGCGAGACGGGGATCGTCTCCGGCCGGCGAGGCGTCCGCGGGGGGACGGCGGACGGTGAGGCGGGGGTCGTCGGCGAGGACGGTGCCGATGCCCGCGACGATCGCGTCGACCTCGCCGCGCAGGCGGTGCACGTCGGCGCGGGACTCGGGTGAGGTGATCCACTGGCTGGTGCCGTCCGCGGCGGCCGAGCGGCCGTCCAGCGTCGCGGCGTACTTCCAGGTGACGTGCGGCCGGCCGAGCCGGACGAAGGTCAGCCACTCGGCGTTGCCCCGCTCGGCCTCCTCGGCGAGCACGCCGGTCTCGACGGCGACGCCGTGCCGCCTGAGCCGGTCGGCGCCTCCGGCCGCCGTGGGGTTGGGGTCGCTCACCGCGACGACGACGCGGGCGATCCCGGCCTCCAGCAGGGCGTCCGTGCAGGGGCCGGTGCGGCCGGTGTGGGCGCAGGGTTCGAGGGTCACGTACGCGGTGCCGCCCCTGGCCCGTTCTCCGGCGGCGCGTAGTGCGACCACCTCGGCGTGCGGGCCGCCGGCGTAGGCGTGGAAGCCCTCTCCCGCGACCTGGCCGGAGGCGTCGAGAACGACGCAGCCGACGACGGGGTTGGGGCTGGTGGTGCCGCGCCCGTGCGCGGCGAGCTCGATCGCCCGGCGCATGTGCACCCGATCCGTCACCCAGGGCCTCCTACTCGCCAGTAGCTTCTTGCCACGGCGGGCCCCGGGGGATCACAGGTGCGTGCACCCTCTTCAGCAGAGGGTGCCCGAAGACACTCTCCGCTCGCGCGCTTCCTCCCATCCGGACTTTAACCGTCGGTCCCGGAATTTCACCGGGTCAACCGGTCGATGGATTCGACCGGGTCGCGGACTGTAACCGCCGGTTCGGACTTTCACCGACCCCGGAGCACGCTGCTTTCACTTGGTGGGTCGCTCACCGCATCCGGCTCGCTCCCCATACATCAGTGTGCCATGCAAGACAAACCGAACGGAACACCCCTTCAGCATATGAACCAAGCGAGCGCTTGGTCAAGTCACGCGGCCCGCCCGACTGTCAGCTCAGCCGTCACCTTTCGCGCCCTGCGCGCGTCGGGGCCGTACCGGACCGGTGCGGGGACCAGGCTGATCCCGGCCTGCAGGGTTCTCAGCGTGGTCGTCGCCCACAGGTCCCCGAGTGGCGTCGCGGGCAGGCCGTACAGCCTCCGCGCCCAGCGCGGCAGGGTGGCGAAGGCCAGCACGGTGAGCATGGGAAGCACCGGTTTGAGCGGGATGAGGTACGGCGGCAGCGGCGCGTTGAGGGACTGGCGGAGCGGGTGGGGCACCTCGGGGGCGAGATAGAGGCCGGGACGGCAGCTCTCGATGTAGTCGCGCATCTCGCCGACCGAGCCGGGCACGTCGTCCGGGCACAGGCCGACGACCTCGGCGGCGCGCCGCCACTCGGCCACGAACCGGTCGGCGTCCTCCTCCGTCAGGCCCACCCCGGCCCGCCGGGCGACCGAAAGATAGGAATCGACCTCCCCGACGTGGACCCAGCGCAACGCGTCGGGATCGTCGAGGCGGAACCGCTCCCCGGTGTCGGGGTCGAACGCGGTGAGCCGCGAGTGGATCTTCCTGACCCGGGCGCCGGCGCGGGCGACCTCGGCACTCGTGCCGTAGGTGCGCACGCGGACGAACTCGGTGGTGCGCGTGAAACGCGACCACGCCTCGGACGGGTCCATCAACGCGGAGTTCTGCGCGACCCCCCGCATCGCCCGGGGATGCAGCCCCTGCATGAGCAACGCCCGGAAGCCCCCCACCAACAGGATCGGCTCCCCCATCACCCGCCAGGTCACCGAGCCCGGCCCGAACAGTCCGTGGTCCACGGGCCACCTCCCTTGTAAGTGACTGGTTACCCCATTAGCCCGGAACGACACGTATCAGGACCATGACATCACCGGAACGGCTCCGTGTCGCCACCGACGGTGCGCATCATCAGCGCGGGAATCGCCACGGCGCCGGACGGCCCAGCCGGCGGCGAGGAGGAGATCGGACGCGTCAACTCTGCGGCATGCCGTTCGGGCTGTTCAGTAAGGCGATGCCGAGGGGGGTGGTGCTGTGGAGCGCGGTGTTGCGGTACCGGGTGGTGAGAACGAGCCCGGCCTGCCGCAGAACCGCGGCGTGCTGGCTGGCGCCCGGCGACGTGGTGCCGGCCAACCTGGCGAGCTCTCTGGTCGTGCAGCCGGGATGTTCGGCGATGGCGTTCAACACGGCCGCGCGGGTGGTGCCCAGCAGCGCGGCCAGGGCCGCCATCGAGTCCGGCACCTGCTCGGGCACCAGGGCGGTCAATCGGTCGAGCGGCCGGGTCTGGCCGACCGGGTAGGTGACGGTGGGCTGCGGCCGGCAGGTGGCATCGGCATCGGACGGGCAGGGCATGGTGACCACGGACCGGGTGGCGAAGAGGGACGGCGTCAGCAGGATGCCCTGCCCCTCCAGGTACAGATCGCGGTCGAGATCGGTGACCGTCTGCACCTCCAGCACCGGCGGGTCCCAGCGCATCCACCGGGGGTTGGCCAACGTGAGCAGACGCTCGACCCCACCGGCGAGCAGGTGCCGCGTCCGAACGGCGCGATCGGCGGTGAAACAGGTGGCCAGCCGCTGCCAGTACGGGCTCAGCAGCTGGGCGTACAGGCACTCGAGCCCGTCGTAGAGGTGCCCGCGCAGCTGCGCGTCGTCGCCCAGGTGGCCGGCCCAGGCGGGCAGGGCCTGCTGGTGCGCGATGTAGGCCAGTTGCGCGCTCACTGTTGTGGATGGTGTCGCCCTGACCCGCTCAAACAGCTCCTGTGGCGTACCGGCCCGCGCGGGGCTGAGGAAGGTCGGTGCCCAGCCGGTCGTGGGGATCAGAGACAGCACCATGCGCGCGTGCTGGGGCAGCCGGGGCAGAACCCGTTGCCGCCAGCCGTCCAGCCATGCCGATTGGCCGCCGCTCTGCACCGTTCGTATCGCCAGTTGCAGTTCTGACAATGGCATCGGCGCCTCGGCCACCCGGGTACGGGCGAGGTCCTGGCTGGTGAAGTGAATGCGGTAAACCATGCTCTCCCCCGTAACTTGTCGCCCTGGGGAATTCTCCCCGAATGTCGTTGTTCAAGCCAGCCTGAATCAGCTGGAGAGGAGAGGCGCCAGTCGTAGACCCTGGGTCCCAGGTCGAAGCACACCCTGCGGAAACCGCCTTGCCGCCCGCTTCAGGCAGGCCGGCTCGACAAAGCCGTTTTCGTTCTTCACGCCCGCAGAGCGGAGCGAAACCGGCATCTGAAGAAAGGAAACCGTCAGAATGGTTCGCGCAGTTCAGAAAATGAGCGACAAACTTCTTTCCCTCTTCCTCCCCAGCTCGACCGCAGAAGCGGGATGCCCGCACATCTGTGAATGCGTTTCGGGTTGCGGAGCCGACGGTTGCATGCCCTGCCTCTACCGCTGCTGCCTGGTGCAGGACGGTGCCGGCGGTACGTGCCACTGGACCTGCTAGGAGACGCTTCGTGAACGGACTCCGCCCGCCCTAGGCGACCGGTCCGTCGACGCTCCATCGGTTCTGAGGGGCCTCGCATGCCTCCAGAACCGGTGGAGCCCCTTTCCTCCGATCCACCGTCCTGTGCATGGAGACCTCGAAATGCCTTACCTGGCAGCGGCAACGGCTCTTCTCGGCGTGCTCTGCGTCTTCAATCTCGTCCTTCTCCTCGGAGTGATCCGGCGCGTCCGGCAGCAGTCCGTCCCTTCCCGGCCGATTCCAGGGCCCGGCGTAGGGGACAAGATAGATCAGTTCTCGGCACTGACCACCAAGGACGAGAAGGTGACGGAGAACACCATTCAGGACGGCACCGTCGTCGCATTCTTCGCACCAGGCTGCGGGCCGTGCAAGGAGATCATGCCGCGCTTCATCGAGTACGCGAGGGATCCCGGCGTCTCCACCCTCACGGTGATGCTGGCGGCGGACAAGCACTCGATCGACAATCTCCCGCAACTCGAGTCGGTGACCGACGTGGTCGTCGAATCCGTCCTGGGACCGACCGCGACGGCCTTCAAGGTGAAGAGCACGCCCACATTCGTGACCGTCGCGGGCGGAAAGGTCGAGCGACTCGGCCTCCCCGAAATCAACGAGAACGTCCCCGCGTGATCCCATGGGGAAAAAGACTCGATACCGGCAGCGCGCCCTGGGATCTTTCCGTAACCTTCTGCCGGCCGCCCTGCTGGCGTGGCGCTCGGCATCGGGCTGGGCCACGGCGATCGTCGGCATCGCCATGGTCTCGGCACTCATACCGATCTCCACGGCCTGGCTGACCAAGTTCCTCCTCGATCACCTGAGTCGCAAAGCCGACCCGGCAACGGTGATCCTGCTCGCGGCGACGCTCGCGCTGCTGGGATTGCTGACGGCCGCATGCTCCGCCACCCGGCGTTACTGCGACGCGGAACTCGCCAGAAGAACAAGCCTCTTCGCCCAGGACACCATCTATCGCGCCGTCAACAAGATATCGGGGCTGTCGAAATTCGAAGACCCGACATTCATCGATCGGCTCCGCATCGCCGCGCAGACCGGCGGGACCACGCCGAGCCAGGTGTTCCAAGCCATGCTCGGACTGGCGGCCGGTGTTCTCACCATCGGCGGCTTCCTCGTCTCCCTGCTCGTCATCAATCCCGTCATGGCCATGGCCATGGTGCTGGGAGCCGTCCCGACGCTGGCAGCGGAAATAGCGCTGTCCAAGCGCCGCGCCCTCACGATCTGGCGGATGAGTCCCAGCGAGAGACGGGAGATGGCCTACAGCCAGCTGATCTCCAGCGCGACCGCCGCCAAGGAGGTGCGGCTGTTCGGCCTGGGAGATTTCTTCCACACGCGAATGCTTGACGAGCGCCGGGCGATCGACGACGAGAAACGCCGGATCGATCGCAGGACGCTGAAAGTCCAGTTCGGTCCGGGCGTCCTCTCGGCCCTGGTGTCCGGAGGCGGGCTGGTATGGGCGGCGATGCAGGCGCTCAACGGCCGCCTGACGGTCGGAGACGTCGCCATGTTCGTCGCCGCCGTCGCCGGCGCGCAGGGAGGCCTCACCGTCCTGGTGTCGCTGATCGCGTCCACGTCCCAGCAGCTCTCGCTCTTCGCGCACTACCAGGAGATCGTCGCCATTCCGGCGGCCCCTCCGGCCGGTGTACGGAGCCTGCCGACCACGCTGGGGCGGATCGAGCTCAAAAACGTGTGGTTCCGATATGGGCCGGATCACCCATGGGTTCTCCGCGGTGTCAACCTGACCATCCCGCTCGGCAAAAGCGTGGGGCTCGTCGGTGCGAACGGATCGGGGAAGAGCACGCTCGTCAAGCTGCTCTGCAGGTTCTACGATCCGACCGAAGGAAGCATCCTCTGGGACGGCGTGGACCTCCGGGACATCGATCCCGGCCTGCTGCGGTCACGGATCAGCGCGGTCTTCCAGGACTTCATGCAATACGACCTTTCTGCCGCCGAGAACATCGGCCTGGGAGACCTCGCCAAACTCGAAGACCGTGAGGCGATAGAGGAGTCCGCCGAGCGGGCGGGCATCCATCAGGCGCTGAGCGCCCTCCCCCAGGGATACGACACCCTGATCACGCGTTTCTTCCTGGCGGCCGACGACACCGAGGGCGTGATGCTCTCGGGCGGGCAGGCGCAACGGGTCGCGATCGCGCGGGGGCTGCTCCGGGACGACAGGGACCTGCTCATTCTGGACGAGCCGAGTTCGGGCCTGGACGCGGAGGCCGAACACGAGATCCACTCCAGCCTGCGAAACCTCCGCCGGGGACGGACGAGCGTCCTGATCTCCCACCGGCTGAGCGCCGTCCGCGACGCGGACATCCTCGTGGTGCTCGACGACGGCGTCATAGCCGAGCGGGGAGACCATGCCGAGCTGATGGGCTCGGGCGGAATCTACGCGCGGCTTTTCAACCTTCAGGCCTCCGGCTATCAGGAGACGGCCGCCCGATGATCATCCTGTTGGCCGCCGGGCTGGCGGCGCTCTCCCTGGCCCTGTGCACCGTGTATCTGCAACGGCGCATGGTCATCGCCGAGGTCTCCGGAACGAGCATGTTGCCCACCTACCGTGCCGGTGAGCGCTTACTCGCGCATCGGCGCAAGCCGCAGGAGCCTCTCCAGGTGGGCCAGGTCGTGCTCCTTCGGCATCCACGCCCGCAAGGGAGGATGAGCTGGCTGGTCAAGCGTGTCGTCGCCGTCGAGGGCGATGTCGTGCCCGACGGGATGCGGTGCGATGTCAGGCCTACAAGGCAGGTCATACTCCCGGGCGAGGTGGTGCCCGAGGGATACGCGCTCATTCTGGGTGACAACCCGGCGCACAGCATGGATTCACGGCAGCTCGGGTTCATTCCGGTGGAGAGCATGGCGGCGGTGGTGATCAGGCGGCTGGGATCATGACCGGTTATCTGTCCGCGTGCTTCGTGACGTTGCTGGTCGGCGTGTTCGGCATGTCGCTGGTGGGAAAGCTCCGCGGCTTCTCGGGGTTCGCTCGCACATTGGAACCGCTGTTCCATGTCTCCGGGCGACGTGCCCGGCTGCTGACCGTCGCCCTCCTGCTGAGCGAAGGGGGGACCGTGGCCCTCCTGACCGTCGGGTGGATCGCCTCACGGGGCCTGGCCACCGCCGGCTTCCTGATGGCGCTGGGCCTCCTCATCGTTTTCGAGCTGGTGATCCTCATCGAAATCGGCCGGGGGCGGCGGATGCGCTGTCTCTGCTTCGGCCGCGAGGAGGCCCCGTTCGGCCTGCGGCATGTTGCAAGGAATGCGATTCTCGGCGTCGCCTGCGGCGTGGGAATCGTCGGGCTGGAGGTGGCTCCCGATCTACATCCGGCCGGGATGGTCATATCGGTGCTCTGCGGCGTCGTCCTTACTTTGATCGTGGTGGCGATGGACGATCTGATCGCGCTCGTCCGCGAACCGAGCGACGCCTGATCCGCATATCCGAAGAAAACCTCCGGAAAAACATCCCCTTGACCGGGGACCTCATTTCCCTGGAGGAAGAATTCGCCCGCCTCGTCCCCGAAAAGGAGGGAACAAAAATTCATCGCGCATCAGCGACACTCTTTCAGCACTGGAGAAGGTGTGGCCCGCCAGAGTTCGGCGGGCGCCCGCTCTCCTCCGCTTTCCGGCCGCCCGCACGTGGTCACAGGCCGACTCGGCCGTCCCAGAGCGACGATCGCTCTCATGGCCGCGAAGGGAGATCCGTCGACGTCATGGCCGATCGCTCCAGTTCGTTCTTCGCCGGGATCGGCCACGAAAAGCGAGAAAACATTCGACCACCCCGCGGAAATGAATCGATAAATTCTCGGACCGAAATCAACCCTCAACCCCTTGACGCGAATACACATTCCCGGGAAGCCTTTCGAGGGCAAGGAACAAGAAAAGGAGAAACAATGGATCTCGCGACCGATCGCTCAGCCGAGCTCTATCGAATCCTCACGGAAATGTCCGCGGCGGAGAGCCCGGAGATGGCCTCATACGACGCGTTCCCCTACGACGTCCTCAACGGAGGGGTGAGCCGCATGACGTACAACATCATGTGGGGCACGGGCCATCCAGCCGTGGAGCACTGACCCAGGCCGGGTGGGACGGCGCGGAGTTCGACCGGCCGCGCCGCCCCGCTCGCGGGATCGTCCCGGCTGACGGTGGCGTCCCGCCACGGCGAACTCCGCCAACGAAAAACCGCATCAACGGAACAACTCTCGTTCGCGTTTATTTCACAGGCGTTTATTTCACAGGCGGCGTGGCGGCGGGTGACCCGTTCGCCTCCGCACGCCCGCTCATTCCGGCGACGTTTCCGGTTCGGCGGTCCGTTCATTTCCGCGAAGGCCCCCCGGACAGCGCCGTGGACGTCGGTGGGCACCGAGTCGCGCCGCCGTCTTCAAGCCCCTTCCGAGCCGATTCGGTTTCCGATGACAAGAGGTTTTCATGCCCGCTGAAGTTCGCGAGGACATATGGTCCGGCGTGTCGACGCTCCTCGACTCCTATCTGCATCTGTCCGGCGGCGACCGCCTGGCGATCCTCTACACGCCGGACTGCCGGGAACCGGCCGCCTGGGTGGCGACGGTCGCCGCCGAGCGGGGCGTCCATCCGACGATCGTCGCCATGGCCCCCATAGAGGACGACGAACTGCCCGCCCGGCTGGACGAGGCACTGCATCCGGCCGCGGTGGGGACGGGCCGGTTCGTCGTGCTCACGATCGAACGCCACAGCATGTCCCACTTCGCAGTGCTGCGTGATCTCCAGAACCGGATCGGCAGGGAACGCTGCGACGTCGCCCGCATCATCGGCGGCGGGGCCGACTTCTTCGCCATCGGGATGAACGCCACACCGGACGAGCTGTCCGGGTACAACGCCTCGATCCTCTCGCGCCTGCGGTCGAGCAAACGGATCACCGTGTCGACCGAACTCGGCACGTATCTGGAGATCGAATTCGATCACGACCGGTACACCTGGACCAGCAACCGCGGGAAACTGCGTAAGGGGTCCTTCCTCGTCCTGCCTGCGGGAGAGGTGGCGACCTACCCCGCGCGGATCAACGGCCGTCTGGTCGCCGATGCGGCCTTCAACGCCAACATCTACACGGAGATCGACGCGCGACTGGCCCGCAGCCCCGTCACCGTGGACGTCTCGGACAACGAGGCGGTCGACTATCACTGCGCGGACCCGCAGGTGAGCCGCCTCATCGAGCTGTGCTGGAGTGTTCCGAACGCGCGGCGGGTCGGGGAACTCGGATTCGGCACGAACGCCGGGGTGAACCGCCTTGTCGCCATGAACTCCCACATAAACGAGCGGGTCCCAGGCGTGCATCTCGGTTTCGGCCAGCACAACCAGCCCGTCAACCTGGTCGACTACTTCTGCGACATCCATCTGGATCTCATCGCCCAGGGCGGGACGATCAGCTCCACCGAATGGCTCGGGGAGACCATCGACCTGTCGCAGCCGGTGGACGACGGCACCCCTCATCCCGACGGGGTCAACGACGAGGACATCGACGGCGACTGCTGTTCGCTGAGCTTCGAGCAGTGCGCGTTTCTCGCGAACCCGGAAGGATGACGTCCCGGGGAGCCGGCGGAGCGGAGTCGCCTCCCTCCCGGGGGCTGCTCGGGAACCCGGGCTTTCTGAGGTTCCTCATCGCCCGGGCCCAGTCACACCTGGGCTCCGCGATGACGACGGCGACCGTTCCGCTCATCGCCGCCGTCTGGCTTCGCGCCACACCGGGCGAGGTGGCCCTGCTCGTCTCCGCCTCCTTCTCGTGCCTGACGGCCGGCCGTACGGTGACCGCCCTCGTGGCCGAACGCACGGGCATGCGGGTGAGGGCGATGATCACCATCGACGCGGCCTTGGCGGTCACCGTCGGAGCGATTCCCGTGCTCGCCGCCACGGGCATCCTCACAATGGGCCGGCTCACCGTCCTGACCGCGCTGTCGGCCCTGCTCGCGGGTGCCTACGGATCATTCTCCGGGCCGTTCATGTTCGACTTGATAGCGCCGGACCAGGTGACGAAGGCGAACAGCGCGATCAGCTTCATCGGCAGCGCGGCCGGCATCGCCGGTCCGGGGCTGGCCGGCGTGCTCATCCAACTGCTGAGCATGCCCCTCGTCTTGGTCGCCGACGCCTCGAGTTACCTGATCTCCATCGCCCTCACGCTGCCGTTCCGTGGCCGGGGCGCCTCTCGACCGCGGGACGGCGGCCCGGACGTCTCTCCCGTGGGGGGCGTCCGGGGTTTCCTTGTCGTGTTCGGCCGTGGTTCGCGAACGTTCGTGCTCAGTGGCGGCGTCGTGAGCCTGGTCAACGGCATGGCCCTCGCGCTGCTGCCGGTTTACGCCATCCGCGAGCTCGGCCTGCCGGCGAACGTGTACGCGGGCGTGCTCGGTGTCGGCGCGGTCGGAGGCCTGCTGGGCGCGGTCGCGGCGCCGTTCCTGGAGTCCAGGTTCGGGCGCGGGCAGGGCGCCGCCCTCTCCGGCGCCCTGGCATTGGGGGCGCTCTGCGCGCTGCCCGCCGCCCGGCCGGGCTGGGGCGCCGCGGCCGGGTGCCTGGCGTACGAACTGGTCGGCAGCTTCGGCGGCGCCGTCTACGTGGTCTTGATGATGTCCTCCGTCGCCTCCTCGGTGCCCCGTCGAGCACTGGCGAGATCCATCGCGTCCGCGGCTCTGGTGCTGGATCTCGGGACCGCCGTGGGCGCGGCCGCCGGAGGCTTCGTGGCGGGCTTCACGGGCGTCCGCGGGGCGTTGACCGCCGGCCTGCTCGCGGGGGCGACCGTCATCGCCGCCCTGTGCGCTCCACCCTTCCTCCGGCGGTAGCGGCGCGCCTGACCGCCTGCCACTTCCCCCAGCAGCCGACCGTTCACGGCGGGGACGTGGTGCTGGACCCCGCCCCGCGCCCCTGACCTGGCTCGACTCAAATCTGGCTGTTGATCTCGCTCGCTACCCGAAGTCCGGAGGCCACCGCGGCGTTCAGGGTGGAGTTGTCGACGTCGGTGTGTTCACCGGCGAAGTGGATGCGGCCTTCCTGGACCGCTTCGTATCCGGCGATCGAGGTGTACTGACCGACCTTGTAGTAGTGGTAGGCACCGAAGTGCCGGGGGTCGAGGGACCAGCGATCCTCGTACGCCTTGCCGGTGTAGGCGGCCGTGGTGCCCGGGTAGAGGTGCTCGATCTGGGAGAGGAAGGAGTTCACGTCGGCGGTCGGCGCCGGGCCGTGCGCCGCTCCGGTGAGAGCGTCGCGGGCGGTGTTCCCGCCGGGGAAGTTGACGAGCAGGGCCGGTGCTCCGTTCGCGCCTGAGGGGACCGAGCCGTCCCAGGCCGTCTGATAGCCGAGTGGCCCGGTGTTGGTGACGCCGTTGTACCCGAGTGCGGGCCAGGTCTTCTTCGAGAGCTGGGTGACGAGCTTCGCGTTCTGGCCGATCCCCTGCTGCGTGATCGCCTTGAGCTTCAGCGCGGACAGGTTGGCTCGGGAGAGATCGACGTTGCGGAGTGTGCTGAACGGCAGGGCCAGCACCACGTGGTCTGCCGGGACGGAGACTGTGCTGCCGGAGTGGTTGAAGGTGCAGGTGTAGCTGCCGTCGCCGTTCTGGCACAGGGCTATGAGCTCGTACCCCTGCCGAACGGTCCCGGCTGGAAGCTGTCCGATCATCCCGCTGACGAGCTGGTCGTTGCCGCCGACGATGTGGTACTTCTCGTCGAAGCCGCGCGCGCCGACGAAGGTGGAGGACGCGCCGAGGAAACCGATCATGCCCAGCGCGGAGGACTCGGCGGGTTCACCGCCCGACTGTAGCTGGATGGACTGGATCAGCTGACCGAGCGGCGAGCCGGAGGAGAGGCCGATCTCGGCGAGATAGTCCAGGCAGGACAGTTGGTCGAGCCGGTATGCCTCGGCGGTGTAGCTGTTGTACCGCGGCGTACCCATGGCCTGATATGAGGCATGGAAGGCGTCGTACGCCTCGGCGACCCAGTCGGCCTGCTGCTGGGTGCCGTTGTACACGGTGCTGTTGACCCAGGCGGTGTAGTCGCCGGAGGTGAGTTCCCCACCGTTCGCGAACTCGCGCTTGAGGCCCAAGCTGGTCGCCAGGTTGAGGATCTCGGAGTCGGACGAGCTGATGAAGGACCCGCCGTGCTCGCTGACCTGGCCATTGTCGAAGAAGCCGCGCAAGGACCAGCAACGGCCGCCGACGTGGCTGGTGTCCGCCTCATAGACCGTTGCGGCGACCGGCTTGCTCTGAGTCCACAGCCGGTGGGCGCAGCGGAGCCCCGCGAGGCCCGCCCCGATGATCACGATGCGGGGCGCGGTCGCCGCGGCGGCCCGGGATGGGGCGAGCAGTCCTGCGGGCAGGCTGGTGGCGGCGATCGCGCCCGCGGCGCCGAGGACCTGGCGGCGACTGAATACGCGTTCGGCGCGCTCACCGACGACCTCTTCGACGGGAATCCTGCGGCGTCGCGCCTCGGCATGGGCGGAGAACACGGCGCGCAGCGGATCGGGGATGCCCGCTCGGTTGACGGAGTTGGACGGGGACTGGGCTGAGCGCTGGCCGGGGGGGTTGTTGTGCACGGAGTTCCTCTTCTCGGGATGGTGGCAGCTGGTTCCCTCGCGGCCGTCCCGCAGGGGAAATGCGCATGCTCCCGCGCGGCTGACGGCAGGTCAGACAGGCTCGAGCGGCGGCATTGATGCCCGACGCCTTTTTCCGAGTTGGTGGGAGTGAAACCCTTGCGCATCGCTGTTGTCAACAGTGATGCGCAATGAGTGTGCCGATACCGTGCCCGGTGCTCCGTGGCCTCGCGCGGGGTCAGGCCCCGCGAACGGCCTCGGCTCGCCGCTCGATCGCGGTGATCAGAGCCTCGACCCTGGCGTGGAAGATCTGGTCGTGCGTCACCTCGGCCAGCTGCGCGCTCAGGCGGGTGATGTTGGGGAAACCTTGGGCGTCGACCAGCCGGTACTCACGACTCCACGAGGATTCGTCGCCGGCCCGGACGTCCGGATCGAAGAGCAGGTAGGCGGCGCGCTGGCCGACGTAGGCCAGCAGCGAGTCGCCGACCATACGGTAGTGGACGGCCGCCTCCGCGCCGTCGAGTCCGGCCTCCGTAACGGCTCCGAGGATGAGTTCGACGATGCGGAACTCGTTGGCGCGCCTGGTGGTCCGGCTGGCCATGGTCGAGCTGACCACCGGGTACTTGAGCGCGACCGCCAGCGAGGCGGCGGCGAGCGCCCGCAGCCGCCCCTTCCAGTCAAGGCCGTCGGGGATGCTGTCGAGCACCTCGCCCAAGGTCCGGTCCGCGACGGACAGCAGCAGCTCGTCCTTGTCGCGGAAGTGTCGGTAGATCGCGGTCGGGTCGGCGCCCAGCTCCTCGCCGAGGCGTCGGACCGTGAAAGCGTCCGCGCTGCCGCGGGCCGCGATGCACAGGCTCGCTTCGATGATCGCGTCGGGCGTCAGCTGGGTGCCGACGCGCTTCCTTCGGGCGGGGGTGACGGGTGGTTTCGACATGGTGTCACCAGTGTATCGATGTGAGAGCGAGATGGCGCAACACTGTTGACAACAGCGATGCGCTGACGTTCACTCCTCTTCAACAACACGCCGTGCGGGCCCGCCCGCCGAGTCGAGGGATGCGTCGATGGCAAACAGCAGGCAGCGAGCCGACATCGTCTTCGTGGGGGGCCGGGTCTTCACCGGCACCTCGTCGGAGCCGATCGAAGCCGCCGTCGCGACCGGCGGCGGCCGGATCCTTGCGGTCGGCGATGAGACGTCGGTTCGCTCGCTGACGGACGGTGCCAGCGAGGTGGTCGACCTCGCGGGCGGCCTGCTCGTCCCCGGTTTCCAGGACGCCCACGTCCACCCGGCGGTGGCCGGCGTCCAGATGCTGCGCTGCGACCTGTCCGGGCAGCGCTCCGTCGACGGCTACCTCACGGTGATCGCCGAATACGCCAAGGCCAACCCCGACGCGGCCTGGATCAGCGGCGGCGGCTGGTCGATGGACGTCTTCCCCGACGGCACCCCGACCCGCGCCATGCTCGACGTGGTGGTACCGGACCGGCCCGTGCTGCTCACCAACCGGGACGGCCACGGGGCCTGGGTGAACTCGCTGGCGCTCCGGCTGTCGGGCGTCGACCGGGACACCCCCGACCCGGCGGACGGAAGGATCGAGAGGGAGCCGGACGGCAGCCCGGCCGGCACCCTCCACGAGGGGGCGATGGACCTGGTCGGTGTCCATGTGCCCGTCGCGACACCGGACGAGGCGCACGCCGGTCTACTCGTGGCACAGCAGCACCTGTTCTCGCTCGGGGTGACCAGTTGGCAGGACGCCATGATCGGCGCCTTCCCCGGCAACCCCGACAACTTCGACGTCTACCTGCGCGCGGCAGGCGACGGCTCGCTCCAGGCCCGCGTCGTCGGCGCGCTGTGGTGGGACCGCGAACGCGGCCTGGAGCAGCTCCCCGAGTTGGAGGAGCGCCGCCGTACCGGACAGGTGGGCCGGTTCAAGGCCACCACGGTGAAGATCATGCAGGACGGTATCGCGGAGAACTTCACCGCGAGCATGCTGGAGCCCTACCTCGACCGCTGCGGCTGCCCCACCGGCAACTCCGGGCTCACCTTCGTCGCTCCTCAGCTGCTGACCGAGGCGGTGTGCGCGCTGGACCGGTCGGGCTTCCAGGTCCATTTCCACGCGCTGGGGGACCGCGCGGTCCGCGAGGCGCTCGACGCGCTGGCCGCAGCCCGCGCGGCCAACGGGACCAACGACAACCGCCACCATCTGGCCCATCTGCAGGTGGTCCACCCCGACGACCTCGGGCGCTTCGCTCAGCTGGGGGCCGCCGCGAACATCCAGGCGTTGTGGGCCGCGCACGAGCCGCAGATGGACGAACTGACGATCCCCTTCCTCGGGCCCGAGCGCTCCGCCCTGCAGTATCCGTTCGGGGATCTTCAGCGTGCCGGCGCGCGACTGGTCGCCGGCAGCGATTGGTCGGTGAGCAGCCCCAACCCGCTGTGGGGCATCCATGTCGCCGTCAACCGGGCCGTGCCCGTGGACGCGCCCAATGCCTCGGCCACCGGCAAGCCGCGCGAACCGTTCTACCCGGAGCAGGCGCTCACGCTGGCTCAGGCCGTCACCGCGTACACCGCTGGAAGCGCGTGGGTGAACCACCTCGACGACGTCACCGGGACCGTCGAGGTGGGCAAGTACGCGGACCTCGTCGTGCTGGACCGGGACCCGTTCGAGCGTCCGGCCGAAGAGATCGGCGAGACCCGGGTGCGCCGGACCTATGTCGACGGACGGCTGGTCTTCGCCTCGACCGATTGAGCAAGAACACGCACGACCTGGCGGTCATCCGCTACGTCTGCGACGAGGCCCTGGTGATGTACCGGGGACGAACCATAGAACACCAGCCCGTCGCGGATCTCCTCGCCGCGCCCCGACATCCCTGTACACGGCTGCTGCTCGCGTCCGTGCCACGCCCGGGATGAGACCCCGACGCCATCGGCCGCCAACGCCGCGAACTCGGGGCGCTCTCGACCGGCGGGCGGCCTACGCCCGCCCGCACGGGGTCCGGCATCTGTTCGCCGCCTCGCGAAACCCGGCCTGGCGCCGCCGCACCGGTCATGCGAACGGCGCCGCCACAAGTCTCACGCACGCCGGAAGAACGCTCCCGAAGGGTGACCGGCGCGGGCGGCCCACCCTGAAGAGATCAGTACTTCTCGGCCAGGGCCCGCAGGGCGTCCACCGCACGGGCCGGGTCGTCGGCGCCGTAGACGGCGTTACCCGCCACGAAGACGTCGGCCCCGGCCTCGGCGCAGCGCTCGATCGTCTGGTCCGACACCCCGCCGTCCACCTGCAGCCAGATCTGGCCGCCGTGCTTGTCGATCAGCGTGCGGGCCCGGCGGACCTTGGGCAGCACCATGTCGAGGAACTTCTGCCCGCCGAAACCGGGCTCGACCGTCATCAGCAGCAGCATGTCGATATCGCCGAGCAGGTCCTCGTACGGTTCGACGGGGGTCGCCGGGTTCAGCGCGAAGCCGGAGCGGGAGCCGAGCGCGCGGATCTGGCGCAGGGTCCGGACCGGCGCCTTGGCCGCCTCGGCGTGGATGGTCACGCTGCCCGCCCCGGCCTCGGCGTAAGCCGGGGCCCAGCGGTCCGGGTCTTCGATCATGAGATGGCAGTCGAGCGGCGTCGAGGTTGCCTTGAGCAGGGACTCCACGACAGGCAACCCGAGCGTCAGGTTGGGCACGAAGTGGTTGTCCATGACGTCGACGTGCAGCCAGTCGGCGTTGGGGACCGCCGCGGCCGCCTCTGCGAGGCGGGCGAAGTCGGCGGACAGGATGCTGGGCGAGATCTGTACGGCCATGATGCGGCCGAGTCTATTGTGCGGCCTCCGGCCGTCCGTCACCGGTGGGCGCTTCCACAGCCGGGTCCGGTCCCGGGAACGCGGCCACACACCGGACACCTGCCTGGCTGGTCCGGGCGGCCGCCCCGAGGCGCGGCCGCCTATCGGACGTGTGCCTGGCTGGTCCGGGCGGCCGCTCCGGAGACGCGGCCGCCCAGCGGAGAGGCCTGGGTTTCACCCCCGTCGGCGGCTCACCGAGGACGCTCCGGGTGCCTGCTCAGCGGCGGCGCAGCAGGGCCAGGAACATGGCGTCGGTGCCGTGACGGTGGGGCCAGAACTGGACGTAGGGGCCCTCCCCGAGGCCGTCGACCTCGGGGAGGTAGGAACGGGCGTCGAGGGTTTCCACGTCGTCACGGTCGCGCAGGACGTCGCCGATCACGGTGACGGTCTCGGCCAGGTGAGGCGAGCAGGTCACGTAGGCGACGACTCCCCCGGGGCGGACGGCCGCGAGGGCAGAGGACAACAGGTCACGCTGGAGCCTGCCCAGCTGGGGGAGGCTGCGGGGGTCACGCCGCCAGCGGGCTTCCGGGCGGCGGCGCAGCGCGCCCAGGCCGGTGCAGGGGGCGTCGACCATGACCCGGTCGAAGACCCCGGGCCGCCAGGCGGGGACCGTGCCGTCAGCGGTGATCACCGCGGCCTGGCGGGTGGCCTGCCGGACCAGGCGGGCGCGGTGATACTGGAGCTCGGCGGCGAGGAGGTTGGCCCCACCGGGGAAGCGCACCGGACCGGGCGCGCCGGACCGGGCGTCAGCAGACCGGGCGTCAGCAGACCGGGCGTCAGCGGACCCGGCATCGGCAGACCGGGCGTCAGCAGGCCCGGCGTCGGCGAAGGCGGCCGTGTCGCCGTGGGTGGCGATGGCGTCGAGCAGGCCCGCCTTGCCGCCGGGGCCCGCGCACAGGTCGAGCCAGCGCGAGTCGCCGCCGGTCACCGGAACGCGGGTCAGGGCCAGGGCGACGAGCTGGCTGGCCTCGTCCTGGACGGCGGCGCGCGCCTCGGCCACGGCCCGGATGGAGCCCGGGTCGCCCTCGGGCAGATAGGCCGCGTAGGGGGAGTATTCGGCGGGCTGGGCACCGGAGGCGAGAAGCTCCTCGACCGACGCGCGGCCCGGACGGGCGACCAGGGTGACCCGGGGGCGCTCGTTGTCGGCGGCCAGCAGGGCGGCGGCCTCGTCGAAGTCGCCGCCCACGGCGTCGCGCAGCGCGGTGACGATCCACCGGGGGTGGCTGTGCGCCACGGCCAGATGGCCGACCGGGTCGTCGGCGGGGTCGGGGGCCACGATCGGAAGCCACTCCTCCATGGAGCGGGTCGCGACCTTGCGCAGCACGGCGTTGGCGTACTTCGACGCGCCGGTTCCCACCCGCAGCCGTGCCAGGTCGACGGTCGTTCCCACGGCGGCGTGCGGAGGAATCCGGGTCTTGAGCAGCTGGTGCACGCCGAGGCGGATGACGTCGAGCAGCGGCGGGTCCAGGTCTTCGGGCGCCCGGTCGCTGCAGGCGGCGATGACCTCGTCGTAGGTGCCGAGGCCACGCAGGGTGCCGTAGGCGAGCTCGGTGGCCAGGCCCGCGTCACGCCCCGACAGGCGGCGCTCGCGCAGCAGCGCGGGCATCAGCAGGTTGGCGTAGGCGTCTCGCTCGTCCACCGCGCGCAGCAGGTCGTAGGCGGCGTTGCGCGCCTCGTCGCGGACCGGCTTGGGCACGACACGGCGGCCCCTGCCGCCTCCTCGGCCCCCGCCGGGCCTGCCCCCGCCGGACCCCTGACCCCGGCCGCCGGGCGCACCCGCCTGACCGCCGCGTGAGTGGCCGGAGCCACCGGCGCCACGACCTCCACGCGGAGCACCTCCGCCGCTCCCCCGATCACCCATGATCCCTAACCCAGCCGATCTTCGTCTGTGAGACGCACACCACGGGCCCACTCTCCCGCGCTCATCAGGCGCTTGCCCTGGGGCTGGACCTCACCCAGCTCGACCGGGTGCGTGGCCGTGCCGACCATGACGGAGTTCTTGGACGCCGCGATCTGTCCGGGGGCCAGCCCCGGGGCGTCGGGTGCGAGCCGTACGGGGCCGACCTTGACCCGCTGGCCGCGGAACTCCGTCCACGTGCCCGGGGCGGGGGTGCAGGCGCGGATCAGCCGGTCCACCCGCATGGCGGGCGCGGACCAGTCGATTCTGGCGTCATCCACATTGATCTTCGAGGTGTGGCTCACCCCGTCGGCGGACTGCGGCACGGCCTCCAGCTTGCCGTCCTCGATGCCGTCCATGGTCGCCAGCAGCAGCTCGGCGCCGGACTCCGCCAGCCGGGTGAGCAGGTCGCCGCTGGTGTCGGCGGGCCGGATCTCCTCGGTCACCATGCCGTAGACCGGGCCCGCGTCCAGCTCCTTGATGATCTGGAAAGTGGTCGCACCGGTGATCTCGTCACCGTGCAGCACGGCGTACTGCACCGGGGCGGCACCGCGCCAGGCGGGCAGCAGCGAGAAGTGGAGGTTGACCCAGCCGTGGCGCGGGATGTCCAGGGCGGCCTGCGGCAGGAGCGCGCCGTACGCCACCACCGGACAGCAGTCGGGGTCGATCTGCCGCAACCGCTCCAGGAACTCCGGGTCACCCGCCTTCTGCGGGCGGAGCACCTCGATGCCCGCCTCCTCGGCGAGCTCGGCGACGGGGCTCGGGTGGACCTTGCGGCCCCGGCCCGAGTGGGCGTCCGGCCGCGTGACGACGGCGACGACCTCGTGGCGCGGCGAGTCGAGCATGGCCCGCAGCGAGGGCAGAGCGGTGTCCGGAGTTCCGGCGAAGACCAGGCGCAAGGTTCCTACAGAGCCTTCCCGTGGGTGGCGTGCGGGGAGAACTTGAACGCGGGGGCCGACAGCCCGCTCCACTCGGCCTCGCGGATCTCCTTCATGGCGAGCTTGCGCTGCTTGGGGTCCATCCGGTCGATGAACAGCACCCCGTCCAGATGGTCGGTCTCGTGCTGGAAGCAGCGGGCCATCAGGTCGGTGCCCTCAAGGGTGACCGGCTCGCCGTACATGTTGAACCCCTTGGCCACGGCCCGGATGGCCCGGGGCGTGGGGAACGACAGGCCGGGGAAGGACAGGCAGCCCTCCTCGCCCTCCTCGTCCTTCTCCTCCGAGAGGTCGAGGTCGGGGTTGATCAGGTGGCCGAGCTGGTCGTCCACGTAGTAGGTGAAGACGCGGAGTCCCACCCCGATCTGCGGCGCGGCCAGTCCGGCCCCGGGGGCGTCCATCATCGTGTCGGTGAGGTCTTTGACGAGCTTGCGCAGCTCCTTGTCGAAGTCCTTCACCGGCACCGCTGGGGTGCGCAGCACCGGGTCGCCGAAAAGGCGGATCGGCTGAATGGACAACGGGGCTCTCCTCACGTCTTCGGGGATCCCCCCAGTCTAAGGGCCACGGGGAGTGACCCTCAGATCTTCCGCTCGCCCGTGGCGGGAGGCCCCTATCGGGACCGGACCTTCATGGCGGCTTTCCGCGCGGCCTTGGCCACCGCCGCGTCCCCGTGGCGGGCGCCCAGCAGGTCCAGCACGGCGATCGTGTCGGGGTGGTCCACCTGGGCCATCTCCTCGACCACGCGGACCAGGTCGTCGCCGGGTTCGAGCATGTCGAACTCGCACATCGCCCCGGGGGCGTTGCCGAGGTGGATCAGCGAGGCGAGCGTGTCGATCGCGATCCAGGTGCTGTCGGCGGGGGTGAGGGCGGGCGCGGGCAGGTCGCGGATGTGCAGCCAGGACGCGGCGTAGCGCCACATGGCGGGCTCGGCGAGCGCCTCCCTGAGCGGTTCCTCGGCTTCGGGGCCGAGCTCCTCCAAGATCTTGCCGACGGTGCCGCGCTGGCCGGCCGTACCGGATGCGGCGATCTTGACCAGCTCGCGGGCGGCGAATTCGGGGGGGCGGGACTCCAGCCAGACGGTGACGGCGCTGGGCGCGGCGGAGCGCTTCATGATCGCGTCGACCAACTCGGCCGCGTCGAGGCCGGCGAAGACGGCGACCTCGTCCTGGGTGGGCGCGTCGTGGCCCTCGCGTAACAGGTCCTGGCGGACCGCCCACATGCCGAGCGGGGTCAGCCTGGGCCGGCCCGCCTCTGACGGCTCGATGAGCCCGCAGTAGCCGAGAAGCGCGAGCGCCTCGTCCAGCTCTCCCGGGAGGGCGGCGGTCAGCGCCCTCATGTCGGCCGGGCGGGCCTCACAGGCCACCTCATGCGACTGGAGGATCCCCTTGACCAGGGTGGCGGTGGAGAGGCCCTCGCGCACGGCGTACATCGTGGCGAGCATCTCGGCGAGGTGATCGTCCACCACCGCCGAGCCGGTCAGGCTCTCGTCGGCGCGGTCGAGGACGTCCATGACCACGCCGTCCCAGAACTCCAGCAGCGCCCGCGGGGGGAGCTCGGCGGAGAGCGCCAGCGGACCGGCCGTCGCCGTGCCCCGGGAGATGCGGAGCATGCCGGTGTTGACCGCCACGACCCAGAGCAGGTGCAGCCGCGCCGGGCCGGGCAGCCCGAGCTCGGCGCACGGCAGGAAGGGGTCGGGCAGCAGGCCCTCCGGGGTCACCTGGCGGGTGCCGGTCCACGCGGCCAGCCTCTGGGCGTCGAGCACCAGCGGAACCTCGAGCACCGCCGCCGCGAGCTGCCCGTCCGGGGCGAGCGTGACCGGCGGGAAGCTCAGCACGTCGGTGTCGCAGCCAGGGCGTTCGCCGCTTTCGTCGGCGGCGCGGATCTCGTCGAGGAGTGCCGCGCGCGCCTCCTGAGCTCCCGATCCGAGGTCGTCCACGAGCCTGCGCAGCTCGCCGAGATCGAAGACGTTGCCGGTGTTCCCGCTCTTTGCCACCCGTGAAACTTACTCCACTCAAGCCCCACGGGTGTACGGCTAGCCGATAGCGCGGGAGCGTGCTTTGAAGGCGGCCTTGCGCGCCGCCTTGGCCACGTTCTGGTCGTGCAGGGAACGGCCGAGCAGCTCAAGAACCTCGACGACCTCCGGATGGTCCACCCGCCACATCTCCTCGATCACGTGCGCGGGCGGGCCGGAGGCCGCCATGTTCTCGGCGAACTCGTCCGGGTCGTTCTCGGCGGCGGAGATGGCCAGGGCGAGCATGTCCACGCTCATCCAGAGCACCTCCTCCTGGGTGAGCGCCGGGGCGGCCAGACCGCGCGAGGAGAGCCAGTGGATGGCGTGCGGGCGCAGTTCGGTCTCCTCCAGGTAGCGGCGGACCGCGTCCGCGGCGTCCGGGCCGAGCCGGTCGACGATCGTCACCGCGATGCCCCGCACGGCCGAGGGCGCTCCGGAGGCGGCGCCCAGCAGGTCGGTGGCGGCATCCTCGGGGGTCCGGTTGCGCAACCAGCCCTCGATGTCGGCCTCGGCCATCTCGGTGGGCATCCCGGACAGCAGGCCCTCGATGAGATCGGGCGCGTCCGCGGTGGTCAGGTCGGCGGCTTCCGGAGCCTCGATGCCCAGGCCGGTGTAGAGCTCCCGGAGACCCCAGACGGCCAGGTGGGTCAGCTCCAGCGTCTCCTCGCCGGGCTCGGCCATCCCGCAGTAGACCAGCCGTCGCAGGACCTCACCGATGTCGACCTCGCCCTCGTCCATCAGCCCGATCTCCTCCAGGTATTCCACGACCAGGGGGATCGGCACCGGCGCCTGCAGCCGGTACAGCATGTCGCACAGGCCGTAGAGCTCCTCGTCGAGAGCCCGGTTGCCGGTGACGGCGCCGTCGGTCTCCTTCTCCACGAGGAACTCCACCACGGCCGCCCACGTGTCGAGCGGGTCGAGGTCCTCGCCGTCGAAGATGGCGGTGCCCTCGACCGCGACCAGGCCGGTGTGCACCGCCAGGTTCCACAGGAGGCCGGGGTCGGCGACCGCGAGCTGGGCGGTGGCCTCGGCGGCGTCGCGGACCCTGAGCCGTCCTTTGACGGTCGGCGTGCGGCCTCCGGCCAGCATCCACTGGACCAGCCGGCGGACGTCGGTCACCAGGGGCACCCGCAGGGCGCCGTCGGCCAGCACCGCGCGGGGTGCGAGCCGTACGGCGGGAAGGGGGGCGCAGGCGGGGCAGTCGCAGAACTCGGCCGGCTCCTCGACCTCCTCGACCGTCGACAGCGCCAGGTCGTCCTGCTCCAGCGAGTCGGCGCCCATGGCGCTGAACAGGCTCTTGGCCATGCCGAACCGGGAGGTGTCGGCGAGCGCGATCGGCATCTCGGGTTCGATCCGGTCCAGGGTGGCTCGCATGCGGGCGGCCATCTTGCCGCCGATCTCTTCGGTCGCGAGCAGGAAGTCAACGAGAGTGCGGGCGGCGGCGACGGTTTCGGGGGCGCTTTCCGGTGGGGCGATGACCTTGCGCGGATAGATGTTGAGCAGCAGTTCCTCGAAAGTGACCTGGGTGAAATCCCCCAGCTCGTGCACGTCCAGGTAGTCGCTCGCGTAGTCGCAGAGCAGCCGCACCTCGTCCGCGTCAACGTCCAGGCCGTGCGCACGCCCCCAGGCACGCAGATCGTCCACGGCCCGATTCACCCATTCGATCGACACAGGGGAAAATTAACGGCTTATTGTCGGCACCGCGAATCGGGGAAACAACTCAAATCACATCCAGGGGGTCAATGCAGACTCTGACCACCTCAGGGATCTTGCGTGCGGATCTTACGCCGACGGCCCCTTTCAACGCGGCGGCCAGCGCCGGCCCCGCCCCCCACGGGACGCGCACCATGGCGCGTTCCCGCACCTGGTCGCCTCTGGAACCCTCGATCGGGACCGGCCCGAGAACCTGCGCCCCGTCCGGCAGCGCCGCTTCCCCGATCATTTCCCTGACCGCCGAGGGAGAGCCGGTCAGCGTGGCCATTCTTACCGCCGGGGGGAAACCGAGTTCTGTCCTGTCGGCCAGTTCACGCTCGGCGTGGGTGACGGGATCCCAGCGCAGCAGCGCCTGCACGGCGGGCACCGAGGAGTCGGCCAGCACGACCAGTTCGGCCTGGGGGCGCAGCAACGCCGCGGCGTTCATCCACCGGCGCAGCGTCTCCTCGGCGGCCCGCAGATCCGGTCTGCCGAGCAGGGCCCACCCGTCCAGCAGCACGCCGGCCGCGTAACCACCCTCCGCCACCGGTTCGGCGCCGGGAGTGGCCACGACCAGGACGGGGGCGGCACCCACCGTGGCGAGCACCCCGTCCTTGCCCGAGGTCTCGACCCGGACCGACGGGAAGGCCCGCCCCAGCTCCTCCGCCGTGCGGCGGGCCCCGATCACCTGCGCCCGCATCCGGAGGCCGCCGCAGGCCGGGCAGCGCCACTGCCCCGCGATCCGGCCGCACCAGCGGCAGTACGGCGCGGCGTGTCCGCTCCGCAGCGCGAGCGACCCGGCGCAGTGCCCGCAGCGGGCCGGTGCCCGGCAGGCCTGGCAGGCCAGCGCGGGCAGGTAACCCCGCCGGGGGACCTGCACCAGCACCGGTCCGGTCGTGAGCCCGGCCCGCAGCGCCCGCCAGGCGAGGCTCGGCAGCCGGGCCGCCCTCGCCGCCTCGTCCCTGGCCAGTTCGGAATCCTCCCCCGCCGGGCGGACCCGGGGGGCCCAGGCCCTGACCGTCTCGCGCGCGGCGGTGATCGCACCGGCCCAGCCGGTGGCCACGAGCCGGGTGGCCTCGGCCGTGCGCGCGTATCCCCCGATCAGCAGGCCCGCGCCGCCCTGGTGGGCGCGCAGCGCGAGGATCTCACGGGTGTGCGGGTACGGCGCGAGCCGCTCGGCGTGCAGGTCGTCCCCGTCGTCCCAGACGATCGCGAGCCCGAGGTCTTTGACCGGCGCGAACGCCGCCCCCCTGGTGCCGACGACGGCGCGCGCCCGCCCCCGGGCCACTCGCAGCCATCGCCGGTAGCGCTCGGCGGGTCCCAGGTCGGCGGTGAGCGCCACGTGCGTCCCGGGCCCCAGGACGGCCTTCAACGCCGCGTCGGCCAGCGTCACGTCCTTCCCGTCGGGAAGCACCACGAGCGCGCCCCTGCCGCCGCGGAGGGTCTCCCGTACGGCCACCGCCACCGCCGTCGCCCACCGTGGCCCGCCCTCCCCCGCCCCGGGCAGCGCGGTCCACACGGCGCGCGGCGAGCGTCCCTCCGCGAGAGCCCTCAGGAACGACTCACCGTCCGGATAGTCCGCCCACGGCCCCGGATCGTGCCCCCCGGTCCCCGGCCCCGGCGCGAGGTCGCCCGCCTCTCCCGCCGCCGCGTCCTGGGGGTCTTCGGCGTTTTCCGCCTCCACCTTGGCGTGGCGGGGCGGGACGGCCAGGCGGAGGACGTCGGCCAGGGTTCCGGCGTAGCGGTCGGCCACGGCGCGGGCCAGCCGGGCGATCTCGGGTTTGAGCACCGGCTCGGGAGAGACGACTCTCTCCAGCCGGGCCAGCCTGCCCTGGTGCTCGCTGGTCTCCAGCCGCTCCAGCAGGAAGCCGTCGACGAGTTTCCCCGCGAACCGGACGCGAACCCTGGATCCCGGCACCGCGTCGGCGTCCAGGGGGGCCGGGACGAGATAGTCGAACGGCCGGTCGAGATGGGGCAGCGGGGTGTCCACCGCGATACGGGCGACCGGAAGCACGGCCGCAGGTTCGGGCACCCCCCTGGCGGGAACGGGCACGGGCCGCTCACGCACGGCGTCGAGCGGGAGCAAGGCGTCGTCGTCAGGTGAGGGGCTCGCGTGAGTCACCCACTTGTCCTACCAGATGCGCGGGCTCCTCCTGCCAGAGGCGGAACGCCGAAGGTCGTCGGCCAGTGGGTCACGCCCGACACAGGCAGCACCCCGGCATCTGTTCGGGCAAGAGGGGACCCCTTCCCTCGGAACTGCCCAACGCTGCGGAAGCCGGAGTAATCGGTGTCCCCACTGGCCGCCTCCATCATGGCCGCCATTCCGGTCCTCCGCATCGGGTGATTTACCTACTCCAGGCCGACATTAATGATCTATATGGACGTCCGCGGATCGCTCTCCGCGACCCATGAGGCCACCTGGGTGCGGGAGACCAGGCCACCCTTGGCGAGAATGTTGCGGACATGCGCGTCCACGGTCCGTTTGGCGATGTCCAGCCTCGCGGCGATCTCCGGATTCGACAGGCCCTCGGTGATGAGCTCGGCCACCTGAAGCTCCCTGGCGCTCAGAGCGCCGGTGACCGCCCGCGCCTGGTGGCCGGCCTGGCGCGTGCCGGACGGCCGCCCCGCGCCTCCCAGCAGCCCCTGTACGGCCGGCCGCCACCGGCCCCCGGACGGTTCGAGGCCGACCTCCCGATAGGCCTCCAGCATCCGGTGGCGGCCCCCGGGCTCGCGGAGCACGACCGATCGTTCGACCAGCTCGGCCAGGACGGGCGCGACCCGCTCCGCCGCGAACGCGGTGCCGCAGGCCCGCTCGGCGCCCGCCAGGTCGAAGGATCCGGGCAACGCCGACAGCAGTGCCCACAGCTCGCGCTGCTCGTCATCGCAGAGCCGGTAGCTCCACTGGACGGACGCCCGCAGGTCACGGTGGCGCGGCAGCACGCTCCTGCTGACGCCGGTCAGCACCGTGAGCCGGTGCCGCAGCCGCTCCAGCAGGTCCCTGGCCGACATGGAGCGCATCCGGGCGGCGGCGAGCTCGATCGCCAGCGGCAGCCCGTCCAGCCTGCCGCAGATCTCGGCGACCACCGGCGAGAGGGCGGCGGTCAGCGTGAACCCGGGGTCGGCGGCCACGGCCCGATCCTCGAACAGCCGCACGGCCGACGGAAGCGGCAGCGGCGCGAGCTCCAGCACCCGCTCCCCCGGCAGGCCCAGCCGCCGCCGGCTGGTGGCCACCACCACGATCTCCGGCGCCCCGCCGAGCAGGGCACGCACCAGTTCGGCGACCTCGCCGAGAAGATGCTCGCAGGTGTCGAGCACGACCAGCAGCCGCCTGCCACGCAGCGTCGAGGCGATCTCCGAGGCCGAGGACGCCCCGCGCAGTTCGAGCGCGTCGGCGAGAGCGGCCACGGGGTCGGCCGTACCGGACAGTTCGGCCCGCCAGACCCCGTCGCCGAAACGGCGGCGCAACCTGTCGGCCAGACGCAGGACCAGGCGGGTCTTGCCCACACCGCCGGGGCCGGTGACGGTCAGGAACCTGGTGCCGATGAGGTGGCGCAGGCCCTCGGCCAGTTCGTCGGTCCGTCCCACAAAGCTGGACAGGTCCACCGGCAGATTCCCCGGCCGCCGTACCATCTCGTCCTCCGTCTCGTCCTCCGTGTCCGCCGGAACGCCGGCAGGTGATCCTCATCGACCCTCACGCGATCCCCGCCCCGCTGTTTCCCCGGCGCCGCCGGATCACCCATGCCGCGATCTGGGCGCGCGCCGAGAAGCCGAGTTTGGCCAGGATGTGCTCGACGTGGGAGTCGGCGGTCCGCTGGACGATCACCAGCCGGTGGGCGATCTGCCGGTTGGTCAGCCCTTCGGCGACCAGTTCGGCGACCTCCCGCTCCCTGCGGGTGAGCGGCGCCCAGTCAAGGCCGGGCCGCACGGCCAGGCCGTCGTCCGCCTCGTCCTCGCCGAGTGCGTAGGCGATCGCCTCCTTCAGGCCGAACGCGGCGCCCTCCCTGGCCACCTGCTCGAACTCCCGGAGCGGCAGGCCTCGCCTGACCAACTCGGCGCAGCGGGCGCCCTGCTCGGTCATGACCGGGTAGCCGCGCCCCACCAGGCCCTTGTCACGCCGTTCGGCGCGGGCCGCGACGAGCAGCCGCCCCGCCCTGGCCAGGTCGCCCTCGTCCGCCGCGGCGCAGGCCAGCAACTCCAGGCAGAAGATGATCCCCTTGACGTCGGAGAACTCCCTCTTGACCCGCAGGGAGTCCCTCGCGTGCGCGACCGCCCGGGCCATGTCGCCCTCCGCCCGGGCGACCAGGCCCAGCCCATAGTCGGCCTGGGCGCTCGCCCAGGCCTCCCCCAGCTCGTCGCAGAGCCGCCGGCAGTCCTTGAAGACCTGCCCCGCCGCCGCTGTGTCGCCGAGCCACACCAGGCTCGTCCCCAGCTCGGTCATCGCCGGCATGAGCACCTCGGGCAGCTCCCTGCCGGGGCTCAACCGCTCCACCACCTCGCGCAGCATGTGCTCCGCGCGGTGCGGCTCCCCCTCGACGAAAGCCAGTGTGCCGCTCATCTTGAGCAGCACGAGACGGATCAGATCACTGCCGGGCGAATCGGGCGGGGAACGGCGCTCGCAGCGCTCCAGCAGCAGCCGCGCCTGGTCCAGGTCACCCCGGGTGTTGGCGATGTGGACCAGCGTGAGCATCCCCCACGACCAGGCCGGCCTCCATGGCCCGGGACGCGCGAGCAGCCGCTCCAGGTGGTGGCGGCCCTCCCGGTGCATTCCGCAGGCGACCCAGAGGTACCACAGCGCCGCGGCCATCATCAGGCCCGTCTCCCGCAGGGCCGGGTCCTCGGCGCACAGGTCGAGGGCCGCCCGGATGTTGGGCCAGTCGCGCCGGACGCGTCTCCAGGTCTCCAGCTGGTCACCGTGCCGGCCGGACTCCTTGCCCCTGCGTGCCAGCTCGTAGTAGTGGCTCAGATGGCGGCGGCGCAGCCGTTCCCGGTCTCCGGTCTCCGCCAGTTTGGCGGCACCGTACTCCCGGATGATGTCCAGCAGCCGGTAGACCGTGCCCTCGTCCCGTTTGACCGGGATCACGATTGACTTGTCCACCAGGCCGAGAAGCGCGGGGAGGACCCGCTCGGCGGGCAGGGCCGCGTCGGCGCAGACGCCCTCGGCCGCGGCGGCGTCGAAGGAGGAGACGAAGACGGGCAGCCGCGACCAGAGCACCCGTTCGTCGGGGGTGCACAGCTCATGGCTCCATTCGAGGGTGGCGCCGACGGTCGGGTGCCGCCCGCCCGCCGTACGGCCCGACAGCAGCCAGAGGCGGTCGTCGAGGAGTCCGAGAACCTTGCTGAACGGAAGCGTGCGCATCCGGACGGCGACCAGCTCGATGGCCAGCGGTATGCCGTCGAGCCTGGCGCAGATCTCGGCGACCTGCGCCGCGTTCTCACCGGTGAGCGTGTAGTCCGGGTCGACGGCGGTGACCCGTTCCAGGAACAGCGCCACCGAGTCGCATCGGGCGAGTGCGGCCGTGGAGGTCACGGCGCGCGGGTCGGGCAGCACCATCGGGGGCAGGGCCACGATGTGCTCGCCCGGCACGCCGAGCGACTGCCTGCTGGTGGCCAGGATGCGCAACCCCGGGCTGCTCTCCAGCAGGGTCTGCGCCAGCCGCGCACAGGCGTCCACGAGATGTTCGCAGGTGTCGAGGATCAGCAGGGTCCGCCGGTCGCGCAGATGCTCGGCCAGGGCCTCGGCGTCCGGCCGGGTGGACAGGTCCGTCAGGTCCAGCGCGTGGGCCACGGCCTGCTCCAGACGGCCGGGGCCGCTCACCCCGGCCAGTTCCACGAACCTGACGTCGTCGGCGACGGCCCGGCGCACGCCCGAGGCGGCCTTGACCGCCACCCTGGACTTGCCGATGCCGGCGACGCCGGTGACGGTGACCAGCCTGGCCACCTGAAGCAGGCGCCTGATCTGGCGGACCTCCTCCTTACGCCCCACGAAGCTTGTGATCTCCTCGGGCAGCCCGCCCGCCCCCGACCGCCCGTCCACGTCTCTCCTTCAAGATCTCAAAAGAGAAGCTACACAGAGATTGACGTTTCAGGGACGGCGGATGGGGGTCAAGACCCTGGAACGGACAACCTGTATCCGGATATTCGGCCCGGGGCTCAGCCGAGGTCGAGGCGAGTGAGCTCGTGCCGGGACCTGATCCCGAGTTTGGGACAGGCCTTGCACAGCTCACACCGACCACCCTCATTGATCGCCGCACAACGATGATGGTCTGATCGGAAATCTTGGGCGCAGCCCCCCGGCTTCAGCCGTGGGATCAGCCCATCCCTCTCGATTCTCGATCATTAGCCAGCCCCTAGCCGTATATTGCAGTCGTGGCCGTGACCCTGCGGTCGCACAGCAACGTTGTCTTCCCGTGCGCGTTCCACGTCGTGTGGTGCCCGAAGTACCGAAGGCGCGAGCTGGGCGGCCCGATCGAAGAACGCTTGAAAGGCCTCATCCGTGAGGTGGTGAACGACAAGGGCGCGTGGCTGGTGGAGATGGACGTCATGCCCGACCACGTCCACCTGCTGGTCGAAGTCGACCCGCAGTACGGAGTTCACCGCCTGGTGAAGGCGATCAAGGGCCATTCCTCCCGCGTGCTGCGCGAGGAGTTCCCGCACCTGAAGTCCCGGCTCCCGACGTTGTGGACGAACTCCTCCTTCGTGGCCACGGCCGGCGGCGCGCCGCTTGCCGTGGTCAAGCGGTACGTGGAGCAGCAGAAGGGACGCTGAATGCTGACCGGCCGCCGCTACCTGCTGGCGTTCACCCCCGAGCAGGAGGAACTCGCCGAACTCATCGGCGACGCCTGCCGGATGGTGTGGAACATCGGCCTGGAGCAGCGGCGCGCCTACCGGCGGCGCGGCGCATACATCGGCTACGTGGAGCAGGCCCGGCAGATGGCCGAAGCCAAGAAGGACTTCCCGTGGCTGGCTGAAGCCCCCTCGCACACACTCCAGCAAACGCTCCGCGACCTGGAGCGGGCCTGCAAGACGCATGGCACGTTCAAGGTCCGCTGGCGGTCCAAGCGCAAGACTCGGCCGTCGTTCCGCTTCCCCGACCCCAAGCACATCGCCATGGAGCGCGTTTCGCGCCGGTGGGGCCGGGTGAGACTGCCCAAGCTGGGCTGGGTGCGGTTTCGCTGGACGCGACCGCTCGGTGGCCAGATGCGTAACGCGACGGTGCGCAAGGACGGCGGACGCTGGTATGTGTCGTTCTGTGTTGAGGACGGCCTGGTGGATTCGGTGCCGAACGGCAAGCCCCCGGTGGGGGTCGACCGTGGTGTGGCCGTCGCCGTGGCCACCTCCGGCGGGTGGCTGCGCGACCGCGAGTTCGTCACCCCTGGTGAGGCGGCCCGGCTGAAGCGGCTGCAGCAGAAGCTCGCCCGGCAGCGCAAGGGCTCCAACCGGCGCGCCGCCACCACGGCGAGGATCGGCAGGCTGAACGCCCGCGTCCGCCACCGGCGTACGGACTTTTTGGCGTGGACCGCGAACCGGCTCACCCGTGACCACGGCCTGGTCGTGGTGGAGGATCTGCAGGTCCGCACCATGACCGCCTCCGCCAGGGGCACGGTCGAGGTGCCCGGAACCAACGTGCGGGCCAAGGCCGGGCTGAACCGGGCGATCCTCGCCAAGGGCTGGGGCGGCCTCACGGTCGGCCTGGAACATAAGGCTCGTTACAACGGCTCCCGTATCGTGCGGGTGCCTGCCGCGTACACCTCGCAGCGTTGTTCGGCGTGCGGGCTGGTGGATGCGAAGTCCCGCGAGAGTCAAGCGGTCTTCGCCTGCACCTCCTGCGCCTATGCCGGCAACGCCGACGTGAACGCCGCGAAGAACATCCTCGCCGCGGGGCTTGCGGTGACAGGGCGTGGAGACCTCGCCGCTGGGCGGTCCGTGAAGCGCCAACCACCCGAGACGGAGGTCGTGTGAACGCGCCTCAGCCACGGGAATCCCCCGCCGTGAGGCGTGGGGAGGAAGTCAAGAAGCATCCCTTGCACCAGACCCTGGAGACGAGCGCCGGGTTCGCCCCGCTCCTGCTCGCCGGCCTGCCCACCGACGTCGCCACCGCCGCCGCCGTGGCCGCCGCCGTCCAGCTGCTGCTGCAGCACTCCAACGCCGACTACCGTATCGGCGCTCTGAAGTACGTGCTCGCCCTGAACGAGGGGCACCGCTTCCACCACCTCAAATGGGCGGGCATCGGCGACGTCAACTTCGGCCTGTTCACCCTCATCTGGGACCACCTGCTCGGCACCTTCTCCTACGACCCGGCCCGCCGCTTCACCTCCGACGACCTCGGCATGGCCGCCAAACCCCACTACCCCACCGCCTACCTCGCCCAGCTCGCCGAACCCTTCAAGGCCTCCGGCTCCTGCCACATCACCTCACCCGCGGCCGACGACACTCCCGCCGTCGGCGCCCGCGGCTAGCGGCTCCCCGGCCCTGACCCGCGGCTTATGGGGTGGGCAACGATCTGCACTCGCTGGAGGGTGGCTCGGTCTGGAGCGACTCGCCCGGGATGGCGAGGTTGTGCTCGGCTGGTTGCGGTTATCGCAAGCTCCCTGACAAAACACCTCAGGCCGGCCACAGCTGCGACTGTGCGGCCGCCCGGCGCAGGCTGCGCCGGATCCACGGCGGGCAGTCGGCGGCGCCTTCCGCCTCGTCCGCGGTCATCCAGACCAACGCCGCCACCTCCGTGGGAGAGACCGCGCCCGGCTGCCCGTCGACGGGCAGCCGGGCGGCGAACACCATGTTGATCGTCGGATCACCGTCATCGGTGACGAAGAACGCACTCTCCACATAGGACAGCGTCACACCGGACAGATCAACGCCGATCTCCTCGGCGACCTCCCGCCGCGCCGTCTCTTCCAGCACATCGATGTCGGCACCATCGAGTTCGACCACCCCGCCGACACCGCCCAGAGCACCCGGGGCGTGCTCCTCTCCGGCACCCCGCTGGATGAGCAGCCATCGCCCCTCACGCTCAAGGAAAACCTCGACATTCACCACGAAAGCCGGCCGGCCTGTCCCGGTCGCACGAACCGTGGTGCCGGAGATGTGCTCACTCGTCATACCCCGGAACTATAGGTGCTGATCACTCAAGCATGATCATCCACTGACTCCGGCCATGCGGGCCGGCCATGCGGGCCGGGCATGCGGGCCGGGCATGCGGGCCGGGCATGCGGGCCGGGCATGCGGGCCGGGCATGCGCTGCCCGCAGCCGCCTGCTGATGTCCGTCGCCTACGCCGGGCGATCAACGGCTCGGGACGCCTCCGCCCTGCCGTACCGGACCCGGCGAGCTCGAGCCCTGGCACCCCGGCTCGGCGACATGTGGAATACGGCGAAAGAACGGCACAGCCCCCGTGAGACATCTCACGGGGGCTGTGCCGTGATCGATCAGAGGCCGGCGGCGGCGCGCAGGGCCTCGGCGCGGCTGGTGGACTCCCAGGAGAAGTCCTCCCGGCCGAAGTGACCGTAGGCGGAGGTCGCCGAGTAGATCGGGCGCAGCAGGTCCAGGTCGCGGATGATCGCGGCCGGACGCAGGTCGAAGACCTGGAGCACGGCCTTCTGAATCATGGCGACCTCGACCTTCTCGGTGCCGAAGGTCTCGACGAACACGCCGACCGGGTGAGCCTTGCCGATGGCGTAGGCGACCTGGACCTCGGCGCGGTCGGCCAGACCGGCGGCCACGATGTTCTTGGCGACCCAGCGCATGGCGTAGGCGGCCGAGCGGTCCACCTTGGACGGGTCCTTGCCGGAGAAGGCGCCACCGCCGTGGCGGGCCATGCCACCGTAGGTGTCGACGATGATCTTGCGGCCGGTCAGTCCGGCGTCGCCCATCGGGCCGCCGATCTCGAATCGGCCGGTCGGGTTGACCAGCAGGCGGTAGCCGTCGGTGTCGATGTCCAGGCCGGCGATGACCGGGTCGACCACGTGCTCCTTGATGTCGGGCGCGAGCATCTCCTTGAGGTCGATCTCGGCCGCGTGCTGGGTGGAGACCACCACGGTGTCGAGGCGGACCGGACGGTCGCCGTCGTATTCGATGGTGACCTGGGTCTTGCCGTCGGGGCGCAGGTAGGGCACGGTGCCGTCCTTGCGGACCTGCGACAGGCGCTGGGCCAGGCGGTGCGCCAGCTGGATCGGCAGCGGCATCAGCTCAGGAGTCTCGCGGCAGGCGTAACCGAACATGAGGCCCTGGTCACCGGCGCCCTGGCGGTCGAACTCGTCGGCGCTCTCGCCCTCACGGTTCTCGTAGGCGTCGTCGACGCCCTGGGCGATGTCGGGCGACTGCGCGCCGATGGACACCGACACGCCACAGGAGGCGCCGTCGAAGCCCTTGTGCGAGGCGTCGTAGCCGATCTCGAGGATCTTCTCTCGGATGAGACCGGGAATGTCGACGTAGGTTTCCGTCGTCACCTCTCCGGCGACGTGGACCTGACCGGTGGTGATCAGCGTCTCGACCGCGACACGGCTCTTGGGGTCACCCTTGAGCATGGCGTCGAGAATCGCGTCACTGATCTGGTCGGCGATCTTGTCCGGGTGGCCCTCGGTGACCGACTCGGAGGTGAACAGGCGACGGGACAAGTCAGTGGCTCCTCATGCAGCGGCTGCTGGCGTCTGGGGGCTCTGGCGTCGGTATGACACCAGTAGCGCTCCGCCGAAGTCTAGCCGCACCAGGGGCAGAGCCGCGAAACCACATCACATACCGTCACGTCGCGTCGCTCTGGCGGGACCTGGCACTCGTTTCGATCAGGCGTGAGGTCAGAGGTCGGGAACGTGAGGTCAGAGGTCGGGAAGCGGGTCAGGAGGCAGCGTCTCAGGCGCGAAGACCTCGGCGTCGGCGGCGCGCACCACCGCCGCGTACTCCTCGTCGATCTCGAACACCATTCCGCCGAGCTCGATGGCCGAACCCGCGGCGAACTCCACCGGGCCGAGCCTGGTCCGGCGCGCGTGCGTGGCGTGGACCGAGGTCGGCATGTCCCGATCGAAGAACCTGGTGGACAGCACGAAGATCGACCGATCGGTGATCACGATCAGGAAGATCGCCGTTCCCGGCGAATCCGCCGACAGCGCGGGTAGGACATAACGTATGTCCTCTCCCGGAGGGAGCAGCGCCCGGCAGCGGGCTCTGACAGCGCCGGACACCGGCATGGCCGCACCCCTCCCTGACACAGCGTTCCAGCTCACCCCGGATGCAGTATCCGCCGGGAGAGGATCTCCGGCAAGCAGGTCAGGCAAGACGCTCGGCGACGAGGTCCCAGACCACGCCGGCCAGATCCTCCTTGGGACCGCGCGGGATCTCCACCGCCTCCCCGCCCGCGACCAGGACCACCGCCGCGTTGTCCGGCGTGCCGAAGGCGAGGTTCTCGCCCACCTGGTTGACGACGAGCAGATCGCAGCCCTTGCGGGCGAGCTTGGCCTGCCCGTTGGCGAGGACGTCGTCGGTCTCGGCCGCGAAGCCCACGATCACCTGCGGGTACGGCTTGAGCCCCTCACGGCGGCGCTCACCCAGCTCAGCGAGAATGTCTGGATTTTTCACCAGATGGATGGGGTCGGGCTCGGCCGAGGTTTTCTTGATCTTCGAGCCGCTCTGCGCCGAAGGCCGGAAGTCGGCGACGGCCGCGGCCATGACCACGGCGTCGGCGCCCTCCAGCGCGCCCAGCACGGCCTCACGCAGTTCCAGGGCCGACTCCACCCGGACCACTGTGACTCCGACGGGATCGGGCAGGGCGACGTTGGCCGCCACCAGGGTGACCCTGGCGCCCCTTGCGACAGCCGTGCGCGCCAGCGCGTAACCCTGCAGGCCCGAGGAGCGGTTGCCGATGAAACGGACCGGGTCGATGGCCTCGCGGGTGCCTCCCGCCGAGATCACCAGATGGCGGCCCGCCAGGTCGGCGGGGCGTCCGGCCAGGACCCCGCGGCAGATCTCGAAGATCTCTCCGGGGTCGGGCAACCGGCCACGGCCGGTGTCGGCGCCGGTCAGACGGCCCACGGCGGGGTCGATGACGATCGCGCCACGCTCACGGAGAATGGCCACGTTGGCCTGCGTCGCGGGGTGCTCCCACATCTCGGTGTGCATCGCGGGAGCGAACACCACCGGGCAGCGTGCGGTGAGCAGGGTGTTGGTGAGCAGGTCACCGGCCAGCCCGTGGGCGGCCCTGGCGAGCACGTCGGCGGTGGCCGGGGCGACCACCACCAGATCGGCGCCCTGCCCGATCCGGACGTGGGGCACCTCGTGCACGGAGTCCCAGACGTCGACGGTCACCGGGTTGCCCGACAGGGCCGCCCAGGTCGGCTCGCCGACGAAACGGAGCGCGTCCTTGGTCGGGACGACACGGACGTCGTGACCGGACTCGGTGAACAGGCGGAGCAACTCACAGGCCTTGTACGCGGCGATCCCCGCGCTCACGCCGAGAACGACGGAGGGCTTGCGACGATGCCCCTCCTCGCGCGGCTCGGCCGCCCGGAGCCGGTGGCTTTCCTCGTCGCCCGGTGTCGCTCGTCCCTCAGGCCTATCGGCGGCCTCGTCCTCGCCAGCCGTCCGCATCGACGGGACTAACCCTCGATCGGCTCGGAGGTGAGCAGACCCTCGCTGACCTCGCGCAGCGCGATGGACAGCGGCTTCTCCTGCGCGTGGGTCTCCACCAGCGGGCCGACGTACTCCAGCAGGCCCTCGCCGAGCTGGGAGTAGTAGGCGTTGATCTGGCGCGCCCGCTTCGAGCCGAAGATCACGAGGCTGTACTTGCTGTCGACGATGTCGAGCAGGGCGTCGATCGACGGGTTGGTGATGCCTTCGGAGTAGGCGGCGTTGGTTGCCACGTTGTGATTTCCCCTAGCTAGGTGAACGTCCGGGGCTCGAAGCCTCGGGAGCATCAGCCAACAAGGCTATCAGCCGATGGCATACGTCCTGGACCGACGTGTTCACCAGGGTCAGGTCGAATTCCTGCTCCGCCGCCATCTCGATCCGGCCGGCGGCGAGGCGGCGGGCGATGACGTCCTCCGGCTCGGTGCCCCGGCCGCGCAGGCGCTTTTCCAGCTCCTCCCAGCTCGGGGGGGCCAGGAAGATCAGCATGGCCTCGGGCATGGACTCCCGGACCTGACGCGCGCCCTGGAGGTCGATCTCCAGCAGCGTGGGCACCCCGGCGGCGAGTTTTTCGAGAACCGGGCCACGCGGCGTGCCGTACCTGTTGCCGGCGAACTCGGCCCACTCCAGCAACTCACCGGAGGCGGCGAGACGGTCGAACTCGTCATCGGCGGCGAAAAAGTATTCCACCCCGTGGGTCTCCCCCGGACGGGGCTTCCTGGTGGTCACCGAGACCGACAGCCACACCTCCGGGTGTGCCCGCCGAAGCTCGGCGACGACCGTGGACTTGCCGACGCCTGACGGCCCTGAGAGAACCGTCAGGCGGTTGCCGGCCGACTTGGCGAAGGCTCGCGCCCCCTGGCGGCCCGCAAGCGGGAATGCGGAGCCACCGGACCCGCTCTCAGCGGTTTCTTCCGAGGCCCGACTCTCGTCGGACCACGATGTTCCGGTCACTCCAACCCCCCGTAATGCGTTTCCCGCGGATGCGGGACGAACGTGTTCGTGTTGAACCGAGATTAGCTCTCGGCTCCGCCGAACTCGCGCTCAAGCGAAGCGCGCTGGTTGGCGCCGAGACCCCGCACGCGGCGGGATTCTGCGATGCCAAGCCGCTCCATCAGCTGCTTGGCGCGGACCTTGCCCACGCCGGGGAGCGACTCCAGAAGAGCCGACACCTTCATCTTGCCGATGACGTCGTCGACCTGCCCGTCTTTGAGCACCTCAGCCAGAGAGATCCCGCCGTGCTTCAGGCGGTTCTTAACCTCGGCACGCTCTCGGCGGGCCTTGGCAGCCTTCTCTAGGGCTGCGGCGCGCTGCTCAGGGGTAAGGGGAGGAAGAGCCACGCCGGGTCACCTCGAATTTCCTGTCGATGTACTCGGACGGGAAGGGAAACTAGCTGGTCATGACGCTCCAAGCAACGTCAAGACCAGTTTCTTCCCTTAGAAAATCTACTTTGTCACTTTGTGTAGCGCCAATGTCGCCGAACGTCGATGAAACTGCGCCCCACCCCGCGTTTTCAAGCGACGTAGATCACACACCCTGTCCGCCGCCCGCGACGGTGCGCCGAAGCGCCGCCGCGATTCCCGCGGCGGTCGCGCCGGGGTCGGCCGAGCCGGTGATCGGACGGCCGATCACCAGAAGATCGGCCCCGTCGGCGAAAGCCTGCTCGGGAGTCGCTACTCTGGCTTGATCCTGACTCTCGGCACCGGCGGGGCGGACGCCGGGAGTGATCAGGGTGATGTCCGGCCCGACCTCTGCCCGCACCGCGGCGACCTCGCGCGGCGAGCACACGAGGGCCTGGGCGCCCGCGCCGACGGCCATGACCGCCAGGCGGCGCACGGCGTCATCGGGGGAGCCGGCGATGCCGATCTGCTCCAGATCGGCCTCCGAGAGCGACGTGAGCAGCGTCACGGCCGCGATCTGGGTGTTCGGCAGGGCCTCCACGGCCGCTCTGATCATCGCGGGGCCACCGGCCGCGTGAACGGTCAGGATGGCCGGCTTGAGCCGCGCCACGGCCTTCGCGGCACCGGCGACGGTGTTCGGGATGTCGTGGAGCTTGAGGTCGAGGAACACCTGCACGCCGCTCGCCCCGCGAACCGAGGCGATCACCTCGGGGCCGTAGCGGAGGTAGAGTTCGAGGCCGACCTTGACCGTGCTGACATGTGGCGTCACCAGACTCGCCCAGTGGGCCGCGGTCTCCAGGTCGGGTGCGTCCAGGGCGACGGCGATGGGTGCGGGCGTCACAGGGAACTTTCCTCCAGATCTATCCGATGCCGGGTGGACGCCCCCGGCGGGCGATGGGCCAGCCCGACCGCGTCGGCGAGCCGGTGGAACCCCCGGGCCGCCAGGAGCTCCTCCAGCTCACGCAGGATGCGCAGGCAGGCGTAGGGGTCGTGGAACACCGCCGTGCCGACGGCGACGACGCAGGCCCCGGCAAGGATGAGCTCGAAGGCGTCCCTGCCCGTCAGCACGCCGCCCATGCCGATGATGGGCACGCTGGGCAACGCGGAGTGGACCTGCCATACGCAGCGTACGGCCAGCGGCCGGATGGCCGGGCCGGACAGCCCGCCGGTGACCGCCGCGAGCGAGGGGCGCATGGCCTCGGTGTCGATGCTCATGCCGAGCGGGTTGTTGATCATCGAGAGCGCGTCGGCGCCGCCGTCCACGCAGGCGCGGGCGATGCCCACGATGTCCACCACGTCCGGGGAGAGCTTGGCCACCACGGGCACGTCGTAGCGCATCACCGAGCGCACCGAGGCGATCACTTCGGCCGAGGCGGCACCGTCGCGGGCGAAGACCCGGCCCCGGTCCTCGATGTTGGGGCAGGACAGGTTGACCTCCACGGCGCTCACTCCCGGGGCGTCGGTGAGCCTGCGGGCCAGCGCGGTGTATTCGGCCACGGTGCCGCCTCCGATGGACACCACGGTCCTGACGCTGCGCTGGGCCAGCCAGGGCAGCTCACGCTCCAGGAAGGCGTCCACGCCTGGCCCCTGGAGGCCGACGGCGTTGAGCATGCCCGAGGGCGTCTCGGCCATCCTGGGGGACGGACGGCCCGCTCTGGGGGCCATCGTGATCGACCGCGTGGTCAGCGCGCCGATCCGGCTCAGGTCGAAGAACTGGGCGAGCTCGGAGCCCGACGCGGCGCACCCGGCGGCCGTGGTGATCGGATTGACCAGTTCCACGTGCCCCAGGTACGTCCGCATGTCAACCGGCATTCCGCGATCCCCCACCGGGCGCTCCCAGCGCGTCGAACGGGATCGTCCCCACGTCGTCGAAGCGGACACGCTCGCCCCGGAAGACCGGCCCTTCGACGCACGAGCGCACCATCCGGGTGACGCCATCGTCTCCGATGACCGGCAGCACGCACGTCATGCACACGCCGATCCCGCACGCCATCCGCTCCTCCACCGCCACCTGGACCGGGATGTCGAACTCGACCGCCACGGCGGTGACGCCGCGCAGCATCGGCATCGGGCCGCAAGCATAGACCGCGTCGGCCCGCACGTCGGCGATCACGCCGGGCAGCACGTCGGTCACCTTGCCCCGCAGGCCCAGGGAACCGTCCTCGGTGGTCAGCGTGGTGGTCTCGCCCATCCTGCGGGCGCGCAGGGCGCCGAACACCCGGTCGGCCGAGGCCGCGCCGAGCACGAAGTCGACACGGCAGCCGCGCTGCTGGAGGGCGTCGGCCACGGCGAACAGCGTCGCCGAGCCGTACTCTCCGCCGGCCAGGACACAGGTGACCGGGTCGCGCGGCAGCGGGAACGGGCGGCCGAGCGGCCCGACCAGGTCGAGCGTGTCGCGGGCGCGGCGCTCGGCCAGCCACGCCGTACCCGGGCCGCGCACGGTGAAGACGAACTCCACCGTGCCTCCGTAGTCGGGCTTGACGTCGTGGATGGAGAAGGCACGGCGGGTCAGCGTCGACGTCCGGGGCCCGCCGACGGCCACCGTCACGAAGTGGCCGGGCCGGAACCGCTCGGCGATGCCGGGCGCGACCACGGTCAGCGCATGGTAGGCGTCGACGCGGCGCGTCGTCAGCACCGTGCCCGTCACCTGTACCGGAGTAACAGGCGTCTCTCTCACCTCCGCTTAAGGCGTCAACCCCGCGGGCGCGCTGTCCCGGCGGACGCCTCCGGCTCCCTGCTCGCCACGCGGACGGCTCATCCCTCACCGGCCGCTTCGCTCACTCGTCCCCTCAACCGCACGTACCCATGGTCGCGCCCGGCTCCTCGCTCCCTACGCGGACGGCTCATCCCTCACCGGCCGCTTCGCTCACTCGTCCCCTCAACCGCTCCGCATGCTCCTGGAGCGACCGTACGCCGATGTCACCGCGGACGATCGCCTGGATGCCCTGTACGGCCGCGGCCAGGCCCTGGACGGTCGTGATGCAGGGGATGCCCCGCAGCACGGCCGCGGTGCGGATCTCGTAGCCGTCCAGCCGCGGCCCGGCCTGGCCGGGGCTGCCGAAGGGCGTGTTCACGATGAGATCCACCTCGCCGTCCAGAATGCGTCGGCCGATGGTCGGCTCGCCCTTGGGCCCCGGTCCATCGCTCTGCTTTCGCACGATCTTGGCATGGACGCCGTTGCGGCGCAGCACCTCGGCCGTGCCCTCTGTGGCCAGGATCTCGAAGCCGAGATCCGCGAGCGCCTTGACCGGGAAGACCATCGCGCGCTTGTCCCGGTTGGCCACCGAGACGAACGCCCGCCCCTTGACCGGCAGCGACCCGTAGGCGGCGGCCTGCGACTTGGCGTAGGCCGTACCGAAGAACTCGTCGATGCCCATGACCTCGCCGGTGGAGCGCATCTCCGGGCCCAGCACCGTGTCCACCGCGTCGTCCACGCTGCGTATGAACCGGTTGAACGGCAGCACCGCTTCCTTGACCGCGATCGGCGCGTCCAGCGGCAGGGTGCCGCCGTCGCCCTCGGCCGGAAGCATTCCCTCGGCGCGCAGCTCCGCCACCGTGGCGCCCATCATCACCCGGGCCGCCGCCTTGGCCAGCGGCACCGCCGTCGCCTTGGAGACGAACGGCACCGTACGGCTGGCACGCGGGTTGGCCTCCAGCACGTAGAGGATGTTGGCCGACATGGCGTACTGCACGTTGAGCAGGCCGCGCACGCCCACCCCTCGGGCGATGGCCTCGGTGGCGGTGCGGATGCGCTTGATGTCGTGGCTGCCGAGCGTCATCGGGGGCAGCGAGCACGCCGAGTCGCCGGAGTGGATGCCGGCCTCCTCGATGTGCTCCATCACGCCGCCGAGGTAGAGCTCCTCGCCGTCGAACAGGGCGTCCACGTCGATCTCGACGGCCTCGTCGAGGAACTTGTCCACCAGCACCGGATGGTCGCTGGCCGCGCCCGCCTTGGACATGTAGGTGATGAGCGTCTCGTCGTCGTAGACGATGGCCATGCCGGCGCCGCCGAGGACGTAGGAGGGCCGGACGAGGACCGGGTAGCCGATCTCCTCGGCGATCGCCAGGGCCTCGTCCACGGTCACCGCGGTGCCGTGCTTGGGCGCGGGAAGCCCCGCCTCGGCGAGGACCCGGCCGAACGCGCCCCGCTCCTCGGCGAGGTGGATCGACTCCGGCGAGGTGCCGACGATCGGGACCCCCGCGTCCTTGAGCGCCTGGGCCAGGCCGAGCGGGGTCTGGCCGCCGAGCTGGACGATGACGCCCGCGACCGGACCGGTCTGCTGCTCGGCGTGAACGACCTCCAGGACGTCCTCCAGGGTGAGCGGCTCGAAGTAGAGCCGGTCGGAGGTGTCGTAGTCGGTGGAGACCGTCTCCGGGTTGCAGTTGACCATGACGGTCTCGTAACCCGCCTTGGAGAGCTCGAAGGAGGCGTGCACGCACGCGTAGTCGAACTCGATGCCCTGGCCGATCCGGTTCGGCCCCGAGCCGAGGATGAGGACCTTGGGGCGCTCGCCGTACGGGACCTCGGTCTCCTCGTCATAGGTGGAGTAGAGGTAGGGCGTCTGGGCGGCGAACTCGGCGGCGCAGGTGTCCACGGTGTTGTAGACCGGCCGGACGCCGAGCGCGTGGCGCAGGTCGCGCACCCGGGGCTCGGTCATGCCGCGCAGTTCGGCGATCTGCACGTCGCTGAAGCCGTACCGCTTGGCCTTCGTCAGCACCTCGGCGGTGAGCTGGGGGGCCTCACGCAGCTCGGCGGCGACCTCGTCGATCGCGAACAGCTGGTCCAGGAACCACGGGTCCACCGCGGTGGCCTCGAAGAGCTCCTCGGCGGTGGCTCCGGCGCGGATGGCCTGCTGCATGGTGCGCAGGCGGCCGTCGTGCGGGACGCGGCAGGCCTCGAGCAGTTCGTTCTTGTCGCCCGGCTCCCCCGCCCAGGTGAAGGCGGCGCCCTTCTTCTCCAGCGAGCGCAGCGCCTTCTGCAGCGCCTCGGGGAAGGACCGGCCGATGGCCATGGCCTCGCCGACCGACTTCATGTGGGTCGTCAGGGTGTGGTCGGCTCCGGCGAACTTCTCGAAGGCGAAGCGCGGCACCTTGACCACGATGTAGTCGAGCGACGGCTCGAACGACGCCGGGGTCTCCCTGGTGATGTCGTTGGGGATCTCGTCCAGGGTGTAGCCGATGGCCAGCTTGGCGGCGATCTTCGCGATCGGGAACCCCGTGGCCTTGGAGGCGAGGGCGCTGGAGCGGGACACGCGCGGGTTCATCTCGATGACGACCATGCGGCCGGTGCGCGGGTCGACCGCGAACTGGATGTTGCAGCCGCCGGTGTCCACGCCGACCTCGCGGATGACCGCGATGGCGACGTCGCGCATGTTCTGGTATTCGCGGTCGGTGAGGGTCAGCGCGGGGGCCACGGTGACGCTGTCGCCGGTGTGCACGCCCATCGGGTCGAGGTTCTCGATGGAGCAGACGATGACGACGTTGTCGGCCTTGTCGCGCATGACCTCCAGCTCGTACTCCTTCCAGCCGAGGATCGACTCCTCCAGGAGCACCTCGGTGGTCGGCGAGGCGTCGAGGCCCGCTCCGGCGATGCGGCGCAGGTCGTCCTCGTCGTGGGCGAAACCGGAGCCGACGCCGCCCATGGTGAAGGAGGGCCGCACGACCAGCGGGTAGCCCAGCTCGCCCGCGGCGGCCAGGCATTCGTCCATGGTGTGGCAGACGAACGAGCGGGCCGACTCGGCGTTGAGGCCGTGCTCGGCGGCGACCTTGGCCACGATGTCCTTGAACAGCTCGCGGTTCTCGCCGGCCTGGATGGCGTCCACGTCGGCGCCGATCAGCTCGACGCCGTACTTCGCCAGGACCCCGGCCTCGTGCATGGCGATCGCGGTGTTGAGCGCGGTCTGGCCGCCGAGGGTGGGCAGCAGGGCGTCGGGACGCTCCTTGGCGATGATCTTCTCGACGATGTCCGGGGTGATCGGCTCGACGTAGGTGGCGTCGGCGAACTCGGGGTCCGTCATGATCGTCGCCGGGTTGCTGTTGACGAGGATCACGCGGAAGCCCTCGGCGCGCAGCACGCGGCAGGCCTGGGTGCCGGAGTAGTCGAACTCGCAGGCCTGTCCGATCACGATCGGCCCGGAGCCGATCACCATGACCGACTGGATATCCGTACGCTTAGGCACCGTCGTTCCCCCTCGTGCTCGTGCCCACGCTCTCTCGTCCCTTCGCCGATTCCGCGCCCATGGTCACGCTCGGCTCCTCGTTCGCTCCGCGGACGGCTGTCGTGCCGGAGGCGCGCCCGGCAAGAGGAGTCTCGCCGGCCACTGCGCTCACTCGTCCCCTCGCCGATTCCATCAGGGCGCAGAAATCGTCGAACAGGCCGGCGGAGTCGTGCGGGCCCGCCGCGGCCTCGGGGTGGTACTGAACGCTGAAGGCCGGCAGGTCGACCAGTCGCAGGCCCTCGACGCAGTCGTCGTTGAGGTTGACGTGGCTGACCTCCGCCGGGCCGTACGGCGTGTCGAAGCGCCCCTCCAGGGGGGCCTGTACGGCGAAGCCGTGGTTGTGCGCGGAGATCTCCACCTTGCCGGTCCGGCGGTCCTGGACCGGCTGGTTGACCCCGCGGTGACCGTAGCGCAGCTTGTAGGTGCCGAGCCCGAGGGCCCGGCCGAAGATCTGGTTGCCGAAGCAGATGCCGAAGAACGGCTTGCCCGCCGCCAGGATCCCGCGCAGCGCCTCGACCGGGCCGTCGGCGGTCGCCGGGTCACCGGGGCCGTTGGAGAAGAACACGCCGTCCGGGTTCAGCGCGAGGATGTCCTCGGCGGTGCTGAAGGCCGGCAGGACGTGCACCTCGCAGCCGCGCTCGGCCATCCGGTGCGGGGTCATCGCCTTGATCCCGAGATCCACGGCCGCCACGGTGAACCGCTTGCCGCCGATCGCCGGGATGACGTACGGCTCGGCGGCCGAGACCTGCTCGGCCAGGTCGGCCCCCTCCATCCGGGGGCTGCGCCGCACGCGCTCCAGGAGCTCCTCGACCGGGGCGAGGGCCTCGCCCGAGAAGACCCCGGCGCGCATGGCGCCGCGCTCGCGCAGGTGACGGGTGAGGGCGCGGGTGCCCGCGATGGCGATGCCGACGACGCCCTGCTCCTTGAGGTAGTCGTCGAGGGATCGGTTGGCGCGCCAGTTGGAGGAGACGCGCGCGGGCTCGCGGACCACGTAACCGGCGACCCAGACGCGCGAGGACTCGGGGTCCTCGTCGTTGACCCCGGTGTTGCCGATGTGCGGCGCGGTCATCGCGACGATCTGACGGTGGTACGAGGGGTCGGTGAGTGTCTCCTGGTAGCCGGTCATCCCGGTGTTGAAGACCATTTCGCCGAAGGTCTCGCCCTCGGCACCATAGGGGATCCCGTGGAAGACGCGACCGTCTTCCAGCACTAGCACAGCGGTCACTCGAACACCCCGATCATATCGGTCATTGCTCCGCAAAGTATGAAAAATCCGGCGCGCTGGAAGGGCGACGTCGTCACGCGAGCTTTCCGTCCAGGACGGTCGGCCTGCCGCGCAGGAAGGTGGCCACGACGCGACCGGGCAGGGTTCTGCCCTCGTACGGCGTGTTGCGGCTCTTGGAGGCGTAACCGGCCGGGTCCACCTCGGCGCGCACCGAGGCGTCGTAGAGGGTGATGTTGGCCGGGGCGCCGACCTCGATCGGCTGTCCGTGCCCCTGGAGGCGGCCGATCCTGGCCGGGGCGCAGGACATGCGCTCGGCGACGCCCGCCCAGTCGAGCAGCCCGGTGTCCACCATGGCCTCCTGCACCACCGACAGCGCCGTCTCCAGGCCGATCATGCCCATGGCCGCGGCGGCCCACTCGGTCTCCTTGTCCTCGACCGGGTGGGGGGCGTGGTCGGTGGCGACGCAGTCGATCGTGCCGTCGGCCAGGGCCGCGCGCAGCGCCTCGACGTCCGCGCGGGTGCGCAGCGGCGGGTTCACCTTGTAGATCGGGTTGTAGGAGCCCACCGGGGAGTCCTCGACGAGGTCGTCGGTGAGGAGCAGGTGGTGCGGGGTCACCTCGGCGGTGACGTCCCAGCCCTTCGACTTGGCCCAGCGGATGATCTCCACGGAGCCCGCGGTGGACACGTGGCAGATGTGCAGGCGGGAGCCGACGTGCGCGGCGAGGAGGCAGTCACGGGCGATGATCGCCTCTTCGGCGACCGCGGGCCAGCCGGTCAGGCCGAGCCTGCCGGAGACCGCGCCCTCGTTCATCTGCGCGTCCTTGGTCAGGCGCGGCTCCTGGGCGTGCTGGGCGACCACGCCGTCGAAGGCCTTGACGTACTCCAGCGCGCGGCGCATGAGCACCGCGTCGGAGACGCACTTGCCGTCGTCGGAGAAGACGCGGACCCGCGCGGCGGAGTCGGCCATCGCGCCGAGCTCGGCCAGCCGCTCACCCTCAAGGCCGACGGTGACGGCGCCGACCGGCCGCACGTCGCAGTGGCCGGCCTCCTGGCCGAGGCGCCAGACCTGCTCGACGACACCGGCGGTGTCGGCGACCGGGTCGGTGTTGGCCATGGCGTGCACGGCGGTGTAACCGCCCAGCGCGGCGGCGCGGGTGCCGCTGCCGACGGTCTCGGCGTCCTCGCGGCCGGGCTCGCGCAGGTGGGTGTGGAGGTCCACCAGGCCGGGCAGGGCGACGAGGCCCTGCGCGTCGACCGTCTGGTCGCCGCTCAGCCCCTGGCCCAGCTCGGCGACCACGCCGTCGCGGATGAGGATGTCGCACGGCTCGCCGCCGAGAATCCTCGCGCCCTTGATGACGACGGTGCCCTTGCCGGCGGTCGTGTCACGCTCGTTCATCAGATCTCTCCCCCGAGGTCGGCGCCGCCGAGCAGCAGGTACAGGACGGCCATGCGGGTGGTCACGCCATTGGCGACCTGCTCGACGATCGTCGAGCGTGACGAGTCGGCGACTTCCGCCGCGATCTCCATGCCCCGGTTCATCGGGCCGGGGTGCATCACGATGGCGTTGTCGTGCATCTTGGCGACGCGGTCGCGGTCGAGGCCGTAGCGGCGGCTGTATTCCCGCTCGGTGGGGAAGAAGGCGGCGTTCATCCGCTCGCGCTGCACGCGCAGCATCATCACCACGTCCGACTTGGGCAGCACGGCGTCGAGGTCGTAGGAGACCTCGCACGGCCAGGAGTCCACGTTCACCGGCAGCAGCGTCGGCGGGGCGACCAGGGTCACCTCGGCGCCGAGGGTGGCCAGCAGCAGCACGTTGGAGCGGGCCACCCGGCTGTGCAGCACGTCGCCGACGATGGTGATCTTCTTGCCGTCCAGCGGGCCGAGACGGCGGCGCATGGTGAAGGCGTCGAGCAGGGCCTGGGTGGGGTGCTCGTGAGTGCCGTCGCCGGCGTTGACGACGCTGCCGCGCACCCAGCCGGCCAGACGGTGCGGCGCACCGGAGGCGCCGTGCCTGATGACGACGGCGTCGGCGCCCATCGCCTCCAGGGTGAGCGCGGTGTCCTTGAGCGACTCGCCCTTGGAGACGCTGGAGCCCTTGGCGGAGAAGTTGATGACGTCGGCCGACAGGCGCTTGGCCGCGGCCTCGAAGGAGATCCGGGTCCGGGTGGAGTCTTCGAAGAAGAGGTTCACCACGGTACGGCCGCGCAGGGTCGGGAGCTTCTTGATGGATCGTTCCGAGATCTTCGCCAGCTCGTCGGCGGTGTCCAGGATGAGCAGGGCGTCGTCACGGCTCAGGTCTGCCGCCGAGATCAGGTGCCGCTTCACTTGTCGTCCTCCTTCAGGAGCAGGACCGCGTCGCGGCCGTCGTTCTCCTCCAGATAGACCCTGACGATCTCGGATTTGGAGGTCGGGAGATTCTTGCCCACGTAGTCGGCCCGGATGGGAAGCTCGCGGTGGCCGCGGTCGACCAGGGCGGCGAGCTGGACGGCCTGCGGACGGCCCAGGTCGTTGAGCGCGTCGAGCGCGGAGCGGACGGTGCGGCCGGAGTAGAGGACGTCGTCGACGAGGACGACGATCTTGCCGTCTATGCCGTCGGCCGGCAGCTCGGTGCGGCCCAGCGCGCGGGCGGGGCGCAGGCGGAGGTCGTCGCGGTACATCGTCACGTCGAGAGAGCCGACGGGCACCGAGCGGCCCTCGAACTGCCTGATGTGCTCGGCCAGACGACGGGCCAGGTGGACGCCCCGCGTGGGAATTCCCAGCAGAACGATGTCCTCGGCGCCCTTGGTGCGCTCAAGGATCTCGTGAGAGATGCGGATCAGCGCGCGATTGATGTCGGGTCCTTCGAGGACCGCGCGCGCGCCGTTGCGGGCATGCGGAACGGCATCAGCCAAAGAAAACACCACCTTTCCCGCCTCACAGGACGGGTCTTAAAGGAAGGCAACGCTCTCACGTTAGCAGCCGTGAGGCTCTTCGCAGAATCACCCCCTTGATCATCTAACATGCACAAAACATCAAATCTCCTGCTAGACAGCACTTTGACGCCTATATAGGCAGATTGATCGACAAACTTCCTTTACCACGGCCACGACGACGCGTCCCCCGCCGGACCGGCCGCCGCGGCCACGGCGGCCCCGGCCACCACGCCTTCCGCCACCACGCCTCCCGCCGTCGCGGGAACGGCTGCCCGGCCCCCTCCCGCCGAGCGCGCCCCGCCCTCAACAGAACCACGTCCACGCAGGTCACACGGGTTTTATCCGTTCACCCTTGGGGATCTCTTTTGATACCGCTCTTGAACTTGAGTGAGACGGGGATCTGCGCCGGGGGGCGCGGGCATGGAAACGGTCTTCACCGGCTTCCCGGTGCCGCTCGCGGGTATCCCGGTCTACATCCGGACCGCGGCGAGACACGGCGAGCGCGGCCCCGGAGGCGAGACCCCCACGGCGCCCTCCGGACGACCTCGCCGGCAACGACGAAGGGAAAGAGATGACCTTTCATGTCGATTCCGAGGTAGGCCGGCTCCACCGAGTCCTGCTGCACAAGCCCGACCTGGCCCTGAAGCGGCTCACCCCGTCGAACAAGGACGACTTCCTCTTCGACGACGTGCTGTGGGTGCAGCGCGCGCTGGAGGAGCACGAGCAGTTCCAGCAGGTGCTGCGCGACCGCGGCGTCACCGTCCACCTGCTGGCCGACCTGCTGCGCGAGACGATCGACATCCCCGAGGCGCGCAAGCACATCCTGGACGGCATCATCGACGAGCGATACTTCGGGCCGATGGCCATCGACGCCCTCCGTAACACGCTGGACGCGATGGACTCCAGCGAGCTCCAGCCGTACCTCACCGGCGGCATCACCAAACGCGAGCTGGTGGACAGGGGGACCGATCCCAAGAGCCTCGCCTTCCACACACTGGGTCCGGACGACTTCGTCCTGCCGCCGCTGCCCAACCACCTGTTCGCCCGCGACACCTCCTGCTGGATCTACGACGGCGTCTCCATCAACACCATGAAGAAGAAGGCCCGCCAGCGCGAGACCGTGAACTACGAGGCCATCTACCGCTACCACCCGATGTTCGCCTCCGGCTACGACAGGCCGGACCAGGGCGGCTACAACGTCTGGCTGCCGGGCATGGCCATCGCGCCGGCCACCATCGAGGGCGGCGACGTGCTCGCCATCGGCCGGGGTGCGGTGCTGGTCGGGATGAGCGAGCGCACCCAGCCGCAGGCGGTGGAGATGCTCGCGCGGAGCCTGTTCAGCAAGGGCTCAGCGAAGAAGATCGTCGCGCTGAACATGCCGAAGGCCCGGGCGTTCATGCATCTGGACACGGTGATGACGAACGTGGACGTCGGCGTGTTCACCAAGTACGCGGGCCTGGGCATGCTGCCCTCCTACACGGTCGAGCCCGGCGACACCGACAAGGAACTCAAAATCACCGACCATCCCCCGGAGGACATGCACAAGGCCATCGCCCGAGCCCTCGACCTGGACGACATCAAGATCCTCACCGCCACGCAGGACGTCTACGCCGCCGAACGCGAGCAGTGGGACGACGGCTGCAACGTGCTGGCCGTCGAACCCGGCGTCGTCATCGCCTACGAGCGCAACACCACCACCAACAACCACCTGCGCGACAACGGCATCGAGGTGATCACGACTCCGGGCAGCGAGCTGGGCCGCGGCCGTGGTGGCCCGCGCTGTATGAGCTGCCCGCTCGAACGCGAGGGCATCTGATCCGCGCGATCGTCACGGAGGACATCAATGGCACCCGACCTGCGCAACCGCAGCTTCCTCAGGGAGCTCGACCTCACTCCGGGCGAGTTCATGTTCCTGATCGAGCTGTCGGCCGACCTCAAGGCCGCCAAGTACGCCGGGAACGAGAGGCAGCGGCTCAGGGGCAAGAACATCGCCCTGATCTTCGAGAAGACCTCGACCCGCACCCGGTGCGCGTTCGAGGTCGGCGCCCACGACCAGGGGGCCCACGTCACCTACCTCGACCCCGGCGGCTCCCAGCTGGGCCACAAGGAATCGGTGAAGGACACCGCGCGGGTGCTGGGCCGGATGTTCGACGGCATCGAATACCGCGGAGGCGAGCAGGCCCGCGTCGAAGAGCTCGCCGCCCACTCCGGCGTGCCGGTCTGGAACGGCCTCACCGACCAGTGGCACCCGACACAGATGCTCGCCGACATGCTCACCATGCGGGAGCACGGCGGCAGGCCGTTGCGCGAGGTCTCCTACGCCTACCTCGGCGACGCCCGCAACAACATGGGCAACTCCCTGCTGGTCACCGGCGCGATGCTCGGCATGGACGTGCGGATCGTGGCGCCCGGGGACCTCTGGCCGGACGGGGAGACGGTCGTCAGGCCCGCCAGGGACCTCGCCGGGCGGACCGGCGCCAGGATCACCATCACCGACGACGTGGCCGATGGCGTCAAAGACGCCGACTTCCTCTACACCGACGTGTGGGTGTCCATGGGCGAGCCCGAGGAGGTGTGGGAGGAGCGCATCAAGCTGCTCATGCCGTACCAGGTCAACGCGGAGGTGGTGGAGGCCACCGGGAACCCGGGCGTGAAGTTCATGCACTGCCTGCCGGCGTTCCACAACCGGGAGACCGAAATCGGCGAGGAGCTGTTCCGCAAGACCGGCCACGAGGCGCTGGAGGTCACCGACGAGGTCTTCGAGTCGCCGCGCTCCATCGTCTTCGACCAGGCCGAGAACCGGCTCCACACCATCAAGGCCCTCATGGTCGCCACCCTGGGAGACTGACGCCGCCTGGCCGCCGGCCAGCACGCTCCGATCGAAGGTCCCGCCCGCTCCCGGTCGCGGGCAGGACCCGGTCAGCCCCCCGGCACAACGGATCATCACCACACAGACCCAGTCGAGGGGGACAACACATGGTTTCCGTGGTGCATCAACTGTTCCGCACCAAACCCGCTGAGGAGATCGTCGCCGAGGGCGGTCACGGCGTGGGCGGCGATCTGCGCCGGACTATGACCCTGTGGCAGCTCACCCTTTTCAGCGTCGGCGCCACGCTCGGCACCGGCATCTTCGTCATCCTGGGCCAGGCCGTCCCCAAGGCGGGCCCGGCGGTGGTGGCCGCGTTCCTGCTGGCGGCGCTCACGGCCCTGTTCTCGGCCCTGTCCTACGCCGAACTGGCCGGCACGATCCCGGTCTCCGGCTCGTCCTACTCCTACGCCTACGCGACGCTGGGCGAGCTCGTGGCCTGGGTGTGCGGCTGGTGCCTGATGCTGGAGTACGCCGTCTCCGTGGCGGCGGTCGCCGTCGGCTGGGGCGAGTACCTCAACCACTTCCTGCACGACCTGTTCGGCTGGACGCTGCCGGCGGCCATCATCCACTCCCCCGGCGACCAGGGCGGCGTGATCAACCTCACCGCGATCCTGATCGTCGTGCTGGCCACCTGGCTGCTGCTGCGGGGCGCCTCCGAGAGCGCCACCGCCAACGCGATCTTCGTGATGATCAAGATCGTGGTGCTGCTGTTCTTCTGCGTCGTCGCCTTCACCGCGTTCAACGCGGGCAACCTGACCCCGTTCGCCCCGCTGGGCGTCGCCGGCATCACCGCGGCCGCCTCGCAGGTGTTCTTCTCCTACATCGGCTTCGACGCGGCCTCCACCGCCGGCGAGGAGGCCAAGAACCCCAGGCGGGACCTCCCCCTGGCGATCATCCTGTCCCTCGGCATCGTCACCGTCCTCTACGTGCTCGTGGCGCTGGCCGCCGTGGGAGCCATGCCGTGGCAGGAGTTCGACCCGGAGAGGACCGAGGCCAGCCTCGCGATAATCGCCAACCGGGCCCTCGGCTCCACCTGGCCGGGCCTCATCATCTCCTTCGGCGCGGCCATCGCCATCGCCAGCGTGGTCCTCACCGTGCTGTACGGCCAGACCCGCATCCTGTTCGCGATGGCACGGGACGGCCTCATCCCGAAGATCTTCGAGAAGGTCGACCCGCGCCGCCAGGTCCCGGTGGCCAACACGCTCATCGTGTCCGTGTTCGTCTCCCTGCTCGCCGGTTTCATCCAGCTCGGCCAGCTCGCCGAGGCCACCAGCATCGGCACCCTGTTCGCCTTCGCCATCGTCAACCTCGGCGTGCTCGTGCTGCGCTACACCAAGCCCGACCTGCCGCGCAGCTTCAGGACACCGCTCTTCCCGATCACTCCGATCCTCGGCGTGATCTTCTGCGTCATCGTGATGCTCGGACTGGCCGGGATCACCTGGCTGGCCTTCATCCTCTGGTTGCTGGTCGGCCTGCTCGCCTACTTCCTGTACGGCTTTCGCCATTCCCGCCTCCACCGGAGAGTCCCATGAAGATCGAGCATGTTCTCGTCGGGTTCATCCCCGAGCCGCGCGGTAAGGACGCGCTGACGCTGGCCGCGACGGCGGCCAGGCAGGCCGGGGCCCGGCTGACGGTGGCCTACGTGCACGTGCCCGCCTGGACCACGCCGGGCCCCGGCAAGATCGACGCCGAGTGGCAGGCCTATGTGCTCGAACAGAGCGACCGGGCGCTCAACCAGGCACGGCGGCTGCTGGCGGACGTGCAGGACGTGCCGATCGACTACGTCACGAGCGGCAACCGGGGCAGCGGGCGCGGCCTGGCCCAGCTCGCCGTCAAGGCCAAGGCCGACGTGGTGGTCATCGGCTCGGCCCCCGGAGGCGGCCGGGGCCGCATCAGCCTCGGCAGCACGGCCGACCAGCTCCTGCACGCCTCCCCCGTGCCCGTCGTCCTCGTCCCCAAGGGATATGCCGACGAGCACCCGTTCAGGATCCAGCAGCTGATCGTGACCTACCGGCGTGATCCCGCCTCCGACGACGCGGTGAAGCAGTCCGCCGCGCTCGCCGCGCAAACGGGCGTGCCGCTGCGCCTGATCACCCTGGTCGTGAGCGGCGGGCGGGGGGCGAAGATGGCGGAGGAGATGCTCGACCGGCTGCGCGAGAAGGTCGCGGCCGACCTGGAGGTCGCCGCACGCGGGCACGGGCGCGTCCAGGTGGAGATGGAGGTTCTGGAGGGCAAGGACGTGGCCAGGGCGCTCGGCGGCGCCGACTGCGAGGGCGCGCTGTTGATCTGCGCTTCCAGCGAAACCGGGCCTCTGCGCCGGGTTTTCCTCGGCGACACCTCGCTGAAGATCATACGCTCAGCATCATGCCCGGTGATGATGTTGCCCAGAAACCCGGCAAAGAAGCCGTAATCACGCAGCAAAGCATGAGAAATCATGACGATTCACCGCGCATGGCGGGACAAGTGCGGCGTTTGAGGCGGACCACATCGGATCGGATTCGGCATCTTTTTTCCAATCAGCTTGACCTTAGGCGCCCACAGCTTTACCGTCACTGTCCGTAACCACACCTCGCGGCGTTATCGGGTAAACCCTGACGCTCCGGTCACCGAAGGTGCTACCCCAGGCACCAACCCGGTGGTTGGGGCATAAGTTGCGAGGGAGCACAATCAAGTAAAAGCAGTGCATTAGAGAGCCGGGGGGCCACACGATGCCGTCTGAGTACGCCAAGTCGCTGGGTGCAAGACTCCGCGCCATTCGCACCCAGCAGGGCCTGTCCCTGCATGGAGTCGAAGAGAAGTCCCGTGGACGGTGGAAGGCGGTTGTCGTCGGGTCCTACGAGCGTGGGGACCGCGCCGTCACGGTGCAGAAGCTTGCCGAGCTGGCCGATTTCTACGGGGTGCCGGTCTCGGAGTTGCTGCCGGGTGGGGCGGCGCCGAGCCCGCTTGGCCCGACGCCGAAGCTTGTGATCGACCTTGAGCGTCTTGCCCAGCTTCCCAAGGAGAAGGCAGGCGCGCTCGCCCGCTACGCGGCCACCATCCAGAGCCAGCGTGGCGACTACAACGGCAAGGTGCTGTCCATCCGCCAGGAGGACCTCCGTTCCCTTGCCGTGATCTATGACAAGTCCCCCACCGAGCTCACCGAGGAGCTCATCAACTGGGGCGTCCTTGACCCGGAGGCGCGTCGCGCCGTCGAGTCCTTCTGACAACCTGTCCGGTCACGGGTGCGCCGGCCGCCTCGGCGCACCCGTCCGCCGAAAACTTGCCGTCTCGTTAGAACATCGCCCGCATCTCGCCACGAATGACCATCGCTGTGGTAGGAAAAGGCAAACATGGCATTTAACGAGATGTGGTGGACATGGCAGGGGGAGAGGCTCGGCACGATCACCCTCAATCGCGTCCGAAAAATCGTCTCGACGCCGTCATGGCGTCGCTGGGGTCGACCAAGACCCGCGCCTTCCTGAGACTGCTGACCTCCGTCGGATCCAGCGGGACCCAGGACACCCTGAAACTCCTGCCCTTCATCGTCATGGGCGTGGTGGCCCTGATCGACTTCGGCTCCGGCCCGACGTCAGGCCTTCTTCCCCTGCTCGCCCTGGGCCCGGCCTTCGCCAGCGTGGCCTGCGGCCTGGGCAGGACGACGGTGATCGGCGTCGTCGCCCTGGCGCTGTGCGTCGCGCTCGGCGTCTACAACGACATCCTCTGGACACCTCGCACCAACATCACCATGCTCGCCATCCTCGGCGTCACCGTGGCCAGCGTGCTGGCCAGCGCCGGACGGCTCCGCCACGAGCGGCAGCTCGCCGACGTCCGCTCGGTGGCCGAGGCCGCCCAGAGAGTGCTGCTGCGTCCGGTGCCGCGCCGTGCCGGACCGGGAATCGGCGTGGCCGTCTCCTACACCTCGGCCACCGCCGAGGCCCGGATCGGCGGCGACCTGTATGAGGTGGTCACCACCCCGCACGGGGTCCGGGTCATCGTGGGAGACGTCCAGGGAAAGGGCCTGGAGGCCGTGGAGACCGCCGCGGTGGTGCTCGGGGCCTTCCGGGAGGCGGCCCACGACGAGGCCAAGCTGCAGGGCGTGGTGGCCCGGCTGGAGAACGCCCTGACCCGGGAGCTGTCCGGCGAGCAGTTCGTCACGGCCATTCTCGCCGAGATCACCGGCGGTGCCTCCATCACCGTCATCAACTGCGGTCACCCGTCGCCCATGGTGCTCGCCGCCGACGGCAAGCGCTGGTTCGCCGATCCTCCGGACGAGGCGCTTCCCCTGGGGATGGGCTCGCTGAAGGCCAACGAGCCGGTGCCGCACCAGGTCCCGTTCGCGCCGGGCGACCAGGTCCTCTTCTACACCGACGGGGTCATCGAGGCACGCAACGGAACGGGGCAGTTCTATCCGCTGCCCGCCAGGGCGCATCTGCTGAACGGCGCCGATCCGCAGCTCGCGCTGGACGCCCTCCGCGCCGACCTGCTCCGGCACGTGGGCCGCCCACTGGGCGACGACGCCGCCATGCTCCTGCTCCGCCACCGCGCCGCCCACCAGGCGACCCCCTCCGCCGCCGCCTAGGCTCTGCCCTCGGTCTTCTCACCGAGCCTCACGGGCGCGGGCGCAGTCCGTTGAGGGCGGTCTCGACGACGCTGTCGGCGTATTCGGGAGTGAGCGGTCCGCTGCGCTGCAGCCATCGGTTGAACAGCGGGCCCCACACCATCTCCACGGCCACGTCGAGATCGAGGTCCTCCGCCAGTTGCCCGGCTTGCTGGGCATCGCGCAGCCGCCGCTTCTTGAGCTCCTTCATCGGCCCGTCCAGCCGCTCGGCGTAGGCGGCGGCCAGTTCCGGGTCGTGCGCGATCTCGGTGGCGAGCGCGCGCATCGGCTCGTCGTAGCGCGGATCGTTCAGCTCCGCGACCGTGGCGCGCAGGACCACCTTCAGGTCGGCCTCCAGGTCGCCGGTGTCGGGCAGGCCGGCGTCGCCGGCCGGCCCCTCGCTCAACATGAGGAAGGCGTCGAAGAGCACCGTGCCTTTCGAGGGCCACCAGCGGTAGATCGTCTGCTTGCCGACGCCGGCCCGCGCGGCGATGCCCTCGATGCTCAGCTTGGCGTATCCGACCTCCTGGACCAGGTCGAACGCCGCGGTGAGGATGGCCCGCCGGGAGGCGTCGCTGCGGCGGGCCGCGTTGGGGGAGGTCTTGCGCTGCGTCGTCATGCCGCCAATCTAACAAGAACTAGACGAGACGGATCGTCTTGACGTGTTGAAGCAGACCGCATACAGTCGCCATCACAAATCGAGACGAACCGTCTCGCCTCGCCTGACTTCCGCCGAACGAACGGAGATCGCGTATGCGCACCCCGGCCACCACCTCCCCTCGCACCTGGTTCATCACCGGGGCCAGCCGCGGCCTGGGCCGCGCGTTCGCCCTGGCCGCGCTGGAACGCGGCGACCGGGTGGTCGCCGCCGCCCGCGGCATCACCCGGAAGGACTTCGACGACCGATACGGGGACCGGCTGCTGACCCTGACCCTGGACGTGACCGACCGTGCCGCGGTGTTCGCCGCCGTGTCCACCGCCGTCGAGCGCTTCGGCCGGCTCGACATCGTGGTCAACAACGCCGGAACCATGTCCTCGGGCATGATCGAGGAGTTCACCGAGGCCGAGGCCCGCGCCCAGATGGAGGTCAACCTCTTCGGGGCGATGTGGGTCTGCCAGGCCGTGCTACCGCATCTTCGGGCCCAGGGCTCGGGTCACATCGTGCAGATCTCCAGCATCGGCGCCCTCGGCGCTTTTCCGACCACCGGGATGTACAGCGCGAGCAAGTTCGCACTGGAGGGCATGAGCGAGGCGCTGGCGATGGAGGCCGCGCAGTTCGGAGTCAAGCTCACCATCGTCCAGCCCGGCGGCTACTGGACCGATCTGTACACCAGCATGACCTCGACCGTGCCGCTGGAACCGTACGGTCCCCTGCGCGCGGAGATGGAGCAGCAGTGGGCCGAGGGATCGATCGACAGCGAGCCGCGCCTGGCCGCCGAGGCGCTGCTGAAACTGGTCGACAGCGATGACCCGCCGCTGCGGCTGCTGCTCGGCAGCATGGTCTATGACCTGGCCTTCGACATCTCACGCCGGCGGATGGACACCTGGGCCGGCTGGGAGCAGGTCAGCCGCGCCGCCGAACACGCCGTGCCCGCCCCCGGAAGCGCCGGCTGACCCGCCCGGCACCTTCCACCGATCCCGCCGAAAATCAGGAGGACGCCTATGCGCATTGCCCATCCCGCACCCGATGCCCAGCTCGTCATGTCCGGGGTCACCAAACGGTATGACGACAAGGTCGTCCTGGACCAGGTCTGGCTCACCGTCAAGCCCGGCGAGAAGGTCGGCGTGATCGGCGACAACGGTTCCGGCAAGTCCACCCTGCTGCGCCTGCTGGCAGGACGGGAACGACCCGACGACGGCTCCCTCACCGTCGCGGCGCCCGGCGGCGTCGGATACCTGGCTCAGACCCTGGGTCTGCCCGGCACCGCCGTCGTCGGTGACGCCGTCGACCTCGCGCTCGCCGACCTGCGGGACCTCGAACGCCGGATACGGCAGGCCGAGGCCGGCCTGGGCGAGGCCACACCCGCCGAACTGGCCGCCTACGGCGAACTCCTCGCCCGGTTCGAGGCCCGCGGCGGCTACCAGGCCGACGCCCAGGTCGAGATCACGCTGAACGCGCTCGGCCAGCCGCCCCTGGATCGGAACCGCCCGCTCGGCACGCTGTCCGGCGGGCAGCGCTCCCGGCTCACGCTGGCCGCCACCCTGGCCGCGGCCCCGGAGCTGCTGCTCCTGGACGAGCCCACCAACGATCTCGACGATCACGCCGTCGCCTGGCTGGAGAACCACCTGCGCCGGCATCGGGGAACCGTGATGGCGGTTTCCCATGACCGGTTGTTCCTGGACCGGATCACCTCCGCCATCGTGGAGGTCGACCACGATCTGCGCACCGTGCGCCGTTACGGCAACGGCTACGCCGGGTTCGTGACGGCCAAGGCGGCTGCCAGGGCCCGCTGGGAACGCGAACACAAGGACTGGCTCGCCGAGATGGCCCGGCAGGCGGCAGTGGCCGAGTCCAACGCCGGGCGGCTGGCCGCCATCCCGCGCAAGGCTCCGGCCGCCTTCAGCGGCGCGGGCGCGTTCCGTGCCAGGTCACGGGCACACGGGGCGATGAGCCGAATCCGCGGCGCCCGCGAGCGGCTGCGACGGCTCACCCTGAACCCCGTCCCGCCGCCTCCCCGTCCCCTTCGGTTCACCTCGCGCGTCACGACCACCGGGAGCGGAGTCGGCGGCCCGGTCGCGGAGCTGTCCGGCCTGCGGGTCCACGGACGCCTGTACGTCGAGTCACTGCGCATCGAACCGGGCGCACGGCTGCTGGTCACCGGTCCCAACGGAGCCGGCAAGACCACGCTCCTTCAGGTCCTGTCCGGCGAGCTCGCTCCCGACGCCGGCACGGTGCGCCGGATGGCACGCGTGGGCCACTTGCGTCAGCAGGACGGCGCGGCGTACGGCGAGGGCACGGTCTTGGAGGCGTTCGCGGCCGGGCGGCCGGGAAGCCCTGCCGAACACGCCGATGCGCTGCTCACGCTGGGGCTGTTCCGCGCCGCCGATCTCGCCATGCCGATGAGGGCGCTCTCCCCCGGCCTGCGGCGCAGGCTCGAACTCGCCCGCCTGGTCAGCGAACCGGTCGATCTGCTGCTTCTCGACGAACCCACCAACCACCTGTCCCCGGCCCTGGTGGACGATCTGGAGCGCGCCCTGACCGAATATGAGGGCGCCCTCGTCATCGTCACCCACGACCGGCGCATGCGGGCCGCCTTCACCGGCTCACACCTGGAGCTCGAGGCCGGGGCGGTGACCGGGTCACAGACCCTGGCCGCGACCACGCCCGGATGACCGCGGCAGGCAGAAAATCGGACGATGCAAAAGATCCGGGGAGGGACCTAACCGGCGAGGGGGACGTGGCCCGGCAGCTTGCGCTGGGTGGGCACGCCGAGCAGGTTCTCCACCGTGGTGACGAAGCGCTCGGCCTCGGAGATCAGCTCTTCGGCGTCGCGCGCCGACACCATGCGCGTCAGCCCGGCCTCGGCCGAGGCTCGTTTGGTCGCGCTGACCTCGAAGTAGGGAGCCCAGTCGGCCAGCCGGGGCTCGGCCTCGGGCAGCAGCTCCCAGGCGCTGCGCAGCCGGCGCCTGCGGCCGTCCATGGGGCGTGGCCGGGCGGCCAGGACGGCGGCGGCCGCCTTGAGCGCGGCCAGGTGGGCGGCGACGTAACGGGTGGCGGGGGTTTGGGCGGCGGCCGCCTCTTCCAGGCAGTCGCGCGCATCGGTCAGATGCGCGTGCACCGTGGACGACAACCGGGGCCCGCCGGGCCGAGGGGTCATGCGCTTCAGCCTCCTTGGTCGCAAGCGGCTCCCGGCGAGTCGGCCGGTGAGGTCAACACTCGCAGACCCCACCGACAAATCCGCCGGGTGGCCGGACGAGGAGCTTCCCCTCTCCCCGTCCGCCCCGACCTGGTCCGTGCCGTCACCGACGGCACGAGCCGGATCGACCACCCTGGACGCGAGCCGCGAGTCCCACGTCATTGCATCGAACATAAATTCGATCACTGATAGTGTCAAGTAAAAGCGCGAACAAAAGTTCGACCGCTCCGTGGACGCGAAAGCCCCGGGAGACCAGAGGGTCTCCCGGGGCTCTCACCTGCGACTATCGGACGAACTTGCCCCGGACGTGGACCGGCACCCCCGTGCCGAGCAGATCCGGGAGGATCCCCGCCACGTGCATCGGCAGTCGCACGCAGCCGTGCGAGGCCGGGGCAAGCGGCACCGACAGCGCGCCGTGGAAGGCGATGCCGCCGTTGAAGAAGATCGGGTTGTAGAGCTGGCCCAGGTAGGACTTGTGCCATCCGCTCCTGCGCCAGGTCGTCTTGTAGTCGCCCGTCGGCGTGCGGGCGTTGCCGCAGAACCGCTGGGTCTTACCGTTCCAGGTGGCCGTCTCGCAGTACGGGATCCCGCTGCCGGAGGAGATGTGGCTGATCAGCTTCACCTGGCCTCCGACGTAGAGGACCATCACCTGCTTGGTGAGGTCCACCTCGACCCGGGTCGGCTTGCCGTTCGGCACGAGCACCTTCGGGTTCCGCGGAGCCTCCAGCGCGCTCCACGTCCTGCTCGCCACGGTGCTGGTCGGCGAGATGCCGTTGACCTTCTGGAAGGCCCAGAGCGCGGCCTGGGTCGCGCCGCCGTACTGACTGTCGATCTTGCCGGGTGCGTAGCCGAGCTCCTTCAACCGGTTCTGGAGCACCTTGACCTCGGTGCCCTTGGCACCGAGCCTGAGCGTCTTGCCCGGCGCGGCGAACGCGGGCGCCGCTGCCTGCGCCGCGACGGCCGGAGCCGCCGGGGTGGTGGCCTGAGCGTTCGCGGCACCGGCGGAAGAGAGGAGCACGACACCCGCCGTCATAAACGCAGCCACTCCTAGCTGCCGTCCAACCCCCACCTAAAATCATCCCTTCGTATCACCAATGCTCGGAACAAGGGACCATAGCGCACTGACCCTCCGTCCCAATCAGCGGTCACGAAGCGGCATTCAATGGTCAATCTGTTTAGAGTGGCCGCGTGCCAGAAAAGTTGCATCCGAACATCGAGAAGGTCGCCTCGGTCCTGGTCGAGCACAACGTCTCCGGTGAGATCGTCGTGTTCGAGGAGGCCACCCCGACCGCCGCGACCGCGGCCGCGCAGCTCGGCTGCGAGGTCGGCGCCATAGCCAACAGCCTGATCTTCGACGCCGACGGAGAGCCGCTCCTCGTGCTCACCAGCGGCGCCCATCGGGTGAACACCGACCTGATCGCCAAGACGGTCGGCGCGGCGAAGGTGAAGCGCGCCACTCCGGACTTCGTCCGCGCGGCCACCGGTCAGGTCATCGGCGGCGTCGCCCCGATCGGCCACCCCGCCCCGATCAGGACCCTGGTCGACACCTGGCTCGACAAGCACGAAGTGGTCTGGGCCGCGGCCGGCCATCCGCACACGGTCTTCCCCACGTCCTTCGCCGAGCTCGTCCGCATCACCGGCGGCGCCCCGGTCGAGGTGGAGTGACGGCCGGTCGAGGTGGGGACGCCCGCGAACTCCGCGAACACGGCACCCTGATCGCCGGACTCGGGGGCTCGGCGGAGTGATCTCGTAACAAAAGGCAGAGGAGGATAAATGACTACTGTTTGGCACAACCCGCGCTGTTCCAAGAGCCGCGCGGCCCTGGAGGCCTTCACCGGATCGGGCCGCGAGGTGAGGGTCCGCCGCTACCTGGACGATCCGCCGACGTCCGCCGAGCTGTCGGAGGTGCTGGACCTGCTCGGCCTGGAGCCGTGGGACATCACCCGCATGGGCGAAGATCGGGCCAGGGAGCTCGGCCTCGCCTCGGCGGAGCGGGAACGGGAGCGGTGGATCGCGATCCTGGTGGCCAACCCCGTGCTGATCGAGCGCCCGATCGTGCTGACCGAGGACGGCCGCGCCGCGGTCGCCCGCGACCCGGAGACGCTCAGAAGTCTGCTGTAGTCCGGAGCAGAGGCCGCCTCAGGTCCCGGTCCAGATCCAGGTCCGGGGAATAAAAGGCTTCCCAATATTTAATGGAAATTGCCAAACACCACATTCGCACCTTTCCTCGGACCGGATGGTGTCTGCCCTGCTAGGGTGCATTGGGTGATCGGACTGCGACGGGTCGCTCCCGATGAGTTCACCATTCGGCTGGACGCGGTCCTCGGCATCTACACCGCGGCGATGAACCCACCCGCCGACCAGCTCGCCGGCCGGAAGGTGATCATGGGAAACCACGCCACCCATCCGGGATTCACCTGCCTGTTCGCCGAGCGTCCCGACGGGACGCCGGTGGGCGTCGCCTACGGCTTCCACGGAGTCCCCGGGCAGTGGTGGCACGATGTCATCCACCGGGCCATCACCGATCAGAGCGGGGAAGGAAGCGCCCGTGGCTGGCTCGGCGACGCCCTGGAGCTCGCCGAGATCCATGTCCACCCCGACTACCAGGGCAAGGGCGTCGGCCGGGCGATGATCATGAACATATGCGCGGATCGCTCGGAGCGCACCGCCGTACTGTCCACGCGCGACCAGCCCACCGCCGCCCGGCACCTCTACCGCAGCGTCGGTTTCGTCGACCTGCTCACCCAGTTCGTCTTCCCGGGCGGCTACGAGCGCTACGCGATCCTCGGAGCCGTGCTCCCGCTGGCCAAGTAGGCCCCGAAGGGGGTGCCGGGAGACGGGGAGTCCGTACGCCCCCGGCCCCGGCGCCGCCGATCGCGCGCTAACCCGCCAGCGAGGCGGTCTTCGGCGCGACGTCGAGGGCCTGGAAGACCTCGCGGGTCGCGCTGGAGCGGTTGAAGGTGATGAAGTGGATGCCGGGCGCGCCTTCGTCGAGCAGGGTCTGGCAGAGCTCGGCGGCGTGCTCGACGCCCAGCCTGCGCACGGCCGCGGGGTCGTCGGCGACGGCCTCGAACCGCTCTGCCACCTCCGGCGGGAACGGCGCGCCGGACAGCTGCTCGGACCTGGCGATCGTGCTCATCTGCGTGACGGGCATGATGCCGGGGATGATCGGGGTGTCGCAGCCCTTGGCCGCGACCCGGTCACGCAGCCGCAGGTAGTCGTCCGCCCGGAAGAACATCTGGGTGATCGCGTAGTCGGCGCCCGCTCGGCACTTGCGCACGAAGTGCTCGGTGTCGGCCTCTACCGAGCTCGACCTGGGGTGCTTGTAGGGGAAGGCGGCCACTCCGACGCAGAAGTCGCCGTACAGGCGGATCAGCCGGACCAGCTCCTCGGCGTAGAGCACACCGTCGGGGTGGCGCACCCACTCGCCCATCGGGTCGCCGGGCGGGTCGCCCCGGACCGCGAGGATGTTGCGCACGCCCGCCCCCGCGAACCGGCCGACCAGATGGCGCAACTCACGAAGGGAGTGGTTGACGGCGGTGAAGTGGGCGACGGGAGTCAGCGTGGTCTCGTGGGCGAGCCGCTCCACGATCTCGACCGTGCGGTCGCGGGTGCTGCCGCCGGCGCCGTAGGTGACCGACACGAACGTGGGATGCAGCGCCTCCAGCTCGCGGATGACGCGCCAGAGCTGCCGCTCCCCCTCGTCGGTCTTCGGGGGGAAGAACTCGAAAGAGAAGGAACGGCCACCGGCGGCGAGAAGCTCGCGGACGGTGGGCACGCGATCGGGGAGAACTGACGGGCGACCCAGAGCCATGTCTCTAGGGTACTGGGCGCTCGGCCGGCCACCGCATTCTTGATTGCTGTAAGCCGTACCCACCTCTCCCGATATGCACCCTATGCCCGGGCCGATAACCTCAGTGCATGACCACTTCCGCAGCCGCGCTCGACACCATCCGCTTCGAAGTGGATCGCTCCCTCAGGGAGTTCGTCGACCGGCAGCGCCCCCAGGTCAGCGCCCCCGAGCTGGCTCCTCTCATCTCCGCCGCCGAGGAGTTCCTGGCGGGCGGCAAACGGCTGCGACCGGCGTTCTGCTACTGGGGATGGCGTGGCGCGGGTGGCTGCGACGACCCCGCGCTCTTCGCCGCCGCCGCCTCGCTCGAGCTCCTCCAGGCCAGCGCCCTCATCCACGACGACGTGATGGACGCCAGCGACCTGCGCCGCGGCATGCCCTCGGCGCATCGCAGGTTCCAGGCGCTGCACGAGAAGGCGGGCTGGCACGGCTCGGCCGAGCAGTTCGGTGAGGGCGCGGCGATCCTGCTGGGCAACCTGCTGCTCATCTGGTCCGGTGAGATGTGGCGGAGCAGCGGCCTGCCGCCGGCGTCGCTGGCTGCCGCCCAGCAGGTCCACGACCACATGCGCACCGAACTCATGTGCGGCCAGTACCTGGACCTGCTGGAGCAGGCCCACGGCGAGAGCACCTTCGAAAGCGCGTTGCGGGTCGCCCTCTTCAAGAGCGGCAAATACTCGGTGGAGCAGCCGCTCCGGCTCGGCCTGGTGCTGGCCACGCAGGGACACGAGCCGTGGATCGACCGGCTCTGCGAGGAGTACGGCCGGTGCGTGGGCATCGCCTTCCAGCTCCGCGACGACATCCTCGGCGTGTTCGGCGACCCGGCCGAGACCGGCAAACCGGCCGGCGACGACCTGCGGGAGGGCAAGCGGACGATGCTCATCGCCCGCGCGCTCGCCGCGGCCTCCCCCGCTCAGGCGCGGGTGGTGCGCGACACGCTCGGCGACCCGGCGCTGGACGAGGCCGGGGTGGGCCGGTTACGCCGGATCATCGAGGAGACCGGGGCGCTCGTCGCGTGCGAGAGCATGATCAAGAACTATCTCGAAGACGCCCTCGGCTCGCTGGACAAGGCCCCGATCACCCTGGAGGCCCGTACGGCCCTGGCCGACCTGGCCGTGGCCGCGACGTCCCGCCGCACCTGAGAACCCGGCCGCGAACCCGGCCGTCCCTGTCGCCCCCGGCTTCACCGCTCCGGATCCGTCCGCCGCGGAGAGGCCACGATCGGGCTCCGGGTCAGGCCGGAGCGGTCAGCCTCCGCCGGAACTCCCCCGCGGCCGCCTTCGGGTCGTCGGCCTCGGTTATGGCCCGCACGACCACGACCCGGCGCACGCCGTAGGACATGACCTCGTCCAGGTTGGTGAGGTCGATGCCGCCGATGCCGAACCAGGGCCGGTCGGTACCCAGGGCCGCGGCGTGCCGGAGCAGGCCGGGGCCCGGCGCGGGCCGTCCGGGTTTGGTCGGCGTCGGCCAGATCGGGCCGCAGCAGAAGTAGTCGACACCGGGCTCGACGGCCGCGGCGGACGCTTCCTCGGGGCTGTGGGTGGAACGCCCGATGAGGATGTCGTCGCCGAGGATGTCGCGCGCGACCGGCACCGGCAGATCGCCCTGGCCGAGATGGAGCACGTCCGGGCGGGCCGCGTAGGCGATGTCCGCCCGGTCGTTGACCGCCAGCAGCTTGCCGTGCCGATCGCAGGCGTCGCGGAAGACCTCCAGGAGCTCCAGCTCCTCACGCGCCTCGAGGCCCTTCTCCCTCAGCTGCACGATGTCGACGCCGCCCGCGAGAGCGGCGTCGAGGAAGTCCGCGAGATCTCCCCGGTCACGGCGACCGTCGGTGCACAGGTACAGACGGGCGTCAGAAACCGAGGGCTTGGGCACGTCTCTTGACCTCGGTGTGGCGGCCCGCGAGGATCGCGTCCACCGGTGACCCCGGCAGGGTCTCGTCAGGGGTGAACAGCCAGCGAAGCGACTCGACGTCGTCGTATCCGGCGTCGAGCAGCACGGTGAGAGTGCCCGGCAGTCCCTTGACGACGTCGCCGGCCGAGAGGAACGCGGCGGGGACCTGAGGCTCGCCGCCTCCCCGTCGCACTCCGATGAGCTTGCGGTCCTTGAGAAGTTGCTTTGCGCGACCGGCGCTGAGGTTGAGCCTTCTGGCCACCTCGCTCAGGGAGAGCCACTCTCCCACCAGCTGGTCGGTTTCCCGGTCGATCTGCGCAACAGAAAGCGTCACGAATCCACCACTACCACATCGAGCCCTTCGCCAAACACCCGGCGGCGAGGTTACGCCGCCGTGCAGTCGCGCAACGCTACCGCAGGGTCGGCCAGACGGCCGACTTCCAGGCGCTGCCCACCCTCGATGAGGCGGCGGCCCTGGAGCAGGTCGCGGGGACGGTTGACGGCGAGCACCGCGGTGAGCCTGTCGTCCTCGCCCACCCAGCAGGCCCCCCACTTGGTGTCGGTGGCGGGGTCGCCGCGCAGGATCAGGCGGCCGTCCGCGTGGTGGCCGGCGTACTGGACCATGTGGCCGAACTGCTCGGACCAGAAGTAGGGCACCGGGTCATAGACGGCGGAGTCGCCCAGGAGCGCGGCCACGGCCACGTCGGGGGCGCCGAGGGCGGTGTCCCAGTGCTCGACCCGCATGCGCCGGCCGTACCGGCGCGACCACCAGGCCGCGCAGTCGCCCACCGCGACCACGCCCGGCAGGGAGGTGCGCAGGTGCTCGTCGGTGACGACCCCGTTGTCGAGCTCGACGCCGGAGCCCGCCAGCCATTCGACCGACGGCCGCACGCCGACGCCCGTGACGACCACGTCGGCCTCGATCGCCGAGCCGTCGGCCAAGGTCAGCCCGCCCTGGTCCACGGAGGCGACCAGGGTGCCCAGGCGCAGGTCCACACCCGCCTGGCCGTACCAGGAGGCGGTGTGCGCGCCGACGGGGCCGAGCGCGGTGGCCAGGGGGAAGCCGGCGGCCTCCACGACGGTCACGGCACAGCCCGCCTTGCGGGCGGCGGTGGCGACCTCGGCGCCGATCCAGCCCGCGCCGATGACGGCGACCTTCGCCCCGGAGGTGAGCAGGGCGCGCAGTTCGAGCGCGTCGTCGATGGTGCGCAGCACGTGCTGCGCGCCGTCGCCGCGCAGCCTGACGGGATGCGCGCCGGTGGCGATGACCAGCCCGTCGTAGGCCAGCTCGCCCTCGGTGGTCTCCACCACGCCCGCGCGCAGCCCCTTGGCGGACACGCCCGCGCGGAAGTCGACCTCCAGCGCGTCCAGGTCGGAGTCGACGATCGTGGAGTCGATCTCGCCCAGCAGCACGGCCTTCGACAGCGGCGGGCGGTCGTAGGGCCGGTGCGGCTCTTCGCCGATCAACGTGATCGCACCGCCGAACCCGCGGGCCCTTAAGGCCTCGACACTCCGCACGCCGGCCAGGCCGGCGCCAACCACCACGACATGATTCACATCTACCGAGCCTAAGCGGCAGCGCCGAACCCCCCAACGGCTGTTTGATAACGAAAACGGTATTTAGCTCACATCCACCGCGATGAGCGTGTTGTTCGAGCCTTTAGGGTGGGACACATAAGACGCGCGGGAGCCCGGAACGCACCGGGCTGAGAGGAGGGCTACGGGACGGCGAGGACCGTGGTGAGCCAGTGCCGTGCGAAGGATGACGCGCCGTGCCGAGCACGCGCGACCCGGCACGACACGGGCGAGCGGCGATCCGAGCGTGACCGTAAGCGGGCCCTCGACCGCCACGAACCTGATCCGGGTCATGCCGGCGAAGGGAGCGGAGCAACATATGGCGCACCGGTTCGACATCCTCGTCATCGGCGGAGGCGTGGTCGGGCTCTCGGTGGCCTGGCGCGCGGCCAGGCAGGGGCTGAAGACGGCAGTGGTGGATCCCGCCCCGGCCTCGGGCGCGTCACACGCGGCGGCGGGCATGCTGGCGCCGGTCAGCGAGGTCACCTACACCGAGGAGCCCCTGCTGCGGCTGGGCCTGGCCTCTCTGGCGAGGTGGCCCGCGTTCGCCGCCGAGCTGACCGCCGACAGCGGCCACGACCTCGGCTACCGCGCCGACGGCACGATCGACGTCGCCTTCGACTCCGACGACCTGGAGGCGCTGGACGCGCTCGCCGCGTTCATGGACAAGCTCGGCCTGCCCGTCGAACGGCTCACCGGCCGCGAGTGCCGGCGTCTGGAGCCGATGCTGGCGCCGTCCGTCCGGGGCGGCCTGCTGGCGGGCGGAGACGCCTGGGTGGACCCCAGGCGGGTCACCAAGGCCCTCCTGGCCGCCCTGGAACGGTCGGGGTGCGCGCTGATGCGAACCCGGGTCACGGGGCTGGAGACGGCTTCTGAGACCGTCACGGGAGTACGGCTGGCGACCGGCGAGACCGTCGGGGCCGCCCGGGTGGTCCTGGCGGCCGGGGCCTGGTCGGGGGCGCTGGAGGGGTTGCCGCCCGCGGTGCTGCCGCCGGTGCGGCCGATCAAGGGCCAGATCATGCGGTTGCGCTCCCCCTCGCCGGTCCTCCAAAGGTGCGTGCGGGGTGTCGTGCACGGCACGCCCGTCTATCTGGTCCCGCGCCTCGACGGGGAGCTGGTGGTCGGAGCCACCCAGGAGGAGATGGGCTTCGACACCAGGGTGACCGCCGGAGGGTTGTGGGAGTTGCTGCGCGACGCGCGGGAACTCGTCCCCGGCGTGACCGAGCTGGAGGTCGCCGACGTGGTCGCGGGACTGCGCCCCGGCACCCCGGACAACCTGCCGCTGATCGGCCCCACATCCCTGCCCGGCATGTCCGTGGCCACGGGCCACCACCGGGGCGGGGTGCTGCTGGCCCCGCTCACCGCCGACCTCTGCGCCGGCGAGGCGGACCCGGAACTGTTGAAGATCTGCTCGCCGCTGCGCTTCCAGGAGCCCCGATGAACGTGACGATCAACGGCACCGCGTACGAGCTGCCCGCCGGGGCCACCGTGACGCAGGCCGTACAGAAGCTGACCGAGACCAGGAGCGGCGTGGCCGTCGCGGTGAACGACGAGGTCGTCTCGCGGGGCGCGTGGGACTCCACGCCGCTCGCGGAGGCCGACCGGGTCGAGGTGCTCACCGCGGTGCAGGGAGGGTGAAGAACGTGAGTGACGATCTGATCATCGGTGGGGAGAAGTTCTCCTCCCGGCTCATCATGGGCACGGGAGGCGCTCCCTCGCTGGAGGTCCTGGACCAGGCGCTCGTCGCCTCGGGCACCGAGCTGACCACGGTCGCGATGCGGCGGCTGGACCCGTCCGCGCGGGGTTCGGTGCTCGACGTGCTGCGCGAGCGCGGCATCAAGGTCCTGCCCAACACCGCGGGCTGCTTCACCGCCCAGGACGCGGTGCTGACCGCCAAGCTCGCCAGGGAGGCGCTGGAGACCGACTGGGTCAAACTGGAGGTCATCTCCGACGAGCGCACCCTGCTGCCCGACCCGATCGAGACCTTCGACGCGGCCGAACGGCTGGTCGCCGACGGATTCGTGGTGCTGCCGTACATCGGCGACGACCCGGCCCTGGCGCGCAGGATGGAACAGGCGGGCTGCGCGGCGGTGATGCCGCTGGGCGCGCCGATCGGCTCGGGGCTGGGCATCCGCAATCCGCACAACATCGAACTCATCGTGGAGTCCGCGAAGGTCCCGGTGATCCTGGACGCCGGGATCGGCACGGCCAGCGACGCGGCCCTGGCGATGGAGCTGGGCTGCGACGCGGTGCTGCTGGCCACGGCCGTCACCCGGGCCCAGCACCCGGATCTGATGGCACAGGCCATGCGCTCGGCGGTCACCGCGGGCCGCCTGGCCCGGCTGGCCGGGCGGATTCCCCGGCGCCGCCACGCGCAAGCGTCATCCCCCATGAATCCATAGAAATCAGCCAACTTCTCCGCATCGGTTTGGAACGCCGAGACCCTGCGAACGGTAAATCGCCCGTAAACTCAGCCGGGTGGACACGACGCTTACGGACCCCCTTGTCGGGAAGCTCCTCGACGGGCGTTACCGCGTTGAGTCCCGGATCGCCCGGGGCGGTATGGCGACCGTCTATCTGGCCATGGACATCCGGCTCGATCGCACGGTCGCCGTAAAGGTGATGCACCGCTCCCTGGCGGAGGACCCCTCGTTCGTGCGGCGGTTCATCGGCGAGGCCAAGTCGGTGGCGAGCCTTTCGCACCCCAACGTGGTGCATGTCTTCGACCAGGGCACCGACGGGGACAACGTCTACCTGTCAATGGAGTACGTGCCGGGACGCACCCTGCGCGACGTGCTCCGTGACAGGGAGAGGCTGCCCGCCCGTGAGGCCCTCGAGGTCATGATCCCGGTGCTCGCGGCACTGGGCGCCGCGCATCAGGCAGGGCTGATCCACCGGGACGTCAAACCGGAAAACGTCCTGATCGGCGGTGACGGACGGGTCAAGGTGGTCGACTTCGGCCTGGCCCGCGCGATCGAGGCGACCAACCAGACGCGAACCGGCGTCATGATCGGCACCATCGGCTACATGTCGCCCGAGCAGGTGACCTCCGGCGCCGCCGACGCCCGCAGCGACGTCTACGCGGCCGGGATCATGCTGTTCGAGCTCCTCACCGGCCGCCAGCCGTACGAGGGCGACACCCCGATGTCGGTGGCCTACCGGCACGTGCACGACACCGTGCCCGCGCCCTCGTCGCTGCTGCCGGGCTCTCCTCCGCTGCTGGACACGCTGGTGGCCCAGGCCACGGCCCGGGATCCCGCGGCTCGGCCGCCGGACGCCACCGCGCTGCTGGTCGCGGCGGTGGACGCGCACCGCATGCTGCCCAAGGAGAGCGGCCCGGTGCCGTCCGTCCCGGCCGCTCCCCCGCAGAGTTCCGGGCCGGCGCCGCAGCAGGTCAACCAGACCCTGATCCAGCCGCGCAACGAGCTGCTCACCAGTCCCGTCGACGACCGGGCCGCGCCCGCCGCCAAGGCACGCGCGGGCTTCAAGCCGAACTGGTTTCTGATCGCGCTGGCCGTCGTGATGGTGACCGGGGTCGCGCTGACCGGCTGGTGGTTCTCCCAGAGCCGCACCATCAAGGTGCCCGACCTGGTGGGCAAGAACATCACCATCGCCGAGAGTGAGGCCAAGCAGGGCGGCTTCACCGTCGAGATCGGCCCGCCCCAGAACGACGAGAAGGTGCCCAAGGGCAACGTGCTGCGGACCGACCCCGCGGCCGGCACGGAGACGGAACCCGGTAAGAAGCTGGTCCTCATCGCCTCGGCGGGCCCCAAGCGGATCGTCGTGCCGAACGTCGTGGGCATGAGCAAGGACGCCGCCGCCGCGAAGCTGGCCGAGGCCGGCCTCACCTTCGGAGGTGCCAGGAAGCAGGCCAGCGAGACCGTGCAGCGCGGTCAGGTCATGCGGACCCAGCCGGCCGTGGGCAACCTCGTCAAGGAAGGCAGCAAGGTCGACCTGGTGATCAGCGCGGGCCTGGTCATGCCGGACGTCATGGGCATGCCTCGCGACCAGGCCGACGCCATGCTGCGCGGCGCGGGCTTCACCCCCGAGTTCGTGGAGCAGACCGACTCCGCCCAGCCCTGCACGGTCATCGCCCAGGATCCGCTGCCCAAGGCCGAGATCGACAAGGGCGCCGTCGTCCGGCTGACCCTGTCGCAGTGCAGCAACGGCGAGTGGCGCTGGCCGTGGGATGACGGCGGTGACCCGAACGATCCCAACCGCAAGGTGATCGTCATCCCCAACGTGCTGTTCAAGGACGTCAGGGCGGCCCGTGAGGAGCTGCGTGCCGCGGGGGTCAGCGTGAAGATAAAAAAAGGCGTGGGCCGGGGTAGGGTCCTGGCCCAGATTCCGCCGGGCGGGCAACAGGTCCCGCCCGGCACCCGGGTGACCCTCTGGCACTGAGCAGTCCGTGAAAGGGCCCGGTCTCTGTGAAGACCGGGCCCTTCGCTCTGGAGAAGGTCGCGCGGGGTTCAGAACTGTTTGAGAAAACGCGGGCGAACGTGCGTGAACGCATGTTTCGATGAGGGGGTGAAGCTTGCCCAGTGGGCGCGGTCGCAGGGCATTCACCCGCAAACCGCTTACCGATGGTTCCGGGAGGGCAAGATGCCCGTCCCGACGCGCCGTCTGCCCACCGGCACGATCATCGTGGACGACCCCGGCCCAGCCGACTCTCGCGGGGCCGCGCCGTATGCCCGGGTGCCCTTGTGAAGGTTGCCCAGGCATACCGGTTCGCGCTCGACCCCACCCCCGCGCAGGCCACCGCGCTGGCGTCGCACTGCGGCGCGGCGCGGTTCGCGTTCAACTGGGGGCTTGCCCTGGTCAAGGACGCGCTCGACCAACGGGCGGCCGAGCAGTCCTCCGAGGTGCCGGAGGAGTTGCTGACCGAGGTGCCGTGGTCGCTGTACGCCCTGCGCCGGGCGTGGAACGCCACCAAGGGCCGCATCGCGCCGTGGTGGGCGGACAACTCCAAGGAGGCCTACAACACGGGCCTGGACGCTCTGGCGCGGGCGTTGAAGAACTGGGCCGCCTCCCGCAACGGCAGCCGGAAAGGAAACCCGGTCGGGTTTCCCCGGTTCAAGTCCAAGCATCGCGCCGCGCTGTCGTGCCGGTTCACCACCGGGACGATCCGGGTGGAGGCCGACCGCCGTCACGTCACGCTGCCCCGGCTGGGCACGATCCGCACCGCCGAATCCACCCGCAAACTGGCCCGGCACCTGGAACGCGGGACGGGCCGGATCCTGTCGGCCACCATCCGGTTCGAGGGCGGGCGCTGGTTCGTCGCGTTCACCTGCCAGATCGACCGCGACGACCGCGCCCTGGCCCAGCCGAACGCGGTGGTGGGGGTGGATCTCGGGGTGAGGGCGCTGGCGGTGCTGTCCACCGGCGAGACGGTCGACAACCCCAAACACCACCGGGCGGCGCTGCGCCGGTTGCGCCGGTTGAGTAAGGAGCTCGCCCGCCGCGCCGGGCCGCGCACCCCGGACGGGAGCAGCCGCGAGGCGTCGAAGCGCTGGCACAAAACCAAGGTTCACCTGGGCAAGACCCATGCCCGGGTGGCCGGCCGGCGACGCGACGGCCTGCACCAGCTCACCACCCGCCTGGCGGCGACCTATGGCACGGTCGTGGTCGAAGACCTGGACGTGGCCGGGATGCTGGCCAACCGCCGCCTGGCCCGCGCGGTCGCCGATGTCGGCATGGCCGAGGTGCGGCGGCAGCTCGCCTGCAAGACCGTCTGGCGCGGCGGCAGGCTTGTTGTGGCCGACCGCTGGTACCCCTCCAGCAAGACGTGTTCCGGCTGTGGCGCGGTGAAAGCCAAGCTCGCCCTGTCGGAGCGCACCTACGCATGTACCGCGTGCGGACTCGTCCTCGATCGGGATGAGAACGCCGCGCGCAACCTGGCCGCGCTGGCGGCCGGGTATGAGCACGACGTCGCCCAGAGTTGCGGGGAGACGGTAAACGCCCGTGGAGCCGGTGTGAGACCCGCCGATGGTGGGCGGTCGGCGGAGAAGCGGGAACTCCCTCCGGGAGAACGTTCGCGGCGTAAGTCGTGGGCTGCCTGATGTGTGCTCACATTCGATCACACTTCAGGTAACGGTCAGCTCTCCTGGAGGAAGCCGTGCAGGCGGATGCGGGCGAGGCCCCCGTCGGGGTAGACGTCCACCCTGACGTGGGTGGCCACCGGCGCGTCCTCGATGCGGAAGCGGTGGCGGGTGTCGGGCTGCAGGCGGGTCCTGGGGAGCAGCTCGAACCAGGTGCTCCCGTCGGCGGTGCCCTTGATCGAGACCTCTCCGGGGGCGTTGAACAGCAGGTTGCTCGTGTCGATCTCGGCGAGCTTGACGATCCCGGCCCCGGCGAGGCGGATCGTCAGCCAGTCGTTGCCGTCGTCGCGGCGGCGGGCGGTCTCCCAGCCCTCGTCCTGGTGCCGGGCGAGGCCGGGGGCGATGGCGTTGTTGGGCGAGGAGTAGAACTCGTTGGAGCAACCGGTGACCAGCGCGCCGTTCTCAAGCGCGGCCAGATCCAGACTGAGGCCGTCGTACAGGGACAGGTCAGGCCTGACCTCGCCGTGCACGCGCAACCGGGCGATTCCCCCGTCGGGGAACATGTTCAGCCGGACGTGCGTGTAGCGCCGCTCGTCGGCCACGTCGAAGAAGTGCTCGGCGTCGCCCTTGACCTCGCTCTTCGGAACGATCTCCGCCCACTCGGCGGCCTGCAGCTCAGCGACCGTGGGGTAGCCCTCGGCGGTGGTGGCCTCGACCGAGACGTGGGGCGGGTAGTTGCCCTTGAACCAGGCCGTGTCGATCACCACTCCGCGGATCACGCCGGGCAGGCCGAGCCGGACCAGCGCCCAGTCATGACCGGGCTCGCGCCGCCGCCGGGTCTCCCAGCCGTCGTACACCTGGCCCTTGGCCCCGAAGGTGTGGGCCTGGAAGGCGGGGCGGCCCGGGCGGATCAGGTTCTCCCGCTCGGCGAAGGACTCGTCGTTGGCCGCGACGACCGAGCCGCCGAGGGTGCGCAGCGCGAGGTCGGGCAGGGCGGTGAATGCGCTCAACGGGGAGGACCTTTCTTGTGCGTGATGTGCCCCGCCCGGCGCGAACCGCCGCCGGGCGGGCCGGTCAGAGGAGGTTCCCCGAGGGGACGTCCTCCACGGCGCGACCGCGCAGCCAGGTGGTGCGGACCACACCGGACAGGGCTCTGCCGTGGTACGGCGTGACCGGGTTCTTGTGGTGCAGGGCGGAGGCGTCCACGATGTGGCCCGAGGCGGCGTCGAACGCGACCAGGTCGGCGTCGTTGCCCACGGCGATGGCGCCCTTGCCGTCCAGCCCGGCCAGGGCCGCCGGCCCCTCGGCCATCCAGCGCACGACGTCGCGCAGGCCGTGCCCGCGCCGGGAGGCCTCGGTCCAGATCGCCGGCAGGCCGAGCTGAAGGGAGGAGATCCCGCCCCAGGCCGCGGCGAAGTCGGGCACCTTCAGATCCGGGGTGGACGGCGAGTGGTCGGAGACCACGCAGCTCAGCACTCCGTCGGCGAGGCCGCGCCAGAGCTCGTCACGGTTGCGCCGGGAGCGGATCGGCGGGCAGCACTTGAACTGGGTCGCCCCCTCCGGCACCTCCTCGGCGCTCAACGTGAGGTAGTGGGGACAGGTCTCGGCGGTGATCCTGACCCCGTCCCGGCGGGCCTCGGCCAGCGGTTCGAGGCAGAGCGCGGACGACACGTGCAGGATGTGCGCCCGCACCCCGGTCTCCCTCGCCAGGGCGACGACCCGCTCGACGGCGCGGCGCTCGGATTCGCCGGGCCGCGAGTCGAGGAACTCCGGGTACCCCGGCCCGGCCGGCTCGGCGAGCAGCGCCGGGTCCTCGGCGTGGACGATCAGCAGGCCGTCGAAGGAGGCGATCTCCGCCATGACCGCCCGCAGCCCGTTCGTGTCGAGCGGTGGGAACTCCTCCACGCCCGACGGGGACAGGAAGCACTTGAAGCCGTAGACCCCGGCCTCGTGCAGGGGCCGCAGGTCCTTGAGGTTCCCGGGGATCGCGCCGCCCCAGAACCCGACGTCGACCAGGCACTGCCCGGCCGCTGCCGCCCTCTTCACGGCCAGCGCGTCCACGTTCACGGTCGGGGGCAGCGAGTTGAGCGGCATGTCCACGATCGTGGTCACCCCACCGGCGGCGGCGGCCCGGGTGGCCGAGGCGAAGCCCTCCCAGTGCGTACGGCCGGGCTCGTTGACGTGCACGTGGGTGTCCACGAGCCCGGGCAGAAGCGCGGTGTCTCCCAGGTCGACCCACTCGGCCGCCTCAAGGCCGGCGTCGGGGGCGTGGACGCCGACGATCTTCCCGTCTCGCACGGCCACCGCCGCCGGGCCCTCCCCCTCGGGCAGCACGGCCCGGCGGGACGTGATGACCAGATCAATCACGGGCGTCCTCCTGCTTCCTGCCGTTTCCGCGGTTCCTACAGCCAGTCGGCCGCGAGCTTGGCGGCGACGCGTTCCAGAAGGGGGCCCGCCTCGGCCATGCGCCGCTCGGGGTCGGATTCGATGTCGGTGAGCGCGTAGGCGGCCCTGATGCCCGCCGCGTTCAGCTCCTCGTTCCCGAGGGTGCGGCGGCCGCAGACCGCGACGACCGGGACACCGGCCCCGGCGGCGGCGCGGGCGACCCCGGCGGGGGCCTTTCCCCGCAGCGTCTGCTCGTCCAGGGATCCCTCGCCGGTGACGACCAGGCGGGCGCCGTCGAGCCGCTCCCGGAAGCCGAGGAGGTCGAGCAGGTATTCGATGCCGGGGCGGATGTCGGCGCGCAGGAAGGCCAGGGCGGCGAAGCCCGTTCCCCCGGCCGCCCCGGCTCCCGGCTGGGCGGCGACGCCCATGGGGCGGACGACGCCGTCGTGCTCGATGGCGCCGACCAGGCCGTGGGTGTGCGCGGCGACGGCGGCCAGCCGGGCGAGCGCGCCGTCGAGGAGTTTGACGTCGCCGGGCGAGGCGCCTTTCTGCGGGCCGTAGACGGCGGCGGCGCCGTTCGGCCCGAGCAGCGGATTGTCCACGTCGCAGGCGACGACGAACTCGACGCCGGCGACGTCGAGGAGCCCGGAGGCGTCGATCTTTTCGAGCGCGCGGAGGGCGGCTCCGCCGGGCGGGAGCTCCTCTCCCCCGGCGTCCAGGAACCTGACGCCCAGCGCCCTCATCATCCCGGTGCCGCCGTCGGTGGAGGCGCTGCCTCCCAGGCCGAGGACGATCCGCTTCGCGCCGCGCCGTACGGCGTGGGCGATCAGCTCGCCGGTGCCGTGGCTGGTCGCGGTGAGCGCCGCGAGGCGCACCCCGCCGTGCGCGGACGGGTCCGCCTGGGCGGCGGAGGCGCCTTCGGCGGCCGGAAGCCGCCGCAGGCCGGACGCCTCGGCCAGCTCGATGACGGCCGTCGGCGTGTCCGGGGCGTCACGCCAGGCGTAGGCGGCACGGACCGGCTCGCCGACGGGGCCGGTGACCTCGACCTCCACGCGCTCGAATCCGCAGGCCACGACGGCGTCCACGGTGCCGTCGCCGCCGTCGGCCACCGGCATCGCGACCGTGGCGACGTCAGGCCCGAGGCCCGCGGCGACGTGGGCGGCGACCTCGGCCCCGGTCAGCGACCCCTTGAACTTGTCCGGGGCGATGACGACATGTCCCGGCGACTCAGACAACAACCTTGCTCCCTGATGGAGAATGGGCGGACACGCGCCCCCGCCCGGTGCGAGCGGGCGGGGGCGCGTGCCGGAACCCGTGAGACAGCTGGAAAACCATCATGTCTCGTGAGAGGACTGTCGGGTTTACCGGGCAGGGGAATCGCTTCCCTGTTATGGTTCCTTCGTTTGAAACGGTCAGGGCTTGGCCGTCGCCTACCTCTTTCGAGGGAAGCGAGAAGCCGCTCTCTTCAGGGAGCGGAGGAGTCACCATCACACCTGTCCGGGAACTGGCTCGAACTTCCCGGCGGCGTCGATGGCCGGGCCATGGGGGTGTTCGCCTCCCACCCGGTCATGATCTCGACGAGGACCGGGCGGGAGGCCTCCCTCACCGCCCGTTCCGGTCGGCGCGCGGATCGCCGCTCCTGCCGGCCCGCTCAGGAATGGACCTCCTTTCGGGCGACGAAGCCCTGCTCCTCTGCGAGGCGCATGAGGCGGCGGCCGGCCGCGCCGCCCGCGCGGCCGAGCTCGTCCTGGGCGACCGTGCGCAGCTCGTCGTCCTCCACGACGGTCTCACCGCCCACCAGGAGGCGGGCCAGCGGCGGCTGCCGGGTGCCGAAGACGAGGGTGGCGACCGGGTCGGCGACGGCCGAGGCGAAGGCGCCGTCGGTCTTCCACAGGGCGATGTCGGCGAGCTTGCCGGCCTCCAGGGAGCCGATCTCGTCCTGGCGGCCGAGGTTCCTCGCGCCGCCGAGGGTGGCGATCTCCAGAGCCTGCCGGGCGGTCAGCGCCGTGGGACCGTACTTGGCCCGCTGGAAGAGCAGGGCCTGGCGCATCTCGCCGGAGAGCGAGGTCAGCTCGGAGGAGGCGCTGCCGTCCACGCCGAGGCCGACGTTCGCGCCGCGCCGGAGCATGTCGGAGACCCGGGCGATGCCCGCGCCGAGCCGGCCGTTGGAGCTGGGGCAGTGCGCCGAGCCCGTGCCGGTCTGGGCGAAGGTGTCGATGTCGGAGTCGCTCAGGTGGATCGCGTGGGCGAACCACACGTCCGGGCCGAGCCAGCCGAGCTTTTCCATGTAGTCGACCGGGCGCAGGCCGACCTGCTCAAGGCAGTGCTCCTCCTCGTCGAGGGTCTCGGCGAGATGGGTGTGCAGCCGCACGCCCTTGGACCGGGCCAGCGCGGCGGCCTCGGTCATCAGGTCGGCGCTGACGGAGAACGGCGAGCAGGGGGCGACCGCGATGCGCAGCTTCGAGGAGAAGGACGGGTCGTGGTAGGTGTCGACGGCCTCGGCCGTCGCCGCGAGGATCGTGTCGAGCTTTTCGACCACGACGTCCGGCGGCAGGCCGCCCTGGGATCTGCCGCGGTCCATCGAGCCTCGCGCGGGGTGGAAGCGGACGCCCACGTCGCGGGCCGCCTCGATCTCCGCGGCGAGCAGGTCGCCCCGGCCGGAGGGGAAGACGTAGTGGTGGTCGCTGGAGGTGGTGCAGCCGGACAGTGCCAGGAAGCCCAGGCCGGCGCCCGCCGCGCCCTTGACGACCTCGGCGTCCATGGCGGCCCACACCTGGTAGAGCGCCACCAGCCACTCGAACAGCGTGGCGTCCTGGGCGAGCCCCTGGGAGGCCCACTGGTAGAGGTGGTGGTGGGTGTTGACCAGGCCGGGCGTGGCCAGGCAGCCGGTGCCGTCGATCCGTGTGGCTCCCGGGACGGCCGGGGCTGGACCGGCCCCGAGTGCCGCGATCCTGTCGCCTTCGACGTGGATGTGCCCGGAGGGGATCTCCGGGCCGGTCACCGGGGCGATGAAGACGTTGTCGATGACGATGGAGCTCATCCGGTCTCCTCGCCCGGCTGTCCGGCCCTGTCGCTCCGTCCGGTCACGAGGCGGCCGCCTTCCGCGTCGCTGCGAGCCGTACGGCGTCGAGGATCTTCTCGTAACCCGTGCACCGGCACAGGTTGCCCGCCAGGGCCTCGCGGATCTCGGCGTCCGAGGGCTGCGGGACGCGTTCGATCAGATCGTGGGCCTGGACGATGAGGCCGGGGGTGCAGAAGCCGCACTGGACCGCGCCGCATTCGACGAAGGCCTCCTGGACCGGGTCGAGCCGGTCGCCGTCGGCGAGGCCCTCGACCGTGCGGACCTCGCGCCCGGCGGCCTGCCCGGCCGCGACCAGGCAGGCGCAGACGGGGACGCCGTCGAGGTAGACCGTGCAGGAGCCGCATTCGCCCTGCTCGCAGGCGTTCTTGGAGCCGGGCAGGCCCACCCGCTCGCGCAGGACGTACAGCAGGCTCTCCCCCTCCCAGACGTCGTCCACCGTCTCCTCGCGGCCGTTCACGGTGAAGTTGACGCGCATCAGCCGACCCTCCTTTCGAAGTGCCCGGACCGGAACTCGTTCCACGCCCAGGTCAGGGTGCGGCGGGCCATCACGCCGATGGCGTGCCTGCGGTAGTCGGCGGTGCCGCGCACGTCGTCGATGGGCGAGGCGGCCTCGGACGCCAGCTCGCCGAAGCGCTTGAGCACGGCGGGGTCGAGCCGGGCGTCCCAGTCGAGCTCGGCGGCGAGGAACTCCTCGGCGGCGATCGCCCGCCGGGGCGTCGGGGCGGCCGAGCCGACGCCGGTGCCCACGCGGCGCTCGCCGGGATGGAGCGCGACGGCGAACGAGCAGACCGCGATCACCATCGCGTTGCGGGTGCCGACCTTGGAGAAGTACTGCGGGCCGGTGGCGGGGCTCATCCAGAACGCCCGGATCAGCTCGTCGGGCTGGAGCGCGCTGCGCTTGACCCCGACGAAGAAGTCGGCGGCGGGGATCATCCGCACCCCGCGGGCCCGGGACTCGACCTCGACGATCGCGTCACCGGCGAGCAGCGCGGGATGGCTGTCCCCGGCGGGCGAGGCCGCGCCGAGGTTGCCGCCCACGGTGCCCCGGTTGCGGATCTGGGGCGAGCCGACCGTGCGCGCGGCCTGGGCGAGACCGGGCAGCCGGTCCCCCAGCTCGGTGATCACTCGCACGTACGGCACGCCCGCGCCGACACGGAGCCGGCCGTCCTCCTCCAGGGTCCACTCGGTGAGCTCTGCGATCTTGTTCAGGTCCAGGAGCGCGGCCGGGCGGTGGATGTCGAAGTTGAGCTCGACCATCACGTCGGTGCCCCCCTGGATGGGCATCGCCTCCGGCAGGTCGGCCTTGGCGGCCAGTGCCTCCGCCCAGGTGGCAGGTTGCAGGAAATCCATGGTCGTCACTCCCAGGCGAAGTGGGCGGCCGGGGCGTCGTCGTTGAGGACGGTGCCCTCGATCAGCCCGTAGGGACGGTCGGCGGCGTAGAAGACCTCGCCCGGGTTGTCCAGCCCGAAGGGCGCCAGGTCGACCAGGAAGTGATGTTTGTTCGGCATGGCGAGACGCACCTCGCAGATCTCCCGGCGGGTGTTCAGCGCCTGCTCGCCCATGGCGTAAAGCGTCTGCTGGAGGGAGAGGCTGTGGGTCCTGGCGAAGGCGTCGAGCAGGCAGCGCCGTACTTCATCGTAGGACTCCCCGAACGACGACTCCTCCGAGACGTGTCGCCACCGGGCCGCCACCGCGGTGGCCAGGACGCGGTCGGTGGCCGGCTGGAGGGTGGTGTACTCGTCCTGGATGTAGCCGGTGAACTCCGAGCCGGTCGAGTTGAGGACCACCAGGTCCTTCAGTCCGGAGACCACGGTGGTCCGGCCGTCCCGGTCGTGGTGCACGACGCAGGTGCGCACCTCCCTGCCCGAGCGGACGAAGGAGTGCTGCTCGTCGCGGAGCCCGCGGCCGGGTCCCTTCTCGACCGGTATGCGGTCCCAGAAATACTCCTCGATCTCCACGCGGGCATGGTGGATCGAGGGCTGGGAGTCCACGAAGTGCCGGGCCAGCAGGAGCGCGAAGTCCTCGATCTGGTCCACGCCATGCTTTTTCGCGAAGGCGTAGACGGTGTTCTTCTGCGTGTCCGTCGGCAGCACGGCGGCGTTGTCCCCGGTCAGGTGCGCGTCGCGCATGTCACCTGACAGGGCGGAGCTGACGTTGAGGTCCTTGATGGAGTGGACCGCGCCGTCCCTGACGACACGGACCACACGGGTCTCCGCCTTGCCGTAGCGGTTGGGCCCGAGAACGACGGGCATGTGCTAACTCCCTCGGTACGTCGAATAGGCGAACGGGCTGAGCAGCAACGGCACGTGGTAGTGCTCGTCCGGGTCGTCGATCGTGAAGGCGACGGTGACCTCCGGGTAGAAGGCGTCCACGCCTCGCGCGGCGAAGTAGGCTCCGGTGTCGAACACCAGCCGGTGCACGCCCGCCCCGGGCGACCAGCCCTTGAGCCGGCCGTCGGCGTCGGTGTGCCCTTCGGCGACCACCGCCCCGCCGCTTTCGAGCCGTACGGCGACGCCCGCCGCGGGCCTGCCGAGCGCGGCGTCCAGCACATGTGTGGAGAGGCTCACGGCCGCTCCCCCATGAGCTTCGCCACGCGCAGCCGGGTGATCTTGGCCAGCTCGGCGCGGACGACCTCCCGTTCCGCCTCGTCCTCGTTCCCCAGCCGCTCCCGCAGGCGGGTCAGCATCTCCTCGGCCGACAGGCCGGTGGCGCAGATCAGGTAGATGTGACCGAACCGCTCCTCGTAGGCGCGGTTGCCCTCGGCGAGCTCGTCCAGCACCGCCTGGCCGGCGCCGATCACACCGGACTGCTCCTGACGGGACCAGGACGATTCCCGGCCGGCTCCGCCCGCGCGCTCCGCGCCGCGGTCGCCGGTGGAAGGCGACGGGCGGCTCGCCGGCGGCGCCTCGCCGATCCGCGCGTGTGCCGACAGCGCCTCCCGCACATCCGGCCAGTCCAGGTCTCTCACGGCGGCAGCGGCGGCCGCGCCCAGCTGGTCGAGGTCACGGCAGGGACGCAGCGCCGCCACGTTGCGGGCGAAGGTCCGGGACGCGCAGCACGTCAGCAGCTGGGCTTCGGCCTCGGCGGTGCTCAGCGCGTTGAAGCCGGCCAGCCCCGCCGTCGGCACCGCGGATTTCACGTTCGGCATGAAAGCAGTACACACACCGGCACGGCGCATGGTCCAGCAGCAAGAACTCCGAAGTGGAATAAAGCTTTGGCCTGGGTTTTCGTGTCATGCTCCAAGTCCTCCGAATCCGGCGGGCACCACTCCCCGGCTCCTTGGCCACCCTCACCGCCAGGGGAGGGAAGATCGGGCCGGAACGGGAGGCTTCTTCCTCACCACAAAGCGGGATCGGGAGGGTTCCGTCGCCTTTCGGGTAGCCCTCTGGGCCGATGGAACAGGGCCTAAACTGTCGGCACCATGACTTCTCTTTCCCTCATCGGCGGACACGTCTCCGTCACGGGCGGCCTGGCCAAGGGCGGCCTGCAGTACGCCTCCGACATCGGCGCCGAGATGATCCAGGTGTTCGTCAGCAACCCCCGGGGCTGGACGCTCGCCGCGGGCGACCCCGGCCAGGACGCCAAGCTGCGCGAGTCGGGGATGCTGTCCTTCGTGCACACGCCCTACCTCGTCAACATGGGCTCCCCGAGCGCCGACACGCTGGAGAAGTCCGTGGCCACCGTACGGCACAGCCTGCAGCGCGCCTACGCGATCGGCGCCGTGGGCTCGGTGGTCCACACGGGATCGGCGGTGAGCCAGCCCCGCGACGACGCGATGCGCCAGTTGCGCGACCGGCTCCTCCCCCTTCTTGAGGAGATCCCCGAGGACGGCCCCGACCTGCTGCTGGAGCCGATGGCCGGGCAGGGGGCGATGCTCTGCGCGACCGTCCAGGATCTGGAGCCCTATCTGGCCGCCCTCGACTGGCATCCGAAGGCGGGTGTCTGCCTGGACACCTGTCACGCCTTCGCCGCCGGGCACGACCTGTCCACCCCCGACGGCGTCAAGGAGACCCTGGACGCCCTGCACGCCATCGCTCCGGGGCGGCTCAAACTGGTCCACGCCAACGACTCCAAGGACGTGTGCGGCTCCAAGAAGGACCGGCACGAGAACATCGGCGCGGGCCACATCGGCGCCCAGTCCTTCGCCGACCTGATGCGCCATCCGGCGGTCGCCGGGGTGCCGCTCTGCATCGAGACCCCCGGCGGTGCCGACAAGCACCGCGAGGACATCGAGACGCTGAAGAAGCTCCGGGACACCTGCCCCGCCGACGACGATCAGGGGTGAGACGGGACGCCCGCTCTCGTGATCCAGCCGCCCCCGTGTGGGCCGGATCACGGTCCGCCTCGCGGGCTGGCGCGGGCGTCCCGTCACACCGGAGATCGCCGGGCCCCACCCCCCGGTATCCAGGGCCCGGCAATCAGGCGATCAGTCATCGACGATCGCCTGAGGGTTCCGCGCATCAGGTCTGTCCGAACCTTCCGGCTCTGTCCCCCCCGATGCGGCGGGTGTGGCTCTCCGATGAGTGAACACTAGAGGGCCCTCCCGGCCGGCGAACTCCGGTTTCGGGCCAGCGCGATTAACGGTTAGTAGTTGTCGATGTGCGGAGAGTGTTCGGACGACGAGCGGCGGGTCGCGAGCGACGAGCGGTCGTTTCCCACCGGCGAGCCCCGGTCCGCCCCTCTCACGTCCGAGATCGGCCGCCGCCGGGAAGTGCCAGAAGGTGCTGGGAAATGCCGGGAAATACGGCACGGTGCGGGGCGGAAAACGCAGCGAGGGTGGACGGGCGGCACTCGGCCGCCTGTCCACCCTCGCTCCACCCCGCCTGGCCTGCCTGACCGTGCCAGAGGGCAGCGGCCCGCCTGACCGTGCCGGAGGGCAGCGGCCTACCTGGCCGCGCCCGAAGGCAGCGGCCGGTCCTGGAACTGGCGGACGAGCTGTTCGCGGACCTGGCGGGTGTGACGGCGGCTGACCGGCAGCGTCTCCGCGCCCACCTGCAGCATCACCCGGCCGCCGTCGAAGCGCATCTCGCTCACGTGACGCACCGAGACCAGCGTGCTCCGGTGCACGCGGATGAACCCCGATCCGGCCCAGCGCCGCTCCAGCGCGGCCAGCGACATGCGCACGAGATAGCTGCCGTCCACGGTGTGCAGCCGCACGTAGTCGCCCTTCGCCTCGACGAACTGGACCGACTGCTGGGCCACGAAGCGGGTCCGCCCTCCGAGCTCGACCGGGATGACGTCCTCCGGCGCCGAGTCGCCCGCGGGCGACGTCATGGACTCCAGGCGCCGTACGGCCTCCGCCAGCCGGTCGACCCGGACCGGCTTGAGCAGGTAGTCCACCGCTTCCAGCTCGAAGGCCTGGATCGCGCAGTCTTCGTGGGCGGTGACGAACACCAGGCGCGGCGGACTGGGGAACCCGCCGATGAGCCGGGCCAGATCGAGGCCGCCGAGACCGGGCATCCGGATGTCGAGGAAGACCCCGTCCAGCCGCTCTCCCGTGCCGATCATCTGGACCATGTCCTGTAGCGCCGTGACTCCGCCGTGAGCGGTGGAGACGTGTTCGATGCGGGGGTCCTGGCGGAGGAGATAGGCCAGTTCCTCCAGCGCGGGGACCTCGTCGTCAACGGCCAGGACTCGCAACATGGGCCCCACGCTGCCCTCGAACCAGGTTCATCGCAAGAGTTACGTCAATTTTAGGTAAAGCTATGACTACAAATAGCTATTCATCGAGAAGAGGGTTTGGGCACGCGCAGCCGCACCTTGGTGCCCACGCCCAGCGCGGTCTCCACGACCAGCCCGTAGTTCTCGCCGTAGATCTGGCGGAGCCGTACGTCGACGTTGGCCAGGCCTATCCCGCTCTCGGACCGCCCGTGGCACGGATCGTCGGCGAGCAGCAGCCTGGCTCGCGCGGGGTCCATGCCCAGCCCGTCGTCCTCCACGCTGATGTGAGCCTCGGCACCGGTGTCCCGGACCACCACCCGCACCTCGCCGGGGCCGTCGCTGTCGGCCATGCCGTGCTTGATGGCGTTCTCGACCAGCGGCTGCAGGCACAGGAACGGCACGGGCAGCGGCAGCGCCTCCGGCGCGACCTGGACCGTGAAGCGGAGCCGGTCGCCGAACCGGGCGCGCTCCAGCAGCAGATACCGGTCCACGCAGTGAAGCTCGTCGGCCAGGGTGGTGAAGTCCCGTCCCCGGCGCAGCGCGTATCTGGCGAAGTCGGCGAAGTCCATCAGCAGTTCCCGCGCCCGCTCGGGATCGGTGCGGATGAACGAGGCGATGGTGGTCAGGCAGTTGTAGACGAAGTGCGGGGAGATCTGCGCGCGCAGCGCCCGCGTCTCGGCCTCCAGCGCGCGCCGCCGGGAGGAGTCGAGCTCGGCCAGCTCCAGCTGGGCGGAGACCCAGCGGGCGACCTCGGTGACGGTCCGGACCAGCGCCGCGTTCACCTCGGCGTCGTAGGCGGCCAGCGCGCCGACCACCCTGCCGTCCACGGTGAGCGGCACGACCGCCGCGCCCCGGATCGCGCAGCCCGGCGTGTCGCAGGCCAGCATGTCCTCGCCCACCACCTGCGGGCGCCCCGACGCGAGCACGGTGCGGGCGTGCTCGGGCGCGTGATCCCGGTGGCAGTCCACCGCGCCGTCCCAGGCGAGGACGCCGTCGATGTCCGTCACCGCGATGGCCCTGGTCCCCAGCAGCGTGCGCAGATGGCGGATCGCCTTGCGGGCGGAGTCGCGCGTCAGGCCGGCCCGCAGTGACGGAGCCGCCATCGCCGCGACGTGCAGGGTGGCGAAGGCGGCCTCGTCCGGCAGGCCGTCCGGATGGCGGGAAGACGCCGGCCGCCGGCGGGACAGCGCGAACCCGAGAAGAATGCTGACGGCGCAGAGCAGCACCCAGCCACTGGTCGACATGCGGGAAACCGTAGTCAACCTCCCCGGCCGATCAGGGGAGAACGGCTATCACGGTGGCCCTTCGCCCGGTTCCTCCTGATAGGAGTAGCGCTGCTCACGCCATGGGTCGGCGATGTTGTGGTAGCCGCGCTCCTCCCAGAAGCCGCGCCTGTCCTCCAGCAAATACTCCACGGCGCGCACCCATTTGACGCTTTTCCAGGCATACAGATGGGGAACGACCACCCGGACCGGGAACCCACGCTCCGGGGAGATGGGCTTGTCGTCCAGTTCGAGGGCGAACAACGTCTGGCCGCGGGTGAAGTCGCTCATCCGCAGGTTGGCGCTGTAGCCGTACTCGGCCCAGATCATCACATGCTTCACGCCCGGAGCGGGCGGGGCCAGTTTCATCAACGTCGCCGGGGACACCCCGCTCCACTCGTTCCCCATGATCGAGAACTTGGTGACGCAGTGGAAGTCGGCGATGACCGTGGTGCGCGGCAGCGTGGAGAACTCCGGCCAGGTGAACCGGTACTGCTCCCCCGACGCGGTCGCCCCCATGACGTGGAACTCCCATGTCGCCGGGCGGAACGTGGGCACCCGGCCGTAGTGAATCACCGGACGTCCCCGGGGCACGTACTGGCCTGGAGGCAGGCGAGTCTCCTCCCGTGGAGGTTCGGACTGCTCCACCATCACTCCCCTCGCCGTTCTCCCCGATGGCACGGGGCAATCCTGCCATCGCGGGTCCGCCGCCGCCGCAGCGGCCACCGGATAACGCCTCTTCCCCGTGCCGGCGGCGGGACGGCACGTCACCACGCGGGCGCCCGCGCCCGCCGTCCCATGCCGGATCATCGACACGTTCTCACGATGCGCTACTATGGGCCGCGATGCGTACTGCGTTCTGGTTTTGGTATGGCGACGGACCCTTAGGTCGGACCGTTCGCCGCCGGATGCTGCGCTGACAGCCAGGCGAACAGAAGGCCCCGGGTCCGAATCACGGACCCGGGGCCTTCTGCATTTTGCGGACTTTTTCATCGAAGGAGAGACATGGTCATCGTCATGAGCCCCGACGCCACGCAGGCGGACGTCGAGGCGATCGTGGAGATCATCGGCACCGCGGGGGGCGACGCGTTCGTCAGCCGGGGCGTGAGCCGTACGATCATCGGCCTGGTCGGCGACATCGCCCAGTTCAGTGCGCTCGACCTGCGCGGTATGCGCGGGGTGGCCGACGTGATGCGGGTGAGCACCCCGTACAAGCTGGTGAGCCGGGACAACCACCCCGAGCGGTCCACGGTCCGGGTCGGCGGCGTGCCGATCGGCCCCGGCACGGTGACCCTGATCGCCGGCCCGTGCGCGGTGGAAACCCCGCAGCAGACCCTCCAGGCCGCCGAGATGGCCAAGGCGGCAGGGGCCACCCTGCTGCGCGGCGGCGCCTACAAGCCGCGCACCTCCCCCTACGCCTTCCAGGGGCTGGGTGAGGCCGGTCTGCGCATCCTCGCCGACGTGCGCGAGCAGACCGGCCTGCCCATCGTGACCGAGGTCGTGGACGCCCACGACGTCGAGCTGGTCGCCTCCTACGCGGACATGTTGCAGATCGGCACCCGGAACGCGCAGAACTTCGCGCTGCTCCAGGCGGTCGGCGGGATCGGCAAGCCGGTCATGCTCAAGCGCGGCATGAACGCCACCATCGAGGAGTGGCTGATGGCCGCCGAGTACATCGCCCAGCGCGGCAACCTCGACATCGTGCTGTGCGAGCGCGGCATCCGCACCTTCGAGACCGCCACCCGCAACACCCTGGACGTCTCCGCGGTCCCGGTCGCCCAGCGCCTGTCCCACCTGCCGGTCATCGTCGACCCCTCCCACTCCGGTGGCCGGCGCGACCTGGTTCTTCCGCTCACCCGGGCGGCCATCGCGGTCGGCGCCGACGGCGTGATCATCGACGTCCACCCGCATCCCGAGCTGGCCCTGTGCGACGGTCCTCAGGCGCTGGTCGACGGCGACCTGGACGAGCTCGCCCGGGTGATGCGCCAGTTCCCGCCGCTGGTGGGCAAGAGCACGACCGGCGACGCCCTGGCGTCCGCCTGACCGTCGCCCGTGTCCGACCCCGCGTTCACCCACGCCAGAACACCCTCGACGCCCGGGTACGGCCGGCGCCACAAGCGGCCGGCCGTACCCGCGAGCGAGACGGGTCCAGGACTCCCCGAACACCGCGGCGCGAGCCTCGGGTCGCGCCGGGCGGACCCTGGGGGAGGCCTCGGGATCTCAGCCCTCCAGCTTGTATTCCTGGAGGGAGTCGGCCAGCTGGACGGCGAGCTCTTCGGCGTCGAGGCGCCTCTCGATCTGCTTCAGGTCGGCGATCTTGGCTGCGGTTTCGGCCCGGCGGGGAGCCAGGAGCGTGCAGCAGTCTTCGTCGGGCAGCTCGGAGATCTCCAGCGTGCCGATGCGACGGGCCTCCGCCATGATCTCGGTCTTGTCGAGGCCGATGAGCGGGCGCAGGATCGGCAGGTCCACCGCGTCGTCCTGGGCCGTGATGTTCTGCAGGGTCTGGGAGGAGACCTGGCCGAGGGAGTCACCGGTGATCAAAGCCCCGGCGTGCAGGCGGTGGGCGACCTCCTCGGCGGTCTTGAGCATCAGACGGCGCTGGGAGATGACGGCGAGGCGATCTTGACCGGAGGCCTTGATGGACTGCTGGGCCTTGCCGAACGGGACGACCCACAGCCGGGACCTGCCCTGGAACTTGTCCAACGCCCGGACCAGCGCATAGGCCTTGTAGATCGACTCCGACGTCGTGAACGGGATGCCGGAGAAGTGCAGGAAGTCGACCCGCAGGCCGCGGCGCATCATCCGGTAGGCCGCCACCGGGGAGTCGATGCCGCCGGACATCAGGACCAGGGCCCGGCCGCTGGCGCCGACCGGCAGGCCGCCCTGGCCGGGCAGACCGCCGGTGAAGACGAAGACCTCGTCACGGTCCACTTCGATGGAGACGACCAGCCCGGGGTTCTTCAGGTCGACCGGCAGGCCATAGGTGTCGTTGAGCTCTCCGCCGACCAGGCGGTCGAGCTGCATGGACGTCAGCGGGAAGCGCTTGTCGCGGCGGCGGGAGCGGACCGCGAAGGAGACGCCGCGCTTGACGTCCTCCCGGTCGGCGAGCAGCTCGATCGCGGCCTTGGTGACCGCTGACGGGTCTTTGGCGACCCGCCAGGCCCGGTGGATCCAGACCAGCCCGGGGACATAGGAGACGCGCTCGGCGACCGCGTCGGCGACCTCGACACCGGTGCCGTCGGGCAGGAAGATCGCGATGACGCCGTGCCGCTGGCGCACGTCCACCTTGAAGCCGAAGTCCTTCAGGGCCGCCTTGATGTTGGCCTGCAGCCTCCGCTCGAAGAGCTCACGGTTGTTTCCCTTGAGGACGACCTCGCCCAGTTTGAGCAGAACGCAGGGCTCGCCCAAGGCGGACATGGTCATGATGCAACCTCCGGTGGAGCTTCGCGTGGAATGTACGGCTATCGCCAAGTGTCGCGCGTGGCCATGCAAAGACAACGGCCCGACCGTGCCACTTTAGTCCGCTCCGGACCCCGCCCATCCTTGCTCGACGGCGAAACGGACAGTCCGGCACGGTTCAGCTGCCGGACGCGCCGGACCCCGCCGGCGAACGGTGTTCGCCGGCGGGGTCCGGACATCCGGCGTTTCCGCAGGACGACCTTCTCCTCAGGATCGAGGCCGGGTCTCCGCACTCAAGGGGTGACCTGTATCCGTGACCATGCCCAAGTCGCCGCAGGCGGCCGATTCGAGGTCACCACTCGCTGGCCCGGAGTCCCGGATATCTAGAACGGGGCCTTGATGCGGCCCTGAACCTCAGTGTCAGGCATACCACCACCGCCGCCGCCGTCGCTAGGGCCGTAGGCGCCGCCGCCGTTGCCTCCGCTGCCGTATCCGCCGTAGTCGCTGCCGCCACCGCCATCGTTGCCGCCACCGCCACCGTGGCCCCTGCGACGGCATCTAGCAGGGTTCCTGTGCTTCCAGCAAGGGTGCTCGGCGGAAGTGAGGGTGGACGCGGCGGCACTCTTCGCCACGGTTTCGGCGCCGGCGAACTGGCCCGGCATTGTCGCGGGAACGATGAGGGCGGAAGCCACCATCGTCCCGGCGGCCAGAGCGTTCCTGACCTTGATCATGAGAGATCACTCCATCATGTCCAGCGATTCCCCTGCCGGGTTTGCCCGGAAGGTGAATCGCTTCCTGTCACGGGTTTCTTGCTTGAAACGGTCAGGGCTCGGCCGTCGCCTACCTCAGCCGAGGGAAGCGAGAAGCCGCTCTCTTCAGGGAGCAGAGGAGTCACGTCGAATTGCCTGCGCTCGGGGCGATACCCGGGCTGACGAAACGCCGAGTCGGCTTCTGACTTTCCTGGACGGTTTCCCGCTTCCCGCAGGGGCGGGACGGATGGCGAACGGCCCCGGCCTGCCACAGGCTGCTCCCGATCCGGCCCATGGACCGGATCGGGAGAGCGTCCCGGCCGTTCAGCGGGTCTTCGGCGCTGCTGCCGGTGACGGCGGATCAGCCGCCACCACCACCGCCGCCGCCGCCACCGCCGCCGCCACCGCCGCCACCACCTCCGCCGCCACCGCCACCGCCACCGCCACCACCGCCTCCGCCGCCGCCGCCCCATCTGGCCCAGCACCTAGCGGGGTTCCTGTGCCTCCAGCAGGGGTGCTCAGCGGATATGAGGGTGGATGTGGTGACGTTCTCGGCCGTGGTCTCGGCGCCGGCGGGCTGGCCCGGCATTGTCACGGGGACGATGAGGGCGGAGGCCACCATCGTCCCGGCGGCCAGAGCGTTCCTGAGCTTGATCATGAGAGATCACTCCATGTCGAATGCTTGCGCCCTGGGCGATACCCGGGCTGACGAAACGCCGAATCGGCATCCCGACGACGCCGACACGGCGTAAACCTGAACTCCACGTTAGCCGGAAAGAACTCGGGCGGTCATTCTAGAGAGATCAAAAGCATCAACCGGTTCGGATTACTCTCCACTTCAGCGCCATAACCAAAAGTTATTTTTGATTACAAAAAGTTATGAACTTTGACACGAGCCTCTTTCCGACCAAAGAGCTGCGCAGCCCAGAACCGTAATAATTCAGTAGGTCATCACGATGCCGTCAGGTTTCCCGGAGAAACACTCGGACATGAAAGGGACACCACCGGATCCACCGAAAGCCCGTAATCGTCGATACGCGTTTCGCGTGCTTCACGCGACGGCGGGCGGCGTACGGCCAAGCGCGCCAAAGGGCGGCCGCAGGCCGTCAAAGCAGATCCCGGCAATCGCGCCTCAGGCATGCGCCATACCGGCGATCACGCCTTGGCACCGGATCCGGCCTCGATATACCGCACGGCCGCCCTTTTTCACGTCGAAGCTGACGACGGCACCTCTCTCTGACTTCCGGACGGTTTCCCGCTCCCCGCAGGGGCGGGGCGGATGACGAACGTTTCCCCACAGGGGGTGGATGGCGAACGGCGACGTGGGCACGGGCCCGGATCGTCCGTGTTTCGGAGCGGATCTCACGGACATCGCCTTTCTCGGCGAGCCCGCCTCGACGTCCTCACCACGGGCGACCCTGGCCTGTCACAGGCCGTTCCCGATCCGGCCCATGGACCGGATCGGGAGAGCGTCCCGGCCGTTCAGCGGGTTCTCGGCAGTACTGCCGGTGATGGCGGATCAGCCGCCGCCACCGCCACCACCACCGCCACCGCCGCCGCCACCGCCACCGCCGCCGCCACCGCCGCCGCCGCCACCGCCGCCGCCACCGCCACCGCCACCGCCACCGCCACCGCCGCCACCGGCGGTGTTGGTGTTGATGTTGGTGTTGTTGATGTTGGCGCCGCCGCCACCACCGCCGCCTCCACCACCGCCACCGCCACCGCCGCCGCCGCCACCGCCGCCGTGGCCCCTGCGACGGCACCTAGCAGGGTTCTTGTGCCTCCAGCAGGGGTGCTCGGCAGAGGTGAGCGTGATGGGTGCGGTGGGTTGGGTCACAGCTTCGGCGCTGGCGAACTGGCCCTGCATTGCCACAGGGGCGACGAGGGCGGAGGCCACCATCGCCCCGGCGGCCAGAGCGTTCCTGAGCTTGATCATGAGAGATCACTCCATGTCGAATGCTTGCGCCCTGGGCGATACCCGGGCTGATGACGGAACGCCGAATCGGCATCCCGACGACGCCGACACGGCGTAAACCTGAATTCCACGTTAGAGGGGAAGAACTTAGGCGGTCATTCTAGGGAGACCAAAAGCCTTTGTTCACTCAGATTACTCTCCACTTCAGGCAATAACCAACAGTTATTAATTGATTACGCTCAGCCATATCGGCCTGCTGGAAGCCCTTCTCCGCAAGGGGTTTTCCCAGCCCTGAAGTTCAATGTCCCGGTAGATCATCACAGTGTCACCGGGCATCTTCGCGGAAACCCTCGCCCGGAAAACGGTTCCGCCGATCGTCCAGCACCTGCGATTATCAGTGCGTATTTCACGCGCTCGGGTGCGCCCGGACCTCCCTGGCATCGGTGCTCAGGACGCGGGCATCGGCGACGGATGATGTACGGCTTGCGCCACCGTAGGCCGCCTGCGGGGCGCAAGCCGTACATGGAGGGGATCCGCGGGCGGTCACCCGCCCGAGGTGTGAAGGCTACGGCCGACCGCTTGCAAACCGCTTACAAAGCCGAAGGGACCGCCCCCTGGAGGCGGTCCCTTCGTCGCGGGCGCGTCAGCCGAAGAAGACCTCGGCCTCCTCGTAGCGGCTCACCGGCACGGTCTTCAGTTCCTTGGTCGCCTCGTCGAGGCCGACTCTGACGATCTCGGTGCCTCGCAGCGCGACCATGACGCCGAAGCGGCCCTCGTGCACGGTGTCGATGGCCTGCAGACCGAACCGGGTGGCCAGCACCCGGTCGAAGGCCGTGGGCGTGCCGCCGCGCTGGATGTGGCCGAGCACGGTGGTGCGGGCCTCCTTGCCGGTCCGCTTCTCGATCTCCTTGGCGAGGATCTCACCGATGCCGCCCAGCCGGACATGGCCGAAGGAGTCGAGCTCGCCCGCCTGCAGCGTCATCTGGCCCTCGATCGGGTGGGCGCCCTCGGCGACCACGATGATGGGCGCGTAGCGGGTCTTGAAGCGGGATTCGACATAGGCGCAGACCCGGTCGATGTCGAAGGGCTTCTCCGGGATGAGGATGACGTTGGCGCCTCCGGCCATTCCCGCGTGCAGGGCGATCCAGCCCGCGTGACGGCCCATGACCTCGCAGATCAGCGCGCGGTGGTGGGATTCGGCGGTGGTGTGCAGCCGGTCGATCGCCTCGACGGCGATGTTGACGGCGGTGTCGAAGCCGAAGGTGTAGTCGGTGGCGTTGAGGTCGTTGTCGATCGTCTTCGGCACGCCGACGACCTTCACGCCCTTGTCGAAGAGCTGCTTGGCGACGCCGAGGGTGTCTTCGCCGCCGATCGCGATCAGCGCGTCGACCCCGGCCTCCGCCAGGTTGTTCTTGATCTTCTCAACGCCACCCTCGATCTTCATCGGATTCGTCCGCGACGAACCGAGGATCGTGCCGCCCCGCGGCAGGATGCCCCGCACGGCCTGGATGTCCAATGGCATGGTGTCGTCTTCAAGTGGGCCACGCCAGCCGTCACGGAATCCGATGAACTCATGTCCGTAGACGCTCACACCCTTGCGCACGACGGCGCGGATAACGGCGTTCAGGCCGGGGCAGTCGCCGCCCCCGGTTAGCACTCCAATACGCATGGCATCCCTCCGGTGGTGATTCCGAGGCAAGACGGCCAGACTAAGTGGGGTGACGCCGCCGGCGAGGGATTTCCATCGCCGACGCAACGCATTCTGCCCGCCGACACGGCCAATGGTCTAGACCAAATCGACGGAGTCCTCATATGTCGGTTCTCGCCCATCGATGCTGGAACGACTGGGTCACCCCGCTCTCGTGACCGAGGACGGGCGAATCGGCTCCCGGGATACGGGAGTCCGCTCACTACCTTTCCCGGACCCGGCCGGGTGGAACATCCCTTCGGGAAAGATCCGGGCAGGTCACGACGGCCGCCTGCCGCACCGCGCCGGCCGGTCGTCACTCGCCGGGGCCCGGAGAGGTCAGGCCCCCGGCCCCGTCACGGATCCGACCGTGATGGGGATGTAGCGCCGGCCTCCGGTGGCGGCGTCCAGCAGGATCAGGTAGGAGCCTTCGGGCCAGCCGGAGGTGTCCACCCGCGGGCCCGGCTCCCAATGGGAGGTGACCGTGCGGGTCGCGGCGACCGTCTCCGGCGGCGACTGCCTGATACCGGGCAGGCCGGCCGACTCCCAGACCTTCCTGGCCCCGGCTCCGCCGTACCAGCCCATCCGGAAGGCCCTGACGGTGTAGCGGTCGGCGGTGGTCGAGACGAACAGCCGGAACCCCTCCCCCGGCAGCACGCTCACCCGATCGGCGAAGCCTTCGATCTCGTGCTCGGCGCCGCGGTCGCCCGCCCTGGCGTTCCCGGCGGCGACGGGAGGAAGACCGAAAGAGGGTTCCAGCAAGGACAGGTCGGCGGTGACGGCCCATCCGACGACCATCGCCGAGGTTGTCAGCAGCGTGATCGCCAGATGCGTGGACGCTCGGAGCATATCCAGCAGCATGACCTCGTGACAGACCCGCCGCGTGGGACTTGGGCGGTTCTTGGCATCGGGGCGGTTCTTGGCGTCAGGGCGGCGGCACGATGGCGGATCTCTCCGGCGCCCGGGTCACCCATGTACGGCACGCCACCGGCCGCTTTTCTTTGACTAAGTCAATGAAATAGTTGATTCTGTCAGATATGGAGAACCATGTCGCGGAGGTTCGCGCGTTCAACCGCTTCTACACCGAGGTCATCGGCGTGCTTCACCAGGGCATCCTGGACACCCCCTACTCCCTCACCGAGGTGAGGGTGCTGTTCGAGCTGAGCCGGCGGGACCGCATGGAGGCCGGCGAGCTGCGGCGACTGCTCGGGCTCGACGCCGGATACCTCAGCAGGATGCTGGGGCGCTTCGAGACCGACGGGCTGGTCGTGCGCGAGCGGTCCGCCGCCGACGCGCGACGGCAGGTCATTGGCCTGACCGAAGCGGGCAGGGCCACGTTCGCGACCCTCGACGAGCGCTCGGCGAAGCAGGTCCGGGGCCTGCTGGAGGGGGTGACCGAGGAGGACCGGCAGCGGCTGGTCTCAAGCATGGCGACGATCCAGGAGATCCTCACCCGTGCCCCGAGGGCCGAGCCGTACGTCATCCGCCCGCCCCGCCCGGGAGATCTCGGCTGGGTGGTGCACCGGCACGGCGTGCTCTACAGCCAGGAGTACGGCTGGGGCCAGGACTTCGAGGCGCTGGTGGCCAGGATCGTGGCCGACTACGCCGACAACCACGACCCCCGGCGTGAGACCGGATGGATCGCCGAGGTGGACGGCGAGCGGGTCGGGTGCGTCTTCTGCGTGCGAAAAGACGATGAGACGGCCCAGCTCCGGATGCTCTTGGTCGAGCCGTCCGCCCGGGGCATGGGAATCGGCGGACGGCTCGTCGAAGAATGCCTGCACTTCGCCAAGGCCGCAGGCTATCGGCGGATCGTGCTGTGGACCAGGGACGTGCTGACCGGGGCCCGGCGGATCTACCGGGCGGCGGGCTTCGAACTGGTCGAGGAGCAGGCGACCGACGGGATCGTCGAGGAGATCTGGGCCAGGGAGCTGTAGTCAGTCCGACAGGCCCAGGCGGGTGTGGAGGCGGCGCAGAACATCAGGATCGGAATCCTGGGATCAAGGGTGCCGGTCGGGGTGAAGCCGAGCGGCCCGGCCCCACCCGCGTGTAGATCGCCGTCAGGCGGGTCACGTCCACCGGCGGAACGGGCCGGCCACCTCGTAGGTGACACCGTCGGTCCCACCGATGTCACCACGGGCACCGCGCTGGGAGGAGAAGTAGAGGCGGCTGCCGTCCGGGGAGAAGGCGGGACCGGTGATCTCCGACTTGGGGTGGCCGACGACCTGGAGGAACGGCGTGACCGTCCGGTCGGGGGTGATCAGGTTGATCTCCATGTCACCGCCGTCCTCGGCGACGTACAGATCACCGCCGGGGGTGCCGGTGATGTTGTCCACACCGTTCAGCGGGGTGTCGGCGTCGTAGACGATCTCCAGGCGCTCGTTCTCGGCGTCGTAGCCCCACACCCGGTTGTCACCCTTGGTGGTGAAGAAGCAGACGCCGCCCGAGTAGTGGCACCCCTCTCCCCCGGCGAAGTGCTTGGCCGCGGCCACCTGGTGGCGGGTGGCCTCCAGCAGCGCGGCCGGGTTGGGCACCCGCTGCCAGGTCACCGCCCCGGTGTCGGACGAGGCGCAGAGCACCTCCAGCAGGCCTGACGTCAGGTCACCCCAGTGGGCCGGCCGGAACCGGTAGAAGCAGCCGTCCGGCTCGTCCTCGGTCAGGTAGACGACCTGCCGGTCAGGGTCGCAGGCGGCGGCCTCGTGCTTGAACCTGCCCATGGCCAGGCGCGGCATCGCGGGGCGCGAGCCGTACGGATCGCACTCGAAGACCCGTCCGCGCAGGATCTCCTCGCACGACAGCCAGGTGTTCCAGGGGGTGCGGCCGCCCGCGCAGTTGAGGTTGGTGCCCGACAGAACCCGGTAGGCGTCCCGGATGGCGCCGTCGGCCCCGAACCTGATCGCCGTCACGCCGCCGAGCAGTGGGATCTCCGAGTTGGAGACGTAGATCCAGCCGTCGCCGTCCGGGAAGCACGCGCCGCCGTCCGGCGCCGGATGCCAGAGCGCCCTGCCGACCCGCAGGCCGGTGCGGGCGACGATCCTGCTGGTGAACCCGGCCGGCAGCGCGACCCCGTTGGCGTCGGGCGCTCCAGGCGGGCCGTACGGGCCACCGGCACGCGACCTGGTGGCGCGCGCGGCGGCGGCCTCCTGCCAGAGTGATCCGGACAAGGCCGCCCCGACGGCCAGGCCTCCGGTGCGCACCAATGTACGGCGAAGCATGACGCCTCCTCGTTGCCTTCACGGGTACGGGGCAAGTCGATCGAACTCACATGAACGGGATGACTTCTCCGATACAAACTTTGTGGAAACCGAAGAGCAAGCGTTTCCCAAAACAGGTCGTTCTATCGCCAGGATCGCCATTCGCGGGCGTCCGTGCGTCCAGAGTGGGATCTACATCGTCGTCAGGCGCCGGGAGCACCGTTGAGCGAGGGACTCGCGTTCGCGAATCCGATCTTCGAAACCGCCCTCAGGGTGGGCACTCGCAGAGCCCTGGTCTTCCTCGACTCATCGCCGGTTTCCTCCCCCGACCGGCCCTTCGAGTCCTCGCCCGGCGGGCGGTCCGCCGTCCGGCCGGACGAGCACCTGGCGAGCGCGCTGCGCGCCGAGGGTTTCACCGTCGACTCCTCGCGCAGCGAGGGCGCGCAGGCCGACGGCGAGCGGGTGTGGGAGTTCCTGCGATCGGCGCGGGAACGGGACCTGCTGGTGATCCGGCTGCCCGGCGACAACGGCTGGACCTCCGGACAGCTCGGATCGATGATCGGCGCGTTCGGCCGGCAGGTGGGCGAATCCCTGGCCGCCGCCGTGCTGCTGATCATGGATTTCGGGTGGAGCGCCATGGACGACTCCGCCGAACCGGTCAGGCGGCTGGCCGTGGCGGGAGAGCCCCGGATGGCCGCAGCCGCTCTCACCCTGACCCTGCGGCTCGACGAGGCGGTCCCCGGCCCCGCGCACAGCCTGACCGGCGTCCTCGCCGAAGGCCTGGCGACCCGGGCCGCCGACCTGGACGGCGACGGGGTGATCACCGTCGGCGACCTGCACGCCTACGCGCTCCGCCATTACACGACCGTCTCCGCCGCCCGCACTCCCATCCTGATCTCCTACGGCCCCGCCGCGGACGTCGCCCTGACCCGGGCCCGGGAGCTGCCCGCCCCGCTCCATCCCGCCTTCGCGCACCTGCTGGCCCGGCTCGGCGACCCCGCGCTCCCGGCCTCGGGCACCGAGATCGTCCGGCGGATCTACGAGCTCCACCTGAGCGAGCCGGCCAGGGAACTGCTGCGCAAGGCCTCTCTTCTCGAGGACGGCGAGCCGATCGACGAGATCCTCGGCGACGCCACCGAGCTCAGGCACTGGGGGCTGCTCGGCGAGACGACCACGTTCGTCCACCCGGACGTGCGCGCCTTCGGCTACTCACGGCTGTCGCCGGCGGAAAGCGCCCAGACCTCCGCGGTGCTGCGCCGCCTGCGGGCCGGGCTGCGCGCCGTACAGCCTCGGGCCAGGCTCACCGCCGACCGGTGGACCACCGAGGACCAGCTCGGGCACCGGGTCTACGCCGAGGCCGTCGCCGCCTTCGTCCGCCACCCCGAGACCCGGCCCCCGCTCACGATCGGCATCAAGGGACCGTGGGGCGCGGGCAAGACCTCTCTGATGCGGATGATCCAGGACCTGCTGGACCCCGGAGCCGCCGGAGACCGCCCCGCCGAGATCCACCTGCCCGGCTCCCGCATGGAGAAGACCCTCACCAACGCGGAACTGCTGGCCAGGGCCAGACGGCGGCGCGGCGAGAGCGCGGGGCACGCGGAACCGGGCGTCCTTCCCCTGCGGCGGGCGGACTGGCGGCCGACGGTGTGGTTCAACCCGTGGATGTACCAGAACGGCGAGCAGGTCTGGGCCGGACTCGCCCACGAGATCATCAGCCAGGTCACCCGGCGGCTGCCCCGCGCGGAACGGGAACGGTTCTGGCTGGAGCTCAACCTGTCCAGGATCGACCGGGAGGCGGTGCGCCAGCGCGCCTACCACCTGGCGATGACCCGCCTGGCCCCGGTGGCCCTCAGCCTGATCGCCACCCTGCTCCTCACCGGCGCCCTCCTCGTCGCCGCCGCGCTGCTGCCCACGTTCGGCGCGTTCCTGCAGAACGCGGCCGCCGCCGTCGGCTCGGCCGGCTCCGTGGCCGTGGTGGGGGCGGGCGCCGTACGGCTGGCGAGGTTCTTCGGGGAGTCGGCGGACACCGCTTTCCACGGCCTGGTCCGCCAGCCCGACCTGCTCGCCTCCGGCGCGGCCGACGGACTCGTCGCCGAGGTGACGAGCAACCCGGGTTACCGGTCCAGAACCGGCTTCCTGCACCTGGTGCAGACCGACATGCGGCAGGTGCTCAACCTGATCGCCACCGAGGAGCGGCCCCTGGTGGTGTTCGTGGACGACCTGGACCGGTGTTCACCGGGGACGGTGGCGCAGGTCATCGAGGCGATCAACCTGTTCCTCGCCGGGGAGTTCCCGAACTGCGTGTTCGTGCTGGCCATGGAGCCGGAGGTCGTCGTCGCGCATGTGGAGGCCGCCTACCGGGAGCTGGTGGAGACACTGCCTGACGACGGGCGGTCCGGGCTGGGCTGGCGGTTCCTGGAGAAGATCGTGCAGTTGCCGCTGAGCGTACCGCTGCTGGACGATGCCGACCGGCTGCCCGGCTTCGTGCGGGCGTTGCTGGGCATGCCCGAAACCCCCGACACTCCCGAGACCGCCGGGACCGCCGGAACTGTCGGGACCACCGGAACCACCGGAACCACCAGGACCGCCGGAACCACCGGAACCACCGGAACCACCAGGACCGCCGGAACCACCGGAACCACCGGGACCGCCGAATCCCGGCCGCCCAAGGCCGGGCCGCCGCCGCACGAGACCGGACCTCGGCCAGACGGGGCCCTGCCTCCGCCACGCGGGGCTTCGGCTCCGCCGCGTACACCGGTTGACGTGCCGCTCGCCGTACCCAGGTCAGGACCGGTGGAGCCGTCGAACCCGGCTCTGGTCAGCCGCCTGGAGGACGCGATCTGGGCGCTGCGGCCGACTGTCGGGAACCTGGACGAGGCGGCGAAGAGGGCCCAGGAGGCCCTGGGCGTCGAGGGCCGGGACACGATCGGCGGCCTGGCCTCGGCGACGCGCGAGGCGGCCGACCGGGTCTTCGACGATCTCTACAGCGACGAGAACGCCTACCGGGCGATCGAGTTCGTGCTCCCTGCCCTGGCGTTCTTCAATCCTCGCGAGATCAAGCGTTACGTGAACGTCTTCCGGTTCTACTCGTTCCTCACCTATCGGCGCGCCCTCGCCGGGGCGGCGCCCGCCTCGGACGGCGAGGTGGCCAAACTCGCGGCCCTGACCAGCTACTGGCCGCACCTGCTGTCGCCGCTGGTCAGGGAGATCGAGGGGACGACCGTGCTCCAGAGGCTGGAAGAGACCGCGGGCGACGACAGCGCCTGGGAACAGGCCGTCCGCGAAACAGGGCTGGCCGGTCCGGAGGACCACGACATCGCCCACCTGGACGCCCTGCGAAACCTGCTGTCCTTCCCCCACCCCATCGCCGGCCTCGCCCGTCACCTCCTCTGAAACCGAGCCGGACGGGCAGCGGCGCCCTCGCCGCGCTTCCGCGCCTGAGCTGGGCAGAAATAGGTACAGTGACGAGGTTCAAGACGTGATCGAAAACCGCGCGTCCTGGATTGGGTCCGCATCGAGGCAGGGGTGTGACCGTGGCACAGGGCACGCGACCGGGCAAGCTGATCGGCGGCCGCTACCGACTGGTCTCCGAACTCGGATCAGGGGGATTCGGAAGGGTCTGGAAGGCTCATGACGAGACCCTGAGCATCGACGTCGCCGCCAAGGAGTTATGGCTGCCCCCGGTGATGGCCGAGGCCGAGCAGGCAGAGCGGCTGGCCAGAGCCGCGCGTGAGGCACGCAATGCCGCCCGGCTGCGCGACCATCCGAACATCGTCGGGGTGCACGACGTCGTCGTCGAGAACGGCCTCCCCTGGATCGTGATGCAGCTGATCGACGGCTGCTCGTTACAGGAGCAGCTCGACGCGCACGGACCGCTGTCGGTCGAGGAGACCGCGAACGTCGCCGCGAAGCTGTTGCGAGCGCTCGGCGCGGCGCACGACGCGGAAATCGTGCATCGTGACGTCAAACCGGCCAACATCATGATCAGCAAGAGCGGGGAGGTTCTGCTCGCCGACTTCGGCATCGCGTTCCACCACGCGGACACCGCCCTGACCGTCACCGGGGCGGTCGTCGGCTCGATGGAGTACATGGCCCCGGAGCGGGCACGCGGCACCGATGGGCTCGCGGCCAGCGATCTGTTCTCGCTGGGAGTGACGCTGTACCAGGCCGTCGAGGGAGTCTCACCGTTCCGTCGCGACACACCCACCGGCTGCCTGACCGCGGTCCTGTTCGAGGAGGCCGCGCCGCCCGTGCGCGCGGGACGGCTCGCGCCGCTGATCACGGGGCTGTTGGACAAGGACCCGGACAGGCGCCCGGCCATCCGGGAGGCGCTGGCCCTGATCGACGCGTCGAAGGCACCCACGGTGAAGGCGCCCGTCGAGGCGCCGAAGGCTCCCACGGTGAGGGCGCCCACGGTGAAGGCCACTCGAATCGACCGCCTCGGGCCCGTCTCCGACACCAAGGCCGCCGAGCCGAAGCGACCGAAGTCCGGAGCGTTTCCGCTGGTCGCCGGGGGAGTTTTGATCTTGGCCATGATCGGTGTCCTGGTGAAGTGGCCGTTCGGGGGGACAGGGCCGTTCGGGGAGACAGAGACCGCCAAGGCCGCGGCGGTCTGCGATGAGGCACTCCAGACGATCGAGGCGTTCTATCAGGACCACCCGTCGTTCGACGAGGAAACCTTCGAGAAGGACCCGGCGATGAGGTCCGCCGGCAGCCGGCTGGCGCGGAAGCTCCGCGCCGTGGCTGACAAGACGACCGAGGTCAACGTGGCCGTCCCCATCCGTAATTACGCGCTCACGGTCGAGAATCACATAGGCGACAGCGCGCGGGAGCTCTACTACGGTCACGTGGTCAGCGCCTGCGAGAAGGTGGACGGCGCTCCCCCGGAGTAGCCCGCCGTACACCAGAAGATCGAACCGCTCGGACAGGTCGCTCTCCCCCGAGGAACCGATGCCGTTGATCTGCCGGTCGTGGTGCAAAAGCCAAGCCGAACGGGCAGACTGGAGAGGTGAACGCCAGGTCGCACTACGCCAGCCGCCATGTGTACCTCGTCCCCATGGACCTGAGCGAGCTGGCCGGACCGGTCACCGGTGTCGTGGAGCTGCCCGCTCACCTTGACTGGTCCGAGCAGCGTGTCTACGACCTATCGGACGACGCTCAGCTCGGGCTCATGTACGAGCGCGTCATACGCGAGGCCGCCACCCTCGACGACCTGCGGACCCACCTGAACTCCCAGGTGCTCACGCGCGTCTGGCCCCGCCTCTACCTACCGATCCAAGTACGGCAAGCGTGGGAGGCCCGCTTCCGGGGCCTGACCCGGGCGGCATAACCTTCATGGATCCGCAGCCTCCACCCCGTCTAAAGATCCGAACCCGGAACAGGCCCTAATCCAGGGCGTGGTCAGCCGAGAGTTCGCGACCAGGACCAAGAAAGTCCACGGCATACTCGGTCACATCGCCATGTTGATCCCAGTAGCAGTTCGTCATGGTGAGCGCCGGTAGCCCGTTCTCCACACCGAGAACCGGGGAGACGTCCTCTGGGACTGGCTTGATAGCGACAATGTCGCGGCGCCGAACAACTCGCCGACCAGTCCTGTCTTCGACCAGACCGAAAGTCATCGCGGGCAAGGGCTCCGCGATCAGGAGTTCGGGCGCCGCCTCTGCCAGTTCGCCCGGAAGCCACGACGTGGATAGCGCGACGACACCTCCATCGTCGTAGTACGCGCGGCGACGCCGGATAACGGAGGCCCCTTCTTCGACCCCCAGCGCATCGGCGATTTCCTCGGGCGCTGAAACGAGTTCAGCACTCAAAATCTCAGCTCGCTCGCTCGGACGGTAGCCGCTCCCGGTCGCTCGCAGCAGTTGAAGGCGATCAGGCCCCGTCGTCAGCTTCTTCGGAAGGCTGGCGATCGTTCCGATCCCTGGGACCGACTCCGCATAACCTTCCGCTCTCAGCACCGCCGCGACCCGGGTGGCGGTCGCGGTGGACACCCCTTCGTCACGCATGATCTCGCGCACCGATGGGATGCGATCGCCCGGCCGGATTTCTCCTCTTTCGATCCTGGCTCTGATCTGCGCGGCGATCCGTCTGTACGGAGCCATCGCCTGCGGGCTGTCAGCCATCATGAGATCCCCTGCTCTAGTGCACTCTAAATCAGCCGTTGACTTCACTAGTGCTCTAGAACACTATAGAGCTGCCAACCGGAGAGGAACAGGGAGAGCAACGTACCCATATCGAAAGAAAGGCCCTACCTGGCGGCGCATCAATCAAGGCTCGAACATCAAGGGCCCGGCACCAGGAAACACACCGCCAGCATCCACCGTCACTTCGACAACCGCTCGAAAACATGGCGCATCGAAAGCGACCGGGATTGGTTCGCCGAACTCTCGCACATGCCAGCAGCAAAGGAGTGCTCAACGTGGAACACCACTCTGGCTCCGGTCAGGCGCCCATACCCCACGACCCGATCTTCAACGAGCGTTACCCGCATGACCCGGGGACGGAGCATGGGTGTGAGGGTACGGCTGCCTTGATCGGTGAGCTACCTCGCGTGTTCGCCCTGGTCCAGGAAGGCGACAACGGGGAAACCGCCACAGAGGTGGTGGCCTACGGACTGGAACTGCCAGGTGGCACAACGACGACCGTCGGGCCGAACGGCCACGGGTTCGGTCTATGGAGGAGTCCCAACAGTGCCGCGCGGAGGCTTCGCTCCGACCTCGTCTGGCTCACAGAGAATGCCACGCAACCGGACGCCTCAGAAGGATTTCCTGCATAGACCGCCAAGACGAAGAAAGCTCCCGTGTACCACAGGCCGGGTCCCCGGGAAAAGGGGCAGGGCTCACCCCAAGCGGCCAGCGTCACGATTGAACGCCGGATCCCCGCCCAGCCCAGCCATCGCCCTCATCCGCCGGATCGCGTGGTGTCTGCGGCGGCTGGTCAGGCGATGAGTGAGGCGGCCTGTTCGCGCGCCTGGCGGAGCCACGCGGCCCGTTCCTCGTCGGTGGAGTCGGTGACGGTGCGGAAGACGACGCGGCGGACGTCGGTGACGCCGATGTACGGCAGGACGCAGGCCGCCCAGATGCGCTGCAGCGGGTCGCCGAACTCGTCGCGCTCGCGCTCCTCGGGCGTGTCGGAGGTGTTCAGCACCAGCGCGCGTCCGGCCTTGAGGAGGCCGACCGGCGCGCCGTCGGCGGTGCCGAGCTTGTAGGCGACACCGGGAACGAGCACCCGCTGCACCCAGCCGGCGAGGACGGCCGGGGGCATGCCCCACCAGTTCGGGTGGATGAAGATCATGGCGTCGAGGCCGGTGACCTCTTCGCGGTGCAGTTCCACCTGCGCTTCGGCGGCGGCCTGCGCGTCCTGGACCGTCTCGGTCTCGGTGGCCGACAGCGCCGGGTCGAAACCCTCGGCGTAGAGATCGTGTGGCACGACGTCGCATCCCCGCGAGCGCAGTTCGTCGACGACAGCGCCGAAGAGGGCGTGGTTGAAGCTGTTCGGCCGCGGATGGGCCAGGTAGACGGCGATACGCAAGATCAGTCCTCCCGAAGTCGGAATGATCCTAATTGTGGACACACCCGAGCTGAACAGCGAAGGCACCGCCTCGCCTGACGGCTTGCGAGACCTACCATCTCTTCCAGGCCCGCCACGGACCTGGCACCCATCTTTCAGGAAAGGCGTCAGGGGCCGAACAGGAAGTTGCCGCTACTCGACAGAAAAATCGAACTCGCCGTCCTTGACGCCGCCGATAAACGCCTCCCATTCGGCCCTGGTATAGATGATCACCATGTCGTCAGGGCGACGGCTGTGCCGTACGGCGACGCGACCGCTGCCGTCGACCAGCGGTCCCGCCTCGACACACTGTCCGCCACCATTAGCGCTTCTCGTGCTAATACGCCAGGCGACGCCAGCCAACTCTCCATCGGGAGCCATCGCGCGCCTCCGCCTCACTCGCTCGATCCGGCCGACCGCGTTCCGAATGAATCTCGCAGACACATCCGGAGTAAATGCGGCACTTCGGATGGAATCGTACGCGCGCACGAAGCCCTCGGCACCTTCTGCCTCCATGTAGACGGTGCCCCCTCGAGTCTCCACATAGGCTACGTCGGGATACGGCTCCGGCATGTCGAAGATGGTGAAAGATCCCTCCGGACTGGCATGAGCTCCGGCACTGAACGGCAGGACTCGGACAGTCACATTCGGACGTTTCGCAACCTCAATAAGGTGTTTCAGTTGCGCGCCCATCACCTCCCCATCTCCGATCGCGCGGTGAAGCACGGCTTCGTCGAGAATGACTTCCACGGTCGGACCCGCGTCGGAGTCAAGCACCCGCTGTCGAGCCATCCGAAACTCCACCCAGCGCTCGATCCGCTCCGGAGGAACATCCGCATCACCCGCTGCCGTGATGACCGCCACGGAGTATTCCCTGGTCTGAAAAAGTCCGGGAATGACCATCGCGTCGTAGGAACGGATCTCCTGCGCCCTTGCCTCCAGCCAGGCGTGATCGAGCATTCCGCCGAGGGCTTCGGCAGCGTAGCCGCCCCACCAACCCTTCTGCCACACGTCGCGACTAAGCCGTTCCATCCCATCGCGAATCTTTTGATCATCGACCCCGTACAGGTTCAGCAGCGCCAGCACGTCAGCAACCCTCGCCGGCACGATGCCGACCTCCAGCCGGCTGATGGTGGCAGCGTCACGCTGTAGATAATCCCCGGCCTGCTTGAGAGTCAGCTTGGCTGATTCACGTAGTTCCCGAAGCTGCCTGCCGAGCCATTGCGCACGCAGTGTCGGTCCCCGTTTTGCGCCCATCGCACCTTTTCTCCCTCACACCCATCCGAGCAACTTCGTCGTCAACAAGAATGCAAGTCACGCAGACCTCAATTAGCTCATCATGCAAGCTTGCGCTACAGCAGATCAGGTGTCACGCTAATCAAAGCATCGACGGTTACGCTCAGCAATCGATTGAAAGCGCAACGAGATCGACTTCGGGTGAACTCACCCTTCCGATCACACCCCCAGGCCCCAAGCTCGGAAAAGGAGTACTCGACATGGAGCACGACCCTTGCTCCGACCAATCGTTCACCCTCCACCCCCTGCACCCGGAAGGGACCGAAGCCGCCGTTGTTCGCCACCCCCAAGATGCGGAACTGGAGCGCGCACATAAGCACGCATACGCCTTGATCGGCGAGCTGCCGCGGGTGTTCGCGCTGGTCCAGGAGTTCGAGGAGGACGAGGAGGCCGTCACGGAGGTGGTGGCGCCTACGGGCTGGAACTGCCAGGCGGCACGACGACGACCGTCGGGCCGAACGGCCACGGGTTCGGTCTGTGGAGGAGTCCCTTCAGCGCCGCGCGACGGCTTCGCTCCGACCTCGTCTGGCTCGGAGAGGGGGCCACATGACCAGCCGCCTCGAAGGATGCCCCTCGCAGACCGTCAGAACATCGCCCTCCTCGAACTTGGCGTGGACTCAGTAGAAATACAGGTGCTTGGACCAGTCGGGGGCACGCTTCTCCAGGAACGCGTCCCGTCCCTCGATGGCCTCCTCGGTCATGTAGGCCAGGCGCGTGGTCTCGCCGGCGAAGACCTGCTGGCCCATCAGACCGTCGTCGACCATGTTGAAGGCGAACTTCAGCATCCGCTGCGCGGTGGGCGACTTGCCGACGATCTTCCAGCCCCATTCCAGGGCGACGGCCTCCAGCTCCGCGTGCGGCACGACGCGGTTGACGGCGCCCATGGCGTGCATCTGGTCGGCGGTGTACTCCTCGCCGAGGAAGAAGATCTCCCGGGCGAACTTCTGGCCGGTCATGCGTGCCAGGTAGGCCGAGCCGTAGCCCGCGTCGAAGCTGCCCACGTCGGCGTCGGTCTGCTTGAACCGAGCGTGCTCCCGGGAGGCCAGTGTCAGATCGCACACCACGTGCAGAGAGTGACCGCCGCCGGCGGCCCAGCCGGGCACGACCGCGATGACGACTTTCGGCATGGTGCGGATCAGGCGCTGCACCTCGAGGATGTGCAGGCGGCCCGCTCGCGCCGGATCGATGGTGTCGGAGGTCTCGCCGCTGGCGTACTGGTATCCCGAGCGTCCGCGGATACGTTGGTCGCCGCCGGAGCAGAAGGCCCAGCCGCCATCCTTGGGGGAAGGGCCGTTCCCGGTGAGCAGCACGCAGCCCACGTCGGAGCTCATCCGCGCGTGGTCGAGCGCTCTGTACAGCTCGTCGACCGTGTGCGGGCGGAAGGCGTTGCGCACCTCCGGCCGGTCGAATGCGATCCGTACGATGCGCTTGCCCTGCCGGCTCTCCGAGGAGATGTGGTAGGTGATGTCGGTGAAGTTGAAGCCCTTGACTTCAGTCCACGCGAGCGGGTCGAAATGCTCGGACACGTTGATATCTGACACGCTGGGCAGCATACAAAGGAGGCGCCCCGGGCCGCGCGGACCGAGGCGCCCGTGCCGCGGCGGCTAGCGCTGGGCCTCCATCATCCAGTGGTGCTTCTCCAGGTCCTGCGTGATCTCGATGAGGATGTCCTGGGTCACCGGGTCGGGCTCGTCGGTGGCGGCGACACGCTCGCGCATCCGGCCGATGATGGACGAGAGGATGTCCGTCATGGCGGCGACGACCTTGCCGTCGTTGATGTAGCCCGCCTCCAGTTGCGGCACCTCGGTGGTGCTCGCGAGCGTGGACGACCGGCCGTCGGGGTTGCATCCGAGGGCGACCGCGCGCTCGGCGACGGTGTCGGCGTGCTCCCTGGCCGCCGCGACGATCTCGTCGAGCTGCAGGTGCAGCGAGCGGAAGTGGTGGCCGATCACGTTCCAGTGGGCCTGCTTGGACAGGAGCGCCAGATCGATGAGGTCGACGAGCGCCCCCTGGAGCACGGCGGCGACGACTTTCTTGTCTTCGGGCTTGAGCGAACTAGTGATTGCGGACATAAGGCGCATCTCCCCTATTTCGGCATCAATCTCCTTCGTATTTCAACGCCTCTACCCCCGAGGCACCTTCCCCCACCCCATCGCCGGCACTTTTCTACATTGACACTGTCATAATTACAGTGTCACTATCGGGGTATGGAATGGACCATCGGCGAACTGGCGGAGCAGGCCTCCGCGGTGCTGGCTCCCACCGCCCAGCTCAACGGGCGGGTGAGAGACGTGCCCAACGAGCGCCTCATCCGGTGGTATTCCACGATCGGCCTGCTCGACCCGCCGTCGGCCCGCCGCGGTCGCGTCGCCATGTACGGCAGGCGCCACCTGCTGCAGCTCATCGCCGTCAAGCGGCGCCAGGCCGAGGGCCGGACCATCGCCGAGATCCAGGCCGAGCTGGCCGGAGCCACCGACCAGACTCTGGAGTCGATCGCCCGTGTCCCGGAGATCCCGGCCGAGCGCGCCCCGGAGATCCCGGCCGAGCACATCCCGGATATCCCAGCCGAGGCGGACGCGCCCAGGACCGCGCGCCCGCGGTTCTGGGCCGCGCCGACCTCAGCCCCGCCCTCGGCGCTGCCCCCCGCGCCGACCTCAGCCCCGCCCTCAGCACCGGCCCCGTCACAACCGCAGGCCCCCCACCCCGTCGCACCGCCGCGCCACGACACACCGGCGGCCGGGGCCCCACCACCTGCGACGTCTACCCCACTTGCTTCACCTACCCCGTCTGCCCCACCTGCCGCGATCGTCCACGGTGTACGGCTGGCGACCGGCGTGACGCTGCTGCTCGACGGCGGCGGTCGCGCCCCGTCACCCGGCGACCTGGCCGCGATCGCCGCCGCGTCCACGGCACTGCTCTCGGTTCTCCGCGAGCACGACCTCGCTCCTCCGGAAGGGAATCAGTCATGATTACGATCACAACGCTCGGACCGGAGCAGTGCGAGCCGGTCCCGGACGCCGGACTGGGCACGCTCCGCACCGAACGCGGCAACCTGCCGCTGGAGAGCGTGGACGTGACCGCCACCGTGACCGGGCTGATCGCCGGGGTCGAGATGGTCCAGGGTTTCCGCAACCCGCACGATGTGGCGCTTGAGGCGACCTACGTCTTCCCGCTGCCCGACCGGGCCGCCGTGACCGCCTTCCGGATGGAGGCCGCCGGGCGGGTCATCGAGGGGGTGCTCAAGGAGCGCGGCCAGGCCAGGGCCGACTACGACCAGGCGATCGCCGAGGGCCGGCGGGCCGCGATCGCCGAGGAGGACCGGCCGGACGTCTTCACCATCAGGGTCGGCAACATCGTGCCGGGCGAGCGGGTCACCGTACACCTCGCCCTCGACCAGCCGCTCCCCTACGAGGACGGCGCGGCGACCTTCCGCTTCCCGCTCGTCGTCGCCCCCCGCTACATCCCCGGCGCCCCGCTCGACGGCGAGCGGGCCGGCGACGGCTGGGCCCCGGACACCGACGCGGTCCCGGACGCCTCCCGCATCACCCCGCCCGTGCTGCTGCCCGGCTTCCCCAACCCGGTGCGGCTCTCGCTCGCGGCCACGATCGACGCCGCCGGTCTGAATCTGCGCGAGGTCCGCTCCAGCCTGCACACGGTCCTGCGGGAGGGGAACACGGTGCAGCTCCAGCCGGGCGAGCGCCTGGACCGCGACTTCATCCTGCGTCTGGTGTTCGACGCCTCCACCTCGCTCTCGCTGGTTCCCGACGGCGAGGGAGAGGAGGGCACGTTCGCGCTGACCGTCGTCCCGGAGGAGGCGCCGACCACGGCCGCTCCCAAGGACGTCGTACTGGTGCTCGACCGGTCGGGCAGCATGGACGGCTGGAAGATGGTCGCCGCCCGGCGCGCGTCCGCCCGCATCGTCGACACGCTGACCGCCGGTGACCGGTTCGCCGTGCTCTCCTTCGACACCGTGGTGGAACGTCCCGAGCGGCTCGGCGAGGGCCTGGTGGAGGCCTCCGACCGCAACCGCTACCGGGCGGTGGAGCACCTGTCCCGGCTGGAGGCCCGCGGCGGCACCGAGATGCTCCAGCCGCTGGAGCAGGCGGTCGCGCTCCTGGGCGACCGGTCCAGGGACCGGGTGCTGGTGCTGGTCACCGATGGGCAGGTCGGCAACGAGGACCAGATCCTGGACCGGCTCGGCACCCGGCTGGCCGGGGTGCGGGTGCACACGGTGGGCATCGACCGGGCGGTCAACGCGGGTTTCCTGAGCCGGCTCACCGGGTTCGGCAAGGGCCGGTGCGAGCTGGTCGAGTCGGAGGACCAGCTGGACGAGGCGATGGAGAACATCCACCGCAGGATCGGCGCGCCCCTGGTCACCGACCTGTCGCTCAAGGGTGACGGGCTCGGCCTCGTCTCCGGCGCGACCGGGCGTCTCGGCGCGATCTATCCGGGCGTGCCGCTGACGGTGCACGGCCGCTACCGGGGCGACGCCGCGGGGTCCGTGGTCCTGGGCGGCCTGGACGCCGCCGAGCGCCCGTGGGAGCGGCGGGTCGCGGGGGCACGCGTGGACAACCCCGCCGTGCGGTCCGTCTGGGCGCGGGCCCGGCTGCGCGAGCTGGAGGACCGCTACGCCGCCGGCGACCACTCCCTGGAGGAGGAGATCGTCGCGACCTCCCTGAGGTACGGCGTGCTCTGCCGGTTCACCGCGTTCGTCGCGGCCGACACCCGGGTGGTCGCCGAGGGCGGCCCGGAGCACAGGGTGATCCAGCCGGTGGAGCTCCCGAGCGGCTGGGAGGCACCGGCCGTCGCGGCCGCGCCGATGGCGATGAGCTGGATGTCCGCGTCCGCCGCCATGTCGGCGCCCCCGCCGGCGCCGGGCGCCATGCCCGCGCCCCCGGCGGCGCCCAAGCCCCGGATGGCCGCGCCCGGCTTCGCCCCTGGCGGGGGCGCGCCGCACTCCGGCGGGGGCGAGGCCCTCGACTGGATGGAGCAGGAACAGCAGAGGGGTCCCGCGCCTCAGGAGGAGCCGCTGGACGCGTTCCGGGCGCAGCTGGCCGAGGAGCTCCGGCGGCTGCGCGCCGCCGCGTCCCTGCGGGTCGCCGACCGGCTCCGCTACCTGGTCGACCTCGGCAACCGCCTGGCGGCGCTGGCCGCGCTCCACGGCGGTCACGCGGAGCTTGCGGCCCTGGCGAAGGACCTCACATCGTGCGAAGCCCCGGCGGACGTGGACACGCTGTGGCAGCTGGCCGTGCACACCCTGGAAACCCTGAGCAGGCCCAGGAAGCGGCGCCCGTTCTGGAAGCGGTGACCCCGTACCCGGCGGGCCGGAAAGCGGGAGCGGCCACCGCCCCGCCGACCGCGGGGCCGGCCGCCGTCCGGCCCCGCGGCGAACCCTCGTGACCGGGAGGGTCAACTCATAGATGTCCCCCCGGGTCAGGTCGGTTAAAGTGCCGGGATGGACAGCCCGATCTTCGCTCTTTGCGATGAATATGTCTCCCGCTCGGCGGCGCTCGACCCCGTCGGCGCCGGAATGAGCGGCATCGACGCCGAGTTCGCCGCGGCCACCGACTACAGCCCGGACGGCAACGCCGCCCGGGCCGCCCTGATCAGCGAGACCCTCGCCAAGCTCGAGCCGCTCGAACCGCAGGGTGAAGCGGATGTGCGGGCCGCGGCGCACCTTCGGGAGCGGCTTTCGGCCGAGCTCGCCTGGTACGAGATCGGCGAGCCGCTCCGCGCGGTGCAGGCGCCGTTCGGGCTGATCACCGACCTGCGTGACAGCGTGGACCTGCTGCCGCACGCCACCGACGACGACTGGCGCAACGTGGCGGCCCGGCTCGCGGCCATCCCCCGGATGCTGGACGGCTGGCGGGCCAGCCTTTCGGCCGGCCTCGCCCAGGGCCTGTCGGCGCCCCGGCGCCAGGCGCTGGAACTGGCCGTGCAGACCGGGCTCTTCGCCGGCGACGGCACGCACGACGCGTTCGTGGCGAGCTACGGCGACGGCCCGGTGCGCGAGGAGCTGGTCAAGGGCGCCGCGGCCGCGCACGCCGCCTACGCCGAGGTCACCCGCTACCTGAGGGAGGAATACGCGCCCCGGGCGACCGAGGTCGACGCGGTCGGAGCCGAGCGCTACGCGGTGGCCGCCCGGCTCAACCTGGGCGCCGACATCGACCTGACGGAAGCCTACGAGTGGGGCTGGGCCGAGCTGGCCCGCATCGAGGCCGAGCTGGCCGCCGAGGCGGAGCGGGTACGGCCGGGCGCCTCGGTGGAGGAGGCGACCGCGATCCTCAACGAGACCCAATACGTCGAGGGACGGGACGCCTACCGAGGCTGGCTGCAGGAGCGCCACGACTGGGCGATCGAGCAGCTCCACGGCACCCACTTCGACATCGCCGAGCCGCTGCGCCGGGTGGACGTCACGCTGGCCCTGGGTTCGACCTCGGGCGCGGCCTACTACACCTCGCCGAGCGAGGACCTGTCCCGCCCGGGCCGCACCTGGTGGCCGGTCGGCGACGGCCGGGACCGGTTCGAGGTCTGGAACGAGCTGACCACGGTCTTCCACGAGGGCGTTCCCGGCCACCACCTGCAGCTCGGCGCGACCCGGGTGGCCGGGGAGGAGCTGTCGCGGTTCGGCAAGAACTCCTGGGTGAGCGGGCACGGCGAGGGCTGGGCACTGTACTCCGAGCGGCTGGCCGACGAGCTGGGCTGGTTCACCGAGCCGGGCACCCGGCTGGGCATGCTCGCCGGGTCGGCGCTGCGTGCCGCCCGGGTGGTCATCGACATCGGCGTCCACCTGGACCTGCCGCTCCCCGACGGTTCGAAGTGGACCTTCGACAAGGCATGCGAGGTGCTGCGCGACCGGGGCCGCTGCGAGCCGCACCGGGTCCACGCCGAGGTGGTCCGCTACTTCGGCTGGGCGGGCCAGGCTCCTTCCTACAAGCTCGGCGAGCGTGCCTGGCTGGCCGCCCGCGACGAGGCCAAGCAGCGCCTGGGCGCGGACTTCGACCTGCGCCGCTGGCACACCGCCGCCCTGGAGCTCGGCCCGGTGGGCCTGTCCAGCCTGGCCGAGGCCCTGCGCCGGATCTGACCGGCCCCGGCGGCGGCCGTCCACGCGGGTCGCGGGGGTTCACCCCGCGACCCGCGTCGTGGCCGGGTTCAAGGACGCCGGTCCGGACTGAGCCCGAGGTCTCGGGCGCGGTGGAGCGTCAGGGAGGTCACCGCCGAGATCGGACGGCGGTGCGGGTGACATAAAGTAGCCGGATGGTGATTCTGGACGGCGGGCTGGCCACACATCTGGAGGCGCTCGGCGCGGACCTGCGGGACGAGCTCTGGTCGGCGAAGCTCCTGATGGAGAACCCCTCGGTGATCCGCCAGGCGCATCTCGACTACTTCGCCGCCGGGGCCGACGCGGCGACGACGGCGAGTTACCAGGCGAGCATCCCGGGGTTCGTCCGGCGCGGCCTGACGAGCCAGGAGGCGGAAGGGCTGATCAGGCTGTCGGTCCGGCTCGCCGTGGAGGCCAGAGACTCCCACGGCCGGGGCACGGTGGCGGCCAGTGTCGGGCCCTATGGGGCTTACCTGGCCAACGGCGCCGAATACACCGGCGACTACGACCTCGACGAAGACGGCCTGACCGGCTGGCACCGGGACCGCTGGCACATCCTGGCCGACAGCGGAGCCGACCTGCTGGCCTGCGAGACCATCCCCTCCTACGCCGAGGCCCGCGCGATCGCCCGGCTGCTGGCCGAGACGCCCGGCGTGAGGGCGTGGGTGAGCTTCTCCTGCCGCGACGGCGAGCACATCAACGACGGCACCCCGCTCAAGGACGCCGCGGCGCTCTTCACCGGCAATCCCCAGGTGGTCGCGGTCGGTGTCAACTGCACGGCGCCACGCCACATCCCCAGCCTCATCGGGCAGATCGAGGGCGTTCCCGTGGTGGTCTACCCGAACTCCGGGGAGACCTGGGACGCTCCGAACCGCCGGTGGCTCGGGCTGGCCGACCCGGTCGAGTTCGGCGCGGCGGCGGCCGGGTGGCACGCCGCGGGCGCGCACCTCGTCGGCGGCTGCTGCCGTACCACCCCGGAGCACATCCGCCAGATCCGCGCTCATCTCACGGAGCCGGGCACCGCGTGAAGGCGCGTCCCCGGTCTTTCGATCAGGGGTCCGGGGCGCCCCGGCTCGGAGGCGGGCTCAGGTCTGCTCCGGCGCGGAGGGCAGGGCCGACGTCATCCATCGCAGGGTGACGGCGGCTCCGGCCAGCACGGCGACGGCGATGACGCGGTAGCCGACGCCGGTGCCCGCCTGGCTCATCGCCGTGCCGATCACCGCGACTCCCAGCGCGCTGCCGAGCTCGCGGCCCGCGCTGTTCAGCCCCGATCCCATGCCCGCACGCTCGGGCGGCAGCGCGGCGATGACCCCGACGGACAGGACGGGCACGCACAGGCCCATCGACGTGCCCATGACGAGCAGGTAGAGGGCGTACACGGGGTACGGCGTGGCCGGGCCCGCCAGGGAGAGCAACCCCAGCCCCGTCACGATCCCCAGCAACCCGGTCGTGACCACCGGAAGCGTTCCGAAGCGGGCGGCCAGCGGCACGCTTCTCCGGGACGTCACGAACATCGCGATCGCCAGCGGCAGGATGGCCACACCGGTCGTCAGCGGGCTGAAGCCCTTCGCGTTCTGCAGGTACTGGGCGTTGACGAAGAACAGGGCGAAGAGACCGAAGAACGCCGTGGTCACTCCGAGCACACCCGCGCGGAGCCGGGGCCGCAGGAAGATCCTGGGGTCCAGGAGCGGCCTGGGGGTGCGGAGCTGGTGCAGGACGAACACGGTGAACAGGATCGCGGCCACCCCGAACCCGCAGAGCACCTGGGCGCTGCCCCAGCCCAGCTCGGGCCCCTCGATGATGCCGTAGAGCAGGGCGACCGAGGCCACGACGAGCAGCGCCGAACCCGCCGGGTCGAGGTCGGCGGGATGCCTGGGCACCGCGGGCGCGACGCGGGCGGCGAGCAGGGCCAGTGCGGCGGCGATCGGCACGGGCGTCAGGAACAGCGCCTGCCAGGGCAGGTACTCCAGGACGAGGCCGCCGCCGACGTTGCCGATGATCCCGGCGACCCCAGTCGCCGCGGTCCATCCGGCGATCGCCGCCGGCCGCTCCGCGGGGGCGAAGACCGCCACGGTGAGCGAAAGCGTCGCCGGCATGATCATGGCGGCGCCGACCCCGGTGATCGCGCGACCGGCGATGAGCACCGCGACGGCGGGCGCCGCCGCGGAGATCAGGCATCCGATGATGAAAATCGCGAGCCCGGCCAGGAGCACCCTCTTGCGCCCGAGCCTGTCCCCTACGGCTCCGGCGGGGATCAGCAGGCAGGCGAAGACGATGACGTAGGAGTCGACGATCCACAGCAGTCCCGTCGGCGAGGGATTCAGCCCGCCGGCCGACAGTTTCGGGATGGCCAGGTTGATGGCGGCGACGAGCGACACCACCATGATCACGGCGGCGGACATCAGGGCCGCCACCGCGCGGCGGCGGGGGTGGCCCGTCTGTGACGGAGGCATGCTGACAGCGGTCACGGTCACCTCGGAGAGTTCGGTGGAGATCAGGAGTCCGAAAGTCGCGCGCGCCGCTCTCTGGATGTCCTCACCGTAAAATCACTCGTACTTAACTTCAAATGCATCTTTCACAGGAGATAAATGCACCAGACGCAATCAATGAAACTGGACCTCAACCTGCTCGTCGCCCTGGACGTCCTCCTCGACGAGAGGAGCGTGTCCGGTGCGGCCACGCGGCTGCACCTGTCGGAGCCCGCGATGAGCCGTACGCTCGGCCGGATCCGCAAGGCGCTGGGCGACCCGGTCCTGGTGCGCTCCGGCAGGCAGATGGTCCCCACGCCCCGGGCCGAGACGCTCCGGGCGGAGGTGAGGGACCTTGTCGAGCGGGCTCAGGCCGTCTTCGCGCCACCGGCCGAGCTTGACCTCGCCACGCTCCGCCGTACCTTCACGCTGCTGGCCAACGACGCCGTCGTCACCGCGATCGCCGCCTCGCTCATCGCCCGGGTCCAGCGGCTGGCCACGGGTGTCACCATCAGATTCCTCGCCGAGAGCGCGAGCGACCTCCCGGTCCTCAGGGAGGGCCTCGCGGATCTGGAGGTGGGTGTCGTCGACCGGGCCCCGCCGGAGACGCGGGTCGAGCCGCTCATGGGCGACAGGCTCGTCGGAGCGGTGCGTCCGGGGCACCCGCTGCTCACCGGCGAGCTGACCCGGGAGCGGTTCGCCTCGGCCGACCACATCACGGTTTCACGCCGGGGCAAGTTGAGCGGTCCGGTCGACGACGCCCTGCGCGCTCACGGCCTGGAGCGCCGGGTGGTCGCCTCGGTGCCCACCTTCACCGCCTCGCTCGTCACGACGCTCACCTCCGACGCCGTCGGCCTGGTCACGGAGAACCTCTCCCGTGACGTGGTGCGCGCGCTGGGACTGGTGACCTTCCCGGTCCCGCTTGACCTTCCCGGGCTGCGGATCTCGCAGGCCTGGCATCCGCGGCACGACGCCGACGGGGGTCACGTCTGGCTGCGGGAGCAGGTCCGTGAGGTGATCACGTCCTTCGGGCCGCCGTAGGGCCAGGCGAGTCCCCGGACCAGGGAGCCGGTCGGCCGGAGACCGGAGGAGGTCAGCCGAAGACGGCCTGGGCGAGCACCAGACCGACGAACGCCGCCCCCAGCCCCGCGACGATCGAGGCGATGACGTTGACGGCGGCGAAGAACATCGCACCGCTCTCGGCGAGCCGCAGCGTCTCGTAGGAGAACGTCGAGTATGTGGTCAGCGCCCCGCACAGCCCGGTGCCCAGCAGCAGCTGCGTTTCGGCGCCCACCGCCCCCGCCAGCGCCGCTCCGGCCAGCGCGCCCAGGACCAGCGAACCGGCCATGTTGACGGTGAAAGTGCCCCAGGGGAAGACCGTGTCGTGGCGAGCCTGCACGGCGCGGTCGGTGAGATAGCGCAGGCACGCGCCGACCGCGCCGCCGAGCAGCACCAACAGCCAGTTCACCTTGCCTGCCGGCCGTGGTAGCGGACGACCTCGACCTCGTCCAGGACGACCAGGCCTTCGATGGACAGTTCCTCCAGGCATGGCAGGAAGTCGCGGATCCGCTGCTCGGCGTCGACGATCACGATCGCCACCGGCAGGTCGTCGGCCATCGACAGCAACCGGGTGGTGTGCACGATCTGGGCGCCGCCGAAGCCTTCGATCCCGTGGAAGACCGACGCTCCGGACAGGCCGGCGGCATGGGCGCGGTGCACGATCTCGGTGTACATGGGGCGGTGATGCCAGGTGTCGGTGTCATCGACGATGATCGTCAATCGCGTGGCCCGTCCGGACAGGTTCATCGCGATCTCCTCATTGTCAGGAGCCGGCGAGCGCCCCGCGCGCCGGCCGCCACCGCCAGCAGGGCCGCCGCGGCCGTCGCCGCCAGGTAGCCGAGCGCGAGATCCGCCCGGCCGCCCAGCACCAGGTGCTCGATGTCCACACTGTAGGTGGAGAAGGTGGTGAACCCGCCCAGCACACCGGTGCCGAGGAAGGGCCTCACCCACACCGGTGCCGTTGCCATCTCGGTCAGCACCACCATGAGGATCCCGATCGCCAGGGACCCGGACACGTTGACGCCCAGCGTGGTCCACGGAAACGACCCGGCCGGGGTCGGCCACAGCAGGCCCGTGCCGTAACGGGCGGCGGCTCCGATCGCCCCGCCGGCGGCGACCGCCGCCAGGACACCGTAGTGCGAGCGGCGCAGCTCGCGGCGCTGGCGCTCCTCGGTGAGATCGACGTCGGGGTCGATGGGCTCGGCCACTATCGGGAGCATAGCCCGGACCGAGTCCCGCCCATCGGGCAGGGCGTGTCCCGCGGGACCGCGCCTTGGGCCTGTTATGTGGATCTCCGCCTATGCCGCGGACCGGCCGGGAGGACGACGCACCGCGAGGCTCAGGGCTGCCCGGTGCCTTCCTTGGCCGCCCGGGCGGCCTCCACCTTGGCGCTCGCGGCGTATTTGTCGACGTACTCCTGGCCGGAGAGCTCCATCAGCGCATACATGATCTCGTCGGTGACGGCACGCAGCACCAGGCGGTCTTCCTCCATCCCGTAGTAGCGGGAGAAGTCCAGGGGCTTGCCGAACCTCACGCCCGGACGGATGCCCAGCTTGGGGAAGGGCCGGCCGGGAGGCATCATCTCGAAGGTGTTGATCATCGCCCACGGGATGACCGGCACGCGCGACTCCAGGGCCAGCCGGGCCACGCCGGTCTTGCCCTTGTAGAGGCGGCCGTCGTGGGAACGGGTGCCTTCGGGGTAGATCGCGAGCACCTGGCCCTCGGCCAGGATGCGCTTGCCGGTGCGGAGCGCCGCCTCGCTGGCCTTGCCGCCCGACCGGTCGATCGGAACGGTGCCCACACCGCTGAAGAAGGCCCTGCTGATGACGCCCTTGACGCCGCGACCGGTGAAGTAGTCGGATTTACCGAGGGAGATCACCTTGCGCGGCAGGAAGAGCGCCCCGAAGAAATGGTCGGCGAACGACAGGTGGTTGCCGGCCAGGATTACCGGCCCTTCCTTCGGCACGTTCTCCGTCCCTTCCGCCCACGGACGGAAGACGAGATGGAGGAAGGGCCAGAGGATGGCCTTCACCACCCAGTAGAACACGCGAGGCTCCTTCGTTCGACAGGCGTGGACCTGGAGTTATCTTCGCACCTTCGGTCCCGACGACCTACACCGCAAAACCGCTCAAATCGACCTCTCGCAAAATACGCCCCAGTCGTGCGACGATCGGGCGAACCTTACAAGGAGCCACAATGCCAGTCATTCCCGGTGCGGAACCGTACCACCATAAAGGTGGGCGGGTCGGCGTGCTGCTCTGCCATGGTTTCACTGGATCACCGCAATCTTTGCGCCCCTGGGGGGAATACCTGGCCGAGGCGGGCCTGACCGTGGCACTGCCCCGGCTGCCCGGACACGGCACCACCTGGCAGGAGATGAGCCGCACCCGCTGGGAAGACTGGTACGCCGAGCTGGACCGGACGTTGGCGGACCTGCGCGGCCTCTGCGACGAGGTCTTCGTGATGGGCCTGTCGATGGGCGGCTGCATGGCGCTGCGCCTGGCCCAGGTCCACGGCGACGGGGTCAGGGGACTGGTGATCGTCAATCCGTCGGTGGCCAACGACGTGCCGCTGCTCAAGCTGGCGCCGCTGCTCAGGCTGGTGGTCCCGTCGGTGCCGGGCGTGGCCGGAGACATCAAGAAAGAGGGGGTGACCGAGCTCGCCTACACGCGCACGCCGGTCAAGGCCGCGGCCACCCTTCCCCGGCTGTGGGCGCTGACCCAGTCGGAACTGAACAAGATCACCCAGCCGGTGCTGGTCTTCCACAGCCCGCAGGACCATGTGGTGAAGCCAACCAGTGTGCGTATTCTGCGTGAGAAGCTGACCGGGGGGAATCTTAATGTGGTGGAGCTCAACGACAGCTACCACGTCGCGACACTCGACAATGATGCGGATCGGATCTTTGCGGGGAGCCTGGAGTTCATCAATACGAACACCTCTGTACCCTTGCAGGGAGACTGATCGCGGGTGGGGGATGCACGGTCTCCGGAGGGAAGTGACCGGCCGATGAGTAACGGGCTCAGCTAAGTGACACCTCAAAGCGATGAGGACGAGGTCTGGCGCCAGATCGTCGCGTCCTTCAACGACACCGCCGAGCGCGACTCGGCCGACCAGCCCTGGCCGGACAGCGAGAACCTGCCGGCCGAGCCCTCCCGACGGGTGATCAAACAGTCGGACGAGGAGCACCTGCCGGTGAAGGAGGACTTCGCCGACTTCGCCGACTTCACCTCCGAAACCGGCGCCGAGCAGGCGGATGCCGACGACGAGGGCCACTACATCCCTCCGCCACCGCCTCCGCTGCCCAAGACCGACACCACCACCAAGATCGCCTGGCTGGCCCTGTTCGGCGGTCCCGCCTACCTGCTGCTCAGCGCCGCCCTGGGCTGGAACCTGCAGGGCTGGATGCTGTTCACGGCGGTCGCCGCGTTCATCGGCGGCTTCGTGGCGCTGGTGGTGCGGATGGGCGACGGCCCGCCCAGCGACTCAGGCTGGGACGACGGCGCGGTCATCTGACGGGTGTGGCCCGGCCCGCTCGGGCACGGCATCCGGCAGATATGGCCCGGCCCGCTCGGGCCGGTCATCCGGCGGTTACGGCTTGGCCCGCTCGGGCGCGCCGAACCGCTCGATCACGTCGGTGTATCGGCCGGCGGCGTCCACCACGTGGCCTACGGTCACCACGGTGCCGGTGCCCGGCAGATAGGCCGCCGACTGGAGCCTGACGGTCCGGGAGGCGACGGCGGCGCCGTGCAGCGGCTTGACCTTGTGGCCGTCGTAGTGGATCAGGAACGGCGCGCTGGGCTGGTCCAGGTCCACCCCCGATATCCAGAAGCGGCTCTTACGGTCGCCGGTCACGCCGTACAGGCGCACGTTGTCCCCGGGCGGGGTCACCGGGGACCACTTCCTGCCGTTCCAGGACAGGATCAGCGGGCTGACCTTGCCGGACGACGCCTCGTAGACGCCGCCGACCGCCAGTGCCCGCTTCGGCCCGTTGAGATAGACGTCACGCAGGTAGCCGCCGGGGATGTCGGGAGTGCGGAAGATCTTCCAGCGCCCGTCGGACAGCTTCGCGATCAACGGTTTGCCCTCGGCGTCGCCCACCGCCCATCCGTCGCTCTTACCGGACAGCGCCACGCCGTACAGTGTGCCCTTGAGCTCGTCCGAGTCTTTGTCCTTGGACTGCGCGTTCTTGCCCTTGGACTCCTCCGGGCTCTTGAGCTGCGTGACCCTCCACCTGCCGCCGCTCTCGGTGACGATCATCGGCTGCCGGTCGCGGCGGCCGACCGCGACCATCCGGCCCGGGACGGCCGACACCCCGCCCAGCCAGTCGCCCACGCGCAGCTTGTCGACGACGACCCGGTCGAAGGAGGCCCCGTCTCCCCTCGCGAGGTACGGCAGGCCGTCATGCCCCTCGCCGGCGGCCCACAGCTCCGTCGGCGAGGCGGCCGCGACCGAGCGCAGGAGGCCGGCGCCGGTGGGGTCGTTGCGGATGCCGACCTCGGTCCAGGCGACTCCGTCCCAGTGGGTGATCGCGCCGCGGCTCTGCCAGATGTCCCAGACGCTCTGCTGACCCACCGCCCAGACGCTGCCGGCCGAGACACCGGCCACGTCGGACAGCGATCCGTCGGTGCTCAGGCGCGCGCTGGTCGACGCCTGCCAGGTCTCCGTCGTGGACGGGTCGGCGGGATCGGCGTGAGCGGCGGGTGGATGCGCGGACAACAGGAGCCATCCTCCCGCGCACAGCGCCAGCACACGCCGCGGAAGGCGACGGGTCATGCCCCAAATGGTACGGGTCAGGCCCGGACCCCGCGCGCCGCTCCCCCCTAGTTGGCCTCCCCCAAGGAGCTGAAAAGGACGGCCGGACCGCTTCCTGACCAGGTCTTGGGATTAACCGGGCGATGCTCCGCACCATGTCAGGACCGTAGGGCCCGCGAACGACCGCCCGCGCGATCCGGGGGACGGGAGCCTGCCGGCCGTCACGGGAACAGTGCTCCTCGCGGACCTTCCTGATCCCGCTCCTGGACATATTCCACGTGATCATCGGATCCGGGACCCGGATGGCTCAGCTCGGCGACCACCGGCAGGTGGTCGGTGGCCGCCGTCAGGTCGGCCGGATCGACCTCGGCCCCGCCGCAGGAGATCACCGAGAACCCCGCCGCCGCGAAGATCCCGTCGATGCGCTCACGCGGCCCCCTGGCGGGAAAGGTGCGGCCGTCCCCTCGCGGGGAGACCGGATAGCAGTCGGTCAGCCGCTCGGCGAGGTATCGCCAGGTCGGCTCGTGCGACTGCTCGTTGATGTCCCCGGCGAGCACCGGCAACGCGCCGAAACGATCGGCGGCGGCCCGCAGCAGGGCCATCGCCTCGGCCGCGTGGTGCAGCCGGGCGGCCCCGTCGAGGTCCAGGTGGACGGAGCCGACGGCCACCCGCTGCCCCCCGGTCTCCACCACCGCGATCGCGATCGCGCGCTGTTCCAGGCCGAAGAAGAACTTCAGCAGGTGGCCCTCTCCGTGCAGCAGCCGCACGCCTGGGCCGATCAGCACGCTCACCCCGCCGAGGCGGCGGCCCGCCGCCACGCTCAGCCCCCCGGAGGCGGCCAGCTTCCCGCGCTTGCGGCGCCAGCACAGGAAACGGGGCGCCTCCTGCACGCAGAGCACGTCGGCGCGGAGCGCGGTGATCACCCGTCCCAGCGCGGCGACGTCGTCTTTCATGGAACGCACGTTGTAGCTGGCGACCCTGAGCACCACGGCGACCTCACACGACGAGACGTGACGTGAGCGTAGCTCCGCGGGCCCCGGCGCACCAGCGCCCGTACGCCGGAACCGACGTCATCGTGTGCGGGCGGACGGCTCCGGGCCGCCCCAGGTGGCCACGCGAGCGCGCCTCAGCGCCTTCGTGCGAGGTCCGCCGCGCCGACCAGGCCCGCGGACGCGCCCAGTTCGGCGAGGCGGATGTCGGCCAGCGGACGGTGCCCCCGGCCGGACAGGTCCTCGGCGAAGGCCTCGCGGGCCTGGTCGAACCAGAGATCCGAGGCGCGCGAGACACCGCCTCCGAGGACGAAGCAACCGGGGTCGAGGACCGCGGCGAGGTCGGCCATTCCCTGGCCGAGCCACCTGGCGATCGAGGAGAACGCGGCCAGCGCGGCGGGGTCTCCCTGCCGGGCCGCCTCGGTGACCTCCTGGCCCTCGATCTGGTCGGGCGTGCCACCGGCGATCTCCAGCAGCCTGGCGGCGCGTTCCGGGTCGGCGGCGGCGATCTCCTTGGCCTCGATGACCAGGGCGTTGCCGCTGGCGTACTGCTCCCAGCACCCCAGCTTGCCGCAGCCGCACAGGCGTCCTCCCGGAACCACCTGCATGTGGCCGAGCTCGGCGCCCATGCCCCAGCGGCCCCGGTAGAGCGAGCCGTTGAGCACGATTCCGCCGCCGATGCCGGTGCCGACGGTCACGCACACCAGGTGGCTCTCGCCACGCCCGGCACCGAACTTGGCCTCGGCCCACGCCATCGCGTTGGCGTCGTTCTCCACCACGACGGGCAGGCCGACGAGGCCGGAGACCTTCTTCTGCAGCGGCTCCTCACGCCAGGCGAGGTTGGGCGCGAAGCGTACGACCGACCGCGTCTCGTCGACGAACCCGGCGGCGCCGAGCCCCACGGCCTCGATCTCCCGGCCCTTGGCCAGCTCCCGGATCATCTCGGCGATCATCTCGGCGACCTGCTCGGGGTTGTCCGCCGGAGTCGGACGCAGGAGATGCTCGACGATCTGCCCGTCCTCGTCCACCACGCCGGCCGCGACCTTGGTACCGCCGATGTCAATGCCGATGGTCAGCGCCATTGTCCACCTTCTCCCCCTGGGCTCACCCCAGGTCGATGTGCTCCACGGGGGTCTCTTCCTGGTTGCGTTCGCGCGCCCGCTGTGACGGCGACGGCTTGTTGAGCCCGTCGACGGCGGACTTGAACGCGGCGAACAGCTCGCTGCCCGCCTGCATCAGGTGATCGGCGACCACGCCACCCGACTCGCGCTGGGCGGCCATCGCGCGGCAGACGGGGCAGGCCCGGCAGATGTATTCGTCATGCTCGGAGACCGCCTCCCCCCACACGTCCTGGCTCCTCCCCCGGCCGCCACTGGAGAACGTGCCGCCGAACCCGGTCATCGTGCCCTTGATCAGGTTCTTGCGCAGCTCTCTGGCCGCTTTCTGCTGGAGCGCCTCAAAAAGCTTGAACGCCTCTTCGGTCGCGCTGCTCAGCGGGTCTCTCTCGTTGTCGGTCTTTTCAGTCATCACGCCCTCCCGCCTCGAACCGTACCCGGAGAAGGCCGTCGCGGAGCACGGCCTCTCGCACGGATCTGCGGGCGAGGGCCGCGGGCAGGGCCAGGACCCGGCGGTAGGCTCCCACGTCGACGATCAGTTCGTCCCTCTTCCGCGCCAGGTCCACCTCTCCCTTCTCGGCGAGCGGCAGGGCGAGGATCAGCTCGCCCTCGGGGGTGATCCGCAGGGGCGGGTCCCCCGCGGGCGGGGCGAAGGGGTCGGCCTCGCCGTACATGGCCTCGGCGACCCGGCCGAGGACCTCGACGCCGACGGGTTCGGCGTCGAGGTAGGGCACGGTGTGGACGGGCAGCGGGGCGAAGGACTCCTCGACCTCCGCCATGTGCCTGGCCTGGGCCGTCACCCACTTCCGCCGCCACGGGTCGGCGCCTTCGGCGGGGAAGACCCGGTTGGCGATCACCGCGTCGACGCGGTAGCCGTACAGGCTGAGGGAGGTGAGCGTACGGCGGGCCTCGGCCAGCACGACGGCCTCGGGGGTGAGCACCAGCCGCACGCTGGCGTCGGGGCCGGTGAGCAGTTCGCGGATCTCCAGCAGGCCTCGGTGGAGCCGCTCCCCCGCACCCACCACGTGGTCCTCGGGCACGCTGACCTGCGCCACCCGGCGGATCAGCGGGGAGAGGGTGCGCAGCAGACGCCTGCCGACCGGCAGCAGCCGGTTCACGTGCCAGTCGAGCGCCTCGGGCAGGGCGAGCAGCCGAAGCGTCTCGGCGGTGGGCGCGCAGTCGACGACGATCACGTCCCATCGCCCGCTGCGGGCCTGCTCGCGCAGCTCCAGCAGGGCGATGACCTCCTCGGCGCCCGGCAGCACCGTGATCTCCTCGGCGGTGACCTCGTCCAGGCCCAGCTCGGCGAACAAGCCCGTCGCGTAATCGCGGAGCTCGCCCCACTGGCGCTCCAGCGCCTTCTGGGTGTCCACCTGGTACAGGTAGAGGCCGGGCGAGACCTCGGCGGGCTCGCCTCGAGCGGTCACGCCGAGCGTGTCGGCGAGCGAGTGCGCGGTGTCGGTGGAGACCACCAGCGTCTTGTGCCCGGCCTTGGCGGCGAGGGTGGCGGTGGCCGCCGCCGCGGTCGTCTTGCCGACGCCTCCCTTGCCGGTGAACAGCAGGACCCTGCTCACGTGCCCTCCCCGCCCGGGGGCTCGAAGCCCGCGCCCGCCGTCACGGTGCGTTCACAGGCTCGCGCACCCGGCTCTCTCATGAGCCTTCGACGCGCTTCTTCAGCCCCTTCAGGGCGGTGTCGATGATGACCTTCTCCGCCTTGCGCTTGATCATGCCGATCATCGGGACCTTGAGATCCACGGCGAGTTCGTATGTCACCTCGGTGCCGTCGCCCGTGTCCGCCAGGCGGTAACTTCCGGTGAGCCCGGAGACCATCTTCCCCTCTTCGGCGACCTTCCAGGCGACGGACTCCTCGCCGTTCCAGGTGTAACCGAGGGTGTATTCGTCGCTGATGATGCCCGCGTCCAGGGTGAACCGGACCATGGCCGGGCGGCCGTCCTCCCCCGTGGAGAGGACCTGAGCCGACTTCACCTGGCCCGCCCACTCCGGGTATGAGGCGAAGTCGGCGATCACCGTGATGACGGTCGACCGGTCGGCGCCGATCGTGATGCTCGAAGTGGTGCGATCAGCCATGGGCTTACCGTACTCGTTCATCGTTTCCGGGCGAACGTCCGGCTCACCACTCCAGTACGAAGGGCACTCCCCTGCCGCGGAAGTGGCCCACGTTGAGGCATTCGGTCCTGCCGATCCGCGTGCGCGCCGCCAGGGGCTGGTGCACGTGGCCGAACAGGGCGTAGCGCGGCTGGGTCCGCCTGATCGCCTCCAGCGTGGCCTCGCTGCCCCGCTCGAAGCGCCGGGCCACCACGTCGTAGAGCAGTTCGGGGACCGCGGGAGGGATGTGGCAGCAGAGCACGTCCACCTCGCCCACGGCCTCCACCTTGCGCGCGAACTCCTCGTCGTCGATCTCGTTCGGCGTCCGGTACGGCGTGCGCAGCCCGCCCCCGACGAAGCCGAACCGGAGTCCGCCGATCTCCACGGTCTCCCCGTCGAGCACGTGGTGGCCTTCCCTGACGTATTCGGGCCAGTAGCGCGGCAGGTCGACGTTGCCGTGGGTGAGGTAGGCCGGGGTCGGCATCGCGGCGAAGATCTGGTCGTACTGCCGGCGGACGGAGCGCTCGATGTGATCGCGTGGATCCCCGTCCAGCGACGCCCAGAGCGCGGCCGACATCGCCCGCGCCTCCTCGAACCGTTTCGCCGTACGCAGGGCGATGAAACGCGCGGCGCTGTCGGCCCCGAACAACTCGGCGAAGATGCCCTGGGAGTGGTCGTCGTAGTCGACGAACAGGATCAGATCACCCAGGCAGATGAGCGCGTCGGCGCCGTCTCCCGCGCGTGCCAGGGCGTCGGCCCTTCCATGCACATCGCTGACGACATGAACCCGCATGCCGGCCATCCTAACCGTTCGCAAAACACGGACATCGGCGATGGATCAGACACGACATCGGGGGCGCACGGCGGTCCGGCGGCCCGCCGCGCCGAGACTGATACGGTGAAATTTCCCTAGGTAACGCCTGGGTGACGCCCCCTACCCATGCGTAACTTATCGCGATAGCTTCCAGGCAGCCCATCGATCCACGTGTATTCAGGAGTGACCCGTGCGCGAGTACAGCGTCCCCGTGCTGGTGGATGTCCCATCCTCCGCCAACCTGACCGACACTGTGTTCCAGCGCGCCGAACAGGAGCCGGGCACCGTCGTCATGCGCCGCAAGGTCGGCGACGGCTGGGTCGCCGTCACCGCGAGGGAGTTCTGTGACCAGGTCGCCGCGACGGCCAAAGGACTGATCGCGGCCGGCGTCGAGCCCGGTGACCGGGTGGCTCTGATGTCACGCACCCGCTACGAGTGGACGCTGATCGACTACGCGATCCTGGCCGCCGGCGCGGTCAACGTGCCGATCTACGAGACCTCCTCGCCCGACCAGGTCAAGTGGATCCTCGCGAACAGCGGCGCGAAGGCCGCCTTCGTGGAGCTGGAGCCGCACGAGGACACCGTTCGCGAGGTGCTCGCCGAGTTGCCGGAGCTCAAGGACCTCTGGCGCATCGACGGCGGCGCCCTGGACGAGCTGGTCGCGCGTGGCGCCGAGATCTCCGACGAGGCGCTGACCGAGCGCAGGACCGGCCGCGGCGCCGCCGACCTGGCCACCATCGTCTACACCTCGGGCACCACCGGCAAGCCCAAGGGCTGCCGCCTGACCCACGACAACCTGCTGTTCACCGCCAGGAACGTGGCGTCCGGCCCGCTCGAGCCGCTGTTCTACGTGCACGACGGGGCGGCGCTGCTGTTCCTTCCGCTCGCGCACGTCTTCGCCCGCATGATCCAGATCGTGCTGGTCGAGACCGGCACGCTCCTCGCGCACACCCCGAACATGAAGAACGTCGCCCCCGACCTTCAGAGCTTCAGGCCGACCTTCCTGCTCGGCGTGCCGCGGGTGTTCGAAAAGGTCTACAACGGCGCCGAGCAGAAGGCCGCCAAAGAGGGCAAGGGCAAGATCTTCCATGCCGCCGCCGCCACCGCCATCGCCTGGAGCCGGGCGGAGTCCGCGGGCGGGGCCGGGCTCGGCCTCAGGCTCAAGCACGCCCTGTTCGACAAGCTGGTGTACGGCAAGCTCCGCGCGGCCACCGGCGGCAGGCTGTCGGCCGCGGTGTCCGGCGGCTCGGCCCTGGGCGAGCGGCTCTCCCACTTCTTCCGCGGCGTGGGCATCGAGGTCTTCGAGGGCTGGGGCCTGACCGAGACCTCCGCCCCGTCCGCGGTCAACATGCCGGGAGCCAACAAGGTCGGCACCGTCGGCAAGCCGTTCCCCGGCGTCACGATCGGCATCGGCGACGACGGCGAGGTGCTGGTCAAGGGCCGCCACGTCTTCGACGGCTACTGGAACGACGACAAGGCCACCGCGGACGTGATCGACGCGGACGGCTGGTTCCACAGCGGCGACGTCGGCGAGCTCGACAAGGACGGCTACCTGCGCATCACCGGCCGCAAGAAGGAACTGCTGGTCACCGCGGCGGGCAAGAACGTCGCGCCGGCCCCGATGGAGGACCGCATCCGCGCCCACCCGCTGGTCAGCCAGGCGATGGTGGTCGGGGACGACAAGCCGTTCGTGGCCGCCCTGATCACGCTCGACCCCGAGGCGCTGGAGTCGTGGAAGGCCGCCAACGGCAAGGCCGGGGCCACGCTGGCCGAGCTCAGCGCCGACCCGGCCGTCATCGCCGAGGTGCAGAAGGCGGTCGACGACGCCAACCGGTCGGTCTCCAAGGCCGAGCAGATCAAGAAGTTCACCGTCCTCGACATCGAGTTGAGCGAGGAGACCGGACACGTCACCCCGAAGCAGTCGATCAAGCGAAACATCGTGATGCGCGACTTCGCCAAGCAGATCGACGCCCTGTACGGCTGACGCCGACCCGCCCGGCCGCGGTGACCGTCCCGGTCACCGCGGCTTTTTCATGGCCTCCCGCCGCTCGATTGATCCGACGAATCCGCGGTCACCGGCCGGTCGAATCCACAGTCACACTTCAGTATCGGCCGTTGGAAAACGTCGCTTTATGTCTTGACCTGTTGCGTTCCACGAGCGTATGAGTTGTTCTACCCATCGGCGGTAAACAAGATTTCTTACTGAAGAACACGGAAATCGGGGCCATTACATCGGATGACTAGGGCCTTCGCGGTCCGCTGGGAAGAAGGTGACACCGTTGGGTAGAAGCCTCGCCGTCGTCGCCGTCTCGCTCGCCGTACTGGCGGGACTGACGGGATGCGCCCGCGACACCTCCGGCGAAGGCGCGTCCTCCGCGTCCTCATCCGCCCCGGCCTCCCCGGGGAAGCAGAAGGTCTCCTTTCTGATCTTCCCCTCGCCGAACCTGCCCGAGTCCTACTGGAAGGAGCAGGTCAAACGCGTCACGGACGGCAATCCCGATCTTGAGGTGGAGCTGGTCTCCGCGCCGTCGGCGGCCGACCGCAACGACTACGCCAAACAGCTCGCCGCCTCGGGCCAGCTCCCCGACGTCCAGATCGGCATGCAGGACCTCGTCGGCATGGCCCCCAGCCTGGCGTCCTGGTCCCCCGAGGAACTCGGCGACTTCCTCTGCCCGGCCTGCGGCGCCGTGAACGGCAAGATCGTCCAGCTGCCCGCCAACACCCAGACGATCCCCAACGTCTTCTACAACAAGAAGCTGTTCGCGAAGGCGGGCGTCAGCGCGCCGCCCAGGACCTACGCCGAACTGCTGGCCGCCGCCGGGAGGCTCAAGGCCGCGGGCATCACGCCGTTCGTGATCGGGGGCGCGGCCAGCGGCTCCTTCGTCGCCTCGCAGGCCTGGACCGGCATCCTCGCCACCGACCTGTACGGCAGGACCCCCGGCTGGATGACCAAGCGGCGCGAGGGCGCGGTGAGGTTCGCCGGGCCCGAGATGAGGGCGGCCGCCCAGAAGTTCGCCGACCTCGCGACCAGGGGCTACCTGGACAGGCGCCAGCTCTCCCAGGACTACCCCGCCACCCAGGAGGCCTTCCTCTCCGGCAAGGGAGCCATGTATCCGATGGGCAGCTGGTTCGCCGCCGGAGCCGACGCCTCGAAGATCAAAGACGACATCGGCGTGTTCCCCTGGCCGGCCGACGACGGCACCCTGCACGTGCCCGCGTTCACCGGCGGCGGCCTGTCGGTCAGCGCGAGTGCCGGGAACCCGGCGGCGGCCAAGAGGTTCGCCCTCGCCTTCCAGCTCGACAAGGGCAACCTCGACGCCTCGGTGAAGGCCGACGCGCTGTTCCCCGCGGTCAAGGGCTACACACCGCCCGCGGGCATGGGACCGGTCTTCACCGCGACCTACGACCTGTGGCAGCGGGCGGTCCGGCAGAACGCGACGGTTCCCGCCTTCAGCTGGGAGGCCGGCGACACAGCCCTGCTGCCCGGCATGCAGGGCAAGTTCTGGTCCTCGGCACAAGACCTGGTCTCCGGAAAGAAGAGCGTCGACGAGACCCTCGCCTTCCTCGACGGCGAGTGGGACAAGTCCAGCTGACGGCGCCGGGGCGGGCGCCCGTGCCTCTCCCGCCCGCGAGCCGCCGGATCACCCGCGAGCACACCCAGGAGACCCACGAGCGAAGGAGCGCGCCGGCATGGTCGTGGACCTCAGCGCACCACCGCGGAGCCGCCCGGCCCCGGCCAGGCGGCGAAGACGGCCGCGAGGACGACCCCGTGGCCCGGGGCTGTGGCACTTCCTGACCTTCGCCGCGCCGGGCACCCTGGTCTACCTCTGTCTCGTGCTCCTGCCCATCGCGCTCAGCTTCGGCTACAGCCTGACCAACCGGAGCCTGCTGCGCCCGGAGGCCGAGTTCGTCGGGCTGCGCAACTACCGGCTGCTGCTGGAGGACGAGACGTTCCTGGAGTCGCTGCGCGTGACCACGATCCTGACCCTGATCGTGATCGTGGTGCCGAACGCGCTCGGGCTGGCGGTAGCCGTACTCCTGGACCGGCGCGGCTGGCTCTACAACGCGCTGCGCGCCGTCTTCTTCACCCCGATGGTGATCAGCTCGGTGGTGATCAGCGTCATCTGGACCCGCGTGCTCGCCGACGACGGGCCGCTCAACCAGGCGCTTCGCGCGGCCGGCGTGAGCGACCCGCCCGGCTGGCTGTCGGATCCGGACATCGCGCTGTACTCGCTGGCGTCGATCGTGTGCTGGCAGATGCTCGGCTTCTGCGTGGTCGTCTACCTCGCCGGGCTCCAGGGCATCCCTCAGGAGCTGTCGGAGGCCGCCGCGATCGACGGCGCGGGTCCGGTACGCCGTTTCCGGAGTGTCACCTGGCCGCTGCTCGCCCCGGCGCTCACGATCAACACGGTGGTCATGCTGATCTCCGCCTTCAAGGTCTTCGACCACGTCAAGGTGATCACCAACGGTGGTCCCGGCACCGGCACGACGGCGACGGTCGCCTTCGTGGTCCTGCAGGAGGGGTTCGTGGAGAACCGCACCGGCTACGCCTCGGCCGAGGCGATGGTGATGCTCCTGCTCATCGCCACGCTGTCGGTTGTCACGCTCAGGTTCCTGCGGCGAAGGGAGACCCAGCTGTGAACGCCTCCGCCCGCCCCTGGCTCCGGCCCCTGGTCGCGCTCACCGTCAGCGCCGTCTTCTTCGTGCCGCTCTACGTGGCGCTGGTCAACGTCTTCAAGGAGAGCGGCAGGGTCGCCGGGGAGGCGATGGCCCTGCCCGTCCCCCCGACGCTGGACAACCTGGCCAACGTGCTCACCAACCCCGACAGCCTCTTCTGGCCGTCGCTGCGGACCAGCGTCGTGGTGACCTCGGTGTCGATCGTCGTCCTGACCATGCTGTCGGCCATGCTGGGGCACTATCTCGCGCGGAGCCGCTCGTGGTGGGCCAGGGGCCTGATGGTGCTGCTGCTCTGCGGCCTGATGATCCCGCCACAGGTCATCCTCATCCCGATCACACAGGTGCTCAAGGCCGTCGGGCTGATGTCCACTCTTCCCGGCCTGGTGCTGTTCAACGTCGGCTACTACGTGCCGTTCGGGGTCTTCGTCTTCGCCGGGTTCATGAAGGGCGTCCCGGCGGAGCTGGAGGAGGCGGCGGCGATCGACGGTGCGGGGCGCTGGACCGTCTTCTGGCGCGTCGTCTTCCCGCTGCTCCGCCCGGCCAGTGCCAGTGTGCTCATCTTCCTGGGGGTGTGGATCTGGAACGACTTCATCGACCCGCTGATCATCTTCGGTCCCGGTCAGGGCACCACGATCATGACCGGCATCTACCGGTCCCTGGGCCAGTACGCCTCGGACCTCGGCGGCGTCTTCGCGCTGATGTTCCTGGCCACCCTGCCCATCCTGGTCTTCTACCTGGCCCTGCAGAGGCAGTTCGTCAAGGGCCTGACGGGAGGCGCCACCAAGGGGTAGCCCGCCCGCCCTCAGGCGCCATCCCCCCGGCCGGCGATCACCAGGTCGCCGACGTGGTCGGCCAGGGCCTGCCTCGCGAACGGGCTCAGCCCGGCGTCGCTGACCAGCACGTCGGCCTCGCCGAGCTGAGCGATCGTGCTGATGCCGATCGTGCCCCACTTGGTGTGGTCGGCCAGCACGACGAGCCTGGAGGCGGCCTCCACCAGGGCCCGGTCGGTCTCGGCCTCCATCAGGTTCGGGGTCGTGAAGCCGGCGTGGGTGCTCATGCCGTGCACTCCCAGCAGGAGCAGGTCCACGTTGAGCAGCCGGATGGCGGCCACCGCGACCGGCCCGACGAGCGCGTCGGAGGGGGTGCGCACGCCGCCGGTGAGCACCACGGTGTGGTCGGCGCGGCCGGAGCGGTGGAAGACGTCGGCGACCCTGACGGAGTTGGTCACCACGGTCAGCCCGGGGATGTTGACCAGGTGGTGGGCGAGCCTCCAGGTGGTCGTGCCGCCCGACAGCGCCACCGCGATGCCGGGCTCGACCATGGCCGCGGCGCGGCGGGCGATGACCTCCTTCTCCTCCTGCTGCTGCACGGATTTGGCGGCGAAGCCGGGCTCGTCGGTGGAGCCGGGCCCCATGCTGGTGGCTCCGCCGTGAACCTTGGCGAGCAGGCCGCGCTCGGCGAGCACCTCCAGGTCGCGGCGGATCGTCATGTCGGACACCCCCAGTTCCCGGACGAGGTCTCCGACCCGGACGGCGCCCTGCACCCGAACGAGCTCCAGAATCACCTGCTGCCTTTGCGGGGCGAGCATCGCGCCTCCCTCAGGGCAACCCGGACCAACAGATTCCAACGGATTGTCACCCAGCAAAGCGTACTTGGAGCCCTCACTCAAGGCCTTGATGGTGAATTATGTCGAAATACATCTGTGACATTGATTAGTATTGCGCGTTTCTGGTGATACGTGATCCCTTTCTTGCTAGAAAATCTTTCTTACTTCGGGGGTCAGAGAGGAGCGGGTAGCCATGACCACGGCACCGAACCGTCGCCCTGGATTGATCGCTGTCACCCTTCTGCTGACGATCGGCCTGGCGGGCTGCTCGTCCGGCAGGGAACCCACCTCGGCGGCACCGCAGGACAGACCCGCCGAGCCGGGAAAGACCTCCATCGCCTACCTGCAGAAGCAGGGCGACCAGGAGTACTTCATCGGCGAGGCCGAAGGGGCCAAGGCCAGAGCACGAGAACTCGGCGTCGAGCTCAAGGTGGTGGACCTCGGCGAGGACGCCAACAAGGCCGTCAGCGAGACCCAGGCGGCCATCGGCCAGAAGGTCGGCGGGATCATCATCGTGGTGCCCGCCCCCGCCGTCGGGCCTCAGGTCGTCCAGCTGGCGAAGGCCGCCGGCGTCCCTCTCCTGACCTCCGACGACCAGGTGTGCGCCGACGGCCCCGACCCGGCCTCCTGCGCCAAGGACGAACTCGTCCCACGGGTCGGCTTCAGCGGCACCCAGATGGGCGAGTCCGTCGGCACCAGGGCCGGCGAGGAGTTCAGGAAGGCCGGATGGAAGCCCGAAGAGTCGGCGATCATCACGGCCTGGCAGCAGGACGTGACGGTCTGCACCGACCGGGTGAAGGCGGCCGTGCCGAAGTTCAAGGAAGCCGCGGGTGTCACCGACATCAAGGTCATCGAGGTCGGCACCGACAACACCCCGACCGGAGCCCAGGACAAGGTCGCCGCGACGATCAGCGGCAACCGGTCCGTCAAGAACTGGATCATGCTCGGCTGCAACGACGAGAACGTCAGCGGCGGCGTGACCGCGATGCAGAACGCGGGAATCAAGCCCGGCAACATCATCGGCGTCGGCCTCGGCGCCTACCTGGCGTGCAAGGACTGGAACAGCGGCAAGCCCTCGGGCATGAAGGCCGCGCTGTTCATCAACGGCTTCGAGGTCGGCAAGCTGGCCGTGCAGACCATGTACGACAGGATCAAGAGCGGCACCGCGATGCCCCCCGAGGCCTTCGCCCCGACCAAGATGGTCGACGCCGCCACCTGGCAAGCCGAAGGCGTGAAGTGCAGCGCCTGATCCGGCCCTGACGACCGCGGAGACGTAACCGGGGCACGTTCTCCAGGTCACCATCGGGTACGGCGCGCGCCGGGCTCAGCAGGCCCGGCACGGACCCCCCGACCCGCCCGGCCCACGGCCCGGCGCGAGCCGTACCTCCTGAAAGGTCTGCGACTCCCCCTACTCGCAGGAGCACACAGTGCGCGCTCTCCGATCCCTGCTCTCGGCCGCCTCCTCCGCCCTCCTGGTGACGGCCGCCCTCGCCGTCCCCGTCACGACGGCGTCCGCCGCCACCGCGCCCGCCTCGCCGGTCGCACCGGTCGCGCCGGCTCTGGAAAACGGCCTGGCCAGAACGCCGCCCATGGGATTCAACAACTGGAACTCCACCCACTGCCGCGCCGAATTCAACGAGGCGATGGTCAAGGGCATCGCCGATATCTTCGTCACCCAGGGCCTCAAGGACGTCGGCTACCAGTACGTCAACCTCGACGACTGCTGGGCCCTGCCCCAGCGTGACGCCCAGGGCAATCTGGTGCCCGACCCGGTCCGCTTCCCCAACGGCATCAAGGCCGTGGCGGACTACGTGCACTCCAAGGGGCTGAAGTTCGGCATCTACACCAGCGCCGGCATCAAGACCTGCGACACCTTGGGCTTCCCGGGTGCGCTCGGCCACGAGCAGCAGGACGCGAACCTGTTCGCCTCCTGGGGCGTCGACTATCTCAAATACGACAACTGCAACAACCAGGGCGTGGACGCCAGGCAGCGCTACCGGGCGATGCGCGACGCGCTGGCCGCCACCGGCCGCCCGATCGTCTACAGCATCTGCGAGTGGGGCCAGAACCAGCCCTGGCTCTGGGCACAGGACGTCGGCAACCTCTGGCGCACGACCGGGGACATCAGCGACAGCTGGTCCTCGATGATCGACAAGGCCAGGAGGAACCGCGTGCTGGCCCAGTACGCCAGACCGGGCGCCTGGAACGACCCGGACATGCTGGAGGTCGGCAACGGAGGCATGACCGACACCGAATACCGTACCCACTTCAGCCTCTGGGCGATCATGGCCGCTCCGCTGCTGATCGGCTCCGACCTTCGCCGCGCGTCCGCCTCGACGTTCACGACCCTCAAGAACAAGGACGTCATCGACATCGACCAGGACCCCCTCGGCATGCAGGGTGTGCTGGTCAAGAGCAGCGGCGGGCTGTCGGTCTACGCCAAGCCGCTGCGGAACGGCGACTACGCGGTGGCGCTGTCCAACGAGAACACGGCCACCGCCACGATCGGCACGACCGTCGCCGAGATCGGCATGGGCGGCTCGTCGTCCTACTCCCTCAAGGACCTGTGGAGCAAGGCGACCCGGACCACCACCGGCGCGATCAGCTCCTCCGTGCCGGGCCACGGCACGGTGCTGTACCGGGTGACCCCAGACCGGCTCCAGCCTCCGCCCACCGGCACCACCCAGCTCAGCGACCTGTCATGGACCTCAGCCATCGGCGGATGGGGCCCCGTCGAGCGTGACATGAGCAACGGGGAAACCGGGGCCGGCGACGGCACGCCGCTGCAGATCCAGGGGGTCACCTACGCCAAGGGCATCGGCACCCACGCCGTCAGCGACATCACCTACCACCTCGGCGGCCGGTGCACCCGGGTCGTCGCCGACGTCGGAGTGGACGACGACAAGGCGGCCAACGGCTCCATCTCGTTCGAGATCTACCGGGACGGCACGAAGGTGGCCGACAGCGGCCTGATGACCGTCAACGAAGCGGCGAGACGGCTGACCGCCGACGTGACGGGCGGCACGGCCCTACGCCTCCACGTGGGCGACGGCGGCAACGGCATCAACTCCGACTGGGCCGACTGGGCCGACGCCAAGGTGACCTGCGCGGGCACCGGGACCACCACGCGTTACGAGGCCGAGGCCGCCACCATCTCGCAGGGCACCGTGGACTCCGACCACCCGGGCTTCTCCGGGACCGGGTTCGTCAACTACGTCAACGCGGCCGGGAGCTACGTCGAGTGGACGGTCAGCGCCCCCTCCGCCGGGGCCGCGACGGTGACCTTCCGCTACGCCAACGGGACCACCGCCGACCGGCCGATGGACGTGACCGTCAACGGGAACCTGGTCGGCGACGAACTGTCCTTCCCCGGCACCGGCACGTGGACCGGCTGGACCGACAGGGCGATCACGGTGCCGCTCGTCGCCGGGGCCAACACCCTGCGCGCCACCGCCACCGCCGCGAGCGGCGGCCCGAACGTCGACTACGCCGACGTCACGACCCCATGATCACTCTGCGGGTGGAGAACATCGCCAAACGGTTCGCCGGGGTCCAGGCTCTGCGGGATGTGAGCCTGGACTTCCCCGGCGGCCAGGTGACCGCGCTCATGGGTGAGAACGGCGCGGGCAAGTCCACGCTCATCAAGATCCTCAACGGTGACCACCGGCCCGACGGAGGCCGCGTGATCCTGGACGGCGAGCCACTGGACCTGCACGCGCCCGCCGACGCCCGCAGGCGCGGCATCCGGGTCATCGGCCAGGAGCCGGAGATCATCCCGCACGTCTCCGTCGCGGAGAACGTCTACGCCGGGGCGCTCCCCCGCCGCCGCGGCCGCCGCCTGGACCGCGCGGCCCTGCGCGAGCGGATGCGCGCCGATCTCGTACGGCTCGGCTTCGAACACGCCCTCGACCCCGACACCCTCGGTTCCCGCCTGACCCCGGCCCAGCGGCAGCTCGTGGAAATCCTGCGCGCGCTCACCACCGAGGCCCGGGTGATCGCCTTCGACGAGCCCACCTCCTCCCTGGGCGAGCACGAGACCGAGCTGCTGTTCGCCCTGATCCGCAGGCTCTGCGCCCAGGGCCTCGCGGTGATCTACGTCTCCCACCGGATGCGGGAGATCTTCCAGCTCGCCGACCGCATCGCCGTGCTGCGCGACGGGGCGCTGGTCGGCGTACGGCCGGCCGCCGCCACAGGAGAGGACGAGATCGTGCGGATGATGGTGGGCAGGGACCTGTCGGCCATGTTCGAGCGGTCCGGCGCGGCACCTGGCGCGGCACCTGGCGCGGCACCTGGCGCGACGCCCGGCGAGGTGATGCTGGACGTGCGGGCGGTGACCACCGACGACGTGCGCGAGGTGAGCCTCCAGGTGCGCGCGGGCGAGGTGGTCGCGCTGGCCGGGCTGGTCGGCGCGGGCCGCTCGGAACTGGCCAGGGCCGTGGCCGGCGACCTTCCGATCCGCTCCGGCGAGGTGCGGGTGGACGGCACGCCGCTGCGGCTGCGCCACCCCGGGCACGCCGTCCGCGCCGGGATCGGCTACGCCCCCGAAGAGCGCAAGGCGCAGGCGCTCCTGATGGAGCGCACGGTCCGCGACAACGTCTCCCTGGTCACCCTGGACCGGCTGAGCAGGCTCCGCTTCGTCCGGCGCCGCGCCGAACGGGACATGGTGCGGGAGTTCGCCGAGCGGCTGCGCATCAGGACCCCGTCCCTGGAACACACGGTCGGCACGCTGTCGGGTGGTAACCAGCAGAAGGTCGTGCTGGCCAGGTGGCTGGCCCGCAGGCCGAAGGTGCTGATCCTGGACGAGCCCACCCGGGGCGTCGACGTCGGCGCCAAGGCCGAGATCTACCACATCATCGCCGACCTGGCCCGTTCCGGCGTCGCCGTACTCGTCATCTCGTCGGAACTGCCGGAGGTGCTCGGGCTGGCCGACCGGGTGGTGGTGATGCAGAACGGGCGGGTCACCGGCGAACTCGACCGCGCCGCGGCGTCGGAGGAGGCGATCCTCGCCCTCGCCATGGCCGACGACCTCACCTCCACGCCCACACCGATCACGCAGACCGCGCGGGCCACAGCGCCCGGCGGGGACGGGGAGCCGCGATGACCACGATGACCAGGATGACCAGGATGACCAGGATCGAGGAAGCCGGACGCGGCGTGCGCCAGGTGATCGGCACGGTCGGCGGGCAGAACCTGATCCTCGCCCTGGCGATCGTCGCGGTGGCTGCGCTGTTCGGCACGATCGACCCCGGCTATCTGGCGCTGAGCAACATCCGCGTCATCGGTGACGCGGTGACCATCGTCGGGCTGCTCGCCGTGGTCCAGACGGTCGTCATCATCTGCGGGGCGCTGGACATCTCCGTGGGGTCGGCCACCGGGGTGGCATCGGTGGTCAGCGCGATGACGTTCATGGCCACCGGACGCGACCCCCTGCTGGGCATGGGTACCGCCCTCGGGGCCGGTCTCCTGCTCGGCCTGGTCAACGGGGTGATCATCGTCTATGGCCGGGTCAACCCGGTGATCGCCACGCTGGCCACCCTCTCCGCCTACAGGGGCCTGGCCCAGCTGCTGTCCGGCGGCGCCGCCCAGGGCTACGTGCTCGGCGACGACCTGTTCATCTTCGTCTCCCGGGGCAGCGTGCTGGCCATCCCGACAATGGTGTGGATCCTGGTCGCCGTGGCGCTGGCCGTACACGTGCTGCTGAAATACACCGACATCGGGCGCAACCTGTATGCGATCGGCGGCAACGACACCGCGGCCCGCCTGGCGGGCATCGACATCAACAAATACCTGATCGCGGTCTACGCGCTGTCCGGGATCGTCGCGGCGCTGGCGGGCATCATCCTCACCGCGCGGATCGGCTCGGGCCACCCCACCTCGGGCAGCGTCGCGCTGGAGCTCAAGGCGATCACCGCGGCGGCCCTGGGCGGATGCGCGCTGAAGGGCGGCAAGGGCGGGGTCGGCGGCACGCTGCTGGCCGTGGTGCTGCTCGGCGCACTGGAGAACGGCCTCACCTTCCACGGCATCAGCACCTTCTGGCAGAACGTGGCCCAGGGCGCGCTGCTGGTCATCGCCGTGGTCATCCAGCAGCGCCGCAGCGGCGAACGCCCGGTCGGCCTGCCCACCTGACGCCTGCCCCACCCGATCCGCCCGGTCCGCGTGACGTACGGTGCCCGCCCCCTTCGCCCTTCGCCGGGACCACACGGTGCACGGACCCTCCCCCCGGTCCGTGTGCCGGGGGGAGCCCGGATGCCCCGCCCGGCCCGGTGTCCGGCATGATGCCCGGGGAGTACGTCGAACCCTTGGAGGCGTCGCATGAGCCGTACCGGCCGGATTCTCTACGTCGTCGTGTGCGCGGCCGGAGCGGCGGGTGACGTCGGTCGGCTGGTCGCGATGGCCCAGGAGAAGGGGTGGACCGTCCAGATCGTCGCCACGCCGTCCGCCCTCGGCTTCATCGACGTCCCCGCGTTGACCGAGCAGACCGGCCGGGCCGTGCGCAGCCGGTATCGCAGGCCGGCCGACCCCAAGCCGCCCAGGGCCGACGCCATCATCGTCGCCCCGGCGACCTACAACACGATCAACAAGTTCGCCCAGGGCATCGCCGACACCTACGCCCTGGGTCTTCTCGCCGAGGCTCCGGGGCTCGGCATCCCGGTCGTCGTCCTCCCCTTCGTCAACAGCGGGCTCGCCTCCCGCGCGCCGTTCCGCCAGAGCGTCGAGACGCTCCGGGCCGAAGGCGTGCGCGTCCTCCTCGGGCCGGGGGAGTTCGAACCCCACCCCTTCGACGCCGGAGACGACCGCACCGCGGCCTATCCCTGGCATCTCGCCCTGGCCGCTCTCGGCGAGCGTCTCCGATAGGCGCCGCCGACCCCCTTCAGCGGCGGGCGCGCTCCACGATCGTTTCGAGATGGCGCCGGTGCGCGCCGCGCCAGTACAGGTGGCCGCACGACTGGCAGCGCGCGAACGTGTCGTAACAGCGGCGGGTGCCCCCTGGCAGCAGATGCTCCACGTCGGTCTTGGCGACCGGCGACAGCAGCCCGTTGCACGCGGTGCACCTGGTCCACGGCGACAGGGGCGGCGCGAAGCGCTCAAGCACGTCGGCCAGCTGCTCGTCAGGCCGCGCCCCGCGCACGTACGCCCCGGACGACAGCGCCCTGCGGCACAGCAGGCCGCGATCCCGGGTCAGCAGGATCCGGCGTTCGGCGTTCGCCTGGGCGATCAGCTCGTCGTCGTCGCGGTCGTTACGGTAGGCCGCGTCGATCCCCAGCAGCCGCAGCCGGCGGGCGAGCGTCCCGAGATGGACGTCGAGCACGAACCTGGCCGACTCCACCCGTTGCGGTCGCCGTACCGGGAGGACGTCCACGGTGTCGCCTGCGCTCGGCCGGTACCACGACGGCTCCCGCCGCCCGTTGACCACCATCGCCCCGACCTCGGTGAGCGGCACTCCGGCCGACTCGACCAGGTGCCCCAGGGAGGCCGTCCCGTCGTGGTTCATCGGCACCGGCCCGTCTCTCCGGCCGGGAGCGAGGAACATCCGGAGCTCATCCGGAAAACGCAACCAGACCACACACCAAGCATCGCCCACACCGGCCGTTGCCGCCCGCCGTGGACTCCGTCACGGCACGTCCCGCGCCTCGGTCAGGAGGTCGGCGAAGCGGGCGGCCACCAGGTTCCAGTCCCATTCGCGCACGACCCACTCGCGCCCGCGCTCCCCCATCTCCCGTGCCTTCGCCGGATCCCGCAGCAGGCCGACGAGGGCCCCGGCCACCTTCTCCGGAGAGGTGCCGTCCACGACCAGGCCGGTCTCACCTTGCATGACCGCGTCGGGGGCCCCGCCCGACGAGCCCGCCACCACGGGCAGCCCGCTGGCGGAGGCCTCCAGGTAGACGATGCCGAGCCCCTCCACGTCGATGCCTCCCAGCCTGGTACGGCACGGCATGGCGAACACGTCGCCCGCCGCGAGGTAGGCGGGCAACTCCCCCCACGGCACCGGCCCGGCGATCCTGACCGCGTCGCCCAGCGGCCGGGCCAGCCGCTCAAGGGTCCTGCGGTACGGGCCGCCGCCGACGAGCAGCAGCACGGCCTCCGGCACCATCCCCAGCACGTGGGGCCAGGCCCGCAGGAGGACGTCCTGGCCCTTGCGCGGCACCAGCCGGGACAGGCAGACCACGACCGGCCGGTCCCCCAGGCCCAGCGTCGCGCGCACCCGCCCCCCGCCCGCGTCCGGCCGGAACACGCCGGTGTCGACGCCGGGCGCGAGCCGTACCAGCTTGCCCGCGGGGATCACCCGGGCCAGCCTCTGCCGGGTGTACTCCCCCAGGTAGGTCACCACGTCGGCGTGACCACCGATTCTCCCGAGCAGCCCGCGCGCGACCGGGACATCCGCCCAAGCCGCCTCGTGGCCGTGAGTGATCATGACGATGCGGCACGCCCCGGCGGCACGCATCCTGGGCGCGAGCAGGCCGAGCGGAGCCGCGGCCCCGAACACCACCGTCTCGCACTTGAACTCGGCGATCAGCTCGGCGGCCCGGCGGGCGACCGCGCGCGTGGGCAGCATCAGCGAGGTGCGATGCCGTATGACGGGGTACGGCTGCAGCGCGTCGAAACCCGCGCAGTCCGGCCACCGCGAGGCGTAGACGACCACCGAGTCCGGCGGGCGGCAGGCGGCGAGGCCGTGCACGAACGACTGGATGCCACCGGCCCGGGGCGGGAAGTCGTTGGTGATGATCAGCGTGCGGGTCACGGCTCCTGCATGCCGTTCAGCCGGGCCCAGGAGCGTGCCATGGCGATGCGCTCCGGCGCCGTGGGATGAGAGACATAGAGGACATACTCAAAGCAGTCAGGCGACAGGTCCGAGATATTGGTGACCGCCAGCCGCTTCTGCATGGATATGAACGTCGCCGGGTCCCTGGTCAGGTCCAGCGCGTGCGCGTCGGCACGGGCCTCGATATGCCTGCTCACCAGGTTCTGCGCGGGCCCGGACAGGACCGTGGCCAGGCTCAGCACCCCCATGATCAGGCCTACCGCCCTCGGATCGGCGGCCGAGGCGATCCCGGTGCGCCGCCGTACCGGCCCCCATGACGTGACCAGGTAGAGCAGGCACGCCCCGCAGGCCGCGCCCAGGGCGCCGACGAGCGTGCCGTACAGCACGTCTCCGGCCTTGGCGTGGCCCAGCTCGTGCGCGACCACCAGCTCGACCTCGCTCGCGGGCGCCCGCAGCAGCGTGTCGTAGACGACGATCCTGCGGGTCACGCCGAACCCGGAGACGTAGGCGTTGAGCGCGGTGGTCCGCCGGGACGCGTCGGCGACGAGCACGTCCTCCACCGGCACGCCGTCACGGTCGGCCATGGCGAGCAGGTCGTCGCGGAGCCGCCCGGCGGGCATCGGCGTGAAGTCGTTGAAGATCGGCTCGACCAGCACCGGATAGGCGAAGGAGACGACCACGGTCAGCACGAACGCGCCGATCGCGGCGGGGATCCACCAGCGGCGGTAGCGCCGGGCCAGCGCGACCACCGCGAGCACCATGATCGCGGTCAGCGCCGTCCTGATGCCGATGTTCTTGATCCGGTCGACCGCCCAGGCCAGCCAGTTCTGGGTGGACAGCCCGAACTCGCGCAGGTATGTCTCCGACCACATGCCCAGCGGCCAGCGCAGGATCTCCACCGCCGCCGACACGCAGAGGACGCCGAGCAGCACCCGGAGCCACCAGGGCCCCTTCAACCGGCCGAGCAACCGCGCACCCAGCGGGGTGCCCACCAGCACCCCCGCGACGATCAGGGTCAGGCCGAGTGACAGGTAGCCGGGCACGCTGATCGCGGCGTCGAAGGCCTCGGAGCGGGCGATCTGCCCCGGGGCGAAGTCCCGGGCCGAATCCGGGACGACCGGCGGGGCGCCGGAAGGCAGAATCCGCCAGGGAGTGGTGAACGCCACGATCGCCACCGTGGCCGCCCCGAGGGCGGCCAGCGCCCATCCCGCCGCCCGGAGGCCAGAGGGCGCTTCCGTCATGCTCGGCGTCAATGCAGTTCCCTCCGGAGATAGTCACGCCAGGCCTCGGTGAGCTCCGCCCGCGAGAGGCCGAGCACACCGCCGACATCGCTACCGTAAAGCCTCACCAGCGCCTTCTCACCGAAGCGCTCCGCGATGTAGCGGCAGGCGAGCCACGCCTCCTCATAGGCCTGCGCCAGCCGCGGGGCACCGGGGGCGAAGTCGGCGGGCCCGGGAAGCCGGGCGGGCAGGATCCCCGCGCGCACCTCCTCGGCCAGTTCGGCGGCGGCCACGCGGACCGCGATCCCGGTGTCGCGGTAGCCCACATAGTCGGCGAACCCCTCCGACAGCCACATCGGCACCCGGCCGCCACGGGTCGCGCCGGTGGCCACGTGGGTGAGCTCGTGAGTGATGACCACGTCCCGGCCGGTCTCGCTGAGCTTCGCGTAGCCCCCGGGCAGGACGATCACCCGGTCGGCGGTGGCCATCGCGGCCAGGCCGCCGGTGGCTCCGGCGCCCGCGAGCGCCGCCGCCTCGGCATCGGTCGCGGGGAACAGGATCACCGCCCGGACCGGCCCCCAGATCTCACCGATGGTACGGCGGGCACGATCGGCCCTCGACGCCAGATCCCGCAGCCGCCCGGATGGGACGCGATGGCCGATCACTATGGAGTGCTCGCCACGGACCACGGTGGCGGCGCCGGGCCACAGGCCTCCCGCCTCCCAGGGCGGCGGTCCCGCCTCGGCGTCCGGGCCGCGCGTCTGCCCCGGCAGCGTTCCCGCCCCGGAGACCAGGCCGGCGCCCATCAGCGCCAGCATCCCGGCGAGCACGGCACGGCGCTCTCTCCGGACTGACATGTGCGTTGATGCTACTCGACCGGAATGAAGCGGCCCCGTCCATCCGGGGAAGGATGGACGGGGCCGGTTTTCCCCGTCAGCCGCCGGGACGGACCGCTCCGGCGAAGGAGGACCGGTAGTACCCCTTCAGCTTCACGACCCGGACCGTCTTGCCGCTGCTGGGTGAATGGACCATCTCGCCCTTGCCGACATACATGCCCACGTGGCCCAGTCCACGGAAGAACATCAGGTCACCGGGGCGCAGGTGGCTCCAGGAGACCTTCTTCCTGATGGCGCGATACTGGCTCTGCGTGATCCGGGGGAGGGAGACGCCGGCCTTGCGCCACGCGTACTGCACGAGCCCTGAGCAGTCGAACGCGCCGGGGCCGGAGGCTCCCCACCGGTACGGATCGCCGATCTGCTTCCTGGCTGCCGAGACGGCCTTTATGGCCTTCACCTTCTGCTGTGCGACCTTGCTCGCCTTCGTGTTCCTCTTGACCTTCACCCTGGTCTTCGCCTTTCCCGTGGCGGGCTTGGCGGCTGCGGTGACCTCGGTGATTTCAGTGATCTCAGGCTGTGCGGCGGTCGCGGTGTCCGTCGTCGCCCGTGCCGCGGAACCCAGGGTGACCGCTCCGGCTGATGCGGTCAGGGTGAGGGCGAACCCTCCGAGGGAAAGGCGAAAAAGGCGCGACAAACGGGGGTTGTGCAGGGTGGTAGACAGGATTTCTCCTTGGGACTTCCACTGATGCCTACCGGGTTAGCTGACGGATTCGGGCTGGGAAGAAGCCCTACGGCATGAAATATGCCGATTCACCCCTGGCCACATTTCAGGGCCTGTGGGTCCCCGGTTCCGTGCCTCCTGGCTGCACGGATTCGGCAGGTCACCGCGGTGGGACCGAACCCCGAAGGGGGAGGTCGAGCCCCGTGAGGGGAGGCGGTGACCAGCTGGATTTCTATGAGGACATCGGCCTGGAAGACCGACGTTCGGCGCGACGGCATGGCTTGCTCGCCGCGACGCCAGAAGCTACCCCGATCCTAAAATTTCGGCAAAACGTCAGCCGGTTTTGAAGATCGAGGAGCCCTCCTCACCTTTTCAGAAGTCCTGCTTAACGATAAGTTCCACCACTCGAATATGACCCTCGTCACACTTTTGTGATCGGCGGCGAAACATCATCACTGTTGTCACATATGTCACACCGCGTTTGATCTTCACTTTCCCGGGAAAGGCCGGATAAACAGATCATCGGTGAACGCCGCACAAGCTGGGGTTCCAGGTTCCGGATCGGCTACGGGGACAGGCCCGGCGCGGGATCCGCAGCGCCTCCCCGCCCTGCGGCACGGCGTCACAGCGCCCTGGAGGCCCTCGCGGGCCGCAGAGCCTTCTACCTCCGTCAGACGCACCCCTGCGGGCCGCTGAGCGTCTCTCCGCCAGACGCACCTCTACGGGCCGCCGGGCATACCTCTGCGGGCCACCGAGTGTCTCTTCGCCGGCCGTACCCCTATGGGCCGCCGGCACCTCCCCCGCCGGCCGTACCTTCGCGGCTGCGGACGGCCCGACGCGTCGCGGGGTCAGGGGGTGACGGTCCGGATCACCGGATCAGGGGCGGACGGCTCCCACCAGCCGGCGGCCGTACGAGGACAGGGGGACGACCTTGACCACGTCTCCGGTCTGGGGAGCGTGGACGATCTTCCCGCCGCCCGCGTAGAGACTCACGTGGCCCAGGCCCTCGCTGAAGATGAGGTCGCCCGGCTGAAGGTCGCTCAGGTCGACCTTGCGTTTGGCGCCCCAGCTCCACTGCTCCCAGGTCGTGCGGGGAAGGCTGACGCCCCCGTTGCGCCAGGAGGCCTGGACGAGGCCGGAACAGTCCCAGCCGCCCGGGCCCGTTCCGCCGTACTGGTACGGCTTGCCGACCTGGGCGAAGGCGAAGCTCAGGGCCGCTCGGGCGTTACCCGAGGCCGGGCCGTCGTATTTGATCCCCGTGCTGTTGGGGTTACCGGTCTGGAAGGCTCCGAGCTCGCGCAGGAGCTTGGTCTGGGCCTTGACCATCTTGTCGGCCTTGGTTTTCTCCTCGGCCAGTTCGTCACGTGTCTTGTCGGCCTCGGCCAGGGCGTCCTTCGCCTTGTCGCGGTTTTCCCGCAGCGTCTTGGTGGCCTCGTCGAAGGCGTTCAGGTAGTAGGCGTGGGAGGCCGACATCTGGTCCATCGCGGCCATGCCGCTCAGCAGGCCGGCCGGATCCATCTGGCCGACCAGGCCCTCCCAGCCGCTCACGCTGCCGAACTGGTAGCTGGTGACGGCCATCGCGACGAGTTCCTCGCGCAGCCCGGCGACCTTGGTGTTCTGACGCGCGAGGTCGCCGTTCAGCGTCTCGTACTTCTTCCGGGCCTTCTTCCACTTCTCGCCGGCCTGGTTGTACTTCTCCACGACCATGTCGGCCTGGTGGTTGAGCTTCGCCAGCTTCTTCTTGGCCTGGGCGATCGTCGGTTTCGGCTCGGCGAACGCGCCGCCGACCGGCAGCAGGAAGAGCGCGACGGCCAATCCCGCGGCCATCGGCATTCGCCTGAATCCAACCGGCATACCCGCCACGGCCACGACGCCGCCTCCCCAGTGCAAAGACCTGGGGCGAAATAGTACAGAATCAGTAAGGACTAACTCACCTTTTCGGCGGCTTTATTCTTTACCCGCAGGTGGCGACCCCACAGATCTTCGCGGACATCCTGGCGGCGTCCCGCAGTTGGCCGGTCCAGTCCGACTTGGCCGGCTTGGCATACTCCCCCGCCAACATGTAGACCAGCACGGCGTTCGCCCTGCGGACCACCACACTGCGGTCTCCGCCGATCCCGGCCTTCTTGCCGTAGTAAACCTGCCCGGAGACCTTCAGCGCCTCGTCTCCGAGCCCGGCCACGGCCGCCGAGGCGTAACGGTAGCTGGAGCCCGCGTCCGCCTTGGACCCGCACGCGGACAGGGCCGAGCGGACCTGGGTCATGGCCCGTTCCGCGTCCGCCTCGGAGCCGTACAGAAGCACCTGCTCGACCCTCATGAAGTCGGGCACGCCGGTGAACGTCACCGTGCGCACGGCCACCCGGCCCGTCTTGCCCACGGCGCCCCTGCGGCACGGATCCAGCGCGAACCGGGTCTTCAGCGAGTCGCTGACCTTCCAGTTCGTCTCGGGATCGCTGTCCTTCTTGGCGGCGTCCTTCTCGTAGAGCAGGAACCCCTTGGGAATGCCGGGTGCCGCGGCGGCCGTACCGGCCACGAGAGCGGCGCAGACCAGTGCAATGATCTTCTTCATCGGATCAACCTCCACCATGATCCGATGAACCATACGGCTAAAAGGTTCAGCCCCGTCCGAGACGCCGCAGAAGCAATACGGAAGGAACCGGCCGGGCGCCCATCCGGCGGACCGACTCGGCCACCTCACGGTCGGAGGAGACCACCGCGACGGCACGGCCGGTGGGTTCGGCGCGGACCAGCTGGCGGATGAGGTCGTCGGCGATCTGGCCGGGGGCGCTGAACATCACCCGGACACCCCGAGGGGCCGATACCGGAACCGGGCCGTTCAGTTCGGCGCCGTCGAAGACGCAGGTCAGCTCGATGCGGGTCTGCGCGTAGAGCGCGCCGAGCCCGGTGAGCAGGCGGTTGCGCTGATCGGCCAGGGTGAGCGTGCCGTAACCGGTCTTGGTCACGTTGTAACCGTCCACGATCAGATGGATCTGCGGCAGCGCGAGCAGCTGGTCGAGCAGGACGGGGTCGTCGTCGGCGAGCGCCCGCGCGGGCACCGCCTGAACCCCCTGCCTGCCGGGCGCGACCGAGGCCACCGAGTCGGCCGGCCTGCTGATGCTGGAGGGCAGGGCAAGCTCCCTGCGCAGCCCGGCGGCGGCGTCCTGGAGCGCATCGAGCAGCATGCGGACCTTGGTGTCCTCCACACTGCGGCCCTCGCGGGCGGCCCTGCGGGTGGATTCCAGCTGCTGCTCGGCGTCGGCCAGGCGCTCGCGAAGACGGCGCAGCTCGCTCTCCCCCGCGCTCCCCGCCGACACCGCGGCGGCCCTGGCCTCCTGGGCGGCCGCCTCCATCTCGGCGGCCCGCGCGTCGGCGGCTTTGGCGCGCTGGCGGGCGTCGTGCAGCTTGCGGCGGAGGTCGGAGATCTCGGAGCGGGCCGTCTTCAGCTGGTCGCGCAGCCGGTCGGTCTCGTCCTTGGCCGTGCTCTTCTGGACGGCCAGCTGCTCGCGCAGCCGGGCGAGCGTCTGCTCCTGGGCCGAGTCCTCGGCCGCCGCGGCCGACTGCTCCAGATCCGCGCGGGCGGTCTCCACCATCTCCGCCCAGCCGGGCGGCCGGGTCAGATAAGCGGCGGTGGCGACCAGGACGGGCTCGGCGGCCGGCGGCACGACGCCCTCGGCGAGGCTCGCGACCAGCTCGGGCCAGCCCGTGTTCACCGTCTCCGCGACCAGCTCACGGAACTTCTTGTCGGTCTCCAGCTGGGCGGCGATCGGCGCGCTACCCAGTTTGGCCCGTTTGCGGGGATCGAACTTGGCGATCCCCTTGAGAGGGAGGGGCACCGAGGCTGCAGGCATCGATCCCAAGATCTGGGATGCCAGCTCCACGACGTGTAAGCGGACCTGCTCGGGCAACGGACGAGACAGGCCCTCTCCGGCTGAACTCATCACGGCCCCTACTCGGATTGGTCTTCATGTCAAGGGTACGGGTAGCGCACCCTGACCCTGACCTGACCGGAAAACCCGTGATGTCCGGCCGGCCGGCGAACGGGATGTGGACAAGCGCTTGCTTGCAGGTATACGACTGTGCCCAGCGGCTCGTGACACACGCCACCGGGAGAGCGATGGACGAACAGCGCGAAGAGATCGAACAGATGCGCACATCCACCCGCGACCTCGACGAACTCCATGAGCGGGTGCGTTCCTGGCTCACAGGCCACCTCGGCCGCCCCGTCACCGTGTCGCGGCTGTCCCACCCCTCCGGCAACGGCATGTCCAGCGAGACTCTGATCTTCGACGCCTCCTGGGACTCGGCGGAAGGCCGGCAGGACGTCGAATGCGTCGCCCGGATGGCCCCGGCCAGCGAGGCCGTGCCCGTCTTCCCGAGCTATGACCTCGGCAGGCAGTTCGAGGTCATGCGGATGGTCAGGGAGCGCGCCGGGGTGCTCGCGCCGCGCACCCTGTGGTTCGAGCCGGACCCCGAACCGCTGGGAACGCCGTTCTTCGTGATGGAGCGGCTCACCGGCGACGTGCCGCCGGACGTGGCGCCCTACACCTTCGAGGGGTGGCTGCTCGAGGCCTCCCGGTCCGACCGGGACCGGTTGCAACGGCAAAGCGTCGGGATCCTGGCCAAGCTGCACGACGCCCCGTTCACCGCCGAGGAGCTCCGGACGGTGGAGAGCGGCGGGCCCGGCGACTCCGCGCTGCGCAGGCACGTCAACGACCAGCGGGACTACTACGAGTGGGCGCACGGCTCGATGCGGATTCCGGTGCTGGAGAAGGCCTTCGAATGGCTGGAGGAGCATTGGCCGGCCGACCCCGGGCCCGACGTGCTGAGCTGGGGCGACGCGCGCATCGGAAACGTGATGTACCGCGACTTCACCCCGGTGGCGGTGCTGGACTGGGAGATGGCCTGCGCGGGCCCCCGCGAGCTGGACATCGCTTGGATGATCTTCCTGCACCGGTTCTTCCAGGACATCGCCGAGGTCTTCGAGCTGCCCGGCCTGCCGGACTTCATGCGACGCGAGGACGTCTGCCGGATATATCAGGAAATAACCGGCTACGAGCCGCGCGACATGGAGTTCTACGAGATGTACGCCGCGCTCAGGCACGGCATCATCATGGCCCGCGTCTGGCACCGGCGCATCCACTTCGGCGAGCAGACCATGCCCGACGACCCCGACGACCTGGTCATCCATCGGGCCGCGATCGAGCGGATGCTGGACGGGAGCCACTGGCGCTGAGATCCTCCCCGGCCCGCAGGGCACAGAACCCGCTCCGCGGGGCGTACGGTGCCCGGTCACGTGGCACCGTACGCCTCACGGCGTCTTCGCCGCCCTCAGCCGAGGTGACCGGCGTCGTAGACGATCAGCGCGATCTGGACGCGGTTGTTGAGCTCCAGCTTGGTCAGCACCCGCGACACGTGGGCCTTGACCGTCGCCACACTCATGTAGAGCTGGGAGGCGATCTCCGCGTTCGACCTGCCCTGGCCGACCGCCGTCGCGACCTCCCGCTCGCGGTCGCTGAGCTCGGCCAGCAGCGCCCTGGCCCGCTCACGGCGTGACCCCGCGCCACCGTCGGAGACGTGCGCGATGAGCTGCCGGGTCACCGTGGGCGACAGGATGGGCTCACCCGCGCCCGCCCTGCGGATCGCGGCGACCAGCTCGCCGGGCGGGGTGTCCTTCAGCAGAAACCCCACCGCCCCCGCACGGAGCGCCCGCAGGACCTGGGCGTCGGCGTGGAAGGTCGTCAGGACGACCACCTCGGGGGCACCGGGGGCGGCGCGCAGGCGCTCGGTGGCGGCCAGCCCGTCGACCCTGGGCATGCGGATGTCCATCAGCACCACGTCCGGCCGGTGCTCGGCCACCAGTTTCGGCACCTCGTCCCCGTCGGCCGCCTCACCGACGACGACGAGATCACCGGCACCGCCGAGGATCATCGACAACCCGGCGCGGACGAGCGCGTCGTCGTCCACGATCAGCACGCGGATCTCGGGCCTGGGGGGCGGTGAACTCATGCCGCTCACGTTATCCATATCTGTGACCCATATCCCTGCTGGTCCTTTTCCCCGCCAGGTTCCGTGCCAGGCCGCCCACGCGGTCGCCGGACCGCCGTACGGCGACCGCTCCCGGAGCCCGTCCGGCCTTCGCGCCGCCCCGGGCGCGCCGTACGGCCGGTGCGCTCACGCGGTGGCCCACGGCAGCCACGCGTTGAGCCGGAACCGGCCGTCGGGGCCCCTGCCGTAGTCGAGACGGCCGCCCATCAGCTCGGCGCGCTCGGTGAGGCCGATCAGGCCCGTCCCGCTGCCGGGGATGGCGTGCCCGATGGTCACGGGGTTGCGGATCTCAAGGGTGAGGCCGTCGCCGGGCCCGCCCGCCACGACGACGCCCACCGGGGCGTCGGCGGCGTGCTTGCGCGCGTTGGTCAGCCCCTCCTGGGCGATCCGGTAGGCGTTCCTGCCGAGACGGGCGGGGGCTCCGTCGAGGTCGCTCACCCGCATGTCGAGCGTGACCTCCATGCCCGCGAGCCGGGACTCCTCGACGAGGTCGGCCAGATCGGCCAGGGTCGGCTGGGGCCGGTCCGGAGTGGTGCCCTCGGAGCCGAGCCGGAGCACGCCGATGACCTCCCGCAGATCCTGCAGCGCCTGGTGCGCTCCCGCCCGGATCACCGAGGCCGCCCCGGCCACCTCGTGCGGCGCCATGTCCGACCGGTACTCCAGCGCGCCGGCGTGCACGCTGAGCAGCGAGAGCCGGTGGGCGAGCACGTCGTGCATCTCCCTGGCGATGCGCTCGCGCTCCAGGTTCCTGGCCCGCTCCACCCGCAACTCCGCCTCCACCTCGGCCCGCTCGGCGCGGTCGCGCAGCGAGAGCACGAGCTGGCGCCGGGCCCGCACGAACATGCCCCAGCCGATCAGCACGACGTAGACCAGCGTCGTGAACACGAGCCCCTCGCCGAAACTCAGCTCGGGGTCGGGCCGCAACCACAGGTAGGGCACGATCGCGAGCAGGTGCAGCCCGCCCGCCAGGGCCATGAACTTGAACGGCCGATGCACGGCCACCGTGAACAACGCCACGCAGATGGGGCCGGTGGCGGTGTCGGACAGCAGCGCGAACGGCACGAGGGCCACAGCCAGGCCCACCGGCCAGCGGCGGCGCAGCCAGACCGCGGCGCACGCGATCGCGCCCATGATCTGGTCGACGACGAGGACCGGCCTGGGCGTGGAGGCGCCGGTGTCCGTCGCCAGCGCCACGGCCAGCCCCAGCCCCGCGGCCAGCAGGAAGATGACGGTGTCGACGATCCAGTCACGGGTCGAACGCCGCACCAGGGGCCCCTCACCCTCGGGATCGCCGTGCAGGACCGCGGGTAGCAGCCATCGATACTCCGTCACGCTCTACGAGGGTAGGGCCGCGCCGGATCGTGCGGCACCGACCAAAGTCGATGTCTCGTCGACCTTCGGCTGACGCGCCGGAACCGCGCCCCTCACCAGCATCGGCGGTATGAAGATAATCCTTGAGGTCGTCGGGACCATCTGCGTGATCCAGGCCGTCGGCGGCATGATCAACAACCTGTTCCACGGCGGGCCCCGCTGGTTCCTGGTGAACCACATCGGCTTCCTCCACGGATACGAGATCTTCGCCAGCATCGTGCTGGGCGTGCTCGGGCTGGCGCTGTTCGCGGCGGCCTCCGCCACGAAGAAGAACTGACCGGCCGCGGAGACTCCGCGCCCGCGTCGCGACGACCCGGAATGTTAAATGTCGGTCACGGCTTCTATGGTCGTGAACCGTGGAATACGCCGTGCAGGGAACGCTGGACGAGCTGGGCACACCGCTCAGCCAGATCACGTTCGTCGTGTTCGACCTGGAGACCACCGGGGTTTCCGCGGGCGAGCACGCGATCACGGAGATCGGCGCCGTCAAGGTCCGGGGCGGTGAGGTGCTCGGCGAGTTCGGCACCCTGGTCGATCCGGGGTCGCCGATCCCCCCGTTCATCTCCGTGCTGACCGGCATCACCGACAGCATGGTCGTGGGGGCACCGAAGATCGAGTCGGTGCTTCCGTCGTTCCTGGAGTTCGCCAGGGGCGCCACCCTGGTGGCCCACAACGCGGGGTTCGACCTGGGCTTCATCAAGGCGGCCTGCGCCGCCCACGGATATCCTCCGCCCACCCACCCGGTGGTCGACACCGTCGCCCTGGCCCGCAAGCTGCTGACCCGTGACGAGGCACCGAACTGCAAGCTGTCCACGCTGGCCCGCATCTTCAGCAAGACCGAGCCCTGTCACCGCGCGCTCGCCGACGCCCAGGCCACCGTCGACGTGCTGCACGCCCTGCTGGAACGGGCTGGCGCGTTCGGGGTGCACACCCTGGAGGAGCTGAAGGGCTTCGTCCGCGCGCCGACCCCCGAGCAGCGCCGCAAACGTTACCTGGCCGAAACCATGCCGGCCTCCCCCGGCGTCTACGTGTTCGAGGACGAACGCGGCGAGCCGCTCTACGTCGGCAAGAGCACCAACCTCCGCAACCGCGTGCGCAGTTACTTCACCGCCGCCGAGACCCGTCCCCGGATCCGGGAGATGATCGGCATCGTCGAGCGGGTCCGGCCGATCGTCTGCGCGACCCCGCTGGAAGCCGAGGTCAGGGAGCTCAGGCTGATCGGCTCGGCCAAACCGCGATACAACCGCAGGTCGCGTTTCCCGGAGAAGATGGTCTGGCTCAAGCTCACCGACGAGCCGTTCCCCCGCCTGTCGATCGTCCGGGAGGTCAAAGACGACGGCGCCGGCTATCTGGGCCCGTTCACCAGCACCCGCGCCGCCGAAGACGCCCGCGCCGCCCTGCACGAGGCGGTCCCGCTGCGGCAGTGCACCGAGAGGATCACCCCGCGCACCGGGCGCTCCGCCTGCGCGCTCGCCGAGATCGGCAGGTGCGGGGCGCCGTGCGAGGGCCGCCAGGCCGTCGAGGAGTACGGCCTGCACGTCGCGACCGCGCGCCAGGCGATGGAGACGGACGCCACCGCGGTCATGTCCGCGCTTGAGGCCCGGATGGAGCGCCTGGCACTCGACCAGCGCTACGAGGAGGCCGCAGCCGACCGTGACCGGCTCGCCTCCTATGTCCGCACCTCCGCGCGCATGCAGCGGCTGCGGGCGCTGACCGCGCTCCCCCAGATGGTCGCGGCCGCCCCGGCCGCGAACGGTGGCTGGGAGATCCACGTCATCCGGCACGGCCGGCTGGCCTCGGCCGGGGTGATGCCCAAGGGCGCCCATCCCACCCCGTTCGTGGACGCGCTGGTGGCCACCGCCGAGACCGTCGTGCCGGGCCCCGGCCCCGTTCCCGCGGCCAGTGCCGAGGAGACCGAGTGCATCCTGCGCTGGCTGGAGAGCCCGGGCGTGCGGCTGGTGCAGGTGGAGGGAGACTGGAGTCTCCCCGTCGGCGGCGCGGGGCGGCTCAAGGCCCGCATCGACCGGGCCTACCAGGCCCTCGAACCGCACCGGCCGCACGAGGGCCGTCCGGCGCGCTGACGACCGCACGCTGATAGCTTCGGAGAACTTCGGAAGACTGCAAGCCTTACTCAACGAGGAGGAAGCCTGTGATCACCGCGATCGTGCACATCAACGCCGAGGTGGACCGGATCCCCGAGGTCGCCCAGACGATCGCCGAGATCGACGGGGTGAGCGAGGTGTACTCCATCACCGGGGAGTACGACCTGATAGCCATGGTTCGCGTCTCGGCCTACGAGGAGATCGCCGAGGTCATCCCCGGCCGGCTGAACAAGGTGGCCGGAGTGCTGCACACCGAGACGCACATCGCCTTCCGCACCTACTCCAGGCACGACCTGGACGCGGCCTTCTCGATCGGCCTCGGCGAGTCCGACTAGGGAGTGTCACGCGGGTGGGCGGGGGCCGCAGCGCGTCTCGCCCGCCGTGGGCAGCCGGGCCCGCACCTCGAACCCTCCTTCCGGGAGGGGTTTGGCCTCGAACGTTCCACCGAAGAGCGTGGCGCGCTCGCGCATGCCGAGCAGGCCCTGGCCGGTGGTCATCGTGGTGGTGGCCTGGCCGTCGTCACGGACCAGCACGTCCAGGAAACCCGGGCGCCAGCGCAGCGTGACGTGGGCCGACTGCGCCCGAGCGTGCCTGAGCGTGTTGCTCAGCGCCTCCTGGACGATCCGGTAGGCCGACAGTTCGAGGGCGAGGCCGATCTCGATGGGGTCGCCGTCCTCGACCACGTCCACGTGCAGGCCCGCCGTACGGACCTGGGCCAGCAGGTCGCGCAGATCGGACAGCTTGGGCTGGGGCGTTCTCGTCCCCGGAGAGCCCTCCGCGTTCAGCAGGCACAGCACGCGCTGGAGTTCCAGGAGCGCCTGACGGCCGGACTCCTCGGCCGCGCACAGGGTCTCGCGGGCTCGCCCGGGATCTTTCGCCATGATCATCCGACCGGCGCCGACGCCGAGCGTCATCATGCTGATCCCATGGGCGACCACGTCGTGCAGTTCGTGGGCGATGCGGGCGCGCTCCTCCCTGACGGCCGCGTGGGCCAGCGCGTCCTGCTGGTCGGCGAGCTTGGCCCGCTCGCGGCCGAGGTGCGAGAGCAGGAGCCGGCGTTCGCGAACGAGTCCGGCGACGGCCAGGAGAAGGCCGAGCACCACCAACAGTGTCAGGACCGGCAGCACCTGCCCGGCCGGGGGATCAACACACCACATGGGCGCAATCTAGGACGGCGCCCGACGGGGCTGCATCCCCTCACGGGCGGACCTTCCGTCCGCCCGTGAGGGGAGGATGAGATCAGGACGACTTCAGCGACCGGCTGATCGTGATCCAGCGGTCGAGGGTGGCCGCCGCCGCGCCGGAGTCGACGGCCTGAGCGGCCCGCGCGTATCCGGCGGCCATCCCGGCGTCCAGGTCGTCGCCCGAGCCGTCGAGGGCGACCAGGGCGGCGGCGGCGTTGAGCAGCACCGCGTCACGGACCGGGCCGGTCTTGCCGGCGAGCAGGTCGCGCACGGCCTGGGCGTTGAACACCACGTCCCCGCCGCGCAGCGCGTCCGAGGGGGATCTGGGGATGTCCAGCGTGGCCGGGTCGAAGACGGTCAGCCTGGCGGCGCCGTCGCGCACCACCCAGACCGTGGAGGTCGTGGTGGTGGTGAGCTCATCCAGCCCGTCGTCGCCCCGGAAGACCAGCGCCGACACCCCGCGCTCGGCGAACACGCCCGCGACCACGGGAAGCATGCCCGGGTCGAAGATGCCGATCGCCTGGGCGGCGGGCCTGGCCGGGTTGGTCAGCGGGCCCAGGAAGTTGAAGACCGTCGGGATGCCGAGTTCCTTACGCGGCGGACCGGCGAAGCGCAGCGCCGGGTGGTAGTACGGCGCGAAGCAGAAGGCGATTCCCGCCTCCACGGCGACCCTGGCCGTGTCGGACGGGGCCAGGTCGAGCACGACCCCCAGGTGCTCCAGCACGTCGGCGGCGCCGCAGGAGGAGGACGCGGCGCGGTTGCCGTGCTTGACCACCCGCGCGCCCGCGGCGGCGGCCACGATGGCGGCCATCGTCGAGACGTTCACCGTGTGCGCGCGATCGCCGCCGGTGCCGACGACGTCGACGACAGGGCCCTCCACCGTCAGCGGGGTGGCCCGCTCCAGCATCGTGCGCGCCAGCCCGGTCACCTCCGCGACCGTCTCCCCTTTCGCCCTCAGCGCCACGGCGAAGCCGGCGATCTGGGCGGGCGTGGCCGTACCGGACATGATCTCGTTCATCGCCCAGGCGGTTTCGTCCGCCGTCAGGTGCTCACCCGCGAGCAGGGCCGACAGCAGCGCGGGCCAAGTGGTGCGCGCGTCCATGGGGTCTCCAGAGGTGTTCTACCGGGTGGTCAGGCGGGTGGAGAGGCGGTGGCGCATCAGGTCGGCGACGGTGTCGGCCAGCACCACCGCGTCGATCGGCTGCGGCACGACGCGCTCGGCCCGCGACCACTCGGCCAGCCAGCGGTCGTCGCGACGGGCGATCAGCAGGCAGATCGGCGGGCAGTCGTAGACCTCGTCCTTGGCCTGGCGGGCCACGCCCATGCCACCGGCCGGCTGGGCCTCGGCGTCGAGCACGGCGACGTCGATCTCACCGGAGTCGAAGTGCTGGACGACCTTCGCGTGGGTGGCGCACTCCACGATCTCCACGAGGGGCACGTCGGCGGCGGGGCGCCGGCCGATCGCCTGCCGCACCTTCTCACGGGTGCTCGCGTCGTCGCTGTAGACGAGAACCCTCATCTTGTCGTCGGTGCTCACGGTCCACTCACTATCGCTTGTCGATGTATGGTCACCTGGGATGCTACCGGTCACTTCGCCTGGAGACCCAGACCAGAGGCGTTGGCGTGAAAATTGCCCTCTACATCTAGTTTGATGGGACGGGTGAGCCCCCTATTGGGGGGTCGTGCGGCGACCCGACCAGGAGAGCCGCAATAATGCTGCCCGTGGCGACAGCATCCGCAATATCAACGACGACGACAGCGCACTCGTCCCGCAGGCCTGATCTGGTCAGCGTCGGAACGATCATCTGGCTGTCCTCTGAGCTCATGTTCTTCGCGGCGCTGTTCGCGATGTACTTCACCATCCGGTCAGTGAGCCTAGGCCAGGGTCTGCCCTGGCCGGAGGCCGATCTGAACGTCCAATTCTCATTGGTCAACACGATCATCCTGGTCCTGTCGAGTGTGACCTGCCAGCTTGGCGTGTGGGCCGCTGAGAAGGGTCAGGTCGCCAAGCTGCGTTTCTGGTACGTCGTCAGCTTCCTGATGGGCGCCGTGTTCGTCGGCGGTCAGCTGTACGAGTACAGCCAGCTGGCCCATGAGGGACACACCATGTCGCACACCGCGTACGACTCGGTGTTCTTCCTGACCACGGGCTTCCACGGCCTTCACGTGACCGGTGGACTGATCGCGTTCCTGTTCATGCTGGGACGCACGTACGCCGCGAAGCGCTTTACCCGTGAGCAGGCGACCAGCGCGATCGTCGTGTCCTACTACTGGCACTTCGTCGACGTGGTCTGGATTGGCCTTTTCGTGACCATCTATGGAATTCACTAAGGAATCGGGGATCTCTGTGACTAGGATCACCGCTGGACGGCGGCATCCCCTCGCGAGATACGCCGTCCTGCTTCTGGCCCTCGCGCTGGTCGGAGGGGTCTACACCCTCGTGGCCTCGACGAACCAGCGGGCCGACGCGTCCATCGCGTCCGGCAGGGCCGACGACGTCGCGGAAGGCAAGAAGCTCTTCCAGCAGAGCTGCTCCAGCTGCCACGGCCTCAACGCCGAGGGCACCGCGCAAGGTCCGTCACTCGTCGGCGTCGGCGCGGCGGCCGTGGACTTCCAGGTCAGCAGCGGCCGCATGCCGATGTCCAACCCCGGCGCCCAGGCCCCGCGCAAGCCCCCGGCTCACTGGGTCAACGACAAGACCATCGGGCAGCTCGCGGCCTACATCCAGTCCCTCGGCGGTGGCCCGACCATCCCGTCGGACGAGCAGGTCGACCCCGCGAAGGGCGACAAGGCGAAGGGTGGCGAGCTGTTCCGCGCGAACTGCATCCAGTGCCACAACTTCGTCGGCGCCGGCGGCGCCCTGACCCAGGGCAAGTACGCCCCGCCGCTGTCGGAGGCCACTCCGGCGCAGATCTACGAGGCCATGATCACCGGCCCGCAGGCGATGCCGGTGTTCAACGACAGCATCATCACCCCCGACCAGAAGCGGGACATGATCGCCTACATCGTGGGCGTGCGTGAGGAGCCCAACCCGGGCGGCGCAGGCCTCGGCCGCATCGGCCCGGTAACGGAGGGTCTGGTGGCCTGGATCGTGGGCATCAGCCTGCTCGCCCTGGCCGCCATCTGGATCACCGCGAAGAAGCGACAGGCCCAATGACTGACAACAATCACGACATCGACCAGCCCGACGGCCGCGTGCCAAAGCGCGTCATCGGCACACCCTCATCCGCCACAGGCACGTCCCTGCTCGGAGCCGAGGAGCAGCGCGCCGAGGGCACCGAGGTTCCCGGCGTGACCCTGCAGAGCGAGGCGACGGCGAAGAAGGGCGAGAGGATCGCCGCCTTCTGCTTCACCGTCACCCTCCTCGCGGGCATCGCCTTCGTCGCGTCCTACGTGATCTTCCAGGTCGGCGACGTCGAGAAGGCGCAGGTCTCCAACCTGGCCCTGGGCGGCTCGCTCGCGGTCGCGCTGCTCGCGCTGGCCGCGGGCGTCGTGGTCTGGGTCCGCATGGTCATGCCGAAGTACAACCTGGTCCAGGAGCGCCACCTGATGGCCTCCGACTCGGAGACCCGGGCCTACGTCGCCGAGACCTTCACCCAGGGCGTGGCCGAGAGCGGCATCGTCAAGCGGCCGCTGCTGCGCCGTACGCTGCTGCTCGCCGCGGCCCCGCTGGGCCTGGCCCCGCTGGTCCTGCTGCGCGACCTCGGTCCGCGCTACACCAACTTCCCCGAGAAGCTGCGGCACACCGTCTGGGGCGAGAAGACCAAGGACGGCAAGCCGCGCAGGCTCGTCGTCGAGGGAACCGGCGCCCCGATCCGCGCGGCGGACTTCAACTCCCCCGGCGGCATCCTCTCGGTCGTGCCCGAGGGTTACGAGCACGACCTGAACGCACTGGCCAAGGCCACGCTGATCCTGATCAAATTCCGCCCGGAAGAGATCAAGTCCGGGACGAACCTGAACTGGACGCACCAGGGCATCGTCGCGTACTCCAAGATCTGCACGCACGTCGGCTGCCCCGCCGCCCTCTACGAGCAGACCACGCACCACATCCTGTGCCCGTGCCACCAGTCCACCTTCGACGCCGCCGACGGCGCCAAGGTCGTTTTCGGGCCGGCTGCCCGGCCTCTGCCCCAGCTTCCCATCGCCGTGGACAACGAGGGCTACCTCATCGCCACGGCGGACTTCGCCGTACCACCAGGTCCCAGCTTCTGGGAGCGCGGCGACGCTGAGGCCGAGGCTCGCAAGAACGGAGGCCACGCATGAGCACCGGAACCGTCCCGAAGCCCATAGCGGGCGCGAGCAGCTTCCTCGATGACCGCCTCGGCGCGGGAAACTTCCTCAAGCGCAACCTGCGGAAGATCTTCCCCGACCACTGGTCGTTCCTGCTGGGCGAGATCGCGCTCTACTCGTTCATCATCCTGCTGCTGACCGGCACGTTCCTGACGTTCTTCTTCAAGCCCTCCATGGGTCACGTCGCCTACGAGGGCTCCTACGAGCCGCTCAAGGGCGTCATGATGTCCGAGGCCTACGCCTCGTCGCTGCACATCAGCTTCGACGTCCGCGGTGGTCTGCTGATGCGGCAGATGCACCACTGGGCCGCCCTGCTGTTCGTCGCCGGCATGATGGTGCACGCGCTCCGAGTGTTCTTCACCGGTGCGTACCGCAAGCCGCGCGAGCTCAACTGGCTGATCGGCGTCCTGCTGCTGACCCTGGCCCTGGCCGAGGGCCTGACCGGTTACTCGCTCCCCGACGACCTGCTCTCCGGCGCCGGTCTGCGGATCACCGAGGGCGTGGCGATCTCGCTGCCGCTGGTGGGCACCTGGATCACCTTCTTCCTCTTCGGCGGGGAATACCCGGGCGAGGACGTCATCTCGCGGTTCTACTCGCTCCACATCCTGCTCATCCCGGGCATCCTGCTGGCGCTCATCAGCGCTCACATGATCCTGATGTGGGTGCAGAAGCACACGCAGATGCCGGGCAAGGGCCGCGAGAACACCAACGTGGTGGGCGCCCCGTTCTACCCGGCCTTCATGGCCAAGGCCGGCGCGTACTTCATGTTCACGTTCGGCACCATCGCGCTGCTGGGCACCTTCGCCCAGATCAACCCGATCTGGCTGTTCGGCCCCTACACCCCGGCGGACATCTCGGCGGGCTCCCAGCCCGACTTCTACATGGGCTTCCTGGAAGGCTCGCTCCGCCTGATGCCCTCCTGGGAGATCAACTTCCTGGGCTTCACGCTGCCGATGAGCGTGCTGATCCCGGCGCTGGTCCCGATGGGCATCATCATGACGGGCCTGGCCCTGTATCCGTTCATCGAGCAGTGGGTCACCGGAGACCGCAGCGAGCACCACATCGCCGACCGTCCCCGCAACAACCCGCACCGCACCTCGATCGGCATCTCCGCGATCACGTTCTACGGTGTCCTGTGGCTGCTCGGCGCGAACGACGAGATCTCCTCGTTCTTCCACGTGTCGCTGAACTGGACGACCTACGTCGGCCGGGTGCTGGTCTTCCTCGCCCCGGCGATCGCCTACGTCATCACCTACCGGTTCTGCCTGGGTCTGCAGCGCAGCGACGCCGCGGTGATCGGGCACGGCGTGGAGTCCGGCGTCATCAAGCGCCTGCCCCACGGTGAGTACATCGAGGTCCACGTTCCGCCGAACGAGGGCATCGAGGCCCACGTGCGGGGCAAGACCGCGATTCCGATGATCGCCGGAACCGACGCCGACACCGACGGCATTCCCCCCAAGGGGATGCGCGGCCCGATCGGCAGGCTCCGCGCCAAGATGAGCAAGGCCTACGGCGGCGAGAAGATCCCGCTGGACGAAGGCCACGGCCATGGGCACGAAGAGCACGCGGCCGTCGGCTCGGGTGGAGACGACAAGTCCCTGACTCACTGATCCGCCACGCGGTTGCGGGGCCCGGACACCTCGGTGTCCGGGCCCCGTTGCGTTGGAACGGCCTCCTCGCGCCAGAGCGGCTCCCTGCGGGCTTTGCGCTGGAGCGACCCTGCGGCCCGCGCTGGAGCCACCCCCTGCGCCCTGGAACGGCCCCTGCGACCCTCGGAGGCCACGCTCGGCTCCGGACCACCCTCGGCAGGGGTTTAGGGGGTGGCGGGCGGCCGTACGGCCGTTGTCAGCCCTCCTGGCGCCCTCCGCCGCGAAATCCCTGTGGGGCTCAATAATAGGATTCGGTGTCTGACCTGCCGGCTCTCGTCTGACCTGCCGGCTCTCGGTGGTGTCAACTGGCGATCTGGTACTCGTTGATGAGGCCGCCGAGGATGGATCTGCGGTGGACTCGGTGGCCGGCCAGGTCGATGGGGGTTGGCGGTCCGGTTTCGGCTTGCGACGGGGACAACTGTCCGATGCCGCGGTGAGGCCGAGCCGTGTTGTAGTGCTCCAAGTAGCGGGTGAGGGTTCGGCGTAGATGGTGTTCGTTGAGGATGAGCATGCTGTCCAGGAGGTCGCGGCGTAGGGTGCCGATGGTCCTTTCGCAGTGCGCGTTCGCTTTCGGGGCCTGTGGTGGGCTCTTGATGACGCGCAGGCCAGCGTCGGCGAAGACCGCGTCGAAGGCATCGGCGAACTGGCCGCCCCGGTCGCGGATCAAGAACTTCAGCTTCGTCATGTCGATGGCGGTGTCGATGAGGAAGTTGCGGGCGGCCTGGGCGGTCCACGAGTCGGTGGGGTTGGCGGTGACGCCGAGCAGGTGGGCCCGGCGGCTGCCATGTTCGAGCATGATCAGGGCGTACAGGCGTTTGAGGTTGACGGTGTCCACGTGCAGGAAGTCGACGGCGACGATGTGCTCGGCCTGAGCGGCCAGGAACTGCTTCCATGTCGGCCCGCTGCGGCGCGGAGCGGGGTCGATCCCGGCCCGGTTCAGGATGTTCCACACGGTCGAGGCGGCGATCTTGTGGCCGAGGCGGGTCAGTTCACCGTGGATGCGCCGGTGGCCCCAGCGGGGATTCTCCGCGGCCATGCGCAGGATGAGTGCCTTGACCGCAGCTGCGATGGGCGGCCGTCCGGGACGGCGATGCTTGCTGTAGTCCCACTTCATCGCCACGAGTTTGCGGTGCCAGGCCAGCAGAGTGGCCGGGGTCATCGGGAAAACCTTCTCCCAGCGATGGCGGGTATCAGGTGCGAGAGCGCCGCCAGCCACAAGCGGTCGGCTGGTTCGTAGCGCACCCGTGGCATCTGGCGGCGTAGGACCGCGTTCTGATGCCGAAGCACCAGCAGTTCCGCCTCCTTGGAGACACCGCGGCGTAGCAGAAGTGCGGGCAAAGCCAGCAGGCGTCGGGTGATGGCGTACACCGTGGACAAGATCACGAAACATGATCCCAGGCGACCTGGGCTGGCCGGACGAGGAGCTGCGCTGGAAGTGATTCGAGTTCTTGAGCCCCACAGGCTCGAACCGGCCCTGACCGCCTAAACGAGATAACCAGCAGGGTCGTTCGGCGCCTAATCCGTCCCTTCGCCGAGGCTCCAGCCCCGGATGGTGGTATCCCCCGCCGAGATCGCGATGGGAACCTGGCCCAGCGTGCAGAAGGCCACCGTGGTCACCTGGGCGGTGTGGCCGGTGAAGGGCGTGCCCAGGGGCTTGCCCGCGGCGAGGTCCCACAACCGGACCTCGCCGTTCTCGCCACCGGACAGCAGCACGGGGTGGCCGCGCAGCTCACCGAGGGCGAGCGCGGTCACCCAGCCGTGGTGGGCCTTGGGCAGGGAAAGGGTCCTGCGGCCTGTCGCCAGATTCCAGACCCTGATCGTGCCGTCCCTGGTGCCCGTGGCGGCCAGCCCCCGCCCGACGATCATGCTCTCCAGCGTCTCACCGTCGTGGTCGCCGTCCAGGCGGGTGGAGCCGTTGACGTACAACACGCCGCCCGCGGCGGTGAGCAGCGTGCCATCTGACTCGACGGCGTCGTCGAAGGCCAGATCGGTCCGCTCGATCGTGTCGCCGGTCACCGGGTCGGACACCACCAGGTTCCGTGGGGTCACGGAGACGATGGCCGGCCTTCCCGACCTTTCCGTGAGCGTCACAGCGGTGGCCGCTTCGGTGTTCGGCAGGGCCTCGCCCAGGCCGGCGCCGGTGACGGCGTCGGAGCGCCGCACCCCGTCCTGCCCCGCTGAGATCACCACCGGCCTGCCATCGATCCTTCCCGTCGCCAGGGCGAGGACCTCGTCGTCGTCGAAGCCGTGGCTGTGGCCGAGGAACGGCTCGCCGACCGCCGCTCCGCTGTCGAGGTCGGTCACCCGGACGCTGTGGTCCTCGGTTCCGGCGGACACCACGACGGTGCGGCCGTTGACGGTGTCGCACCTTGCCAGCCGTACGGCGCCGCCGTAAAGAGAGATGACACCCGCACCCGCGGGGCCGCCGCTCTGGGCGTCGCGCAGGCGCAGGCCGTTGGCGCCACCGCTGACCACGACGGGCCGGCCGTCGAGCATGCCCGCCGTCATGGAGGTGGTGAATCCCGCCGCGGCGGGGATCTGGGTGAGCTCGCGGCCGGTGGACAGGTCAAGGACGGCCGAGAGACCCACCCCCGCGTAGACGATCGCCGGACCGCCCGGGAGGTTGATCATCTGCACATCCGTGACCGTCTGTACCTTGGTGGCCGGGCCGGTGCGGACGCGACGGCCCGTACGGAGGTCTCCCACGTACAGATCGGTATGCATGCCGCCGAGTACGAAGCGGCCACCGGAAACGGCCGCGGACCACGGGCGCTCGACCGGCGTCGCGACGGCCGCCGCTGCCCAGTGCCGTCTGGTGAGATTCCAGAGCCTGACCTTCCTGGCGCCCCCCATGACGATGACGGTGTCGCCGTCCACCTCGCCGACCGCCAGGGGGGTGAGGTCCTCGTGCAGGCGCGTCCGGACGACCTCCCCGGTGACCGGATTCCAGGTGATGATGCCGTCAGCGTAGCCAGCCACCACGACCTCGTCGGCGGTGAGCAGGGACGTGAAGGAGGCACCGGGAAAGGAGTACGGCTTGCCGATCCTCTCCCCGGTCTCCAAGTCGACCGCGGCGAGCTCATCCTGGTCAAACCGCTTGCGAACACCGACAGCCGCGGGACGTTTCGACAGGGTGAGCACCGTCAGGGCCGCGTAGTCGGTGCCGAACGCGAGCTTCGAGGCGGACACCCGCGCGCCGGTCCGCACGTCCGAGACCGTGATGCGGTCGTTCTCACGGCTGGTGACCACCACGGGACGGCCGTTCAGCGTGGCCCAGATGATCTTTTGCACGTCTCTGGAGTGGACCTCGTACGGCCCTCTGATCTGGGTCCCCATCGGCGCCTTCGAGCCGGGCGCCCGCTCGGTGCGTGGCCAAACAGCCACCGCAAAGGAAAGAACGAGGGCGAGCGCCACGGCGAGCGTGGCCCACAGCAGCCGGCGACGGCGAGGTCGTGGGGAGATCGGCAGGGTGGGCCGCCCCTCTCCCAGCAGGGTCAGCAGCACGTCGTCGGCGCGCGGCCGCGCGGACGGGTCGCGGTTCAGGCAGGCGGCGAGCACCCCTCGCAGGCTGTCGGGGAGGGCGCTCAGCTCGGGCTCGTGATGGAGGATCCGGTAGAGGACGGCGCCCACGTCGCCCTCGCCGAACGGCGATCTGCCGGTGGCGGCGAAGATCATCATGCCGGCCCACGAGAACAGGTCCGTGGCGGCGGTGAGCCGCCGCGCCGACACCTGTTCCGGGCTCATGTAGGCGACGGTGCCGATGACCTCGCTGACCGTGACCGAGGTGCCGTTCAGCACCTTGGCGATTCCGAAGTCGATGACTCGGGCGCCGTCGGAGCCGAGAAGCACGTTCGACGGTTTGAGATCGCGGTGGACGATCTCGGCCCGGTGGATGGCGGCCAGCGCGGTCATCGTGTTGACTGCGAGCCGGTGCAGTTCGCCGGGCGCGAGCGGCCCGTCCCGCTCGACCCGTTGCTGCAGCGAGTCGCCCGGGATGTACTCGCTGACCACGTAGGGGTGCGCCCCGTCCACGTCGGCGGCGAGCACGCTCGCGGTCGCGAAGCCCGCCACCTGCTTGGCCGCCTCGATCTCGGCCAGGAACCGGTCGCGGGCCCTCGGATCGGCGGCCATCCGGGCGTGTAACACCTTGACCGCGACGGGACGGCCGTCCTGCGCGCTCCCCAGGTACACAACGCCCTGGCCACCGCCGCCCAAGCGGCCGACCAGCCGGTAGCCCCCTACCTGGAGGGCATCCCCAGGTTCGAGGGGCTCTGGCATGGGGAAAAGATACGGCAATACGCCCCGGACAGGAAGATCACTGCGTACCCTTCAGCATGCGTGTAGCGCGGCGACGAACCAGGTCGCGAGCGCGCCCGCGAGGCCGGCCTGCTCGCCGTCTGAGGTGGCCCAGGCGAGGGAGCCGCCATGGGTAGATCTCACAGCCGCGCGTCACCGCAAAACCCTGGTGGTCTGCGAAAGCTGTCACGCGGACATCCATGGCAAGTGTGGTGTCCGGCACTCTACGCCTGCCGAGAATTCCATCCACGCAGTTCAAGCGGCATGTGAGTATTCGTGGAGGACTCCGCCGAGCAGGTCTCGCCGGCGTATGTTCAGGTCGACGATTCTGGCTGGATCGGTGATCGGATCTGGGGCGGCGCGTAGTGGAGCCGCCTGGTCCAGGGCTTGATGGGCTCGGTGCTGGTTGTAGAACTCCTCATACTCGCGCAGGGCATGCCGTAGATGGCGTTCGTTCCAGAGCAGGCATCGATCCAGGAGCTCTCTGCGGCAGGACTGCACCCACCGCTCCATGACCGCGTTCATCCGCGGCATTCGGATACCGGTGAGCACGGTCTGGATACCTGCGTCGGAGAGGATCTCGTCCATGAGGGCCGGGAACTTCGCATCCCGGTCTCGGGTCAGATAGCGCACCCGACAGCCCGCATCCTCCAGATCCATCACCAGATTCCTTTGGCCAACCGCGGCATCCTCGTCGAGACCGAGCCGGGATCGTTCACCCAGCCGCGCCGATAGCCCGAACGGTGAGCTTCCGACCAGCCGACCTAGCTCAATCCCAACGACGAAAGGGACATCAGCTCGCGGAACGCACTCTCAAGCCGTGTGGCGGGCCTGAATCCGGCCTCAGAGAGACTGGAGCGGCCTCAGGTCTCAGGTCTCAGGTCTCAGGTCTCAGGTCTCAGAGAGAGTCGGCGGTGAAGTGTTTGACGCTGCTCCACTTCAGCCACTGCTTCCAGTCTTCCTGCCAGTGACCCCAGCCGTTGGTGGGCTCCAGCGGGCGGGGCGAGCCGGTGATGATGATCGGATCACCGATCAGGGTGTTCTGGAGGAACCAGATGGCGTTGGCCGGGCTGACGTTGACGCAGCCGTGGCTCACGTTGGAGTAGCCCTGCGAGCCGACCGACCAGGGAGCGCTGTGGATGTATTCGCCGCTGTTGGAGATGCGGACGGTGTTGTAGACGGTCATCCGGTAGTAGCCTGCCTGGCCGGGGCCGATGCCGGGTGAGGTCATGATGGTGACGGGCTCGCGCGACATGGCCAGGTGGACACCGCTGGTCGTGTAGTACTTCCACTGGCCGCCCTGGCCCGCGCTCATGGGTATCTCGCGGATCGTCTTGCCGTCGCGCTTGACGGTCAGGTGGTGGGTGGCGGTGCTGCCCCTGGTGATCTGCGAGCGGCCGACCTTGAAGGCGATGCTCTGGTTCTGCTTGCCGTACAGGCCCTCGCCGCCCCGCACCCCCGCCAGGCGGGCCTCGACCCGGACCTTGGTGTGGGCCGGCCAGAAGGTCTTGGGGCGGAAGTGCACCGTCTTGTCGTCGAACCAGTGCCATGCCCCGAAGACCGGCTTGGATGCGCTGACCAGGAGGTTCCGCTCGACGGCGACGCGGTCGGTGATGGGCTGGTCAAAGGTGATCATGACCGGCATGCCGACGCCGACGGTGAGACCCGTCATCTCCTCGCTCGGCAGGAAGCTCTCGATCGAGAAGGTCTTGTCGGCCTTGACCGTGGAGAAGGAGCTGGTGGTCTCGGTGATCTTGCCGTCCGGGTTCGCCGCCGTCACGGTGACCTCGTAGGAGGTCCCGGGAGTCGCCGTCCTCCGGCTGCGCCACTGGGTGCCGTCAGCGCTCAGCACGCCCGGCAGGGGGCCGTTGCGGCTCTTCACGGTCACCTTCTTCAGGACCCCGCCCTGGGCGGAGACCAGGACGGTCGTGTCGGTCGGCACGTTGCGCGCTCTGTCGACAGGAGCCACGGTGACCGCGGCGTCGGCGTGGCGCACGGCGCTCGCCGTCTTCTCCCCTTTAGTAGCGGTGCCGCCCGAACATGAGGCCACCAGCGCCAGGGCCAGCAGCCCGGCCCCCTGGATCGACCCACGGATCGCCTGCCCCACGTGTACTCCCCCATCCAGGAACCGAATCTACTATTCCTGTTATTACCCGGAGTAAGCGGATCGCTACGTAGGACATTCCACCTGAGCCGCCAACAACAACAAAAAAGCGGGCCATGGAAAAATTTCCATGGCCCGCGTTTCAGCGAGAATCGCCGGGGATCAGTGCGAGAAGTGACCCCGATAGTACTCGAAGACGAACCCGATCATGCTCATGATGACCGCGAAGACGCCGATCATGAACAGCCACCAGCCGATGACCAGCCCGACCGCGGCGAGCGCGACGGCCAGGCAGACGAACAGCGGCCACCAGCTGTGCGGGCTGAAGAAGCCGAGCTCTCCGGCACCCTCGCTGATCTCGCCCTGCTTGTCGTCCTCCGGCTGGTCCCCGATGCGGCGAGCCGTGTACATCAGGTAGTAGCCGATCATGAGGGCGAAGCCCACCGAGATGGCCATCGCCGTGGTGCCGACCGGCTCCCGGGACCAGTACCAGTAGACGACGTCCACTGCGGCGAAGAAGATTCCGCAGAGGATGAACAGCCAACCCTGGACCTTCATCGGACCTCCTCCAGCTCAGGGGTCGCCGTGATGTACGGGTGCTTGAAGTCGAACGCCGGGCGCTCGGACCGGATCCGCGGCAGCGAGGTGAAGTTGTGCCGCGGCGGCGGGCAGGAGGTCGCCCACTCCAGGGAGTTGCCGAAGCCCCACGGGTCGTTCACCGTGACCTTCGGCGCGGTCTTGTGGGTCCGCCACACGTTGTACAGGAACGGCAGCGTGGAGGCGCCGAGCAGGAAGGCGCCGACCGAGGAGACCATGTTCAGGTCGGTGAAGCCGTCGATCGGGCTGTAGTCGGCGTAGCGGCGTGGGAAGCCCTGCGCGCCGAGCCAGTGCTGCACCAGGAAGGTGGTGTGGAAGCCGATGAACAGCGTCCAGAAATGGATCTTGCCGAGGGTGTCGTTCAGCATCTTGCCGGTGAACTTGGGCCACCAGAAGTAGAAGCCGGCGAACATCGCGAAGACCACGGTGCCGAAGACGACGTAGTGGAAGTGGGCCACCACGAAGTAGGAGTCGGACACCTGGAAGTCCAGCGGCGGCGAGGCCAGGATGACACCGGTCAGGCCGCCGAACAGGAAGGTGACCAGGAAGCCGATCGAGAACAGCATCGGCGACTCGAAGGACAGGTGTCCTCGCCACATGGTGCCGATCCAGTTGAAGAACTTCACCCCGGTCGGGACCGCGATCAGGAAGGTCATGAACGAGAAGAACGGCAGCAGCACCTGGCCGGTCGGGAACATGTGGTGGGCCCACACGGTGATCGACAGGCCGGCGATGGCGATGGTGGCGCCGACGAGGCTGATGTAGCCGAACAGCGGCTTGCGGCTGAAGACCGGCAGGATCTCGGTCACGATGCCGAAGAACGGCAGCGCGATGATGTACACCTCGGGGTGGCCGAAGAACCAGAACAGGTGCTGCCAGAGCAGCGCACCGCCGGTGGCCGAGTCGAAGATGTGGGAGCCGAGCTTGCGGTCGGCCTCCAGCGCCAGCAGGGCGGCGGCCAGCACCGGGAAGGCCATCAGCACCAGGATCGAGGTGAGCAGCACGTTCCAGGTGAACATCGGCATGCGGAACATCGTCATGCCGGGCGCGCGCATGCAGACGATCGTGGTGATGAAGTTGACCGAGCCGAGGATCGTGCCCAGACCGCTGATGGCCAGGCCGGCGATCCACAGGTCACCGCCGACGCCCGGCGAGCTGATCGCGTTCGACAGCGGGGTGTAGGCGAACCAGCCGAAGCTGGCCGCGCCGTTCGGGGTAAGGAACCCCGAAAGGGCGATGGTGCTGCCGAAGGTGAACAGCCAGTAGCTGACCATGTTCAGACGCGGGAACGCCACGTCCGGCGCGCCGATCTGCAGCGGCATGAGCTCGTTGGCGAAGCCGGCGAACAGCGGCGTCGCGAACATGAGCAGCATGACCGTGCCGTGCATGGTGAACAGCTGGTTGAACTGCTCGTTGCTGGTGAGCTGCAGGCCGGGCTGGGCCAGCTCCGCCCGCATGATCAGCGCCATGACGCCGCCGATCAGGAAGAAGACGAACGACGTGATCAGGTAGAGATGCCCGATGATCTTGTGGTCGGTGGACGACGCCCACTTCGCGATGATCGAACCCTTACGGGTCGTCACGGGGGTAGCGGCGATGGGTTCGTTATGTGCGGTCACTGGGCACCCGCCTGGCTAGCGATGTACTGGTCGAACTCGGCCTGGGGGACGAGCTTCACCGAGAAGAGCATGCGGCTGTGGTCCACACCGCACAGTTCGGCGCAACGGCCCGCGTAGACGGCGGGCTTCATGTCGAGCGTGTCGACCTGGAACTTGTTCTCCACGCCCGGGATCACGTCACGCTTGAAGTGGAAGGCCGGCACCCAGAACGAGTGGATGACGTCCGGCGAGTGGAGATCGAACTCGATCTTCTTACCTGCCGGGAGCACCAGCTGCGGCCCCTGGGTGTAGTCGCTGACGGGCTTGCCGACGACTTCGACCTTCTTGCCGTTGTAGTCGGTCGTGAAGCGCCAGCTCCACTGGAAGCCCTCAACCTTGACCTTCACGTCGGGGCGGCCAGACATGACGTTGAGGTAGTTCTGGTCGCGCGCGGTGAAGTAGAAGAAGACGCCGACCATGATGATCGGCACCACCGTGTAGAGAATCTCGATCGGGAGGTTGTAGCGCACCTGGGGCGGCAACTCCTCCTTCGAGTGCTTCTTCTTCCGGTGGAAGGCAACGGACCACAGGATCAGGCCCCACACGACCACACCGGTGGCGAGAGCGGCAATCCAAGATCCGTTCCACAGATTCTGGACGGTCTCGGCCTGCTTGGTGATGCCGCCGGGCAAGCCACCACGGGACCAGTCTTCGGCACTACACGCCGTCACGGACACCAGCAGCAGCGCCAGAGCGGCAGCGCGTGGCACCCGGCGGCGGGCCAACGGACGCCGTGCAGAACGGCGGGTCGGACTCACGGATCGCCTACCCCACAGATGAAGCCCAGGAGTCGCTCCTGGGCGGTCGTTTGTCGTGTTCACAACTTGTAGTTCGCAGTTTTACGCTGGGGGACACATTAGCGCGGACTAGCCTCGCCCCCCCGCGCAGCCCCCGATTGCGCCGCACATGGTGCGACGATTAGGGCGTGGCGTACTTCGATGCGGCCTCCACCGAGCCGCTGCACCCTCAGGCACGCGAGGCTCTGATCGCGGCGCTCGACGTCGGCTGGGCCGATCCGGCGAGGCTCTACGGCCCTGCCCGCCGGGCAAGGATGTTACTGGAACAGGCCCGGACCGAGGTCGCCGAGGTCCTCGGAGCGCGTCCGGACGAGGTCTCGTTCACGTCCTCGGGCACCCAGGCGGTGCATCTGGGCGTGCTCGGCACCCTGCACGGACGGCGCCGCGCCGGACGCCGTCTGGTGACCTCTGCGGTGGAGCACTCCAGCGTGCTGCACGCCGCCGGGATCCACGAGCGCGACGGCGGCTCGGTCCAGACGGTGGGCGTCGGCCGTACCGGCGTAGTAGACCTGGCCGCGTTCGGGGAGGCGGTCCTCGCCGACGGCACGGCCCTGGCCTGCCTGCAGAGCGCCAACCACGAGGTCGGAACAGTCCAGCCGATCGCCGAGGCGGCGGCCCTGTGCGCCGAGGCCGGGGTGCCGCTCCTGGTCGACGCGGCGCAGACCGCGGGCCGGATGCCGCTGCCGGACGGCTGGTCGGTGCTGACCGCGAGCGCTCACAAGTGGGGCGGCCCCTCAGGGGTCGGCGTGCTGGTGGTCCGCAAGGGCACCCGGTGGCGCAGCCCGCTCCCCGAAGACGATCGCGAGCGCCGCAGGGTGCCCGGTTTCGAGAACGTGCCGGCGATCGTCTCAGCCGCCGCCGCGCTGCGCGCCATGACCGCCGAATCGGCTCAGGAGTCGGCCCGCCTCTCGGCGCTCGTGGACCGGATCCGGAACGAGGTGCCCCGGCTCGTCCCCGACGTCGAGGTGATCGGCGACCCCGTCGCGCGAGCACCGCATATTGTCACCTTTTCGTGTCTTTACGTGGAAGGTGAGGCACTGCTGACGGAATTGGACAAGGCTGGATTCGCCGTATCGTCCGGCAGCTCATGCACGGCGAGTACGCTTCGTCCATCGCATGTTTTGGAAGCCATGGGTGTGCTTACACACGGGAACGTCCGGGTATCGCTGCCCCGAGGCGCCTCCACGACGGATGTCGATCGCTTCCTTGCGATCCTGCCGGAGACGGTGAAGAGGATCCGCGAGGAGGCGGGCGTGAAACAATGATCAATATTCGGGGAGTGAACGCTTGATGACGCCCAGGCAGGCCGCCGCCGAAGGATCCACCCAGCCTCCGGCACTGACCATCGACGCCCTGGGCAAGAAGTGCCCGATTCCCATCATCATGCTCGCCGAACAGATCAACTACGTCCCGCGCAACGCGATCGTGTCGGTTCTCGCCGACGACCCCGCGGCGTTCACCGACATCCCGGCCTGGTGCCGGTTGAAGTCACATCACCATGTGGCCAGCTACGAGCTGCCCGGGGGCGGGTGGGCCATCCACGTACGGCGCAACTACTGACCCGGGCCCGCGTGCACGTGCCGCCGTCGGCCGGGATGACCGCCGGCCCGGGGGGAGCCTGAACGGCCCGGCGTCGCGGCGGGCGGCGTGGTCCGGGCGAGGAGCGTGGCGTACGGCGGGCCCGGTGGGCGGCGAATGGCCTCCACCGGGCTCGCCGTGGAACCGTGGAGCGCGCTCAGACGTGCACTCAGAGGTGACGGAGCGCGCTCAGGCGCGGTGAGGCGTCACTCAGGCGTAGTGACACTTCACGAAGCGGGCCACCTCCGCGGCGGCCTCGGCGCCGTAGGCGGCGGCGAAGCGCTCGAGGAAGACCTGCTGGCCGAGCTCGTACTCCTGGCAGCCGACGCGCTCCAGGACGTGGGTGGCGGTGAGGTTGCCCACCTGGCCGCAACGCTCCAGGGACAGTCCCCAGGCCAGGGCGGTCAGGAAGCCGGAACGGAAGGCGTCGCCGACACCGGTCGGGTCGGCCTTGCCGAGCTCGGGGGCGGCGGCGACGTGCAGGGCCGGTTCGCCCTTGCGCTCGATCACGGCGCCCTTGGGGCCGAGCGTGGTGACGCGGACGCCGACCCGGTCGAGGATCTCCTGGTCGGACCAGCCGGTCTTCTGCTCGATCAGGCTCTTCTCGTAGTCGTTGCTGAACAGGTAGGCGGCGCCGTCGATCAGCAGGCGGATGTTCTCGCCGGGCATGCGCGCGAGCTGCTGGGAGGGGTCGGCCGCGAACGGGATGCCCCGCTGGCGGGCCTCGTCGGTGTGCCGGAGCATCGCGTCGGGGTCGTTGGGGCTGACCAGGACCAGGTCCAGGCTGCCGAGTCGCTGGATGATCGGGCCGAGCTCGATCAGCCGGGCCTCGGCCATCGCACCGGTGTAGAACGACGAGATCTGGTTGTGGTCCTCGTCGGTGGTGCACAGGAACCGGGCGGTGTGATGGATCTCCGAGGTGTGCACAGAGTCACAGTCGACACCGTGCCGCTCCAGCCAGGACCGGTAGTCGGCGAAGTCCGCGCCGACCGCGCCGACCAGGATGGGCCGCAGTCCCAGGCAGCCCATGCCGAAGGCGATGTTGGCCGCGCAACCACCGCGGCGGATCTGCAGGTCGTCCACGAGGAACGACAGGGACACCCGATCGAGCTGCTCGGCGATGAGCTGGTCGCCGAAGCGCCCCGGGAACGTCATCAGGTGGTCGGTCGCGATTGAGCCGGTGACGGCGATGCGCACGGGATCTTTCTCCTCGTTGTCAGCATCAGGAAAAGTGGGGGTCGAGCCACGCAAGAATACGCGACCGGAAAGACGCGCGACGGCCCCGCGGAGTGAGAGATCTCACTCCGCGGGGCCGTCGTGTGCCGCCTAGTTGAACGAGTCTCCGCAGGCGCACGAACCCGTGGCGTTCGGATTGTCGATCGTGAAGCCCTGCTTCTCGATCGTGTCGACGAAGTCGATCGTGGCACCCATGAGGTACGGCGCGCTCATGCGGTCGGTGACCACGCTGACGCCGTTGAAGTCCGTGACGACGTCGCCGTCCATCGAACGGTCGTCGAAGAAGAGCTGGTAGCGGAGGCCTGAACAGCCACCGGGCTGCACGGCCACGCGCAGCTGAAGGCCCTCCTCGCCCTGCTGCTCCAGCAGGCTCTTGACCTTGGCCGCGGCCGCGTCACTGAGGATCAGGCCCTGTGCCGTGGTCTCGCTGCTCTCAACCGACATGTGGTGACTCCCGCGTCTGCGTTCAGTCGCCCCTCTGGGGCGGCTGTCTGTTTCTGACGTCCTTCTTAGACGCTACCAACACCCGCCAACGGCTACACATTCCTCGGGCCGGAACCTCATCTCACCCCGGAATAAATCCCCCCATGTGTGTGTCATCATTAGTCGTCAGTTCGACGATAAGGGGGTGTGGTCGTGACGACCACCGAGACCGGGCTTCCGCTCTTCGTCCTCGGCCGGGGGACCGACCCGCACAGCGAGCGCGGCGTCGACTGTCCCGGCGATTTGCCGGCCGCTTCCGACCCGGCGCTCGTGGAGCGCGCCAGGCGGGCCAAGGCGGCGCTCGGCGACCGCGTCTTCGTGCTGGGGCACCACTACCAGCGCGACGAAGTCATCCAGTTCGCCGATGTGACCGGCGACTCGTTCAAGCTCGCCCGCGAAGCGGCCGCCCGGCCGGACGCCGAGTACATCGTCTTCTGCGGCGTGCACTTCATGGCCGAGTCGGCCGACATCCTGACCGGCGACTCCCAGAAGGTCGTGCTGCCCGATCTCGCGGCCGGCTGCTCGATGGCCGACATGGCCACGTTCGACCAGGTCGAGGAGTGCTGGGAGGTGCTGGAGGACGCCGGGATCGCCGACGTCACGGTTCCGGTCACCTACATGAACTCCAGCGCCGACATCAAGGCGTTCTGCGGGCGCAACGGCGGCGCCGTGTGCACCTCCTCCAACGCCAGGCGCGCCCTCGACTGGGCGTTCTCCCGGGGGGAGAAGGTGCTGTTCCTGCCCGACCAGCATCTGGGGCGCAACACCGCGGTGCTGGAGATGGGCCTGTCCCTGGACGACTGCGTCGTGTACAACCCGCACCGGCCGAACGGCGGGCTGACCCCCGAGCAGCTTGAGAACGCCAAGATGATCCTGTGGAAGGGGCACTGCTCGGTGCACGGCCGCTTCACCGCCGAGTGCGTCGACGACGTCCGGGAGCGGATCCCCGGCGTCAACGTGCTGGTCCACCCCGAGTGCAGGCACGAGGTGGTCACCAAGGCCGACTACGTCGGCTCGACCGAATACATCATCAAGAAGCTCCAGGAGGCGCCCGCGGGGTCTTCCTGGGCGGTGGGCACCGAGCTGAACCTGGTCAAGCGGCTGGGACAGATGTTCCCCGACAAGAACGTGACGTTCCTGGACCGGACCGTCTGCTACTGCTCGACGATGAACCGCATCGACCTGCCGCACCTGGTCTGGGCGCTGGAGTCCCTGGCGGCCGGCCAGGTCGTCAACCAGATCACGGTGGACGAGGACACCACCCACTGGGCCAAGGTCGCCCTGGACCGGATGCTGGCCCTTCCCTGACGCCCCCGGACGGGCTCCGGCGAGCCGCAAACGCCGGAGTCCGTCCCCTGGCGGGGAGCTATCGCAGTTCGTAGACCACCCGGACGCTGACCGAGACGGTCTGCCTGCCGGGACTGATCGAGGCCTTGTCGGACACCGCCCCCGCCTCGAACATGATCGGGTGGGGCGATGTGACGCCCTCCTCGCTGATCGACAGGATGGGGCCCAGGTCACGGCCGGACAGCCTGGCGTACTGCTCCGCGCGGGCCATGGCGTCCTTGAACGCCGCGTCCCGCGCGGCCTTGAGGAGCTTGCGGCTGCTGGACACCTCGAAGGAGACGCCGTTCAGCCGGGCGTCCTCCCCGATCCCGGCCACCGCGTCGATCACACGGTCCACGGCGCCGATCTCACGCACCACGGCCTCGACGCCCTGCACCGCCCGGTAGCCGGAGACCCTGGGGTAGTCCGCGTATTCGGGGCCGAGGGAAAGCTCGTCGGTCCGCAGGTCCTTGGCCTCGACTCCGGCGTCCACCAGTGCCCTGGTCAGCCTGGCGGCGGCCCTGCGCGCGTCGGCGAGGGCCACTTTCGCGGAGTCGCGGCGCACCTCCACGCCGGTGTTCAGGCGCATGACGTCGGGGGCGGAGGACAGGCTTCCCTCCCCCACGACCGTCACCTGTGAGCGTTTGTCGTCCACGATCACCTTCGCGGAGTCGGGGTGAGAATCGGCGAGCGCGGCCCCGCCGAACACGCTCATGGTGACAAGCGCCGCCGCGGCCACGGTGTGAGACATTTTGATCATAGGCTCATGGCACCACGGGGCAAGAGCCCCGCCGGGGAACCGCTGGTGAGCCCTGTCATGTCTTGAAGATCAGATTACGGCGTGCTCCCGCCACCGGCAGGGAGGTCCGGAGGAAGCCGGCTCAGCTCTCACGGGTGAAGCGCATGAACTGTTTCTCGTACTCCTTGGATTCGGTCGTGGTGGCCAGCACCCTTTTCACCTGCCCCTGGAAGTCGATCACCACGGCCTCGTAGCCGGAGCCCTTCCGCCGCCAGCCCGCGATGTGCCGGTCGTCGTACCAGCCGATGAGCCGCTTGGTCTCGAACGGGATTCTGAACTGGGCCTCCCCGTCGGCGCCGGTGGACCAGATGCAGATCTCCTTCTCGGTCCCCTTGCAGTACGTCAGGAGCAGTGCGCCCGAGGGCGAGACGTCGTCGCCTTCCACGGTGATCGGGGTGCCCACGTCCAGCAGGGTCTGCAGCACGGTGCCCTGCAGGTCGTAGAAACGGATGCGCTGGGTCTTGCCGGTGAGCGCCCAGGTGCCGACCGCCCTGCCGTCCCCCCGCCAGAAGTAGCTCCACCTGCCGGCGTCCTTCTCCTTCACCCGGACGATCCTGGCCTTCTTCCTGGCGATGTCGATGACCGCGTAGCCGTACTCCTTGCTGGTGTCCCCGACCGCCTCGTACAGCGTCACCAGGCCCCGGCGGCCGTCCGGGGACCACTGCGGCAGGGTCGGGTAGACCGGCGCCTTGGTGACCTTGACCTGGCTCACCGCGCCGGACCTCCGGTCGACGATCGAGACGACGGCGTAGTTGCTCTTGTCGTAGACCCTGTCGGTGGCCAGCGCGTGGGTTCCGGAGGCGTTCACCGTGTACTGGAAGTACTTGTCGCTCTTGGCGAACTCGTCGGTGCCGCGGGTGCGGACGTAGAGGCGCTTGTCCCAGTCCAGGCTGTAGGAGCTGAGCTTGATCGGGTCGGCGGCGCTCTCGTGGAGCGTGATCGAGCTGCCGGGAAGCTTGATCGTCTTGCTCGCCTGGGGCACGGCGGAGACCGCCGGGGTGGGTGTGCCGGAGACGGCGTCGCCGGACCTGGAGGTGACGGCCGCCTGGGTGGAACCGGTCTTCCCGGGCGTCGTGCCCCGCAGCGACAGCGTGATCCCCACGGCCGCGACGAGCGTGACCCCGAGCCCCGCGCCGACCGCGATCCAGACCCCGCGCCCGCGCCCGGCCGCGGGTTCCGCCCGCACCGGGTACGGCAGGGCGCCCGGGCCCGGACGGGTCGAGGGACCTCCGTAGGGCTGCGAGATCACCTGTTGCGGATGCCCCGGCCCGGCCTGCGCGACCTGGGGGTGGGGGTAGCCGCCCGGCCCGGTCTGGGGGAAGACACCCGGGCCCGCGTACCCGGGCTGGAGGTGGCCACCCCGCTCTGGTCCGGAATGGTGGAGCGGGGGATGACCGCCGGGCCCCGGCCCCGTCCGCTGTGCGGCGGCGGCCGAGCCCTCGGCGAGGATCCCCTGAGGCGCCCCGGGCGCCGACACGCCCGACACGCCGCCGGCGTGGCCGAGCAGCCGCAACAGCGCCTCCCCCGCCGCAGGCCGCAGGGCGGCATCCTTGGCCAGGCACTGCCCGACCAGCTCACGCAGCGCCGGATCGGCGATCGCCCGCAGATCGGGCTCCACATTCATGATCCGGTTGAAGACCGCGGGCAGACTGTCGGTGCCGAAGGGCGGCCGGCCGGTGGCCGCGAAGACCATGGTGCAGCCCCAGGCGAACATGTCCGCCGGCGACCCGGCAGTCTCCCCGGCCAGCTGCTCGGGAGTCATGTAGGAGGGCGTGCCGATCGCCGTCGCGGTCAGCGTGGAGGTGCGATCGAGCGCCCTGGCGATGCCGAAGTCGATCACCCGGGGGCCGTCGGGGGCGAGCAGCACGTTGGACGGCTTGAAGTCGCGGTGCACGATCCCCGCCTGGTGGATCGCGACCAGCGCGGTCACCGTGCCGATCGCCAGGCGGTGCAGGGCCGCGCCCTCGCGCGGTCCCTCGGCGGCCACCACGGCGTCCAGCGTCGGGCCGTCGATGTACTCGCTGACGATGTAGGGCCGATGCCGGTCGACCCCGGTGTCGATCACCGCGGCGGTGCAGAACGGCGCGACCCGCCGGGTGGTGCTGACCTCACGGACGAAGCGCTCCAGCGCCTCCTCGTCCTGCGCGAGGTCGGCGCGGAGCAGTTTCACCGCCACCCGGGTCCCCGTGGGCGACACACCGAGATAGACCGTGCCCTGACCACCCTCGCCGAGCCGCGCGGTGAGCCGGTACTCCCGCACCCGCTCGGGATCCCCAGGCCGCAAGGACGCGAGGTCCGGCATGGCCACATCCCCCCTTTAAGAACTTTTTTCGGTCCATTGTGGGGGTAGATGGTCACAATCAGTGCATCAGCCGTTGCTGGAGTGACGGGAAAAGATCAGTGCGTCAGCCCCGCGGCCGGACCAGCGGGAAGGACAGCACCTGCCGGATCGACTTGCCGGTGAGCATCATGACGAGCCGGTCCACGCCGAGACCGAGGCCACCGGTGGGTGGCATGGCGTACTCCAGCACGTTCAGGAAGTCCTCGTCCAGCGCCATCGCCTCCGGATCGCCTCCGGCGGCCCGCGACGACTGCTCGGTCAGGCGGCGCCGCTGCTCGACCGGATCGATCAGCTCGGAGTAGGCGGTGCCGATCTCGACCCCGAACGCGACCAGGTCCCACCGCTCGGCCAGCCTCGGATCCCGGCGATGCGGCCGCGTGAGCGGGCACACCTCGGACGGGAAGTCGGTGTAGAAGGTCGGCTCGACGGTCCGTTCCTCCACCAGCCGCTCGTACAGCTCCAGGATCACCTCGCCCCGGCCCCATCTCGGGTCGTACGGCACCGCCAGCCGGTCGGCCAGCTTGCGGAGCTCCTGGACGGAGGTGTCCATGGTGACCTCCTCCCCCGCGGCCTGCGAGACGGCCTCGTGCACGCCGACCGTCCGCCAGGTCCCGGAGATGTCGACCTCCTGCCCCTCCCTGCGGGCCACCGGCGCGCCGAACGCCGCGACGGCCGCCTCCTGAACGAGGTCGCGGGCCAGGTCCAGCATCGTCCGGTAGTCCGCGTAGGCCTGGTAGGCCTCCAGCATCGTGAACTCGGGATTGTGCTTGTAGGAGACCCCCTCGTTGCGGAAGGTCCGGCCCAGCTCGAAAACCCGTTCCACCCCGCCCACGCACAGCCGCTTCAGGTGGAGTTCCGGCGCGATCCGCAGACAGAGCTCCATGTCGTAGGCGTTCATGTGGGTGGTGAACGGCCGGGCGTTGGCACCTCCGTGAACGGACTGCAGGATGGGCGTCTCGACCTCCAGGAAACCCCGCCGGACCAGGCCGGCACGCAGGCCGTGCAGGACGGCGCCCTTGATCCGCAGCGTCCGGCGGGCCTCGGGGTCGGTGATCAGGTCCAGGTGGGGCTGCCGTACCCGCGCCTCCGGGCCGACCTGACCGCGCCGCTTGCCCGGCAGCGGGTGCAGGCACTTGGCGGCCAGCGTCCACTCGTCGGCCAGCACCGACAGCTCTCCGGTCTTGCTGGTGACGACCTCCCCGGTGCAGCCGACGTGGTCGCCCAGGTCCACGGTGCGCCGCCAGCGGCCCAGATCGGCGGCTTGAGTGATCATGAGCTGGAGGGTGCCGCTCCAGTCGGTGATCGTGGCGAACAGCAGCCTTCCGTGGTCACGGACCAGCACCACCCGGCCGGCCACCGTGACCCGCTCGCCGGTCCGCCGGTCGGGGGCCGTCGCGGGATGGGCCCGGCGGACCTCGGCGGCGGTGTGGGTGCGGGGACAGCCCACGGGATACGGGTCGCCGCCCTCGGCCCGGATCCGGTCCAGCTTGGCCAGGCGAACCCTGACCTGTTCCGGTACGGCGGGCCCCCGCCGTCCTTCCTCCTCCGGCGGCCCGCACGGCTCCTTCCCTGCCCGCTCGTCCTGTCTCTGCGGCGCGACGGGCGCCTCCGCCTCCGCGCGGGCCGGGCTCTCACCGCGCCGGAGCAGCGTGGGCAGGCTCGGGCCGTGGCCGAGGAACCCCTCGGCGATCGCCGAGGCGAGGCCGACCTTGGGCAGGTCACGGCCGTCCTCGTAGGCGAGATAGCGCGGCACCCACTCGGGGCGGTACTTCACGTTCGACCGGTACAGCGACTCCAGCTGCCACCACCGGGAGAAGAACAGCAGCGTTCTCCGCCACGCCCGCAGCACCGGCCCCGCGCCGATCCTCGCGCCCTCCTCGAAGGCGGAGCGGAACACCGCGAAGTTCAGCGAGACGTGCTCCACGCCGAGCCCTGGCGCCCGCTCGACGAGGCCGGCGACCATGAACTCCGTCAGGCCGTTGTCGGCCTCGCGGTCGCGGCGCATGAGGTCGAGGGAGAGACCGTGCTCGCCCCACGGCACGAAGGACAGCAGCGCGGCGGGGCCGCCGTCCGGTCCCAGGGCCTCGACGAGCACGCATCTGCCGTCCGCCGGGTCTCCCAGGCGGCCCAGAGCCATGGAGAAGCCGCGTTCGGTCTCGGTGTCCCGCCAGGCCTCGGCCCGGTCGATGATCTGGCGCATCTCCTCCGGGGTCAGCTCCTCGTGCCGCCGGACGCGCAGCGTGTGGCCGGTCCTCCTGATCCGGTGGACCGCCTGCCGGACCCCGCGCATCTCCCTGCCGTCGAGGGTGAAGCCGGCCACCCGGATCACGGCCTCGTCGCCGAGCTGGAGCACCCGCAACCCGGCCCGGTTGTAGGCCCTGGCCCCCTCCTCGCTGGCTCCGATGGCGGCCGGGGTCCAGCCGTACTCCCTGGCCTGCTCCATCCATGTCCGGATGGCCGGCTCCCAGGCCTCCACGTCCCCGACCGGGTCGCCTCCGGCGAGGCTCACCCCCGCGACCGGGCGATAGGAGACGGCCGCCTTGCCGCTCGGCGAGAAGATGGCGGTGCGGTCCCTGCGGGTGGCGAAGTAGCCGAGGGAGTCGCGCTCCCCCGCGACGGCCAGCAGCGCGCGCACCCTGGCCTCCTCGTCCGCGGGCAGCTCGGCGCTGGCCCGCTGGGAGCGGAACAGCACCAGGAACGCCGAGAGGATCGCGACGGCCGTCAGCAGGCCGACGGCGAAGCCGACCCAGCTGGGAGGGTGACCGACCCGGTCGAGGTCGAGGGTGACCGCGCCGCCCAGCGCCTTCTCCAGGGCCCAGGCGAACCGGTCCTGCGGCACCAGCGTGCCGGGGAAGATCATGACGAGCAGATAGGCGACCCCGAAGGAGAGCGCCAGCAGCGCGACCAGCGTGAGCAGCGCCTTGCGGAAGGCGCCGCGCTGCATCTTGGCGTAGAACTCGTGACGGGCGAGCACCAGCATGGTCAGCAGGGCGCCGATGAAGACGAGATTGATCGCGCCCGTGACCAGCAGCCAGGTGGGATGCATTCCCTCGATGGCCCTGTCGCGGAAGAGGTAGACCAGCGGCAGCAGGACCACGTCGAGCAGGACGGTCAGCGACAGCAGCACCACGAGCAGCCAGTACGCCGCGCGCTTGCGGCGGGAGACGGCTCCGGCGAGGAGGGCCAGGAACACCGCGTAGCCGAGGTTGGGTTCGACCGAGAAGAGGCTGGCGCTGATCAGGGTGCTGGCCGGCCGGAGGAGGCTCCGCAACGGCCCGACGAGCGCGATGACCGCCGAGTAGGCCGCCAGCACCGCGAAGAAAACGCTCAGAGCCCGGGGCACCGCCGCCGCCCAGCTCCGGTCCTTCACCCCGGTCGCCATCATCACCCCCAAGATGATCGCCACTCACACCGTAATACCCGCCTACATATCGTGAAATCTGCCGAGCGTCCGGACCGCTTCCGCGATCGCCCCGGGACGTTCCAGCTGGACCTCGTGCCCGACGTCGGGCAGGGAGATCAGCGTGGCGTTCAGGAGTTCGGCGAGGTCGCGGTGGCAGCGGTCCTCCGGGCCGGCGCTGAGGATCACGACGGGAATCCGGGGGAAGGGGTGGGTCCTGCGCAGTTCGAAGAGCTCGGCGGCCATGTCCGGGTAGGCCAGCCACTCGGCCACCGCGGCGGCCAGGACGCGGCCTCTGCCGTACACGCCGCGGGCACGGTCATCCGCCCCCATGACGAGGCGGTGCCCGAGGGGCAGCACCAGATACGCGACCGCGGTCGCGCCGAACGTGCCGCCGAGAGCCGGCAGCGCACGCTGTACGGCGCGCACGACGGCCGCGCGTGACCTCCGGCGGGGCCTGGCCTCGGGCTCGCAGCTGGGATCGACCAGCACCAGCCCCGTCACCCGCCCGGGGCGGAGCCGGGCGAAGGCCTCCGCGTGACGGCCCGCCACCGAGTGCCCCACCACCACCGGGGGCACCGGGGACACCGGGGACACCGCCAGCGCGCCGATCCGCCCGGCCTCCTCCCGCAACGTGGGCGCCCCGCGGTGACCTGAGCTGAGCCCCAGACCCGGCCGGTCGAACCGGATCACCTCGTGGTCGCGGCTCAGGTCGGCGGCGACCCGGTCCCAGTGGAACCACGCCCCCGCCATCCCCGCGCAGATCAGCACCGGCGGCGTTCCGGCCCCTTCCACCAGTACGTGTGCCTTCGGCGGGGCCGCCACCGTCCGATCCCGCCACAGGGCCGCCCCCACCAGCAGGAGCCAGAGCGTGACGGCCCCGATCTGGAACCGCTGCGCGACCCCCACCGGCCCCCCGGAGGCGATGGCCGCCAGGGTCCACACCGTGGCCACGGCCATGAGCACGGCCGACGCCGCTCCGCCGTACCCGATGAGCGGCCACCTGCGCCGGCGCCGCGCGCTCACGGGCAGCGTGAGGAGACTGATCACCGCACCCGTGAGCGCCAGCGTGCTGAACACCGCGTGAAGCCGGTGGGACAGCGGGACCTGCCCGGTCGCCTCCGCCGCCGCGCACAGGGGGTCGCTCAGCGAGGCGCAGGTCAGCGGGGAGAAGCCGTCCAGCACGGTCATCCCGCCGAACAGCGCGAGACCGAACCAGCCCGCCGCCCCCCAGCGGCCGGGACGCTCGTCGGGGACCAGTGCCACCGCGGCCAGGCACGCGATCCCGGCCAGCACGTCGCCGAGCCGTACCAGCCACGACCACGGCTGGTCCGCCGCCGCCAGCTCGCTGACGTACCCGCCCGGCGGGCCGACCCCCGGGTTGAGGAACTGCACCGGCACCCATGCGTTGTAGAGCAGGCCCGCCGCCACGAACGCGCAGGCCGCGGCCACGGTCAGGCGCCGCCGGGGACGCAACGGGCGCTCGCTAGAGGCCGGGGGCGCCCCAGAGGGGGAACCAGCGGCTGAGATCGGACTCGATCGGAAGCTCGCCCTCCAGCGCGGCGCGCACCTGAAGCTCCAGCGCGTTGTCCCGGCTCTGGCCGTGCAGCGGCGCGAACGGGTAGAAGGTGCCCCTCTTGTAGAGGTAGACCAGGGCGAGCCTGCGGCCGGCCTGGTCGGTGAAGGGGACCATCGAGCAGAGCAGGGAGGGACCGAAGCCCTCCGCCTCAAGGGAGGAGTTGACCGCGTGCAGATCGGTGACCAGGTCACCGACCTCGTCGGGCGTGCGCCGCACGAGCAGCCACGTGTAACCGTAGGAGTCCGTGAACTCCTCCACCGGCGGCCCGCCCCCGGTGGAGATCAGCTGGACGACATCGCGCTCCACCGTGGCGAACGCCCCGCCCTCCGCCGAGCGGAAACAGACCGACCCGTGCCCGGTCGGCTCCAGCCCGGTCGCGGCCTGCAGGGTCACCGCCGCCGCCGGCAGCGCGAACAGGGCGTCCAGGTCCGGCTTCACCGGTTCGGTACGGCCCAGCAACGCATCCAGCCACTTCACCGGTCAAACTCCCTGTCCTAGTTGGGCGGAGATCCTGGCGAGTTGATCGAGGCGTTGTTCCAGCGGCGGGTGGGTCGCGAACAGCTTCGCCATGGTGGCGCGGCCGGACACCGCGGGGGCGAAGAAGAAGGCGTTGAACGGCTCGGCCTCACGCAGATCCCTGGTCGGGATGCGGGCCATCTCGCCGCTGATCTTGACCAGCGCGCCGGCCAGGGCCGAGGGGCGCTGGGTGAGCAGCGCTCCGGCACGGTCGGCGGCCAGCTCCCGGTAGCGGGACAGGGCGCGGGTGAGCAGGAAGCTGACCGCGTACACCACGATCGAGACCAGCAGGATGATCAGGCCGATCGGCAGCCCGCCCTTCTCGTCGCGGTCGCGACCGCCCAGGCCGGTGTAGAGCGCGACCCTGGTCATGAGCCCGGCGACGATGCCGAGGAACGAGGCGATCGTCATGACCGCGACGTCGCGGTGGGCCACGTGGGACATCTCGTGGGCGAGCACGCCCTCAAGCTCGATCCTGTCCACGCGGCGCAGCAACCCGGTGGTCACGCAGACCACGGACTTCTTCTGGTTGCGGCCGGTGGCGAACGCGTTCGGGACGTCCGTGTCGGCGATCGCCACCCTCGGCTTGGGCATGTCGGCCATCGTGCACAGGCGATCGATCATGCCATGCAGCTCGGGCGCCTCCTGTGGGCTGACCTCGCGTCCGTGCATCGCGAACAGCGCGATGCGGTCAGACAGGAAATACTGGGCGAACAAGGTGCCACCGGCTATGAGCAGCACCATGGTCGTCCGGACTCCCAGCGAGATCAGAACGCCCACGAAGACGACGTAGAGCAGCCCGAGCAGGAACATGGTCACGACCATGCGACTGGTCAGGCCCCGGTCCGGGGCGAACCGGGTGTGTGCCATATGCCCAAACTAGCCGGGAATCAGCCCCTCGTTGCCGAGCATCTCCCGCACTTCGTCCATGGAAGCGTCGCCCGGAGGCAAAATCAGCTCCGAGGACTCCAGGCTGTCGTCTGGAAGCGGCTTGCCGACGTGACGGACTTTGTCGAGCAGATCGTGCAGGCGGGTCCTGAAGGTCTCCTCGTCCCCGGCCTCGATCGCCGCCTCCAGCTGGCTGTCGAGGTTGTTGAGGACGTTGAGGTCATCGGGTGCGATCTCGACCTGACCCTCACCCATGATGCGGACGATCACAGGCCCTCCCCCGGCTGGCGGTACTGCTGGGTCTGGGGGGCCTGCTGCGGGTGCGGGTGCGACTGCTGCTGGGGCTGCTGCTGGGGCGCCCCGGCCTCGATCGCGCTCTGGGGCGCGGACCCCTGGCCGAGCTCGGCCTTCATCCGGGCGATCTCCAGCTCCACGTCGTGCCCGCCGCCCAGGCGGTCCAGCTCGGCCTGGATGTCGTCACCGCGCGACCCGCTGAAGTCGTCGAGAGCGCCGCTGGCCAGGAGCTCGTCGATGGCTCCGGCCCGCGCCTGCAGCTGCGCGGTCTTGTCCTCCGCGCGCTGGATCGCCAGGCCGACGTCGCCCATCTCCTCGGAGATGCCGGAGAAGGCCTCGCTGATGCGCGTCTGCGCCTCGGCGGCGGTGTAGGTCGCCTTGATCGTCTCCTTCCGGGTGCGGAAGGAGTCAACCTTGGCCTGCAGCCGGTGCGAGGCGGTGGTGAGCTTCTCCTCCTCGGCCTGCAGGTTGTCGTGCTGCACGCGGAGGTCGGCGATCTGGGTCTGCAGGCTGCTGCGGCGGGTCAGCGCCTCGCGAGCGAGGTCCTCGCGGCCGACGCTGAGCGCCTTGCGGCCCTGGTCCTCAAGCTTGCGCGCCTGGGCCTCGATCTGGTTGATCTGCAGCTCCACCCGCTTGCGCGAGGTCGCGACGTCGGCCACACCTCGGCGCACCTTCTGCAACAGCTCCAGCTGGCGCTGATAGGAGTAGTCCAGGGTTTCGCGCGGATCCTCCATCTTGTCCAAGGCGTTGTTGGCCTTGGACTTGAAGATCATGGAAAGTCTCTTCATCACGCTCATGCGCGTCGGCCGTCCCCTTCTTCAAATGCGCTTTGGGTCACCCCAGTGATTCCAGCCCCCCAAGAAAAGCACCGGAGCCACCTAGGTTCACCCTACGCATAACGCACGAGGGCGTCACTAAGTTGCAGTCCCGGTAGGCTGACGATGTGTTCCGACGTACCCAGACCACCGCGGACGACTCCCCCGTCTCCGCAAACGATCCTAAGCCTGCGGGCAAGGGGCGTCCCACACCCAAGCGCCGGGACGCCGAAGGCCAACGCCGCCGACCGGTGAACGCCCCCCAGAACCGCAAAGAGGCCTACAAGCAGCTCCGCGAGCGCCAGGCCAACGACCGCGCCAAGGCGCGTGAGGGCATGCTGCGCGGCGACGAGCGCTACTTCCCCGCGCGCGACCAGGGGGCGGCTCGCAAGTTCGCCCGCGACTGGGTCGACTCCCGCCGCCTAGTCGGCCAGTACTTCCTGCCCTTCTCGCTGCTGATCCTGCTGTTCACCTGGATCCCCTTCCCCGTCGAGATCCGCTACTACGTCAACGTCGCCGTCATCACGATCGGCTGGCCGCTCATGATGGTCGGCGTGGTGCTCTCCTCGGCCTGGGTGGCGTGGAAGGTCAAGAAGCTCGTGGTGGAGAAGTTCCCCGACGAGAAGAACCTCAAGGGCGTCGGCCTCTACGCGGCCATGCGCGCGCTGCAGATCCGCAAGCTGCGCTTCCCGCCGCCCACCGTCCTGCCCGGCGGCAAGCCCGTCCCGGCGAAGAAGTAGGTCTCGGGCCCGCCCCTCCTCATCGGAAGGGCGGGCCGTCCTTTTTCGGAAGCCCTCGCTCTCTCACGCCCTCGCTCCCGAAGACCCCCGCTCCGAAGGCTCCCGCGGACACACTCCCGGAGACGCACTCCGGAAACGCGTCCCTGGAGACGCACACCGGAAAACGCCGCCCCGCCTCAGTCGGGGACGTCCCAGTCGAGCTCACCCTCGACCACCTGGGGCTTCCAGTGGCCGACGAGCCCGCCGGTCTCCAGTGCGTCGGCGGTCCCCTTCAACAGGGCGTAGTACGAGCGGATCGGAGCCTCTCCGAACTCGAAGTTCATCTGGCCCTCGTGGTCGGTCTCCCCCACATCGCGCCGCACCGAGTCGATCACGAGGTTGTTCCCGCTCCCATCGGAGGCGAACGGGATCATCCGCCCGTCCCACCACTCCGAGCGCGGGTCGCTCACGTCCTCGGCGTCGATCCCGCACATCGTCCGCCAGGTGTCGCGAATCTCGCGGACGCCCATGTTCTCCTGGCCCAGGAAACCGAACGGCCAGGTTCTCCCCGCGGAGACGGCCCCGTTGTGCCGCAGCAGGGAGGCGCGCAGGGCGTCGGGGAACATCAGGCCCATCTGGGCCTCCGCGATGGCGATCGTCCTGGCCCTGGCGGGCTTCGCGAGCGTGCGGTAGCTCGCGGGGGCGTTGGTTCTCAGCCATCTCTCGATCCGCGCCCACTGCCGGTTCACCGCCCGGACGACCCGCGGGTTCACCCTCCGCACCACCGGGGCGCCCGCCGCCGGGGCGCAGTCCCGGTCGGGCTCCTGCCGACCCCATGCCTCCGATGCCTCCGCCGTCTCCTCAGGGGAGGGCACGGGTGAGGGATCGGACGAGGGTGTGGCGGCGCTCTGTTCCCCGGCAATCGCCCCCGCGTTCTTCTCCTCCGCGCAGAAGGCGTGAAGCATCCCGCCCGGGGCCGGAGAGGCGGGGGTGCAGTCCCGGCCGTCGAGCACGCCGCGGGAGTCCTCGTCGAAGTAGTGGTGCTCGCTGTACTGCGCCTGCGTCTCCGTTTCCGTCTCCTTGGAGAAGGTCGCGGTTTCCAGGGCCTGCGAGGCGAAGACCAGCAGGACCAGTGCGGCCGCGATGGCGCCCCAGCGGACCAGACTGCGCCGGGTGGCCGCGTCCAGGGGCTTCGCGGGTTCTCGCGGAGGGCCGTCCGGGTTGAGGAACCGGGGAATGTACGGCCTGGCGGCGTAACGCTTGAGATCCTCGGCGGTGGGGGTGCCGAGGATCGGGGCCGGGGGCCACTCCGGTGTGGTCCCTGTGGCCTTTGTGGCCTCGCGCTTGGCCCCGGCGTGAGGGGCGGTCTCCGGGACGGCCGGAGACCTGCGCAGGCGCAGGACCGCCACCACGATCGCCGTGACCACGGCGGCCACGAGCGCGAGCCGTACCCATCGAGAGGTGATCAACCGCAACACGCCGGGCAGAGTATCCCGAATCGGGCTGTCCCGGGGCACCTACTAGGGTCGGTGGCATGGAATTCCGCCACCTCGGCCGCAGCGGTCTCATGGTCAGCGAGATCAGCTACGGCAACTGGATCACTCATGGCTCCCAAGTAGAGGAGGACGCCGCCAAAGAATGCGTGAAAGCGGCGCTCGACGAGGGGATCACCACCTTTGACACCGCTGACGTGTATGCGGGCACCAAGGCGGAGGAGGTGCTCGGTCGCGCCCTGAAGGGCGTCCGCCGCGAGTCTCTGGAGATCTTCACCAAGGTCTACTGGCCCACGGGTAGCGGCCCGAACGACCGCGGTCTGTCCCGCAAGCACATCACCGAGTCCATCAACGGCTCGCTGCGCCGCCTGCAGACCGACTACGTCGATCTGTACCAGGCCCACCGCTTCGACTACGAGACGCCGCTCGAGGAGACCCTCAAGACCTTCGACGACCTCGTACGGCAGGGCAAGGTCCTCTACGTCGGCGTCAGCGAGTGGACCGCCGACCAGATCGCCCAGGCCCTGAAGATCGCCGACCAGATGGGCTTCGACCGCCTGGTCTCCAACCAGCCTCAGTACTCGATGCTGTGGCGGGTCATCGAGGCCGAGGTCGTGCCGCTCTGCCAGAACGAAGGACTCAGCCAGATCGTCTGGTCCCCGATCGCGCAGGGCATCCTCACCGGCAAATACCTGCCGGGCCAGCCGCCGCCCGCCGGCTCCCGGGCCACCGACCCGACCGGGGGCGGCTTCATCTCCCGGATGCTGGGCAACGACGTGCTCACCCGTGTCCAGGACCTGAAGCCGATCGCCGCCGACCTCGGTCTGACCATGGCCCAGCTCGCCGTGGCCTGGGTGCTGCAGAACCCGAACGTGGCCTCCGCCATCGTCGGGGCGACCAAGCCGGAGCAGGTGCGCGACAACGTCAAGGCCTCCGGTGTGAAGCTGGACGCCGAGGTGATGAAGAAGATCGACGATGTTCTCGGCCCGATCGTCGAGCGGGACCCCGCCAAGACCGTGAGCCCGGAGAAGCGTCCGTAACCACGGAGACAAACAAAACCCCTTGGGTTTCCCCGGTGAAAGGGAAACCCAAGGGGTTTTTCTCATTCACTCGGGACGCAGTGACATTCTTTCGTATTCGACTCGGTCACCCTCAAGCAGCGTGACCCTTTCGACACCGGAATCCAGCAGCTCACGCCAGCTCTCACCCAGCCATGACTCCGCGTCCGCCTGACTCGGGAACGTTTCGGACGGCGCGACTCCCTCGGTCACCACACCGCCGTTCGCGTTTTCATAACGCCAGTGCCAGGTCATGTCACACGCTCCTTTTACAGGGTTTATCCGGTGTCTCCAGACGGCTCAGCGAACCCTACATCTCCGGGTCTTCCCGAGCGTGGAGGCATAATCATGCTGCCCGATTCCGCCCTTCCCTCGCGCCGAGCGTCCCGATGGGTTCCCCGTTCTCCTCATCCGGGCCGGCCGTACGCTGAGGCGGTGAAGGTCCTGATCTCCGGCACGGCGGGAGCCCGCGGCTGGCCCGTCCCCGACTGCGCGTGCGCCTCCTGCGTCCGCCTCGCCCCCGGTCATCGCCGCCCCACCGAGGTCGTCCTCGCCGATTCCGTACGGCTGCCGCCCCCCGGCCCGCTCCCTTCCGCGTCCCCCACCTCCCCCGACCCCGGCGACCCGCCCCTCTCCGTATCTTGGAGCTCCGCCGACCCCGGCGACCCGCCCCTGCCCTCCGGCTCCCCCCTCTCCGTATCCCGCGCCTCCGGTGACCCGTCCCTGCCCCCCGGCTACCGCGCCTCGGCCTGCCTCGACGGCCTGGTCCTCACCACTCCCGGCGGCGGCCGGATCCTCTACGCGGCCCCGCTCCCCGGCTCGCCCGCGCGCCGATCGGGCGGGCGCGCGGAGCGGCGGGGACCGGCGCACGCGGACGGCGAGCAGACGGCACCGGTGTGCGATCTGGTGCTCGTGGACGTGCTGGACCGGCCGGAGCGGCTGGGAGACCTACGGCGGCGGGGCGTGGTCGGCGAGCGGACGCACATCGTGGCCGTGAACGTCGACCACCGGGTGCCGACAGAGGCGGAGCTGGCCCGGCGGGCCGCGCTGTGGGGAGTGCGAGCCGTACCGGACGGGACGGTCATCGACCTGGGCGAGCCCGCCCCCGCCCGGGCCCCGCAGCCCAGGCGAACCCTCCTCCTGGGCGGGACGCGGTCGGGCAAGTCGGACGAGGCCGAGCTCCGGCTCGCGGCCGAGCCCGAGGTTCTCTACGTCGCGACCGGGCCGTCCGGCGGCGACGACGCCGAGTGGGGCCGCCGGGTCCAGGCGCATCGGGACCGCAGGCCGGCTCATTGGGACACGGTCGAGAGCACCGACCTGGCGGGGCTGCTGCTGGCGTCCGAAACCCCCATGCTGATCGACGGGCTCGGCACCTGGATGGCCGCGGTCTTCGACGAGTGCGGCGCCTGGTCGGGCGGGGGCGGCCGGGAGGCGGTCACGGCCCGGTGCGACGAACTGGTCGCCGCCTGGCGGCAGGTCCGGGTCCGGGTCGTGGCGGTGTCCGACGAGGTCGGCCTCGGCGTGGTGCCCGCCACCTCCAGCGGCCGGATGTTCCGTGACGCCCTCGGCCGCCTGAACCAGCGGCTGGCCCTTGAGTCCGAAGACGTCGCCCTCGTCGTGGCCGGTCGGCTCCTCTCCCTGCCCGTCTGACCCTCCCCGCCTGACTCCCCGCTCGCCCGCATGGCCAGGCGTGGAAGGCGTCGCGCCCGGCGGTTCCGGTGGGCGGGTGGGTGGGCGGTCCGTCTCCCGGGCTCCGGGATGTCCGGACGGCGGGCTACGCTCATCGGTCATGTCTGGAACGCCGCCCTCGGACAGCCCTTCCACATTCGCCGACGGGGTGCGTCTCGCGATCGGCACGCTGAGCGTGTTCCCGGTCCGTCCCGGGGTGGTCGACCGCAGGGCCGCGGGGACCGCGATGACGATCGCCCCGTTCGTGGGAGTGCTGATCGGCGCCGCCGGAGGGATGGTGCTCACGGCGGCGCTGTGGCTGGGGATCACCCCGCTGCTCGCGTCGGTGCTGGCCGTGGGAACCCTGGCGCTGCTCACCCGGGGACTGCATCTGGACGGGCTGGCCGACCTGGCCGACGGGCTGGGCAGCGGCAAACCCGCCGAGCAGGCGCTGGACATCATGAAGCGCTCCGACATCGGCCCCTTCGGCGTCGTCACACTGATCTTCACTCTGCTGGTCCAGGTGGCGGCGCTGTCGGAGCTCACCGCCGCGGGAACGGGACCGGTCGCGCTGGTCACGGCCTGCGCGGCGGGCAGGCTGGCGCTCGCCTGGGCCTGCCGCGCGGGCATCCCACCGGCCCGCCCGGGAGGCCTCGGCGCGATGGTCGCCGGCACCGTACGGCGAGGCGCCGCCCTGGCCGTGACCGCCCTCGTGCTCATCGGGGTGACCGCCCTGGCCTTCCTCTCCCGTCTCGTCACCCTCGACTCGCTGATCTCCGCCGTCTTTCCCGGCCTTTCCAGCGAATACGGCGTCTTCGCCTATGCTCCGCCACCCAGCGAGGCCGGACCTGGGTTGACGCTCATGAGTAACGAGGCCTACGAGTCAAGCCGGACGCTCACCGCCCGCTTCTGCCGATCCACACCCGCCGTCCTGGCGTCCTCCCTGGCCGTCCTTGTCGGGCTGCTGGCTGCCTGGGCCGTGCGGCGCAGGGCCGTGCGGCGGCTCGGCGGGATCACCGGGGACGTGCTCGGCGCACTCGTGGAGATCGCCACGGCCGCCGCCCTGGTGGCGTGCGCGGTGGCCGTGGGATGACCTCGATCAGGACGCGGTCACGTCTCTGACGGACATGGCGGCCGTGGGATGACCTCTGTCAGACCACGACCGGGGTGGGCTGCCCGACCGGGCGGCGCTTGAACAGCACCGCGGAGATCACGGCTATCAACGCCGAGCCGACCAGGCTGGTGATGCCCGCGACGGACAGGTGGGGTGGGGCGGCCGCGTCACCGGCCAGCAGGGTGAGGCCTACCGACGCGTTCAGCGCGCCGTGGCCGACGACCGCGGGCCAGACGCTGCCGGAGTAGAGGCGCAGCCAGCCGAGAAGAGACCCGAAGGCCACGCAGAAGACGACGAACATGGGCGCCGCCCACGCGCCGAGCTCGGGGTAGTTGTAGCCGCGCAGGGTGAGCGGGGCGTGCCAGGCCCCCCAGATCACCCCGGAGATCAGCAGCGCCCGCCACGTGCCCAGCGGCATCAGGCGCGGCAGCAGCCAGCCCCGCCAGCCCCACTCCTCGCCGAAGGCCCCGATCGAGTTGATCAGCGGGCCGATCAGGAACGCGGACGCGACCTGCGCGGCGGCCACCACCCCGGCATCCGGCACGGGAGCACCCGGCGGAACGGCTCGGGCCAGGCCCTGGCGGAACAGGCTGAGCCCGTCGAGGTCCACGGCGAGCAGCCCGAGGGCCGCGCTGAGCGCGATCGCCACGACAGCCAGCACCGGGGTGCCGAACCAGGCCGCCGCGAAGAGCCCGAGCGCGCGTCCCCGGCGCTCGCCCAGGGTCAGGCCCGTCCGCCTGGCCCATTCGCGCCAGGTGGTCCCGGGCTCTCCTCTGCGCCTGCCGTACATCCGGACGGCGAGGACGCCGAGCGTCGGCGTGAACATGATCGCGGTGCCGATCACCAGGATCGGCAGGGAGCCGAGGGGGATGCCCGTCAGCCAGATGGGGAGGGCGAGCAGCCAGGACAGGCCGAACGCGGCAAGCAGGAACAGCCATAAATCAGTGGAACGACGTGACATGACGCCACCTTCGAATCGGGGGTGAACGGGGGCCGTCTCGCGACCGGGGCGGGACGGGGAAAGCACGGAACCCGGACGCGGCGAGGTGCGGATCGGCCGGGCGGTAGGGCTCGTGGCGACGGACCCTGATCATGAGCCGGCGGTCTCGGCCACGTAAGCGTTCAGCAGGGCCGCGCCGCGCTCGGCGTCATCGGCGGAGACGGCGAACTCGCCTCCCGTGGTGCGGCGGACGACCAGGCAGTCACCTCCCCGGAGCATGAGCGTGACCCTGCCCGTGCCGGGCAGGCCGCGCAGTCCCCAGCCTCCGACATCGCCGGGGGCGCACCGCTCCGCCCACGCCGACTCGATCCCACCGACCGGGATGCGCCGGGCGGGCCGGCCGAACGGGCCGAAGCCGACGCGCAGGCCTTCCGCGTCGACGCGGACGCCGACCGAACTCGTGGCGAGCCCGAACAGCGCCCCAGGGAGGAGGGCGACCAGGCTGACCCAGACGATCGGGCCCGCCAGCACGCCCGTCACGGCGAGGCCGGCGAGGACCGCGGCGGACAGCAAGGCCGAGACGGCGGCACCGGTCAGCCAGGGGTTGGCGGTACGGCTCACCCAGACCGCGCGCTGTCCCGGCCGCAGCCGCAGGCTCGGCGTCTCCGCCGAGTGGTCACGAGCCCGATCGGGCTCGCCTCGGCCGAGGTAGCCCGCGAGCGCGCCGATCACGACGGCCACGCCGATCACGACGGCGACCAGCCAGCCGGGCAGCACCGCCCGGCGCCAGTCGGTCGCGTCGAGGTTGGCGTAGAGGGTGGAGCCCGTCATGCCCAGGGCGAGCACCGCCCAGCCGAAGAGGAGACCCCACCAGTGCACGCGCCACAGCCGGGCGCCCAGCGGCGCGCGGCGCAGCGCGACACCGAGCAGGAAGACCCAGACGACCGCCCAGAAGGCCAGGTCGAACGTGAGGCTGACGGCGAAGGACATGTTCCCGTCGGGAACGGATCCTCCATCCCAGTGGGTCGCGAGCGGGTCGGGAAGACGGTCGCGTAGCGCGAGGGGGGCGGCGATCAGAACGGCGCTGACGAACGCACCCCAGACGGCGGCGACGGTGACGGCGCGGCCTCGGGTGGTCACTGGTGCACCCTCCTTGGTGCGGGCACCGGCGAGGTGCCTGTGGTCTGCCTGCTCGCGCGGGAAGGACTGCGGCGGTCATGCGGCCGGGTCACGAAAGCTCCCTGATGATGTGAATGACTTCCTCCGGCCCGTAGCCGTACCGGTCGGCCTCGGCGAGCAGCTCGCGCGCCGCCTCCGCCAGCACCGCGCGGGCGTCGGGCCGGCTGAGCACGCTGACGCCGCGCCCGCGGCGGAACTCCAGCAGGCCTTCGTCCCGAAGCTCACGCAGCGCGCGCAGCACGGTGTTGGCGTTGATTCCCAGAGCATCCGCCAGATCCCGGGCGGGCGGCAGCCGGTCGCCAGGCGCGTAGGAGCCGTCGGCGATGGCGCGGCGGATCGTCCCGGCGACCTGTTCGTGTAGCGGCCGGGGATCGTTCAGATCCAAAGTGAGCAACATGGTGCTATCGACACTAGCACCATCATTCATATGGTGCTAGTGATACTGGCTTCATTCGAGGGCCCGCCGATTCGTAGGACGAACCCGCGTTTATGCGTACTCCCAAAGCCCGACTAGCATCGGGCGACGTGACCACTGTGCGGCTGAACACAACTGACAACGCTGTCTCGTTCGATACCGACGCGTTGGTCGTCGGCGTCCATACCGGCCCCGACGGTCCTCGCCCCGCCCGGGGGGCCGAAGGCCTGGAAGAAGCGCTCGGCGGCAAGCTCGCCGCGACGCTCGGCGCCATGGGCGTCAAGGGCGACACGGGCGAGATCGCCAAGGTTCCGACCTTCGGCGCGCTGACCGCCCCGCTCCTGGTCGTCGTCGGCCTCGGCGACGCTCCCGAAGGCGACTACGACGCCGAGGCCCTGCGCCGCGCCGCGGGCACCGCCGCGCGCGCCCTGGCGGGCACCACCCGTGTCGCGCTCGCCCTGCCCGCCGCCAGTGCGGAGCAGGCCGGAGCCGTGGCCCTGGGCGGTCTGCTCGGCGCCTACTCCTTCACCAAATACCGGACCACCGGCGAGCAGGCCGCCCCGGTGGCCGAGCTGACCGTGCTGAGCGGCGCCGACGGCGCCGGGGCCGCGATCGAGCGCGCCGCCACCGTGGCCGAGTCGGTCACCCTGGTCCGCGACCTGGTCAACACCCCGCCCTCGGACCTGTGGCCGGCGCGCTTCGCCGACATCGCCGAGGAGATCGGCTCGAAGGCGGGCCTGTCGGTGGAAGTCCTGGACGAGCAGGCCCTCAAGGAGGGCGGCTACGGCGGCATCGTCGCCGTCGGCCAGGGTTCGGCCAACCCGCCGCGCCTGGTCCGTCTCGCCTACAGCCACCCGGAGGCCGCCAAGACGATCGCGTTCGTCGGCAAGGGCATCACCTTCGACTCGGGCGGCCTGTCGATCAAGCCGACCTCCTCGATGGAGTGGATGAAGTCAGACATGGGAGGCGCGGGCGCGGTCTTCGGCGCGCTCGTGGCGGTCGCCAAGCTGGGCCTGAAGGTCAACGCGGTCGGCTACCTCTGCCTGGCGGAGAACATGCCCAGCGGCACCGCGCAGCGCCCCTCCGACGTGTTCACCAGCTTCGCCGGAAAGACCGTCGAAGTCCTCGACACCGACGCCGAGGGCCGCCTGGTCCTGATCGACGGCATCGCCCGCGCGGGCCAGGACGACCCCGACGTGATCGTGGACGTCGCCACGCTCACCGGCGCGCAGATCGTGGCGCTCGGCTGGCGTACGGCCGGCGTCATGGCCAACGACGACGAGCTCCGTGAGCAGGTCGTCGAGACCGCCGGCGAGCAGGGCGAGGCCACCTGGGGCATGCCCCTGCCGGAGGAGCTCCGCAAGGGTCTCGACTCCCCCGTCGCCGACATCGCCAACCTGCACCCCGAGCGTTTCGGCGGAATGCTCACGGCCGCCATCTTCCTGCGGGAGTTCGTGCCCGAAGGCGTCAGCTGGGCGCACATCGACATGGCCGGCCCCGCCTACAACAAGGGCGAGCCTCACGGCTACACCCCGAAGGGCGGCACGGGGGCGATCACCCGGACCCTCGTGGGTCTCGCCGAGCGTTACGCGGGCTAGCCCGCACCGCGCAAGCGGACCTCAAGCAACCTAGACAAATGAAAAGATGCGGTTGTCGGAGCCGAGCCAGCGGCAGGCACCGACGATGCGGCGAGCCGGGCCCGAGGGCGGAGGCGCGGATGCGAGACAACGATCCGCGAAGCCGGCGAGGGCCCGGAACGGGCGCGACCGTGAACACGGTATTTCAATCCGACAAGGAGCTTTCCTGTGGCTGATGGCAGCGGCCCCTACGACATCGTCGTATTGGGTGGCGGTAGCGGTGGGTATGCCTGCGCCCTGCGGGCGGCCGAGCTGGGCAAGACCGTCGCGCTGATCGAAAAGGACAAGATCGGCGGCACGTGCCTGCACCGGGGATGCATCCCCACCAAGACCCTCCTGCACTCGGCGGAAGTGGCCGACGAGACCCGGGAGAGCGCGGCGTTCGGCGTCAAGGCCCGTTTCGAGGGCATCGACATGGACGGCGTCCACGCGTTCAAGGACAAGATCGTCAACCGCGCCTGGAAGGGCGTCCAGGGCCTGCTCAAGAGCAAGGGCATCACGATCATCGAGGGTGAGGGCCGCCTCGCGGGCCCGAACCGGGTCGTCGTCGGTTCCGACGTCTACGAGGGCCGCAACATCGTGCTGGCGACGGGCTCCGCGCCCCGGTCGCTGCCCGGCCTGGAGATCGACGGCGAGCGGGTCATCACCAGCGAGCACGCGCTCAAGCTGGACCGCGTCCCCACCTCGGTGATCGTTCTGGGCGGTGGCGTCATCGGCGTCGAGTTCGCCAGCGTCTGGCGCTCCTTCGGCGCCGAGGTGACGATCGTCGAGGCCCTGCCGCACCTGCTCCCGCTGGAGGAGGAGTCCAGCTCCAAGCTGCTGGAGCGCGCCTTCCGCCGCCGCGGGATCAAGCAGGAGCTGGGCGTCTTCTTCGAGGGTGTCAAGACCACCGACACCGGCGTGGTCGTCACGCTCGCCAACGGCAAGACCCTCGACGCCGAGCTGCTGCTCGTCGCCGTCGGCCGCGGCGCCGTCACCGCCGGCATGGGCTTCGAGGAGTCGGGCATCGCGATCGAGCGCGGCACCGTCACCGTGAACGAGTTCTGCCAGACCAGCGTGCCGAACGTCTACGCGGTCGGCGACCTGATCCCGACCCTGCAGCTCGCCCACGCGGGCTTCGCGGAGGGCATCCTGGTGGCCGAGCACATCGCCGGGCTCAACCCGGTGCCGATCAACTACGACGGCGTGCCGCGGATCACCTACTCCGACCCCGAGGTCGCCTCGGTCGGCATCACCTCCGCCCAGGCCCGGGAGCGCGGTCACGAGATCGTCGAGTTCACCTACGACCTCGCCGGCAACCCCAAGAGCCAGATCCTGCAGACGCAGGGCGCGGTAAAGATCATCACCGAGAAGGACGGCCCCGTGCTCGGTGTGCACATGGTCGGCCGCCGGATCGGCGAGCTCGTGACCGAGGGTCAGCTGATCTACAACTGGGAGGCCCTGCCCTCCGAGGTCGCGCAGCTCATCCACGCACACCCGACCCAGTCCGAGGCCGTCGGCGAGGCGATGCTGGCCCTGGCCGGCAAGCCTCTGCACGTCCACAACTAGTCCAAGCCCTCACTCGGAACGCGAGAGAAGACACCAATGCCGAAGTCCGTACAGATGCCCCAGCTCGGCGAGAGCGTCACCGAGGGCACCGTCACCCGTTGGCTGAAGAAGGAGGGCGAGCGCGTCGAGGCCGACGAGCCGCTCCTCGAAGTCTCCACCGACAAGGTCGACACCGAGATCCCGTCGCCGGCGGCGGGCATCCTCACCAAGATCGTCGTGGCCGAGGACGAGACCGTCGAGGTCGGCGCCGAGCTGGCCATCATCGACGAGAACGGCTCCGCCGCCGCGGCTCCGGCCCAGGAGGCCGCTCCCGCGCCGCAGCCCGAGCCCGAGCCCGCCCCGGCTCAGCCGATCTCCTCGATCCCGCAGCCCGCCCCGGCCCCCGAGCCCGCCCCGGCCCCGGCCCCGCAGGCTGCCGCTCCGGCTCCCGCCCCGGCCCCGGCTCCCGCTCCGGCCCCGCAGGCTCCGGCCCCGGCTCCCGCTCCGCAGGCCGCCGCCCCGACCTCCATCGAGAGCCCGTACGTCACGCCGCTGGTGCGCAAGCTCGCCAGCGAGCACAACGTCGACCTCGACGCGCTGACCGGCACCGGCGTCGGTGGCCGCATCCGCAAGCAGGACGTGCTTGAGGCCGCCCGCAACCAGCGCGAGCGGGCCGCCGCCGCGGCTCCGGCTCCGCAGGCCGCCGCTCCGGCCCCCCAGGCTCCGGCTCCGCAGGCCGCCGCCCCGGCTCCCGAGCCGGTCGCGGTGGACACCACGCTGCGTGGCCGTACGGAGAAGATGTCGCGTCTGCGTCAGACCATCGCCAAGCGCATGGTCGAGTCGCTGCAGGTGTCGGCCCAGCTCACCACCGTGGTCGAGGTCGACGTCACCAAGATCGCGCGTCTGCGCGACCAGGCGAAGGCCGAGTTCCAGCGCCGCGAGGGCGTCAAGCTCTCGTTCATGCCGTTCTTCGCCCTCGCCGCGATCGAGGCCCTCAAGCAGCACCCCAAGCTGAACGCCACGATCAACAGCGAGACCAACGAGGTCACCTACTTCGACGCCGAGCACCTGGGCTTCGCGGTGGACACCGACCGCGGCCTGATCGTCCCGGTGATCAAGGACGCGGGCGACCTCAACATCGCGGGCCTGGCCCGTAAGATCGCCGACCTGGCCGAGCGCACCCGCACCAACAAGGTGAGCCCGGACGAGCTCGGCGGCGGCACGTTCACGCTGACCAACACCGGCAGCCGTGGCGCGCTGTTCGACACGCCGATCCTCAACCAGCCGCAGGTCGGCATGCTGGGCACCGGCTCGGTCGTCAAGCGTCCGGTCGTCGTGGACACCCCCGAGGGTGAGGTCATCGCCGTCCGCTCGATGGCGTACCTCGCGCTCAGCTACGACCACCGCCTGGTCGACGGCGCCGACGCCGCCCGCTTCCTGACGACGATCAAGCGTCGTCTCGAGGAGGGCCGCTTCGAGAACCAGCTGGGCCTCAACGCCTAGTCACCGTCGCGTCCCACCGGGCCGGTCCGCGTCTCGCGGGCCGGCCCGTTCGGTTTCCGTCCCGGGTCTTCTCTCGGGCTGCGAATCCGGTGACCACCCGGCTCCCGGAGATCCCAGGGGGAGTCGATTAGATTGGACGACATGGCGATCATCGTGACCGGGTCCTCAGGCCTGCTGGGATCGGCTCTGGTCAAGGCTCTGCGGGCCGACGGCGCCCGGGTGGTCCGGTTGGTACGGCGAGCGCCCCAGGGCGCCGACGAGTCGTTCTGGAACCCCGCCAGGGGGCTTGTCGATCCGGCGGCCCTGGAGGGCGCGGAGGCCGTGGTCCACCTCGCCGGGGCGGGGATCGGCGATCGGCGCTGGGACGACCGCTTCAAGCGCGAGGTGATCCAGAGCCGGGTCGAGGGGACCAGGACCCTGGTGCGGGCGCTGACGGAGCTGTCCGTCAAGCCGCCGGTGCTGCTGTCGGGCTCCGCGATCGGCTTCTACGGGGACACCGGGGACCGCGAGGTGGACGAGTCCTTTCCAGCGGGCGCCGGGTTCCTCGCCCAGGAAGTGGTGGTGCCGTGGGAGGCCGAGACGGCGCCCGCCGAGGACGCGGGCATCCGGGTGGTACGGCTCCGCACCGGCCTGGTGCTGAGCGGCGAGGGCGGCATGCTGCCCAGGATCCTGCCGATCTTCAAGCTCGGCCTGGGCGCGCCGCTGGGGTCGGGAAGGCAGTACTGGTCGTGGATTTCCATCGACGACTGGGTGCGGGCCGTACAGCACCTTCTGGGGAACCCGGAGATCTCCGGTCCGGTGAACCTGACCGCGCCGGAGCCGGTCACCAACGCGGAGTTCACCAAGGCTCTCGGGGAGGCCCTGCACCGGCCCACGATGCCGATGGCCGTGCCGGGATTCGTGCTGCGCACCGCCATCGGCGGATTCGCCGAAGAAGGCGTGCTGACCGGGCAGCGGGTGATTCCGCGGCGCCTGCTCGATGCGGGCCATACGTTCCTGCATATCCGTCTCGACGAGGCACTCGCCGCCGTACTCTAGGGTCCCTGTTTCCGCCAGACATCGGGAGATCACATATGGGCAGGTCCGGGCAGTCCCACATCCTCGCCATCGGGGGTGGTTCGTTCCGCCAGTCCGAGCGTTACGGGTTCATAGAGGCGAGCCCGTTGCTCCGCTACGCCCTTGATCTGACCGGTCAGGACCGGCCCAGGCTGGGCCTGCTGGCCACCGCCACAGGAGACGACGCGGAGTGGCTGCTGAAGATGTACGGCGCGTTCCGTGACTGGGACGTCGAGATCAGCCATCTGACCGTGTTCCCGATGCCCAACGTCGAAGACCCTCGCGAGTGGATCCTGAGCCAGGACGTCATCTACGTCAGCGGCGGCAGCGTGGCCAACCTGGCGGCGCTGTGGCGGCTGCACGGCCTGGACGAGGCGTTCGAGGAGGCCTGGCGGGCCGGCGTGGTGCTGTCCGGGCAGAGCGCGGGGGCCCTGTGCTGGCACGTGGGGGGCAACACCGACTCCTTCGGGCCGACGCTGCGCGTGTGGGCCGACGGCCTCGGGCTTCTGCCCCACTCGTGTGGCGTGCACTACAACTCCGACCCGCAGCGCCGCCGGCTGCTGCACGAGTCGGTGGCCTCCGGCGAGCTGCCCGACGGCTACGCCGCCGACGAGGGCGTCGCGCTGCACTACGTGGGCACCGACTTCATCCAGGCCGTCACCGTGGACCCGAACGGCTACGCCTACCGGGTGGAGCACGACGGCGCGAACGGGGTCAAGGAGTTCCGCATCGAGCCTCGCCTTCTCACGTCATGACCACGAACGGGTCAACTACTCTTGAGACGTGAGTGACCTGGCGATAGTCCGTCTTGGCGTTGACTTCCCCTATGAGCAGGCGTGGGATCTCCAGCGGCGGATCCACGCCCGCCGGGTGGCCGGGGAGATCCCCGACACCTGCCTGCTGCTCGAACACGCGCCGGTCTACACGGCCGGCAAGCGCACCGCGCCGCACGAGCGTCCCACCGACGGCACCCCGGTCATCGACGTCGACCGGGGCGGCCGGATCACCTGGCACGGCCCCGGCCAGCTCGTCGGCTACCCGATCGTCAAGCTCGGAGAGCGGTTCGACGTGATCTCCTACGTGCGGCTCCTGGAGGAGACGCTCATTCACGTCTGCGCCGACTTCGGGGTGCAGGCCGGCCGGGTGGAGGGGCGCAGCGGCGTCTGGGTGGCCGGGGACCCCTCCCACGGCCTGCCCGACCGGAAGGTCGGCGCGATCGGCATCCGGTTCGCGCGGGGCGTCACGATGCACGGGTTCGCGCTCAACTGCGCCAACGACCCGAGCTGGTACAACCGGATCGTCCCGTGCGGGATCAGCGACGCCGGGGTCTCCTCGCTGTCGGCCGAGACCGGGCGCCGGATCGTGGTCGACGAGGTCATGCCGTACGCCGAGAAGCACCTGGCCGAAGCGCTCGGCGCGCGGGCCTTCGAGCTCCCGGAGGAAGACCTCTTCCGCCCCTAGACCCACCCCGGGCATGATCAAGTAGCTCATCGACCACGTGGGGGTTCAGCGCTGTCTAGCGAGGAACCCCGGGCGTTCACGCCCGGGAGGAATCGATTCCCTGACCTCGGCTTTGACACCCGGATGCTCATCCGGGCGTTTCTGGTTCTCGATGTACTCCTTGACGATGCTCAAGGGCGCGCCGCCGCAGGAGGCCGCGAAGTAGCTGGGGGACCAGAAGTGACCGCCCCACAGGTAGCGGCGGCCGTGAGCCGGAAACTCCTTGCGCAGCAGCCGCGCGGAGGCGCCCTCGAGGGAGTTGACCAGGGTCGGTGGCCGACCCGGACGGATTTCTCGGCGTGGACCTGGGCATCGCCACCATCGCCAAGCAGATCGTGACCGAGGCAGAACGCACCGGGCGCGGCATCGCCCTGGAAGACCTCCAGGGCATCCGCGACCGGGTACGGCTCCGCAAGCCCCAGCGGGTCACGCTGCATTCGTGGAGCTTCCACCAGCTGGGAGCCTTCATCGGCTACAAGGCGGCCCGGGCCGGGGCCGCCGTCGTTCACGTGGATCCGGCTTACACCTCGCAAGGGTGCTCATTGTGCGGACATGTGGACAGGCGCAACCGGCCCGATCAGGAAACCTTCATCTGTACGTCGTGTGGCTTCGCTGAGCACGCCGACGTCAACGCAACCCGCAACATCGCCGCACGCGGTGAGGCGGGCTGGGCAGTGAGTCACGCTGCCTGACGCGACCGGACCGTCGACGCCATCGACGGCGAGGAACTGCAAGCTCGGTCCCTTCAGGGCCGAGAAGCTGACGTAACGGGACCTCATGTGTGCCTGCGCTTCGGCGGGACATAAGCTGAACGATGTGACCGTTGCTCCTGAAGGCCGAAAGCTCCTCCGCCTGGAGGTCCGCAACAGCCAGACCCCCATCGAGCGCAAGCCCCCGTGGATCAAGACCCGGCTGAAGACCGGACCCGAATACACCGAGCTCAAATCGCTGGTGAAACGTGAGGGTCTGCACACTGTCTGCGAAGAGGCCGGCTGTCCCAACATCTACGAGTGCTGGGAGGACCGCGAGGCCACCTTCCTCATCGGCGGCGACCAGTGCACCCGCCGCTGCGACTTCTGCCAGATCGACACCGGCAAGCCCGCCGAATACGACACGGACGAGCCCCGCAGAGTGGCCGAGTCGGTCCAGCAGATGGGGCTGCGCTACGCCACGGTGACCGGCGTCGCCCGTGACGACCTGCCCGACGGCGGCGCGTGGCTGTACGCCGAGACCGCCCGGCAGATCCACGCGCTGCTGCCCGGTTGCGGTGTCGAGCTGCTGGTGCCCGACTTCAACGGCAACCAGGACCAGCTCGAAGAGGTCTTCTCCGCCAAGCCCGAGGTGTTCGCGCACAACATCGAGACCGTGCCGCGGATCTTCAAGCGCATCCGCCCCGCGTTCCGTTACGAGCGGTCCCTGGAAGTGATCACCAAGGCTCGGCAGGCCGGTATGGTGACCAAGTCCAACCTGATCCTCGGCATGGGCGAGGAGCGCGAGGAGATCATCCAGGCCATGCGCGACCTCCACGAGGCCGGGTGTGACCTGCTGACCGTGACCCAGTACCTGCGTCCCACCCCGCGCCACCACCCGGTGGACCGCTGGGTGAAGCCCGAGGAGTTCGTCGAGCTCCAGAAGGAGGCCGAGGCCATCGGTTTCGCCGGAGTCATGTCCGGCCCGCTGGTCCGTTCCTCCTACCGGGCGGGCCGTCTCTACCAGCAGGCCATCGAGGCCCGCCAGCACGCCTGACCTCCGCATCGGGGCCCCGCGTTTCACACGCGCGGGGCCCTTTGCCGTTCCGGGCCGCTCCGTGCCGCTCCATGACGACCCGTAATGGCCCGGCCGGTGAGCCTGTCCAAGTGAACCTATCTAACACTTGGTTCACCGGGTCAGACTGTCACGGTGGACATCGAAAAGCTGATCAGGAAGCTCGACCTCGGCACGAAGGTCCGCCTGCTGACGGGCGCGGACATGTGGTCCCTGCCCCCGCTCCCCGAGATCGGGCTCAGGCGGCTGGTGATGAGCGACGGCCCGATCGGCGTCCGAGGCGAGCGGTGGTCGTCCGCCGACCCCTCGATCGCGCTGCCGAGTCCCACCGCGCTCGCCGCGACCTGGGATGTGAACCTGATCCGCCAGGTGGGACGGCTGCTCGCCCAGGAGGCCCGCCGCAAGGGCGTGCACGTGCTCCTGGCTCCGACCGTCAACCTGCACCGCAGTCCGCTCGGAGGCCGCCACTTCGAGTGTTTCTCCGAGGACCCGTACCTGACGGGCGAGCTCGCCGCCGCCTACGTCGAGGGTGTTCAGGAGGGCGGCGTGGGCACCACGCCCAAGCACTTCGTGGCGAACGACTTCGAGACCGACAGGTTCACGGTGAACGTGAAGGTCGGCGACAGGGCGCTCCGCGAGGTCTATCTGGCTCCGTTCGAGCGGGTCGTCCGGGCCGGCGCCTGGGGCGTGATGTCCGCCTACAACTCCGTCAACGGGACCACGATGACCGAGCACGGGCCGCTCCAGCGGGATCTGCTGAAGGGCGAATGGGGTTTCGACGGCGTCGTCGTCTCCGACTGGACCGCCGCCCGATCCACCGAGGCGACCGCCGAGGGCGGCCTCGACGTCGCCATGCCGGGGCCGTTCGGTCCCTGGGGCGGGAAACTGGAGGCCGCGGTCCGCGAGGGACGGGTCGCCGAGGAGGTCGTCGACGACCAGGTCCGCCGTGTCCTCCGCCTGGCCGGGCGCGTCGGCGCCCTGGAGGCCTCTCCCGGCCCCACCCCGGCGGCTCCCGGCTCCGTCCCGGCGGCAGGCCGTACGGAGATCGACGGGAGGGCCCTCGCCCGTGAGGTGGCCGCCCGGTCGTTCACGCTGCTGCGCAACGAGGGCGGCCTGCTGCCGTTGAACGGCGTCCGGAGCGTGGCGCTGATCGGATCGGCCGCCGTCGAGGCCCGGGTGATGGGCGGCGGCAGCGCCCAGGTCTTCCCCGACCGGATCGTCTCGCCGCTGGAGGGCCTGCGCGGGCGCGAGGACATCGAGGTGCGCCACGCGCTCGGCACGGATCCCCGGGTACGGCTGGCGCCGCTCGCCGTCCCGGCCCGCTGCCTCTTCCTGGACGCCGAGGGCGAGGTCCTGGCCGAGCACCCGCTGGCCGCCACCGAGGTTCGCTGGGTCGGCCGGCTCCCCTCCGGCGTGGATCCCGGGCGTCTGGCCGCCGTCGAGATCCGCGCCGTTCACACCCCGCGTGTGAGCGGGCCGCACGAGTTCTCGATCGCCGGGGTCGGCGCGTTCACGGTGAAGGTCGGGGACGACACGGTGTTCGACGACACCGTCGCGATCGAGGGCGACGACCCGGGCGCCGCGTTCCTCTTCCCTCCGGAGCGGCGGGTCACCGCCGTGCTCACCGCGGGCATCCCCGTGAAGCTGAGCGCCAGGCACTCCGCGGGGGCGTTCAGCGGCATGGCGTTCGTGGCGTTCACCCTCGGCCATGCCGCCCCCTCCCCCGGCGACGACGTGCTCATCGCGGAGGCGGTGGAGGCGGCCGGGAGCGCCGACGTGGCGATCGTGGTCGCCGCGACCACACAGGAGGTGGAGAGCGAGGGATTCGACCGCACCGGCCTGGCCCTGCCCGGCCGCCAGGACGAGCTGATCGCCAGGGTCGCCGAGGCGAATCCGCGCACGATCGTGGTGGTCAACGCCGGGTCGCCGGTGGAGATGCCGTGGCTGGACCGGGTCCCGGCGGTCCTGCTGACCTGGTTCCCGGGACAGCAGGCCGGTGAGGCCCTGGCCGATGTGCTGTTCGGCGACGCCGAACCCGGCGGCAGGCTGCCCACCACCTGGCCGGCCCGCGAATCCGACGTGCCCGTCCTGAACGTGACCCCGGCAGGCGGCGAGGTCGCCTACGACGAGGGCCTCTTCATCGGCTATCGCGCCTGGGAGCGCTCCGGCCGCGCCCCGGCGTTCTGGTTCGGCCACGGCCTGGGCTACACGACCTGGTCCTACGACACGATCGCCGCCATCGGGACGACCGTGACGGTGACGGTGACCAACACCGGCGAGCGTGCCGGCCGCGAGGTCGTCCAGTTCTACCTCGCCCCGGTGGAGCGTGACCCCGAACGGCCGGCCCGCGTGCTCGCCGCGTTCGACGTCGTCACCGCCGAACCGGGGCAGACCGTGACCACCACGATCGACCTGCCCGAACGTGCCTTCCAGACCTGGACGGAGGAGGGCTGGCGGATCGCTTCCGGCGGTCACTACACCGTCGAGGTGGGCCGTAGCGTCGCCGACCGCCGCCTCACGGCATCCGTGAGGATGTAGGTCACCCTCGGCACGGTAGGTCACGTTTTCATTTCTTGACCCCTGGATTTGTATCCTTCAGAGCATGGCGAAGAAGCCCGAAGACCCAGAGCGCCCGGGGCGCGTCAAGCAGCTCCGCATGATCGCGAAGATCATCAAGGAGGCCAATCCCAAGGGGATGCCGATCGTCTATGCCTCGGCGCTCGGCACGCTCGCGCTGTGCGTCGTGATCGGCCTGGTCACGGGCTGGTTGTGGTACCTGGTCTTCATCGGGATCATGCTGGCCCTCACCGTCGGCCTGGTGGTGTTCGGCCAGCTCGCCCAGAAGGCCCAATACTCGATGCTGCACGGCCAGCTCGGCGCCGCCGCCGCGATCCTGCAGGGGATGCGCGGCAACTGGGAGGTCACCCCGGCCGTCGCGGTGAACCGCGACCAGGACATCGTGCACCGCGTGGTCGGCTACCCCGGCATCATCCTGGTGTCCGAGGGGCCGGGCAGCCGGGTGCAGAAGATGCTGGTCGCCGAGAAGAAGCGCGTCCAGCGGGTCGCCCTCGACGTTCCGGTCTACGACATCCAGTCCGGTGACGGAGACGGCCAGATCCCCCTCGCCAAGCTGCAGCGGCACCTGATGAAGCTGCCCCGCAACCTCAAGAAGCCCGCGGTCTACGAGATCAACAACCGTCTCAAGGCCCTTCCGCAGACACTGCCGATGCCCAAGGGCCCGCTGCCTCGCGGCGCGCGGATGCCCCGGCCGAAGATGCGCTGATGGATCTCGCGGGGGTCGATCGGCGGCGGGTGAACGCCGCCGACACCTCACGGGCCAACCGCCACTGGTGGGACGACGCCGCGGACGAATACCAGGCGGAGCATGGGGAGTTCCTGCGTGACTCCGGCTTCGTCTGGTGCCCCGAGGGCCTCGACGAGGCCGACGCCCACCTGCTGGGCGAGGTCGCGGGCAAAGACGTCCTGGAGATCGGCTGCGGCGCGGGACAGTGCGGGCGATGGCTGGCCGGTCAGGGAGCCCGGGTGGCCGCCTTCGACCTGTCCTTCCGCCAGCTCCAGCACTCCCGCCGGATCGACCTCGACGGCGACTCTCCGCTTCCGGTGCTCCAGGCCGACGCGGAGTCCCTGCCTTTCTCCGATGAGTCGTTCGATTTGGCCTGCTCGGCGTTCGGCGCGCTGCCGTTCGTGGCCGACGCGAGGGCCGTTCTCACCGAGACCCGCCGGGTGCTGCGTCCCGGGGGCCGCCTGGTCTTCTCCGTCAGCCATCCCGTCCGCTGGGCCTTCCCCGACGACCCGGGTCCCGGCGGTCTGACCGCCGACCGGTCCTACTTCGACCGCTCGCCGTACGTGGAGATCGGTGACGACGGGAGACCGGCCTACGTCGAACACCACCGCACGATGGCCGACTGGATCGAGCACATCGTCGCGTCGGGCCTGGTCCTCACGAAGCTGGTCGAACCGGAGTGGCCCGACGGCCACGACCGCGAGTGGGGAGGCTGGAGCCCCCTGCGCGGCCGGCACCTGCCCGGCACCGCGATCTTCACCTGCGTGAGATAGGCGCGGAGCGCACCGCTCCGCGCCCGCACCGGCGAGGTCCGGCCGGGATCGACGAGAGCCGGTCGAGGTCTAGAGGCGCACGACCACGGTGTTGGCCGCGCGGTCGTGCAGGCCGCGCTGATCGCGGTCCCAGATGAGAGCCGGTACGGCCAGGCACAGCAGCACGGTCCGCACCAGCACGGCGAGGTAACGGGGACGGCCGCCGTCGAGCGCGGCGACCCGGATGTTGAGCAGCCGCATGCCGAAGGTCATGCCCGTGGTGCCCACCAGCAGGATGTTCGCCAGCGCGAAGACCGTGATCGGGATCCAGCCCTGCTCGGCGGGGTTGATCCGCAGGAGCCCCTGCGTGATGGCCCAGGTGCAGATCATCCAGTCGATCACGATGGCGCCGATCCTGCGGCCGAACCCGGCCGCCGCGCCGCTGCCCTCCTGGGGCAGCCCGAGCCGCTCCCCCGGATAACCCAGGTCGATCCCGGCCGATCTGACCCCGCCGAGCCAGGTCTGGGTCCAACGGGGTTGCTGCCTGCTGCTCATGGCCTCAACGGTATCCGCCCCGGGGGCCGCTCCCGCATCCGCCCGAGCCGGCTACCCGCATCAGGCGGAACGCCTCCATCATGGAGATCATCAATTTCCTCAAGCACATTTCCCCGGAGCCCCCCAATGTCTGACATGAACGACATCGACGAGCGTTTCGAAGCGCTCACGGCGCAGATCAGCCACGTCGAGCGCCGGGAGATGGTCAGGGCCGCCACACGGCAGTCGGCGCGCCTGCCGCGTTCCAGGCGCCGCCGGAGGCTGTGGATCGCCGCGCTCGTCGCCGCGGTCATGGTGGCGGGCGCCGGGGTGCTCGTGACCTACCGCCCCGAGCTCGTCGACCAGATCCGCGTCGCCTTTTCCGGATGACCCCGCGGCCCGGGCTGCGGGGCGGGCCTCCGGGACGGTCTCCGGGGAGGTCACGGCGGTGAAGATCGCCCCGGCGGAGGCCTCCGCCGGGGGCGGGCACCCGGCGTCCGGGACGTGAAACTCCGGTAAAGGACCGGCTTTCCTGTATGGCTCCGCCGTGCAAGGGGACTAGCGTGAGGGCCAACTTCCCCTTAACACGAGTGAAACAAACGAGACACGGGGCGGTAACGGCACAGTCCTACGTTCGGATCTGATAGCCCGTGCCCCTTGGGAGGTTCGCGTGTTCAACTCCGCCGACGACGTCCTTAAGTTCATCAAGGACGAAGGCGTGCAGTTCGTTGACGTCAGGTTCACCGACCTGCCGGGGACGACTCACCACTTCACGTTTCCCACGGAGAATTTCGGTGCCGGAGTCTTCACCGAAGGCCTGATGTTCGACGGCTCGTCGATCCGGGGCTTCCAGGCCATCCACGAGTCGGACATGCTTCTGCTGCCCGACCCGACCACCGCCGTGCTGGACCCCTTCCGGCACCACAAGACGCTCAACATCAACTTCTTCGTCCACGACCCGCTGACGGGTGAGGCCTACAGCCGCGACCCGCGCAACGTCGCCCGCAAGGCCGAGGAATACCTCAAGGGCACCGGCATCGCCGACACGGTCTACTTCGGCCCCGAGGCCGAGTTCTACATCTTCGACGACGTGCGGTTCGAGACCAGCGCGCATTCCAGCTACTACCACATCGACTCGATCGAGGGCGCCTGGAATACCGGCAAGGCTCAGGAGGGCGGCAACCTCGGTTACAAGCCGCGCTACAAGGGCGGCTACTTCCCGGTCCCGCCGATGGACCACTTCACCGACCTGCGTTCGGAGATGGTGCGCAAGCTCATCGACGCGGGCATCGACGTGGAGATGCAGCACCACGAGGTGGGCACGGCCGGTCAGGCCGAGATCGACTTCCGGTTCAACACGCTGCTCAAGGCCGCCGACACCCTGATGCTGTACAAGTACATCGTCAAGAGCACGGCCCTGGAGTACGGCCACACCGTCACCTTCATGCCCAAGCCGATCTTCGGTGACAACGGTTCCGGCATGCACTGCCACCAGTCGCTCTGGAAGGACGGCGCGCCGCTCTTCTACGACGAGGTCGGCTACGCCGGTCTGTCCGACACCGCCCGCTACTACATCGGCGGCCTGCTCAAGCACGCCCCGTCGCTGCTGGCCTTCACCAACCCGACGGTGAACTCCTACCACCGCCTGGTCCCCGGCTACGAGGCGCCGGTCAACCTGGTCTACTCCCAGCGCAACCGCTCGGCGTGCATCCGCATCCCGATCACGGGCTCCAACCCGAAGGCCAAGCGCATCGAGTTCCGCGTGCCGGACCCGTCCTGCAACCCGTACTTCGCCTTCGCCGCCCAGCTCATGGCCGGCATCGACGGCATCCGCAACAAGATCGAGCCGGTCGAGCCGGTCGACAAGGACCTCTACGAGCTTCCCCCGGAGGAGGCCCGTAACATCCCGCAGGTCCCGGGCTCGCTCTCCGAGGTGCTCGCCGCCCTTGAGGCCGACCACGAATACCTGCTGGAGGGCGGCGTGTTCACGCCGGACCTGATCGAGACCTGGATCGCCTACAAGCGCGAGAACGAGATCGACCCGATCCGCCTGCGCCCGCACCCGCACGAGTTCGAGCTCTACTACGACGTATGACGGCACGGTTTTCCGGCCTTGGCGATCTTCCTCGAAAAGGGCGCTGAGCTGGAAAACCTTGCGGCTAGTTGTGGTTGTTTGTCGTTGCTGAGCAATCTCAGGCGGAACAAAACCGGAACAGAACGGCCCGGCATCGATCACGATGCCGGGCCGTTTCCGTGCCGGGGGACCGCTGATCATGCGCCCCACATCGTCAGCTCGCTGTGGAGGGGCGGGGCGCTCTTTTGCGTTGTCGGCTCAGCCCAGCCAGAAGGCGGCGAGTGACCCCGTCTGGGCGCCGCTTGTGGAGCCGTCGTGCGGTGCGAGCTCAGTTGGCGCGATGTATCCCTGGCCGGGTTCCAGGCGGATGCGCAGGCACCGCAGGGGGTGCCCGTCGGCGACGTATTGACGCACGTCGTCGGTGTGTGGGCAGTGCTGCTCCTGGTCACGGCCCAGGGCGCGGCAGATTTCCATGATGTCCCGGTCGCCGACCAGGAGGTAGCGGGTTCCCGGGCCGAAGTTGATGCACAGCCGCCGGCGGCTGTCCTGCCGGACCGGGTACGGCAGCCGATCCCAGTTGTCCACGTGCAGTCCGATCCTGCGGCTGATCGTCGTGTCCTCGGTGGAGGTGAGCAGCCCGGCCGGGCTGCATGTGGAGGCGTGCCGTCTGCGTGGCCAGCGGCCACCCAGCGGGTCGAGAGCGGCTGCGGCGTCCACACGGCCTTGGAGATCGCCGGAAGCGAAGACCGGCAAATCCTGGCTGACCAGTTCGAGCGTCATGCTGGGCGGTGTGTCGGCGTCGGGCCGGAGTCGTTCGGCCTCTTCCTCGCTGAGGGCTGCCCAGTTCCCCTGGGGGACGACGGCCACGCCGTCGTCGTAGCCCGGCGTGTCGCCCGCCTGCCTGACGTCCCCGATGTCGATATGTTCCTGGATGTCGCTGAACTGGTCGAACAACAGTCGTAAGCCCATGTCTTCACCTCCCGTGCAGCTAGCTGAGGAGCTAATCGAAGGTGATCTCCAGTTCGGCCGCGAGTGCCTGGGCGAGGCCTTGGAGCTGTGACCGCTCGACGATGATCTTCTTGAGCGCGCTCACTCCGCGAAGGCCGGATAGGTCGTTGCCGCGCAGATCGCAGCCACGATAGGTGCCGCCGTCGAACTCCGTCAGGGGCAGGTCGCACTCCTCGAACGCCACGTCGCTCAGGTCAGACCCGCTGAAACGCGCTTCTCGCAGCGAGCAGCCGGTGAAAATCACCGAGCCTACGGCGCGGAGGCGGGTGAAGGCCGCGTAGTCCAGCTTGCACCGCTCGAAGATCACATCATCGAGCGTGACCTCCTCCCACACAGCGCCGAGCAGCTTGCAATCGGTGAAGGTGACCCGGGAGAGCTTGCTGTCCGCCCAGCGGAGGCCGGACAAGTCGCAGCCGGAGAACTCCACCGAATACAGGCTCAGGTCGTCCAAGCGGGCACGCTGGGTGGTGAGGCCGGTGACACGCCCGTCCATGAGCTGGGTCCCCGTCAGGGGCAGCTCGGGCAGATGAGCGTCGGCATATCGGAAGTCGCGCAGCTTGCCGTGCTCGCCTTCGAGCGAATCGACCTCGTCCAGGTCCGCATCGTCCAAGTCGGGCAGCGTAACGCTCGTCTGGCGTACGGTGCGTGTGTCCATCGTCCTGCCTCCAGGGTGGAGATGAGTGGTCACGTGTGGGCGCGATGACCCCGCGCCCACGACGGTCATCTGCTACTTCTTCTTGCTCCAGTTGTCCCAGCTCGGCCTGTTGTCGAATCCGCCCTTCTTGCCGTTGTCCCAGCTCGGTTTGTTGTCGAACTTGGCGGCTTGAATCGGATCGGGATTCTCAAGGGTGCTGATCAGCTCGTCGACCACCTTCGCATCCGTGGTGGCCAGGTACTCCAGCATGGTCATGCCGCGATCTCCTTTTGGGTTGAGGTGTACAGAGCGGCGATGAGGGCTTGACGGGTGAGTCGGCAGTAGTCGGTCTCCGTGGTCGCGAAGCTGCCGTTCTCGAAGGATCGGTTGCACGCCTGCGCGCCGCGACAGAATGGGCGGGCCCTTTTCGTGTTCCCAGGTTTCTCCCAGTGCTGAGAGTTCCACGGGCGCCTCGTCTTCGGCCTGCCGAAGCACGATCGCGAGCGGACGGTACCCTACCCCGAGTCGGTGGCCGAAGCTCTCGCCGAGCATCTGCGCAGATTTCCGACCCGTGAGGTCACCTTGCCGCGGGAGGAACTGGACGGGGAGTCCAAGACCGTCCGCCTGTTCCTCACCAGCCGCGAGTCCAAGGCGCTGAACCGCAGCTACATCAACGAGTTCGTCTGGAAGCCAACCTTTGAGCGGGTGGGCGTGATCTCCAAGGATCGGCCCACCAAGCGGACGATGGGGCGCGCTAACCAGGCGACGCGCGAGTATGGCATGCATGCCTTGCGGCACTACTTCGCGAGCGTGCTGCTCGACGCCGGCGCGTCCATCAAGGCGCTGGTCGAGTACCTCGGGCATCAGGACCCTGGGTTCACGCTCCGGACGTACACGCACCTGATGCCCGCCAGTGATGCAGGAGCTACGCGAGAATCCGAAGTGGTTTCCCAGCCGCGCGGGGAGGGCCAGACATGGTGCCGCTTGCTCGTGACCGAGAAAGTCAACGCACGGCGCCGATGCCGGTGGCCGTACAGCACGAAGACGCCCCCGCCGGGATGGCGGGGGCGTCGCGGCGACGGTGTGGGTGACGACGGCCTCACGCCGCCCTACCCACCCGTCTCAGCCCGCTACCCGAGGATGTTGAGCCCGATGCCGCCGATGCCGATGAGGCCACCGATCCCGACGCCGTGACCGATCCCGCTGCCATCGCTAATGATGTCGCCGTAGTAGTCGTCGTAGCCGCCGCCCAGCAGCCCGCCGAGGGGGTCGGCGTGGGCCGTGCCTGCGGCTACAGGCGCGGCCAGGACGGCGCCGAAGGCAATCAGCGCGGCGGCAATCATGGTGCGGTTCATCAGTTTTCTCCTTTGAGCAAGGGTGTCCCGCCTGCTGCGGACCACCCTCCGTCACTGCACGCTCCATATGACTACTCAAAGTGATCGAGTCCAAGCTTGGCAGCATCCGGGCGTGTCCCTCCGAGTCGGACAGTTGGCGGACTATCCGGCCCCCGGCGAGGGGAATCAGGGCCGCGATGGCCTCGTTTCCTCCATCGGCTCCCGGGGATCCCATCCAGCCACGTCGCCGACCTGCCGAGACAGCACCCCTGGATCCGAGTCGCCAGACCCTGTCTGACGATGGGTGATGAAGCGGTTGTCAGAGGATGCGAATCACCAAGATTTTCCCCATAATCACGATTTACGGTGATGAATCAGAGAAAGTAGGTGCGGTGGGGATTTCCCGGAACGACCGGAGTGAACGGCGACGGAGAACCCTCGGGCACCATCGGCAGGTGACCGCCGTAGCCGTACTCACGGGAGTCCTGATGGTCGCCAGCGGCTCGGTGCCGATTCTTCCGGCCACCCTGAACCGGGTGACCACCATCGCGCACGCGATCGCGGCCGGGCAGTACCAGGCGGGCTGGCGGGGCGGAGGAATCCCCTATTCCTGGGGCGGCGGCCACGACGACGACCCCGGCCCCTCCTACGGCACCTGCGAAGGCTACAGCGGCGCGATCCTGCCCTGTCCGGCCACCCGGACGCGCGGCCTCGACTGCTCCGGGCTGGCCAGGTGGGTCTACCGCCTCGCCTACGGCCGTGACGTCCTCGGACCGGGCAACACCGACGAGCACATCAGACGGCTCACCCAGGTGCCCGCCGCCAAGGCCCAGCCCGGCGACCTGGTGTTCTACGGCAGGGTCGACGAGAGCAAAGTGAAAACCCACCACGTGGGCGTCTACATCGGCCAGGGGAAAATGATTAACGCATTGCGGACCGGCACCGACGTCCGGATCGACCCTCTCACGGCCGTCAAAGGTTTCGCCGGTTATTTCCGTTACCTGTAAAAAAAGACCGGCTACTGCCGTTATTCGTAGGAGAGACAAGAGATATGCGTCTCGGCGTGATGTTCGACCGTGACCTTCCTCCGGAATCGCTCATCCCCTTCTGCCGTCACCTGGACGCGACGGAGGTGGACGATCTCTGGGTGGTGGAGGATCTGGGCTGGACCGGGTCGATCTCGTCGGCGGCCACCGCGCTCGCCACCACCGGGCGGCTCCGCGTGGGCATCGGGATCACCCCGGCCCCGCTGCGCAATCCGGCCCTGCTGGCCATGGAACTCGGCAATCTGGCCCGCATGCACCCCCACCGGCTCGCGGCGGGCATAGGCCACGGCGTCCAAGACTGGATGCGCCAGGTGGGTGCCGCCGCGCCCTCCCCGCTGGCGTTGCTGGAGGAGACCATCCTGGCGGTGCGGGCGCTACTGCGCGGCGAGACCGTCACCTCTCAGGGGCGAGCCGTACGGCTCGACGGGGTGAGGCTGGTGCACCCGCCGGCCGTACCACCGCCGGTGCTCGCCGGAGTGGTACGGCCGCGCTCGCTGGAGCTGTCCGGCCGGGTGGCCCAGGGGACGATCCTGCCCGAGGGGTTCGGCCCCGAACGGGTCCGGGAGGCGCGGAAGCTGACCGGGCAGGACGATCACGAGCTGGTGGTCTTCACCTACCTCTACGTCCACGACGATCCCGGGCACGTCCGCGCGGCCGTCCTGCCCGCCGCGACGGAACAGGCGGGCTTCCTGGGCGTCGATCCGGATGACGTGCCGATGGCGGCGGGCTCCCCCGACACGGTGGCCGCGCACATCAGGTCACTGTGGGAGGCCGGGGTGGACACCGTGGTGCTCCGCCCGATCGGCGACGAACCCCTCACCCACGTCGACCGGGCCTTGGCCGCGCTGCGCAACGGCTGATCTCAAGCGCGGGCCGGAGACAGGCCTCGCCGTCAACCCCGAACGCGGGCCGAAGGCAGGCCTCGCCGCTGACCTCGAACACGGGTCAGGGGCAGGCCTCGCCGTACTTGACGACGAGGTCGGGCAGGGTCTGCGACGCGACGGAGGGAGGGGGGTCGACCGGCACGGCCGTCTCCGCCCCCTCGGCCCAGCCGCCGACCAGCAGCATCGAACCCACCGCAAAAGCGCAGAAAACACGCATGGCACCCCCCAAGATCGGCTGGGGGGATGCGGACACGATGCCCCGGACGAAGCCCGGGGAAACAGAGGTCAGGAGCGGTGGCCTCGGATGCCGGTCAGCCGTCGCAGGATGTCCCACCAGAAGGTGGACCCGAACATCAGCGCGACCACGCTGATCAGGTAGCCCGGCCAGTGACCGGGAGTGATCAGGCGGTCCCACCAGACGCCGCCGTTCCAGTTGAACGACGGATCCTCCGTCCCGTCGGGAGGGATGGTCACGCTCACCACGGCATGGTCGAAGATCTTCACCAGGGCGGGCGAGCTGAAGGACTCGGTCACGCAGGCGTACGGATCGATGGCCCCGCCCGCGCCGTCCCCGGCGCACCTGTCCTTCAGCGCGGCCGAGGCGCCGTCGCCGTCGCTCGCGATGGCCGCGACCGCGGCCCGGTAGGCGTTGTCCCGCAGCAGGGTCTTGCCGTACTCCAGCGCGTCCATGCTGAACAGCAGTGTCAGCACCAGGCCGAGGGCGAACACCACCCACTTGACGTAGCGGCGATACAGCATGGACAGCCGCTGCATCTCCCCGTCGAACCAGGCCTCCACCCCCTGGCGGAACCTCACCATGTCCCGCTGCGCGCCCTCCCACACGCCCCGCAGGTGCCCGGCCAGCGGGCTGCCGATGGCCTCCAGCTTGGCGATCAGGCCTTCGACCCCGCCTTCCTCGGCGGAGACCAGCTCCAGCATCGCCCCGGAGAACCGCTCGGGCGGGATGTTGGCGATGCTGGTCCGCGCGGCCTTGGGACGGTCGATCTCCTGGAGCCGTTCGTACAGCCGCCCGGTCATGTCGACCGGCCGCGCGGGGGTGTCGGAGGCGAGCGCCGCGGCGGCGTCCACCGGCACCGGCTCGATCACCGGCGGCGCGGGCTCCGAGTCGTGCCTGGGACGCGGATCGTTCTTGGAGAAGGGCAGCTTGGCGAAGACGTCGGCGATCTTCTCCGGAATCCACGACCCGCCCTCTCGCGGGCCGCCGTCCATGGTGTCGCGGAGGTAGGCCCACAGGAACTTGCTGCGGATCCCGAACAGGCGGACGAAGGCCTCGTTGATCCCGCTCACCAGGAGCGACAGGAGCAGGAAGGCCAGCACCAGCCCGATGGCCAGATCAATGTAAACGGATATCAAAATGGATCACCCGCACCGTTGATACACGTCCCGCCGGTGCGGCGCAACGCCTTTCGGAGATCCGGTGGCTCCGGTACGGCGTGCGCTCCCGGGCGAACCGTACCGGAGTTCGGGACATCAGGGGTCGGCGTACTTCGTGAACTCACCGGAGTCGACCTTCACCCTGCCGCCCTCGACCTGAAGGGTCGCCTTCAGGTATTGACGTGCTCTCTGGCATGAATGCCAGAGATTCAGTCCGTGCCACACGGATGCGACACCTCTGTGGCTTCCTGCTTCACCGACCTGCGCCACCGAGGTGGTCTTACCGGGTCTCCACAGGCTTGTGAGCCTTCCGGCTCCGTTCCCGCCCCGCCCGGCGGTACCTGACGCGAGCAACCTACCAGGCGCCATTCCTCCCTGGCGGCGAAATGACTGTTCCTGCCCCGCCACACGGGAGAGCCCGCTTCACCTCCGACCTGAAGGCCAGAGCACTACGAACGAATCAAGTAGACGGTTGCGAGCGTCAGGCCGATGCTGCCCTTCAAAGGGCCCTTTCCCTAAGCTTGGATCGACTTCCAATGAGCCGAAAAGATCCTTTAGGGCTTGATCAAACTGAAGATGACCTCAAGGTTAACCACAGGGAAATCTCACTCCCCGTAGAAGACACGCTCCATGACCCTTCGGGCACGCCGGGTGACGCGGCGATAGTCGTCCAGGAAGCTCCCGCTGCCGTCCGGCGGGTAGCCGAGAGCCCGGGAGACGAGCGCGCGCTCGCGGAGGTCGACCGGGATGGAGTCGGAGGCGCGGCCCCGGACCAGGACGATGGCGTCGCGGATGCGCGAGGCGAACCGCCAGGCCTCGGCGAGCGAGGCCTCGTCGGCGGCGGACAGCAGATCCTCGGCGACCGCCGCGCGCAGCGTCTCCAGGGTCCGGGTGGTCCGCAGCGACGGCAGGCGCCCGGCGTGCCGGAGCTGGATGAACTGGGCGACCCACTCCACGTCGGACAGCCCGCCCCGGCCGAGCTTGGTGTGCAGGGCGGGGTCGGCTCCGCGCGGCAGCCGTTCGGCCTCCATCCGCGCCTTCAGCTTGCGGATCTGCAGCACGGCCGCGTCGGAGATGCCGTCCTCCGGATAGCGCAGCGGGTCTGCCAGGCCGAGCAGGGCGGTGCCGAGCGAGGCGTCCCCCGCCGAGAACCGGGCCCGCAGCAGCGCCTGGGACTCCCACGGCGACGACCAGCGCTCGTAGTAGGCGGCGTAGGAGGCCAGCGTGCGGACCAGCGGCCCCTGGCGGCCCTCCGGGCGCAGGTCGGGGTCGATGAGCAGCGGCGGGTCGGGAGCGGGCAGGGACAGCAGGCGGCGCAGTTCGTTGGCCACCGCGAAGGCCGTCTCCGTGGCCTCCCGCTCCGGGGCCTCCGGGAGCGGCGAGTGCACGAACATCACGTCGGCGTCGCTGCCGTAGGAGCTTTCGAACCCGCCCAGACGGCCCATCGCGATCACCGCGAACCGCGTGCCCAGCGGGGTGCGCCGCTCCATCTCGACCTTGCTGATCGCCGCGTCCAGCGCGGCCTGGATCGTCACGTCGTTGAGCGCGGACAGCGTCTGGCCGACCTGCTCGATGCCGATGTGCCCGGTCAGGTCGGCGACCGCCGTACGGAACAGCTCCCTGCGCCGCAGCCCGCGCACCGCGGCCACCGCGCTCTCGACGTCCTCGGGATAGCGGCCGACCACGGCCCGCGCCTCCGACAGCAGCGCCTCGGCGGGCCGGGGATCCAGCTCGGCGTCCGAGCCGAGCATCGCCACCGCGTCGGGGGCGTGCAGCAGCAGCCCGGTCGCGTAGCGGCTGGTTCCCAGCAGCCGGGCCAGCCGCGCGGCCACCGCGGTCTCGTCGCGCAACAACCGCAGATACCACGGGGTGGCGCCGAGCTTGTCGGAAACCTGACGGAATCCAAGCAGGCCGGCGTCAGGGTCGGGGGCGTCGGCGAACCAGCCGAGCATGACCGGCAGCAGGGTTCGCTGGATCGCCGCGCGCCGCGAGACGCCGCTGGTCAGCGCGCCGATATGGCGCAACGCCCCGGCCGGATCGGTGTAGCCGAGCGCCTCCAGGCGAGCCTGTGCGGCGGCGGTGGAGAGCCGGGACTCGGACTCGGGCAGGCGGGCCACGGCCTGCAGCAGCGGCCGGTAGAACAGCTTCTCGTGCAGGCGCCGGGCCTCCAGCGCGTGCCGCCTCCACCGGGTGGTGAACTCCCCCACCGGGTCACTGATCATGCCCAGGCTCCGGCCGAGCCGCCGCAGGTCGGCGGCGTCTTTGGGCACCACATGGGTGCGGCGGAGCCGGTACAGCTGGATGAGGTGCTCGACCTGGCGCAGGAACGTGTAAGCCTCGGCGAGGGCCTTGGCGTCCTCCCTGCCGACGTAACCGCCCCGGGACAGGGCGGCGAGCGCGGAGAGCGTGGCGCGGCGGCGCAGCAGCGGGTCCAGGCGGCCGTGGACGAGCTGGAGCAGCTGGACCGCGAACTCGATGTCGCGAAGACCCCCCGGTCCCAGCTTGAGCTGGCGTTCGGCCTCGTCCCCCCGGACGTGGGCCTCCACCCGGCGGCGCATGGCCTGCACGTCCTCGACGAACCTGTCACGTGTGGCGGCCTGCCAGACCAGCTCGTTCATCGCGTCGACGTACTGCCCGCCGAGTTCGAGATCGCCCGCGACCGGCCGGGCCTTCAGCAGCGCCTGGAACTCCCACGTCTTGGCCCAGCGCCGGTAGTAGGCCTGGTGGCTGGCGAGGGTGCGGACCAGCGGCCCTGCCTTGCCCTCGGGACGCAGCCCCGCGTCCACCTCCCACAGCGAGCCTTCCGGGGTGCTGGCCGAGCAGGCGCGCATCATGCCCTGGGCCAGGCGGGTGGCGATCTGGATGGCCGCGTGCTCGTCGACCGATCCGCCGGCGCCTTCGCGCGGCTCGGCCACGAAGATGACGTCGACATCGCTGATGTAGTTCAGCTCGCGCGCCCCGCACTTGCCCATCCCGATGACGGCCAGCCGTACCGAATCGGACTCGGGGTGCGCGGCCCGCGCGATGGCGAGCCCCGCCTCCAGCGCGGCTCCGGCCAGGTCGGACAGCTCCGCGGTGACCTCCGCGAGCGAGGCGGCACCGGTGACGTCCCGCGCGGCCAGGTGGAGCAGGCGGCCCCGGTAGGCCACCCGCAGTGCGGCCAGGGTGCCGGTGCCGGCGTCCGTGGCGCGCGGCTCGGGGGCGCCGGGCTCGGCACCGACCGCCAGCAGCAGCTCGGACCGGAGCTCCTCCCCGGCCGGACGCCGTACGGCCTGCTCGCCGCGGAGAAGGCGCCAGTGCTCGGGATGCCTGACCACGTGGTCGCCGAGCGCGGCGCTGACGCCGAAGACACCGAGCAGCCTGGCCCGCAGGCCGGGATCGGAGCGGAGCGCTCCAAGAACGCTCTGGTCCCGTTCGGCCAGCCGGTTGAGCGCGACGAGCGCCAGGTCGGGGTCGGCCGCGCCGACCAGGGAGTCCAGCAGGTCGAAGTCGCCGACCGCCTCGGGCCCGAGCTCGTCGAGCAGCCGCTCGGCTCTGGCCCCGTCGGCGAACCCGAGCCGGGCCAGCCGCCCGGCGGTCGTCTGCATCCGGGGTGCGGCGTTCACCGGCCCTCCCTCGTCTCCGATCGCAACCACGGGCGGCCTTCCCAGCCCCTACCCGACATCCTTACTTACCCGGCTGCCCCAAGGAGCTCACGCGGCGTGGCCTCGCACACGTTAGTCCCGAAACCGTGCGGCGTCGTTAGCGGATTCGGACCGTGATCGACCGGTCACGCGGATTGGACAACGGCGGCGAAGCGCTCGGCGAAGGGTCGCCAGGTCCGGGCAAGGTCCTCCTCCGCCTCCTTGACCTGCGTGTTGAGTTCCTCGACCGAGTAGCCCCGGCTGGTCAGGTGGTCGGCCGAGTCACCGGTCCAGCCGGTGAAGATCTCGACGGTGGCCTCGGGGTGGAACTGCACCGCCCATGCCTTCTCCCCCAGCCGGTAGGCCTGGTTGGGGTAGAGGTCCCCGGTGGCCAGCCGTACCGCGCCGTCGGGCAGCCGGGTCATGGCGTCGCCGTGATACTGGACGGCCGGAACGGGGCCGAGCCCGCCGAACAGCGCGTCGGCGCCGGCTTCCGGGAGCGGGACGATCCTCCCCACGCCCACCTCCAGCCCGTGCTCGCCGCGTTCGACGGTGCCGCCGCAGGCGAGCGTCATGAGCTGGGCTCCCAGGCAGATTCCCAGGGTCGGAACGCCGCCCTCGACCGAGCTCCGGATCAGGTCGCGGGTGGCGGGCAGCCAGGGGTTCCGCTCGTCCTCCCACGCCGCCGCCTCGCCGCCGAGCACGATCAGACCGTCCTCGGCCCGTTCGGGCACCGCCTCACCCAGATAGGGGCGGACGACCTCGCAATCGATCCCGGCTTCGGCCAGCCAGCCGGCGAAGAATCCCAACCCAGCGGTGGCCTCATGTTCAACGACAGTAACTCTCATGCGGCAATTATCAGCCGATAGACGCATATACCCCATACCGGTTCCATTGCGCCCGATCGGCACGCGAGCCCTCCCCGCAAACCCGACCGGATCATCCATACTTACGCGGACTTCGCCCTGCGAATCCGGAGGAGAATTCCGTGAACCCTGTCTTCAGCGACGTCGAGGTCCCCGGCGGCAAGCTGCGCGTGGCCCGGTTCGGCACCGGGCCACGCCTGATCGTGGCCGTGCACGGCATCACCGCCTCGCTCATGGCCTGGGCCGCGGTCGCCCGGCGGCTGCCCGCCGAGTGGTCGATGGTCGCGATGGACCTGCGGGGTCGCGGCCACAGCGCCGGGCTGCCCGGCCCGTACGGCCTGCCGCGGCACGCCGAGGACGTGAACCTGGTCGCCCGGTCCGTGGGTGCGGAGTCCGACATCGTCCTCACCGGCCATTCGATGGGCGCCTACGTCGCCGCCCTCGCCGCGGCCGACCACGACTACGCCAGAGTCGTGCTGGTCGACGGGGGACTCCCGCTGCCCCTGCCCGCGGATCAGGACCCCGACGCGGTCCTCGCGGCCACGCTCGGCCCGGCCATCGCCCGGCTCAGCCAGACCTTCCCGAGCGTCGACGCCTACGTGGACTTCTTCAAGGCCCACCCGGCCTTCGCCGGCAACTGGACCGGCGCGGTGGAGGAGTACGTCCGCTACGACGCGACCGGCCCCGAGGACGCGGTGCGATCGCGGGCACAGGGGGAGCCGGTCCGCCAGGACGGCCGGTGGCTGCTGACCGAGAGCGAGGCGATCGGCGCCGCGCTGCACGCGGTGAAGTCGCCGCTGTCACTGCTGCGAGCCCCGCGCGGGCTGTTCGACCAGCCGGTCGGCATGATTCCCGGCGAGCTCGCCGCCACCTGGACCGGGCGGCTGCCCGCCCTGGAAGACAGGCTGATCGAGGACTGCAACCACTACACGATCCTGATGGAGGACCGCTGCGCCTCGCTGGTGGCCGGTCACCTCGCCCGGTGACCGGCGCCGTCACCTGAGTCAGCAGGTCGCCTGGTAGGGCACCTCCGGGGAGACGTATCTGCGCCAGCCGTCCGGGGAAAGGCCGCCGCCCGCGCGGCGGCAGACGGCCTCCGACAGCTTCCCGGGGTCCAGAGGCCGTTCCACGATCCCTCCGTCCCACCCGATGGCGCGCAGCGACCGGCCGCCCGGGGTGAAGGCCACGTCCAGCACCCCGGGAACACCGGAATCGGCCAGGCCGAAGTCCTGCCCCGTGCCGGTGTCCCACAGACGGACGGACTCGCCCGCGGTGGCGAGCAGGCCTCCGTCGGGGGAGAACGCGACCTTTCCGACCTCGGACGTGTGGGCGTCGGCGGCCGGCGTCCTCGGCACCCCGAGCGCCGCGTCCCACAGCCGGACCCGCCCCTGGCCGTCTCCCACGGCGACCAGGCCGCCGCGAGGGGCGAAGGCGAGCGCGACGGCCGACTCCATCCCGGGAACGTCTCGTGGCTCCATGCCCTGGCCGAGACTCAGCAGCCCGTTGCGCGTGCCGCCGTACAGCAGGCGGTCGCCGTCCGGCCCGAATGCGACGAGCTGGGCCTCGACTCCCAGCCGGCGGACGGGGCGCCCCGAGGTGACGTCCCAGACCCGCACCGTGTCCCGGTCTCCCTCCGAACCCGCGACCGCGAGGCGACGGCCGTCCGGGGTGAACGCGAGGTCGTGGTTCCCCCCGGCGTCCCACCGCAGCACCCCCGTCCGCCTCATGTTCTTCAGGTCCCACAGTTCGACGGCCGGAACGTCGTAGGGCCCGATGGCGAGAGTCCGCCCGTCGGGGCTGAAGGCCATGGCGTTCTGCCGGAAACCTCCCACCCGGGGGCCGGACACCTCGATGCGGTGCAGCCGCCGCCGTCCCGCGACGTCCCACAGCTCGACGGTCCGGCTCCCCTCGACCCTGCGCTGCAGGGCGACAAGCGCGCCGCCGGGGCTGAAGACGGCGTCGAACAGCAGGCCGCCGCCCACGGGGCGCGGCCCGGCGAAGGATCCGACGTCGAGGGAGAGCACCCGGCCCGAGGCGTCGATGAAGCGCAGGGTCCGCCCGTCCGCGGTGAACCGCAGGCTCTCGGGGTCGGGCACGGCCGACCCGCGGCGGAGCACGGAGACGGCGCCGGCCACCTGCATGACCTCCAGCCCGTACGGGCCGAGCACGGCGGCGAGCCGGCCGTCCGGGCTGAGCACCAGATTCCCGTCGACCGTGCTATCCGGGCTCTTCGCGATCAGCCGGCCGGTCCGCCGGTCCCAGAACGAGGTGCTGCCGCCGCCGTTCAGAGCGAGGATCTTTCCGTCCCGGCTGACGGCCACGTCCGTGACGGCGTGACCGGCCGCGGGGACCCGTGTCTCCCTGCCCGTACGGAGGTCCCGGAGGCGGGCCGCGCCGCCGTCCCGCATGGTGATCGCCGCGTAGCGGTCGTCCCCCACGATCTCAAGCTGATACTGGCCGGGGGCCTTGGGCACCCTGAGCACGACCCGGCCGGTCGCCACGTCACGGATCACGTCTTCCGTCTCTGACGAGGAGACCAGTGTCTTGCCCTCCGGACCGAACCGAGCCGAGTCACCGGGGGCCCCGAACGTGCCCGGCAGCCGCGTCCCCGTGGCCAGATCCCACAGGGCCACCCCCGTCGGCGTCCCCACGGCGACGTGGTGCGACGTGACGGATACGGCCTGGGCGGAGAGGCCGGGCGTCTCGATCGTCCGCAGCGGTTTCCCGGTGGCCGCGTCCCACATCCGGACGGCGTTCGCGCCCGCGCCGGCCAGGGTCTCACCGCCCGCGCCCAGGGCGTACCGCGCTCCCGGCTCGGGGGGATCCAGCACCCCCACCTCTTGTTGCACCAGCGAGCTGAACAGCGCCGCGCGAGTCTCGCGGACGTCGGAGAGCCGCCACGCGGCCAGGCTGAGCCGCATGGCCGTGACAGGGTCGCTCTGCCTGACGTCGTCGGCGAGGGCCGCCAGGCGGCGCGCCTCCGCCTGGTCGAGCGAGTGGGCCAGCTCCACCCGCCGGTTCTCCGCGACCGCGACGGCGACCAGGGTCACGGCGAGCAGCACCGCGAGGGCCCCGGTCACCACGCGGCGGGTACGGACCCGCCGGCGGGTCAGGGAGGAGGCCTCGGTGAGGAACTCCGTCTCGACGTCGTTGAGCTTCAGGTGGCGGCGCCCGGTGGCGGCCCACTGCATGGCCTGTTCCAGGGGCGGCCCCTGGAACAGGTCGGTGTCCCTGCGGCCGCGCCGGTCCCAGCGCCGGGCGGCCTCACGCAGCTCGGCGTGGACGCCCAGGCCCGGGCGTTCGGCCTCGACCCACTCCCGTAGCCGGGGCCAGGCGGGCAGCAGCCCCGGCCGGGTGATCTGCACGCCCTTCGGGGACACCCCGAGCAGGCCCGCCTCGGACAGCGCGGCGAGCACGCCCTCGGCACCGGGGCCGAACTCGCCGCGCTCGGCGGGGCGGACGCCGTTCCCCTCGTCGCTGATCAGGCGCAGCAGGATCTCGGGGACCCGCAGTTGATCCTGCGGGCTCAACCGGGTGAACGCCTCCTCGGCGACCTGTCCCAGCGCCGGGGTGCCCTCGCGCCCGCCCCGGCGCAGATCGGCGGCGACCCTCACGCCCTCGTCGAGGGTGTCGTGACCGAGCAGCCCGAGCAGCAGGTGCCTGGCCGTAGGCCGCTCGCCCGGATCCTTGGCGAGGGCGGCGAACACCAGGCCGCGCAGCGGTTCGGGCAGCACGGACACATCGGGCTCGCTGGTGAGCACCCGGTACATCGCGGCGCCGGCCGACTGCGCGTGGAAGGGATCGCGCCCGGTGGCGGCGTAGAGCACGACGGCACCCCAGGCGAAGACGTCCGCGGGCGGGCCTGCCCTGTGTCCGCTGAGCACCTCGGGCGCCATGTATGTCGGCGTGCCCATCATGCCGCCGGTCGCGCTCAGCGTCATCTCCTCGGTCCGGGCGATGCCGAAGTCGATCACCCTGGGACCGTCCGGGCCGAGCAGCACGTTGTCCGGCTTGAGGTCCCGGTGCACCACCCCCGCGGCGTGCACGGCCGCCAGCGCGGTGGCCATGGCGACGGCGAGCCGGTGCACCGCGTCCCGGTCCAGCGGGCCGGAATCCTGTACGGCCCGGCGCAGGCTCGGGCCGTCGATGAACTCGCTGACGACATACGGACGCTCGGCCTCCAGGTCGGCGTCGAGAATCCGGGCGGTGCAGAAGGACGCCACCCGGGTCGCCGCCCTCACCTCCTTAGCGAGGCGGAGCCTGGCCTTACCGTCGCCCGCGGCGGCCGGGTGCAGAACCTTGATCGCAAGCCTGTTCCCCTCGGCGTCGTAGGCGTCGTACACCACCCCCTGCCCGCCCTCGCCGAGACGTCCCGCGAGCAGGTGATCTCCGATCCGCTCCGGATCACCGGATACCAACGGCTGTGATCGCATATGAGGTCAGACGCTCGGAAGATCGCTCCGGTTCGCCCCGTACAGGCCGGTGCCGGACGTCCCCGCCGCCTCCGGCAGCGCGGTCATGGGCAGGTGGGACGGTGGCCGAGCTCAGGAACGTATCGGGCCCACTCCTGCGGGGACAGCCCGCCTCCGGCCCGGGAGCACACCTCGCCCGCGGCCCGGCCCGGATCGATGGGCCGGTCGGCGGCGACGCCGTCCGCGGTGATCGTCCGCAGCGTCCTGCCGCCGTCCGGGAACGCCAGGCCCGTCACGGCCTGCTCCACGCCCGCCGCGGGCCGCCCGGCCTGCCCGCCGCTCGCCACGTCCCACAGCGCCGTCCGGCCGCCGCCCGAGGTGACCAGCAGCGTGCCGTCCGGCGAGAACGCCGCGAGGTCGGTCCCTCCGGTGTGCGCGGTGATCGCCGGGCCGCGCGGCCGCCGGGTCGCGACGTCCCACAGCTGGACCCGTCCGGCAGTGTCGCCGACGGCGAGCAGGTTCCCCTCCGGGTTGAAGGCCACCGCGCGTGCGTCGCCCGTCCCGTCGAGCGTGACGGCGGCGCCGCCTGTCAGCGGCGTCAGGACGACCCCGGCCGCGCCTCCCTGGGCCAGCCGCGTGCCGTCCGGGTGGAGATCCAGGGCCCGCGACCCAAGCGCGCCCGGCAGCCGCGTGCCCGGCTTCCGGGAGGCGACGTCCCACATCTGGACGAACGGCTGATCGAGTTTGCTGGAGGCGGCGACGGCGAGGCTGTGCCCACCGCCGCCGAACACGACCCGCGTCGCGGACTTCCCGTCCCAGCGCAGCTCGCCCACCCGCTTCCCCGAGATCGTGTCGAACAGATGCACCACGGGTTCGGAGTCGGGGCTGACGGCCAGAGTCCTGCCGTCGGGGCTGAAGACGAGCTCCAGTGCCCCCGCACCCGACTCGGGGGCCGGAGGGGTCGGCGGCACCGCGAGCGTGGCCACGCGCTTGCCCGTGCGCACCTCTCGCACCTCGACCGTCCGGTCGGTGCCGAACGTGGTCTGCGTGGCGCTGCGGGCGCCGTCGGGGCTGAGCGCGCCGCCCCGGGCCACCCCCGCGCCGGACCACGCGGGCACGCTGAGCGTGACCACCGAGTCGGCCGCGTCGACGAAGCGCAGCGCGCGCCCGTCCCCGGAGAAACGCACGCCCTCGGGCTTGGGCTGCTCATCGGTGGAGTAGCTCAGCAGCGTCACGCCGCCGGGCACGCCCACCACCTCGACCCCGCCCAGGTGGAGCACCGCCAGCGTCCTGCCGTCCGGGGCGAACAGCATGTGCCCGTCCCGCTGGACTGTGGCCTCGCCGAGTTTCCTGCCGGAGTCCACGTCCCAGAAGACCAGCGTGGTGCCCCGCCCCAGCGCCAGCGTCCTGCCGTCGGCGCTCAGCGCTCCGTCGACCGAGCCTGTTCCCTGGGGCGGTGCCGGGGCTCGCAGCTCCCGGCCGGTCCGCAGCTCCCACAGCCGGACGGCGCCGCCTCCCGAGATCGCCATGAAACGACCGCCTCCCGCCGACCGGCCCCAGACCTGCCCGCTCGGAAGCCGCAGCAGCCGCTTCCCGCGCTCGATGTCCCACACCACCAGGTCGGGGTCGTCGAACGAGATCAGGTTCGCACCGTCGGGGCTGATCGCCGCCCAGCTTCCCGCGTCGCCGTACACGCCGGGAAGCTGCCTGCCGGCCTTGAGGTCCCATAGCCGCAGCCCCCCGGCGGTGTTGATCGCCGCACGGCTCCGCGTCGCTCCCTGCGCCGTGCCGGTGGCGGCCAGGCCGGGTGCCCGGATCGAGCGCAGCTCGCGGCCGGTGACGGCGTCCCAGAGGGTGATCGCGCCGGTGCCCGCACCGAGCAGCGTCGTTCCGTCCGCGCTCAGCGTGTAGTGCGTTCCCGAGCGGGGCACCGGCACGATCGAGGTCTCCCGCTGCGCCAGGGAGCTCTGCAGGGCGGCGCGGGACTCGGCGACCGGCGCGATCCCGTAGGCCGCCGCGCTGAGCTTCATCGCGGTCAGCGGGTCGGCCCGCCGCAGGGCGTCCGCCTGGCCGGCCAGGCGGCGGGCGACGGCCTCGTTCAGCTGGGTCGCGATTCGCTCGCTCTGCGCGGCGACCGTGATCCGGCGCTGCTCGGCGACGACCACCGCCACCAGCGCCACCGCCAGCAGCCCGGCCAGGGCCGCGGTGAACAGGCGACGGCTCCGGGCCCTGCGGCGGCGCAGGGACGAGGCCGCGCTGAGGAAGGCGGTCTCCAGGTGGTTGAGCTTGATGTGCCTGCGGCCGGTGGCGGCCCACTCCATCGCCTCGTCGAGCAGGCTGCCCTGCAGCAGGTCGCCGTCCTTGCGCCCGCCGGACTCCCAGAGCCGGGCGGCGTCGCTGACCCGCTCCCGGATCGGCAGGCCGGGCAGCTCGGCGTCGGACCACTCGCGCAGTCGCGGCCACGCCCGCAGCAGGCCCGGCCGTTCCAGCGTCACGGCCTCCCCGGACACCCGGATCAGCCCGGCGCCGGCGAACGCGGCGAGCGCCCGCTCGGACTCCGGTGAGCCGTTGACCTCGGCCCGCCCGGCCTCCCGGGCCTCACGGCCGTCCGAGCTGATCAGGCGCAGGAAGATCTGCGGGACGATTTCCTGCTCGGCGGGCGAGAGCCGTGCGAACACCTCCTCGGCGAGCTGCCCGAGCGAGGGCGAGGCGTCCGCCCGTAGGGCGGCGGCGGCCAGGGCCCCGATCTCGGGGCTGTCCTGACCGAGCAGAGCGAGCAGCAGCTCACGGGCGGTCGGGCGATCCGCGGGGGCCTTGGCCAGGGCGGCGGCGACCAGAGGACGCACATCCGGCGGAAGGGGCGAGACGTCGGGCTGGGCGGAGAGCACGCGGTGCATGACGGCGCCGAGATTCTCGGCGTGAAAAGGGTCCCGGCCGGTCGCCGCGTAAAGCACGACGGCGCCGAAGGCGAAGACGTCGGCGGGGGCGCCCGCCCGCTCACCGGCCAGGACCTCCGGCGCCATGTAGGTCGGGGTGCCGACGACGAGCCCCGTCGAGGTGAGGGACATCTCGGCGGTGCGGGCGATGCCGAAGTCGATCACCCGAGGACCGTCGGGGCCGAGCAGCACGTTGTCCGGCTTGAGATCGCGATGGACCACCCCCGCGCCGTGGATGGCGATCATCGCGGTGGCGACGGCGATGGCCAGGCGGCGCAACCGGTCGTCGTCCAGCGGTCCCGAGTTCTGTACGGCACGGCGCAGGCTGGGCCCGTCGATGAACTCGCTGACGATGTAGGGGCGGGGCGCGTCGAGGTCGACGTGGAGCACCCGGGCGGTGCAGAAGGAGGAGACCCTGGTCGCGGCGGTGATCTCCCTGGCGATCCGCTCCCGGTCGGCGTCGGCGTGCAACACCTTGATCGCGACCCGGTTTCCGGCGGGATCATAGGCGTCGTAGACCACCCCCTGGCCGCCTTCGCCCAGACGGCCGGCCAGGAGATGGTCTCCGATGCGCTGCGGATCTCCGGGGCCGAGTCGTTGCGACGTCACCATGGGATGGTAGACGCGCGGACCGGCCCGATGGTTCAGGCCGGAGCGATCCAGACGGCCTTAGCGACGGCGACCAGCGTGCCGTCGACCTCGTAGACGGCGCTCTCACCGAAGAGCTTGCGGCCCTCGCGGCCGGTGGCGCGGGCGACCACGGAGTAGGTGCCGCCGGGGTAGACACGCCGGTGGACCTGCGCGGTCATCCGGCCGAGCAGGGCGAACTCACCGGGCTCGAAGTGGGCCCAGCCGGTGACGCAGTCGAGCGCGGCCCAGATGATCGCGTCGGGAACGACACCGTCCTCGTTGGTGACGGTCATCGGCACCCGCCAGCCGGCGGCGACCAGGTCGGTGCCGGGCACCCGGCCGGGGAAGATCCGCAGGCCGTCGCCGGGGGCGCGCAGGCCGCAGACGAAGCACTCCGGGAAGGCGTGACCGGTGAGCCCGGCGAAGCCGCCCTCGGCGCGGGCCGCCTCGTTGAAGGGCACGAACGCCGGAGCCTCAAGCTGCTCGGCGACCGGGATCGCCTCCAGGAGGAGGGTGTCACCGTGGGTGAGGGTGCCGGTGCCGGCGAGGTCGCGCAGCGCCAGCTCGGTCTCCAGCGGGGTGGGGGCGTGCAGAGTGACCTCGACGGCCGAGTCGTGCCGGGCGCCGTGCAACGCCTCGGAGACCGTACCCGCGATCCATCCGCCGTTCGCGGTACCCTCGGGCCCGCAGAAACGCGCCGGAACGGTCACCACGGTCTGCAGCTCGGCAGCCGTCGTCATGCGACACCTCCTTATCGCCCTTATGGCGATTAATCATCAAAAATCACTCTTAAACAGGCCGACCGATTTTACCGGAGCCGTTGCACCCGCAGCGAACCAGGGGGCGGTGATCCATGGGCGGCGGAACCGGACGGCGTGGCGTCCGGCCTGAGGCCAGGGGGGCCGCGTCCATCTCGTGGATGGCGGTCAGCGTGATCACGACCATACCGGGACGGCGTACCGGCTGTCGCCCGAATGGGCCACTCGAAAGGGTTTAAAGGACCGGCATGTAGCGTCATCAGCCCGTCACGGTCTCGTCGGATGCCGGTCCGCGACAGCCGTGATGCTCGTGTGCGGTGGGTATGGTGGGAGGGAACGGGGGTGTCTCGGCCGGGGCGGACCCTGCCGGGTCTGCAGAGGCCAGGCCCGGGGCTGAGGGCCATGCGGTGTCCTGACTCGGCCGCGTCACGCGCACCTGCTGGTGTCCGCGGTCCGCAGGCCGAAAGGGAGCCTGACATGGACGAAACCCTCTCCACCGATGTACTCGTCGTCGGTGCGGGACCGTACGGACTCTCAGCGGCCGCCCTCGCCCGCGATTACGGCATTGACGCGCAGGTGGTCGGGCGGTCGATGGGTTTTTGGCATGAGCACATGCCCGACGGGATGCTGCTGCGCTCGGGGATCGACTGGCATCTGGACGCCGCGGGAGTGCACACATTTCAGGCCTACCTGGAAGAGCAGGGGCTGACCGGTGACGAGGTCCTCCCGGTCCCCGTGGGACTGTTTCGTGAGTACGGCGAGTGGTTCCGCCGTGTCAAGCAGGTGCCGGTCCGGCCCGGACTGGTGCGAGACATCGCGCGGCGGGAGACGGGGTTCGAAGCGGAACTCGCCGATGGCGGACGAGTGCGTGCCGAGGTCGTGGTCGCCGCTCCTGGCGTCTGCTATTTCCGGCAGTTGCCTCCGTGGGCGGCCGGTGTGCCGGCCCGTCGGGCAGCCCATAGCTGTGACCTGGTCCGTTTCGACGACCTGGCGGGCCGACGTGTGCTGATCGTGGGAGGTCGGCAGAGCGCGTACGAGTGGGCGGCCTTGCTGGCCGAGCACGACGCCGAACACGTCGACATCGTCCACCGCCATCCCGTTCCGCGTTTTGAGCCGGTCAGCTGGGCCTTCTTCGACGACTACATCAGCAGTACCCTGCAGGTCACCAGGTGGTGGCGTCGGCTGACGGCCACGCAGCGAGAAGCGATCGTCATGCGGTGCTGGCGGGCTGGACGGGCGACTCTGGAACCGTGGCTGCCTGCCCGGTTGGACCCAGCGGTGGTGCACCTGTGGCCGAACACCGATGTCGTCCACGCCGACGGCGGCGCGACCGGTGACACCGTGCAGGTCACGCTGTCCAATTCGGAAACCCTGACAGCTGATCAGGTGGTGTTCGCCACCGGGTACGCACCCGATCTGGCACGTGTCCCCTACCTGGCCGGTCTCCTGGAGCAGATCGACACCCACAACGGGTTCCCGGTATTGGACGAGAACTTCCAGACCACCGTTCCCGGCCTCTATCTCACCGGCTTCGCAGCCACCCAGGACTTCGGCCCGTTTCTGGGTTTCGTCAAAGCCGCGCCGGCCGCGGCGACCATCCTCCTGCGGCACTTGCAGGCCCGCTGGGCCTGACGAGAAGACCCGACCCGCTCAAGAGCATCGGGTGGATTTTCGTGCCGGGCTCCCACCGCGCTATCGAGCCATGGTCGACCTCGGTGGTGGCTGTGGACTCCGACAAGGCGAAATCTTTGGTTTGCCGCTCACCGCCTCTGAGCTGCGCTTACAGAACTGGCAGGTAGCGGCCGAGCTCGAACTCGGTGACCTGGCGGCGGTATTCGCGCCACTCGGAGCGCTTGTTGCGCAGGAAGTAGTCGAAGACGTGCTCGCCGAGGGTCTCGGCGACCAGCTCGCTGCGCTCCATGACCGCGATGGCCTCATCCAGCGACTGGGGCAGCGGCTGGATGCCCAGGGCGCGGCGCTCGGCGGAGGTCAGCGCCCAGACGTCGTCCTCGGCGCCGGGGGGCATCTCGTAGCCCTCCTCGATGCCCCTCAGGCCGGCGGCCAGGATCACCGCGAAGGCCAGGTAGGGGTTGCAGGCCGAGTCGAGCGAGCGGAACTCGATGCGGGTGGAGCCGCTCTTGTGCGGCTTGTACATCGGCACGCGGACCAGGGCCGAGCGGTTGTTGTGGCCCCAGGAGATGTAGCTCGGGGCCTCGCCGCCCGCTCCGGCGATCGCCTCGGAGCCGCCCCACAGACGCTTGTAGGAGTTCACCCACTGGTTGCAGACCGCGGTGATCTCGGCGGCGTGCGCGAGCAGACCGGCGATGAAGGAGCGGCCGATCTTGGAGAGCTGGTATTCGGCGCCGGGCTCGTAGAAGGCGTTGCGGTCACCCTCGAACAGCGACATGTGGGTGTGCATGCCTGAGCCGGGGTATTCGGTGAAGGGCTTGGGCATGAAGCTCGCCCAGATGCCCTGCTCCAGCGCGACCTCCTTCATGACCAGGCGGAAAGTCATGATGTTGTCGGCGGTGGTGAGCGCGTCGGCGTAACGCAGGTCGATCTCCTGCTGGCCGGGGGCGCCCTCGTGATGGCTGTATTCGACCGAGATGCCCATCGACTCCAGCATCATGATCGCGTTACGCCGGAAGTCGTGGCCCGAGCTGTGCGGGGTGTGGTCGAAGTAGCCGCCGTCGTCGATCGGCTCGGGACGCACGCTCCGCTCGGGCCGGTTCTTCAGCAGGAAGAACTCGACCTCGGGATGGGTGTAGAAGCTGAACCCCATGTCGGAGGCCTTGGCCAGGGTGCGCTTGAGCACCCAGCGCGGGTCCGCGTGCGACGGCGAGCCGTCCGGCATCAGGATGTCGCAGAACATCCTGGCCGCACCCGGCGTCTCACTCCGCCAGGGCAGGATCTGAAACGTCGACGGATCTGGTTTGGCCAGCATGTCCGACTCGTGGACCCGGGCGAAACCCTCGATCGCCGAGCCGTCGAACCCGATGCCCTCGGCGAAGGCTCCCTCAAGCTCCGCCGGGGCGATTGCCACCGACTTGAGGAACCCGAGCACGTCAGTGAACCACAGCCGGATGAACCGGATGTCGCGCTCCTCGAGAGTGCGGAGAACGAACTCCTGCTGGCGGTCCAAGGCCTCTCCTTCGTTGCCGACGTGGTGCGACACGCCTGGTCGTCTACCAGTCTGCCCGCTCCGTGTTTCGCACACGTTACGAGGAAGAACGGTGAGATGCCGCATCGGCCCCCATCGTGCCTCCGCACGACCCGAGCCACCATCGTGCCTCCGCACGACCCGGGCCGTTCCCTCCTCTCCCTCCTCACAGTGTGCGGCCGGAGCGGTCGAAGTTCCATCGGGGACCCGGGGAGCTGCCCGTGTGTGGCCCGCGAATGGCGAGTCTCAGTGATCCACTGAGCCCGTAGTGCAACACTCCCCCAGAGCCGGGATCAAGTTTGCGCAGGTCAGGGCAGGCATAAGCCTTCCGACCAGGCGGAGGCGACCAGCTCGTGACCGGTCCGATCAAACCGACGTTTTTCGGGGGAAGACGACGATGGGCATCGAACTGCACAGACCACCGAGCGGCGCCGCGCTGCTGACCCCGCTCACCGAGCGGCTCGCGGCGCTGGCGATGCCGTGCCCCATGCACCCGTCGGTGCACCAGATCGAGGCGGCGGTCATCGGCTGGTCCCGCGGGATCGGCCTGGAGGCCGACCCCGGCGCGGGCGTCCACCTGCTGGCCGGACGGGCGTTCGCCCGGTACGGCATGGGCACGGCCACGCTGTTCGCCCGCTGGCTGACCTGGATGTCCCGCTTCCGCGGGGAGCCTTCGGCATTCGCCGGGCTGCTCGCGGTGTCCGAGGGTGACGAGCCGGGCCCGTCGCCCGTTGAGCGGGCCTTCGCCGACCTGTGGCAGGCCTGCGCGCCGGGAATGAGCGGCGGGTGGCGCGAGCGCTTTCTCGCCGGGCTGGCCGCCCAGCACATGGCGCTGCTCACCCCTGGAACGCCGCCGATCGAGGACTATCCGGCGCTGGGCAGGGCGGGTTTCGGCCGGTACCTGCTCGATCTGGTGGAGCCTTGCATCGGGGTGGAGGTGCCCGCGGCGGTGCAGCGAAGCCCGCAGTGGCAGGCGGCCGCCGACGCGAGCGCCGACGTGATCGCCTGGTGCGACGACCTGGCCGCCGGACGCGGCTACGTGACGGCCGCCTCGGCCCACCTGGGCCACGGCGGCGAGGCGGCCGTGGAATGGGTGATCGACCGCATCGTGGCGCGGATGGAGGAGCTGTGGGTCGCCGCCCGCGCGCTTCCCGTGGTCGTGGAACGGTGCGATCTCGGCTTCGCCGCCTCCCGTGAGGTGATCCAGGTGGCCTGCGCCCTGCTGACCGTTCCCAGGGCCTACCTGGAGTGGCTGCTGGAATCGCCCCGCTACCGCCACATGAGGTAATCGATTGAACGCGTTCGGCGATATGGAGGTTGACATGAGCACGGATCCGGAAACGATCCCCGGCCTGCCGTCCGGCCCGCCGTAGTGCTCCCCACCCGGGCGATCACCGGAACGGGCGGCGAGGCGGGCGTGCCGCCCTCGCGGGAGCGGCCTCCCGCGGCGGCCACGGCGGCCACGGCCCTGCTGGCTCTCGCCGGCCGGGTCCCGGCGATGGCCGTGCCATGCCGCATGCACTCCTCGATCGACCGGATCGGGGCGTCGCTCGCCGGATGGACTCGCGAGGTCGGCCTGGAGACACCCGCCGGAGCGGGATTCGACCGGATGGCCGGCCGGGCCCTCGCCGGGTTCGGCGCGGACTCGGTGCTCCTGTTCGCCAAGTGGCTCACCTGGCTGTTCCATTTCGACGACGAGTGGGACGAGAAACCCGCCGGACGCGCGGCCGGGATCGTGGAGGCCGCCTTCGCCCGCCTCGGGCGCGTGGCGCGTGCCACCGGCCCGGGATCTCCTGGGGCACCGGCGGTCCGGGCGGAGAGCGCACCCGCGGCCGGGGCGGCTCGTGCCGCCCCGGCCCGCGCGAAGGGAGCCCCGAGGTTCCGGGCGCAGGGCGCCGCGCCGATCGAGGCGGCCTTCCAGGAACTCTGGCGGGACACGGCCGGGCGGATGAGCGCGGCATGGCGCGAGCGGTTCGCCGCGGGACTGGCGGCGCAGGGGGCGGCCTGCCGGAAGGAGGCGGAGAACCGGTGCGCCGGACGGGTGCCCTCGGCCGGGGAGTATCCCGCGCTCCGGCGGGGGACCGCCGGGCCCTACCTGTTCGACCTGGTGGAGCCGTGTCTCGGGGTGGAGGTGCCCGCGAAGTTGCGGGAGAGCACGACGTGGCGGACGCTGGTGGACGCCTGCAGCGACGTGACCGCCTGGTGCAACGACATCGCGTCCCATCCCAAGGAACGCGCGAGCGGAGACGTGCACAACTACGTGACGGTCGCCGCGTGCGCGTTCGGGCTCTCGGACGCCGGCGCCGTCGCGTGGGTGAACGACCGGATCGCCGAGCGCGCAGAGGACCTGCGGGCCGCCGCCGGGCGGCTTCCGGACCTGTTCGACCGGTTCGGGGTCTCGCCGGGTCAGGCCGACGACGCCGGCAAGGTGGCCCGCGCGTTTCTGGTGGCCCCCAGGGCCCAGCTGGAGTGGCTTCTGGAGTCCAGCAGATACGACGTGACGTGATGATCTCCCCTCGGCCGTCACCATGCCGCCCTCGCCACGGCCGCCCTCGCCACGGCCGTTCCTCCGTCGAGGCCCGTCGCGGCCGGGGCCCGTCACGACGCCTGCGGTCAGGACCCGCACACGAGGGAGTCGCCCATCGGGCTGCGGCGGTAGACGACCTCGCGGCCCAGCCGGCGGCGGGTCACCAGGCCTCCGTCGGCCAGGACGGTCAGGTGCTGGCTGATCGCGCCGGGGGTGAGGCTCATCCGCCGGGCGAGCGCCGAGGTGGTCGCGGGTTCGGCCAGGACGGTCAGGATCTGCGCCCGGGTACGGCCGAGCAGCGCGGCCAGAGCTTTCGGGGCGGGCGGCGTGCCCGAGGTCCACAGCGTGCCGACACCGGTCGCCGGGTAGAAGAGCAACGGCCGGTACGGTCTGACCATCACGGCCACGTCCAGCCAGGAGAAGGCCATCGGCACGAGCACCAGGCCGTCCCCGCCGATCGGCTCGGAATGCTCCCAGTGCCGGGTGACCATGAGCCGGTCTCCGCACCAGCGGACCTTCGGGTGCAGGTCGGCGAAGAGCTCGCGGGCCCCGCCCGCGGCGAGCTGCCGCGAGCGCCGCAGCACATCCGCCTCCAGCAGGCCGTAGACCCGGGGCCAGAACTCGGCGAAGGCCGTCTCCCAGTAGCGCTCCAGGGTGTCGGCGACCCTCGCCACGCCCGCCTCCGGGTCGGCCGTGAACCGCGCGATGACGCGGGGATCGGACCCGGTCACCCAGCTCGCCTCCTCTGCCGCCCGTTCCGGGGGCGTCCGCCGTACTCGGTCGAGATCGGCGGCGAAGTCGGGCACCGGGGTCTCCGGTGTGGGGGTGACGAAGTCGACGAGATAGCCCTGAAGCGGGACCAGCGCGAACAGCTCCGACAGGTCGAGCTCGGCCGCGCGGGCCCGGACGGCGCGCACCCAGGGCAGGTGGAGGGAGTACCTGGCCGGGTCACGGAGCGCGCGCAGGCTGGCGACCAGTTCCCCGATCGGCGAGAACGCGAAGCGGATCCGTGCCACATCACCTGGAGTGAAGATCCACTCAACGTGGTACGACTTTTTAGGCACGGCTAAAAGATTCGCGGGCGACCGGACGCATGTCCAACGCTGCGTCCATGACGAGTACCACTCTTGCCAAGCCCGGTTTCCTGCAGTCGAAGATCGGAGGCCTGCCCCGGGCGTTCTGGGCCCTGTGGACCGGCACGCTGGTGAACCGGGTGGGCATGATGGTCGAGCCGTTCATCGGCGTCTACCTCACCCAGGCGCGCGGCATGTCCCTGGCCGCGGCGGGCACCGTGATGGCGGTGTTCGGTGGAGGCTCGCTGATCTCGCAGGTCGTGGCGGGCTGGCTGGCCGACCGGTTCGGCCGGCGGATCACGCTGACCGGCGGCATGGTCGCGACCGCCGTCACCATGGTGGCCCTGGGAGCCAGCACCTCGCTCCCGGTGATCGTGGCGGAGATGTTCGTGCTCGGCCTGGCGATCGACGCCTATCGGCCCGCGTCCAGCGCGCTGGTGGCGGACCTGATCTCGCCGCAGGACCGGCCGCGCGCCTACGGACTGATCTTCTGGGCGATGAACCTGGGCTTCGCGGTGGCGATGGTCGCCGGCGGCTGGCTCGCCCAGGCGGGATACGGCTGGATGTTCGGGATCAACGCCGTCACCTCGCTGGTCTTCGGCCTGCTGGTGTGGCGGGCGGTGCCGGAGACGACGCCCGAGCGCGGCGAGCCGGGCGGGCCGGAGCATGGCGGCTTCACCGGCCTGTTGCGGGACCGGCTGATGATCGCCTTCAGCGTGATCACCCTCATCTCCAGCGTGGTCTACATCCAGGCCTTCACCACCCTGCCGGTGGCGATGACCCACGCGGGGTTCTCCACCGTCGACTACGGCCTGGTGATAGCCGTCAACGGCGTCCTGATCGTGCTCGTCCAGCCGCTGACCGGCGACTGGTTCGGCAGGCGCGACCACAGCACCGTGCTCGCCGCCGGGGTGGCGATCGTCGGCGCGGGCTTCGCGCTGACGGCCTTCGTCTCAAGCGTCGCCGGATACGCGGTCACCGTGGTCCTCTGGACGCTGGGCGAGATCGTCACCGCGGGTATCCCGGGTGCGATCGTGGCCGCGCTCGCCCCGCCCCACCTGCGCGGCCGCTACGCCGGCCTGTACGGTTTCGCCGTGTCGGGCGGGGCCATGCTCGCCCCGCTGCTCGGCACCCGGCTGCTCGACGTGAGCCCCGCCGCGCTCTGGCTGACCATCGGCGGCGTCAACCTGGTGGCCACCGCCGGCCTGCTCGCGATCGGCCCGGCACTGCGCCGACGCACGGCGTAGAGGCCGCGTTGAGCGCTTGTTGATTGGATTGTTGTTCGCGCCCGTTAAGGTCCCTCTAATCACGAAATAGAAGGGCCGGGACGATGCGCGGGCTGAGCCGGGTGTTCCCGATGATGACGCCCGTTCGGGCGCAGGTCGCGGCGGTGTTCGTCGCCGCCGTGTCCATCGCCATGGAATGCGTCAACATCTGGGTCACGGCGCAGTTGCCACAGCCCTCCTACACGCCGCTGCCGTTCGCGCCCGAGGACGTGGCCGGCACGGCGTTCCCGGTCTTCGGGGCACTGCTGATCTTCAACCGGCCACGCCTGATCATCGGCTGGCTGCTGACGCTCGGCGGGCTGGCCTGCGCCGTCAACATCCTGACGGCCAACATCGCCCGGTTGCACGCCCCCTCCCCCTACGCGCCGGGCGCGCCCAAGGCCCTGTGGGTGATCGTCGGCCAGAGCTGGGTCGTCGCGGCACTCCTGCTGGGGGTGTTGCTGCCCCTGCTGTATCCGACCGGCCGCCTGCCCTCGCCCCGGTGGCGCCCGCTGGTGGTCTTCGCCGTACTGGCGCTCGTCCTGGACGGCCTGCGGTCGCTGCTCACCGTTCTCGAAGTATGGCCACCCGTGGCGGCCTCCACGGAGATCCTGCACCAGCTGTCCGCCGGGGCGATGGGGCTGGCCTTCCTCTCGCTGGCGGTGCGTTTCCACCGCGCGGGCCCGGCCGAGCGCCGCCAGATCCTCTGGCCGCTCCTCGCGTTCGCCGGGCTGATCGTCCCGTGGGCGGTGGGAGACCCGATCTGGTGGCTGGCCTCCTTCACGATCCCGCTGATCCCCGCGGCGATCGCGGTCGCGGTGCTGCGCTACCGGCTCTACGGCATCGACACGCTCATCACGCGGACGCTGGTCGGCGCGGGCCTGGTGGGCGTGATCGGCGGCATGTACATGGTGGTGGGCGCCGCCTCCAGCCTGTTCCTGTCCGACGTCGACCGGATCGGCGGCCTGTCCGCCGCGCTCTGTGCCGGGGCGTTCTTCCACCCGCTCCGCCGGGTGCTCCAGCGCGGCGCCGACCGCCTGCTCTACGGCAGCAAGGGCGACCCGGTGACGCTCGCCGAGGAGCTCAAGCAGCGGCTGCAGCGGACCGACCCGGCGGGCGGGCTGATCGCCGCCCTGGAGGTGCTGCGCGAGGGCCTGGCGGTGAGCGGGGTGGCCGTGCGGTTCCAGGACGAGGGGCCCGCCGAGGCGACGGCGGGCGAGCTGGACGAGGTGGTCCGCGACATCGAGCTCGTCTGGCACGGCGAGCCGGTCGGCCGCCTGCTCATCGGCCCGCCGGGGGCCAGGCGCCTGCCGGCCGCGCACAACGAGCGGGTCATCGCCACGCTCACGCCGTACGTGGCGGACGCCGCCCACGCGGTCCGGCTGGTCGGCGCGCTGCGGCGGTCCCGCGAGCGGATCATCACCACCCGCGAGGAGGAACGCCGCCGCCTGCGCCGCGACCTTCACGACGGCCTCGGCCAGTCACTCAGCGGCATGGCCATGTCCATCAACATGGCCCGGTACTCCCTGCGCGTCTCCCCCGAGACCGCCGAGCGCATGCTGACCGAGCTGCGTTCCGGCATGGACAGCGTGACCAGCGACATCAGGCACCTGGTGTACGGCCTGCGCCCACCTGCCCTGGACGACCTCGGCCTGGCCGGAGCCCTGGCGGAGATGGCCGGGCCCGACGTCACGGTGGAGGTGAGCGGCGACCTGACCGGGCTGCCGGCCGCCGCGGAGGTGGCCGCCTACCGCATCGCGCAGGAGGCGCTGACCAACGTCCGCAAGCACGCCAGGGCCGAGGTCGTGCGGATCTCCCTGGAGCGAGGCGAGCACCTGGGCATCCGGGTGAGCGACGACGGGGCGGGCATCCCGTCCGACCGGCGTTCCGGGATCGGGCTGGCCTCGATGCGCGAGCGGGCGGCCGAACTCGGCGGCACCTGCGTGATCACCTCACCCCCGGAGGGAGGGACCGTGGTCGAAGCGGTACTGCCGTTGAACTTGAATGTAGGGACCTGACTACCAATGATTACTTACAGCATGCAAACGATGGTGGGAATTGCCATATGACGTTGGACCAGGTCGTTCTACGCTTGCGCCTGCAATGCTGACATTTCGCGCCCTAGGACCGTTCCAGGCACGCCACGGCGACGTGGTGCTCGACCTCGGCGGGCAACGTCAGATGGCAGTGCTGGCCCGGCTCCTCGTGGCGGGCGGCCGTGCCGTCCCCGTGAGCATGCTCATCGACGAGCTGTGGCCGGGCGAGCCCCCTGCCCAGGCTCTGTCCACCATCCAGGGATACGTCTCCCGGCTGCGGCGCGCCCTGGAACCCGGACGTGCGCCCCGGGAGGAGGCGGAGGTGCTGGTCTCCGCCCCGCCGGGATACGCGCTGCGCGCGGCCTCCGACCAGGTGGACTCCTGGGAGTTCGAGAGCGCCGTGAAGATGGAGGGCGAGCCCGCGGCGGTGTGGGAGCGCATGGATCGCGCCCTCGCACTGTGGCGGGGGCCCGCCCTGGCCGAGTTCTCCGACCTGTCGTGGGCGGTGACCGAGGCGGGCCGGCTGGAGGAGCTGCGGCTGATCGCGCTTGAGCGCCGCGCCGGCGCCGGCCTCGCGCTCGGGCAGTCCGGTGCCCTTGTCGCCGACCTGGAGGCGCACGCCTCGGCCCACCCGCTGCGGGAGGAGGCCTGGCGGCTGCTCGCGCTGGCGCTCTACCGGAGCGGGCGGCAGGGTGACGCGCTGGGAGCGCTCCGCCGTGCCAGGACGATGCTCCGCGACGAGCTGGGCCTCGACCTCGGCGCCGCCCTCCAGCGTCTGGAGTCCGACATGCTGGTCCAGGCGCCCCACCTGGACGCGCCCGCGAAAAGGGGCCCCAAGGAGAGGGAGACCGTCTCCGTGCGGGTGGCCGAGCCGGCGGCCCTGCGCGTCGTCGTGGCCGACGACCAGGCGCTGGTCCGCACCGGCCTGCGGGTCGTGCTGGACAGCGAGCCGGGCTTCCACCTCGTCGCCGAGGCGGAGGACGGCGAGCAGGCGATCGCGGCCGTCCGCGAGACCGCTCCCGACCTGGTGCTGATGGACATCCAGATGCCCCGGCTGGACGGCCTGACCGCCGCCCGGCGGATCCTGGCCGACGAGTCCCCGCCGAAGGTCGTCATGATGACCACGTTCGGCACGGACGACAACCTCTACGCGGCACTGAGGGCCGGGGTGAGCGGTTTCGTGCTCAAGACCTCGGCTCCCGAGCAGCTCATCACCGCGATGCGCGCCGCGCAGGCCGGTGACGCGCTGATCGACCCGGCCGTCACCACCCGGCTGATCGCGGCCTTCGCCGGGCGCACCGACCCTTCGGCCCCGCCCGCGCTCGCCGGCCTCGGCGACACCGAGCTGGACCTGATGAAGCTGATCGCCAGAGGGCTCACCAACCAGCAGATCTCGGCGACCCTGGCGGTCCCCGAGCGGTCGGTGGCGCAGTCGGTGACCAAGCTCCTGGACCACCTCGGGTTGTTCGACCGGGCCCAGCTCGTTGTCGCGGCGTACGAGTCGGGGCTGGTCAATCCGGGTGACATGGGCAGGTGACGTTGTTCATGCGGGCGCGGTCCCATGGCGGTGCGGTCACCGAGACCGAGACGACGGAGGCGCCCGGGAAAACCCCGAACGCTCCCGGACCGGTCCCGAATGCGGCCGAAGCGACCTCCGGGGCATCCGGACCGGTGCCGAACGCGGCCGAAGCGACCTCCAGGGCGTCCGGACCGGTACCGAATGCGCTCGGGGGGACCTCCGGGGCGTCCAAGCCGGACGCGGACACGGCTGACGAGGCCCTGGGTCTGGTCGCCGTGGCCGCGCCCCGGCCGGTCGGGGCCGTCCTGCGTGACCTGCTGGCCTCGCCGCGCAGGCTCACCGCCGTCGCGGTGGCCGCCGTCTCGGTCACGCTCACGCTCGTCGGGTTCGTGATCACCAGGAGCCTGCCGCCCGAGTGGGGCCCGGACCTGCCCGCCACCCCCGATCTCACCGCGGGCGTGATCTTCCCGCTGGTCGGCGCGTTCCTGCTGGCCCACCGCTCGCGCCCGCCCACCGCGTGGCTGATGTGCGTCGGCGGGCTCGGCTGCGCGACCAACATCTTCGCCACCGGCATGATGCTCCGCTCCGGCGCCGAAGGCGCGATGGAGGCGGCCGGCTACTACCGCTATGTCGCGGGGATCGGCTGGATCATGGGCGGCGTCCTGCTGGCCACCCTGCTCCCGCTGTACTCCCCCGACGGGCGGCTGCCCTCCCGGCGCTGGCGCCCGGCGGTGGTCGCGGCGGGCACGCTGATGGTAGTGGAGATCGTCCGCATAATCGTGCGCCCGACGCCGCCCCTCGACGGCTACCTGTTCCCCCGGATCATCCCGAACCCGCTGGCGATCGAGGCGCTCGCACCCTACGGCAGGCAGTCCCAGCAGCTCATGATGGCGCTGATCATGGGTCTCGCGGTCGTGTCGCTGCTCTCCCTGGCGTTGCGCTTCCGCCGGGCCGATCCGGTGCTGCGCCGCCAGATCGCCTGGCCGCTGACCGCGTTCGCCGTCTATATCGCCTGCATGCTCGCCGGGAAGGACTGGGCGCTGGCGGCCACGATCTGGACCGGGCTTATCCCGGTCGCCATCGCCTTCTCCGTGCTGCGCTACCGGCTGTACGGCATCGACACCCTGGTCAGCCGTGCCTTCGTGGCCGCCGGCATGATCGCCGTGGTCAGCGTCGTCTACTTCGGGGCAGGCGCGATCGCCAGCCTGGTCCTGTCCGGCTACGACCGGATCGGCGGCCTGGTCGCGGCGCTGTTCGCCGGGGTGATCTTCCACCCGCTCCGCCGTGTGCTGCGCCTGTGGGTCGACCGGCTCATGTACGGCACGCACGGCGATCCACGCGCCCTGGCCGCCCGGCTGGCCCGGGAGGTCCGCGAGGCCGAGCCCGCCAATGCGCTCGCCGCCGTGGCCGCCGTGATCCGCGACTGCCTGAGCGTCACCGGCGTGGCGGTCGAGGTGAACGGCCCTGGGACCAGGCGGGTGGAGGTCGGCTCGCCGGGCCCGGAGCCGCGCCCGGTGCCGCTGGTCTGGCACGGGGAACCGGTCGGGCGGCTGCTCCTGGGCTGCCCCGGCCCCCGCAGGTTCGCCGCCGCCCACAACGACCGGCTGATCTCCGTGGTCATGCCGTACATGGCGGATGTGGTGCACGCCGTACGCATGACCGCCGACCTGCAACACTCGCGCGAACGCATCCTCACCGCCCGCGAGGAGGAGCGCCGCAGGCTCCGCCGGGACCTCCACGACGGGCTCGGCCACGCGCTGACCGACATGGCGATGTCGATCAACATGGCCAGGTTCAGCCTGCGCGCCGCCCCCGACTCCGCCGACCGGCTCCTGGCCGAGCTGCGCGACGGCATGGATTCGGTCAGCCAGGAGATCAGGGAGCTGGTGTACGGCCTGCGCCCGCCCACCCTGGACGAGCTCGGCCTGGCGGGAGCCGTACGGGCCCTGGCGGCCGAGGGTGAGCCGCGGGTGGCCGTGGAGACCGAGGGAGACCTGTCCGACCTGCCCGCGGCGGCCGAGGTGGCCGCCTACCGGATCGTGCAGGAGGGGCTCACCAACATCCGCAAGCACGCGGGGGCCCGCTCCGCGGTGGTCTCGCTGCGGCGTGGCGATTCGCTGGTGGTCCGCGTCCAGGACGACGGGCGCGGCCTGCCCTCCGGACCGCGTTCCGGCGTCGGCCTGCTGTCGATGCGCGAGCGCGCCGCCGAACTCGGCGGGACATGCGTGATCGGCGCGGCGCCGGGCGGCGGCACGGTGGTGGAGGCCGTCCTGCCGGTTCCGGCCGGCCTGGCGTGACCCTCGCCACGAGGCGGTCGGCGAGGCGGCACCGCCCGGTGCGGTACCGGGTCGTGTTCCCGGGATCCCGGAGGCGGCCGGCAATCATCCGGCAATAAGGTGGAGGACGTGGCTCAACTCCGTATCGCCCTGGCTCAGACCAACGCCGTGGTCGGCGATCTGGCGGCCAACGCCGACAAGCTCGTCGAGTGGACCCGGCGCGCCGCCGGCCGCGGCGCGCACCTGGTGGTCTTCACCGAGATGTTCCTGACCGGTTACCCGGTCGAGGACCTGGTGCTGCGCGCCTCGTTCGTGGAGGCCTCGATCGCCTCGGTCGAAACCCTCGCCCGGCGGCTGGCCGACGAGGGGCTGGGCGAGATTCCCGTGGTCGTGGGCTACGTGGACCGGGCGAACCTGGCGCCGCGCGTCGGGCAGCCCAAGGGCGCCCCGCTCGACGCGGCCGCGCTGCTCCACCGGGGCGAGGTGGTCACCAAGACCGCCAAGCACCACCTGCCCAACTACGGCGTCTTCGACGAATACCGCTATTTCGTGCGCGGAGACCGGCTGCCGATCTTCCGGTTGCACGGGGTCGACGTGGCGATCGCGGTCTGCGAGGACCTGTGGCAGGAGGGCGGGCCGGTCGCGGTGGTGGCCGAGGCCGGAGCCGGGCTGCTGGTGGTCCCGAACGCCTCGCCGTACGAGAAGGAGAAGGACGACGTGCGGCTCGCGCTCGTCTCCCGCCGGGCGCGGGAGGCGGGCTGCGCCCTCGCCTACGCCAACCAGGTGGGCGGGCAGGACGAGCTGGTCTTCGACGGTGACTCGATCATCGTCTCCGCCTCCGGCGAGCTGGTCGCGCGCGCCTCGCAGTTCGCCGAGGAGCTGCTGGTCACGGATCTCGAACTGCCCGAGGCGAGGTATGGCGGTCTCGGGACGTTCCAGGTGGACGCCGGGGACGGGACCGTGATCACGGTGGAGCGGCTGGAGCTGTCGGCCTTCCCCGTCGAGCCCTACGCGCCGGAGCCCCCCTCGATCGCCCCGCACCTCGACGACACCGCCGAGGTCTACTCGGCACTGGTGCTCGCGGTCCGCGACTATGTCACCAAGAACGGCTTCCAGTCGGTCATCCTGGGCCTGTCCGGCGGGATCGACTCGGCGCTGACCGCCACGATCGCCTCCGACGCTATCGGTCCCGACCGGGTCCACGTGGTGATGATGCCCTCGCGCTACTCCTCCGAGCACTCCCTGGAGGACGCACGGGAGCTGGTGCAGCGGCAGGGAGTCAACGCCCAGGTCGTGCCGATCGCCGACATCGTCGACAGCTTCGAGAAGGAGATCGAGCTATCCGGCCTGGCCGCGGAGAACCTCCAGGCCCGGGTGCGCGGCATGATCCTGATGGGCCTGTCCAACCAGCACGGCCACCTGGTGCTGACGACCGGCAACAAGAGTGAGCTGGCCACCGGCTACTCCACCCTCTACGGCGACTCCGCGGGCGGTTTCGCGCCCATCAAGGACGTGCTCAAGACCCAGGTCTGGAAGCTGTCGCGCTGGCGCAACGCCCAGGCGGGCACGTCGAGCGAGTTCCTGTACGGCTTCGCGACGCCGCCGATCCCGGAGAACTCCATCGAGAAGGAGCCCAGCGCGGAGCTCCGGCCCGACCAGCGCGACACCGACTCCCTGCCGGAGTACGACGTGCTGGACCGCCTTCTGGAGGACTACATCGAGGGGGACATGGGCTCGGCCGAGCTGATCGCCGCCGGCCACGACCCGGCCCTGGTCGCCCGCATCATCCGCCTGGTCGACCTGGCCGAATACAAGCGCCGGCAGTATCCTCCCGGCCCCAAGATCACTCCCAAGAACTTCGGCCGCGACCGCCGCCTGCCCATCACCAACCACTGGCGCGAGAAGACCACGTGAGAACCGGCGCACGTCTCTGAGGAGCCACCACCGGCGGGGTGCCGCCGGCAGCCGAGATCACGGGCGGAACAGCGGCTCGGAGCACCCCGTCCCACGGTGAGAGCCGACTCCCAGTGGGTATCACCGGAGAAGGTGCCGACGGCGGCCATCGGGGTCGGTCGCCGGCGACCGGACGGGCGGTTGGTGGCCACGTCCTCTCCGGCATGGTTGCTCGCCGCCCTGACCGCGCAGGGCGATCCCCCCGGCGGCCCGCAGCCCATCGCTATCGAAACGAGGGGGACTCAGAATGAAGGCAGCGGTAGGAGACAGGCTGATCGTCGAGGGCACCCGGCACGGTGAGACCCGGCGGGTCGGCGTGATCGTGGAACTGCTCCACGAGGATGGCTCCCCGCCGTACATGGTGCATTGGGAGAACGCCGAGCACGAAACAATGGTGTTTCCGGGCCCCGATGCGCATGTGGTGCCCGAGGGGCAGGGGCAGCCTCCGCTCAGGACACCGTGACCGGTTGAGCCGGGCCGCCGCCTGTCCCACGTGAGGGCGGCGGCCCTTTACGGCCGCGCCGGGCACAGTGGACTCCCAGATCTCAGCGCGGGGTGAGTCCGGCCAGGAGCTGGTCGACCACGCGCTCGGCGAGATCGTCGGGAAGCTCGCCCTCCTGGTAGCCCGCCGTCGTCCGGGTGTACCACATCATGGTGCCGACCAGCGACGCCATGGTGATCGAAAGGTCGAGATCCGCCCTGAGCTCCCCCGCCGCGACGCCTCGCTGCAGCAGGGCGGTCAGCGCGGCCCTGCGCGGCTCGATCGCCGCCTGGTGGATCCGTTCCACCAGGCGCGGATGCCGCTCGGCGTCGTTCATCGCGATGTTCATCACGCACCGGCTGCGCGCGTCGCACGCGTCGCGCCGGACGACTTCGAGGTAGGCGGTGAGATCCTCGCGGACCGATCGGCCCCGCAGCTCGGGGAGAGGGGTCTTGAGCTGCGCCATCGCGTCGACGACCAGGTCCTCTTTGTTGGACCAGCGCCGGTAGATCGTGGTCTTGCCGACCCCCGCCCGGGCGGCGATCGCCTCGATCGACAGCTCGGCCAGGCTCATGCCCTCGCCTATCAGGTCGAGGGTCGCGTCAATGATCGCTTTCTCTGCCCTGGCACTGCGGGGGCGGCCCGCCGGGCGGGCCGCCTGCGTCTCTTCAGTCGTCGTGGTCATCGTTTATCTACACTACTGCCGGTTCCTTGTCGTTACTCGTGTGTTGGACGGAGGGGGCCGGGACGCCCTTCCCCGGCAGCCACCTGAGGACCATCAGGGCGCCGAGCAGTGCGATCGCGGCCGAGACCAGGGCCGTGACGTGCATGCCGTCCAGGAAGGCCTGCTTCGCGGGCGCGATCAGCGCCGCGCCGCGCTGGCCGAGGCCCTGGGCCACGCCGAGCGTGCCGGTCAGGGATTCGCCCGCCACGTGCCTGAGATTCTCCGGCAGACCGGTCAGGGCGGAGGCGATCTCGTCGCGGTAGGTCGCGGAGAGCAGCGAGCCGAGCAGGGCCACGCCGAGCGCGCCCGCGACCTGGCGGACGGTGTTGCTCATGGCCGAGCCGACTCCGGCCTTCTCCCGGGGCAGCGAATCCATGATCGTGGTGGTCGCCGGCGTCATGATGTTGGCCATCGCCCCGCCCTGGACGAAGAAGACGATCTCGATCAACACGACCGAGGTGTTCTGGTCCATCAGCGCGTAGGAGGCCAGTGCGCCGGCCACGATGACCATGCTGAGGGTGGCGGTCAGCTTGCCGCCGAAGCGCTTGGCCAGCTGCTGGCTGAGCGGCGCGAAGATCATCTGTGCGGCGGCGAACGGGATCATCAGCGCGCCCGCCTGCAACGGGCTGAAGCCCAGCACGATCTGCAGGTAGAAGACCAGGAAGAACATTCCGCCCATCATCGCGAAGAACGCGATGCCGACCATGCCGACCGCGGTGGCGAAGCGGACGTCGGTGAAGTAGCGGACGTCGAAGGCCGGGTGGTCGATGCGGCGCTCGTACCAGACGAAGGTCGCCAGCACGGCCACGCCGAGGATCGACGGGATCAGGACCTCGGCGCTGGCGATCGTGGCCAGCTCGCCGCCCCGGATGATGCCGTAGGTGATGGCGACGAGACCGACGATGGACAGGATCACACCGACCGGGTCCAGCCTGGACGGCTTGGGGTCACACGACTCGGGCACGACCAGCGTGATGAGCACCATGCTGATCAGCACGATCGGCAGGTTGACCAGGAAGACCGAACCCCACCAGTAGTTCTCGATGAGCAGGCCGCCGGTGATCGGGCCGATCGCCACCGCGAGGCCGACGCCGCCGGCCCAGATGCCGATCGCCTTGCCGCGCTCCTGCGGGGGGAAGACGTTGGAGATGATCGCCAGCGTGGCCGGCATGATCGCGGCACCGCCGATTCCCATGAAGGCACGGGCGACGATCAGCTGCGTGGGGTCCTGGGCATAGGCGCTGGCCAGGGAGGCCAGGCCGAAGACCACCATGCCGATGGTGAGCATGCGCTTGCGGCCGGTGCGGTCGCCGATCACCCCGAAGGTGAACAGCAGACCGGCGAAGACGAGCGTGTAGGAGTTGATCGCCCACTCCATCTCGCTCTGGCTGGCGCCCAGTCCCTCCACCGGGTCGGCGATCGTCTTCAGCGCCACGTTGAGGATCGTGTTGTCGAGCACGACCACCAGGAGGCTGAACACCAGCACTCCCAGGATCTTCCACCGCCGGGGGTGGCCAAGCTGGTGATCAAGTTGTTGCTGCATGGGGGATCCGTTTTCGATACGGCAAAGTTTCGAAACATAACCGTATCGCCTACCGTTTCGATACGCAACCGTCGCGTTTCGTATTTTTTCGAACACATGCGAACACCCTCCCCCGAACGCGGCTTCGGACCCATGCCGGTGACCGCCGACGCGCCCGCGCCGGTCCGCCTCCGGGCGCGGGGGATCGATTCGACGAGCCACCGGCTCACGAATCAGGAAGCGAGAGGACCCACCGTCGTCGATCTATCTACCCGGCCCTGGAAGTCGTTTTCACAACGAACCACGACGCTGACCGCCGGGAGGGGATGTCCTGCCGGAACTTTAAAGTCCGAGGCCGTTGAAGTCAGTCATGCTGGGCGTAGAGACGAAGCCAGGGATGCCGCTGAAAAGGGTTGATGGCAGTGACCGCGCTGACGCAGAAGACCGTGGGAACCCTTCCTGAGGACGTGGCGACCCCCTCCTATGACCGATCGAAGCTCACGGTCGGCATCGTCCATTTCGGGGTGGGCGGATTCCACCGCGCGCACGAGGCGATGTATCTCGATCGGCTGATGGACGAGGGAAAGGCGCACGACTGGGCGATCTGCGGTGCCGGGGTCCTTCCGGGTGACGCGCGAATGCGCGACGCGCTGATCGCGCAGAACGGCCTCTACACACTCGTGGTGAAACATCCCGACGGAACACGCGAGGCCCGCGTCATCGGGTCGATCACCGAATATCTCTTCGCGCCCGACGCCCCGGAGGCGGTCATCGAGAAGATGGCCGACCCCGCGATACGGATCGTGTCGCTCACGGTCACCGAGGGCGGCTACAACATCCATCCCGTCACCGGGGAGTTCGACGCGGAGGCTCCCGCGATCCGCGCGGACCTGGAGCCCGGCGCGACCCCGGCCACGGCGTTCGGGCTCGTCACCGAGGCCCTGCGCCGCCGGCGCGACCGGGGGGTCACCCCGTTCACCGTCATGTCGTGCGACAACATCCAGGGGAACGGGGACGTCGCACACCGCACCTTCACGGCGTTCGCCCGGCTCGCCGACCCCGATCTCGCCGCCTGGATCGAAGACACCGTCGCCTTCCCCAACTCCATGGTCGATCGCATCACCCCCGTCACCACGGACCAGGACCGCCAGGCGGTGGCTCAGCAGTTCGGCGTCGACGACGCCTGGCCCGTCGTCTGCGAGCCGTTCACGCAATGGGTTCTTGAGGAGCACTTCTCCAGCGGACGTCCCCCCTTCGAGGAGGCCGGGGTTCAGATCGTCGCGGACGTGGAGCCGTACGAGTTGATGAAGCTGCGCCTGCTGAACGCCAGCCACCAGGCGCTCTGCTACTTCGGCTACCTCAGCGGGTACCGGTACGCCCACGAGGCGACCACCGACGCCGCGATCGCGACGTTCCTTCTCGACTACATGAATCTTGAGGCCACACCGACGCTCCGGCCGGTGCCCGGCATCGACCTGGACGTCTACAAGCGAACCCTCATCGAGCGGTTCTCCAACCCCGAGGTGCGGGACACGCTCGCGAGACTGTGCGCCGAGTCCTCGGACCGGATCCCGAAATGGCTGCTTCCCGTCGTGCGCGAGCAACTGGCCCGTGGCGGCGAGGTCACCCGCGCGGCCTCCGTGGTGGCCAGCTGGGCGCGCTACGCCGAAGGGGTCGACGAATCCGGTGAACCGATCGAGGTCGTCGACCGGCTGAAGGACCGGTTGACGGCGGCCGCGAGAAAACAGCGCGAGCACCCCACGGCCTTCATCGAGGACCGGGAGCTCTTCGGCGACCTCGCCGACGACAAGCGGTTCGTCGAGCCGTATCTGCACGCGCTCGAATCGCTGCACACCGAGGGCGCCCGTGCGACGGTACGAGAGCTCACCGGGCACGGAACGCACGCGTGAGCGTGCGGCGCGGGCCGTTTCACGGATCTGTTCGCGGGCCTGTTCGCGGGCCTGTTCGGGACCGTCTCGACCGTCGTCAGTTCACGGCCGCGTACCGGGCGTACTGCTCCCGGATGACGGGCCGGTAGTCGGGCACCGGCTCGGCCGCGACGGACAGCGGCCAACACGGCCGCGCCCCCGTCAGCGCCCATGCCGCCTGGGCCGCCGCCCCGTCCGCGACATACTCGCCGGGCAGCGGAATGATCACCGGCGGCTCGAACGTCTGGGCGGCGATCTTCTGCACCGCGGCGTTCTGCGCCGCCCCGCCGATCAACAACACCCGGTCGGTCTCGACACCCTGCCCGCGCACCGCTTCAAGACCGTCGGCCAGACCGCACAACATGCCCTCGATCGCCGCGCGCGCCAGGGCCGGCCGGGTCGTCGACCCCAGCGTCATCCCGAACAGCGTGGCCGTGGCATCGGGCAGGTT